>NZ_JMPI01000001.1 GCF_000735355.1 Buttiauxella agrestis ATCC 33320
CCGGAAGCTGACAAGTGTTTATTGCAAAAAAATGACTGAGCGCCTCTTTTTTCGACAAAACGACCATTTTCGACATTATTTGCTGTTTAAATGGGCTATCTCTTGCGCGAAACGGGCCACCTGAGGCCAATCTGTATAAACAACTTCTTTGCTAATATCTGTTTCGCCGCCAGTCATCTTCATAATTAAGCGAATCATCACGCGATCGTACCAACGATAACGCGGATAACGCAGCGCACCAGCAAACACCGCGCAGTGATTTGGCTGCCAGGGGGACGTCAGCAAAAACTTGCGTGTATAAGAGTTGGTTTGCGGGGAGCGCTTCTCTGGTTTACGCGCCACCAGGTTCACAGAGAAGAAAGCACTGGGGATCTTATTCAACGCTTGCTGATGCTTTTTCACAAAAGCAGCCACTGAAGAATGGAAATGCCCGTAACGAATAGAAGCACCAATCACTACACGTTCGTAATTGCCCCAGGCAATTACGCCACTGCGATGCAAGTTAACCACATCACTCTCAACACCCAGCTCTTTCAACTCAGATGCTATATAAGAAGCAATCTCGCGAGTTTGACCATCACGGGTCGAAAACAGAATTAAAGTTCTCACTACAGGCTCCGGTTACTCTCGCCAGAAAGTTGGCGTAAACAATACAAGTAAAGTGAACACTTCAAGACGACCAAATAGCATGTTAGCGATCAGTATCCATTTCGCCACAGGATTCATGCTGGCAAAGTTGTCTGCCACGACCCCCAAACCTGGGCCAAGGTTATTCAGCGTAGCCGCCACGGAAGCAAAAGCTGAGAAGTCATCCACGCCCGTCGCAATAATCGCCAGCATACTCACGATGAAGACCAATGCATAAGCAGAGAAGAATCCCCACACTGCTTCAAGAATACGTTCGGGCAGCGCGCGGTTGCCGAGCTTGATGCTATATACCGCATTTGGGTGCACGAGGCGTTTCAGCTCCCGGTTCCCCTGCTTGAATAACAGCAGAATACGAATGACCTTCAGGCCGCCGCCCGTTGAACCCGCGCAACCCCCTATAAAAGCAGAGCACAGCAACAACACCGGTAAGAACAAGGGCCAACGCGCGATACTGTCGGTTGTGAACCCGGCGGTCGTCGCCATCGAGACAACCTGGAAGAATGCCTGATTCAGCGTTAACAGTGCCGTCTGGTAAGTATTATGGAACCACAATACCAAGGTACAAATAGCCACCAGCGTCAGTTGTACGCCAATGAACATACGGAATTCAGGATCGCGCCAATAAACTTTTAAATTACGCCCGCTTAATAAAGAGAAGTGCAAACCGTAGTTACACCCGGAAATCAGCAGGAAGATGGCGATAATTGTATTAATGGTGGGACTATCAAAATAACCAATGCTGGCGTCATGAGTGGAAAACCCCCCAATCGCAATAGTCGCAAAACTATGGCCAATTGCATCAAACGCCGGCATGCCCGCAAACCAAAGCGCAAGAGCGCATGCAACGGTTAACAATACATAGATGAGCCATAGGGTTTTTGCAGTATCCGCGATACGCGGGCGCATTTTATTATCTTTAAGTGGCCCTGGCATTTCAGCGCGATACAACTGCATCCCACCCACGCCCAGAATTGGCAAAATGGCTACAGCGAGAACAATGATCCCCATACCGCCAAACCACTGCAGCATTTGCCGATAAAACAAAATGGCGTGAGGAAGCGTATCGAGCCCGACTAGCGTCGTCGCCCCGGTAGTGGTTAAGCCCGAGAACGATTCAAAGAATGCATCGGTAATAGTCAGATTCGGTTGTTCGGCGAAGATAAAAGGCAATGCCCCCACGCTCCCCAGCACCGTCCAGAAGAGTACGACGATCAGGAATCCTTCTCGCGGTTTCAGCTCACTTTTTTGCCGCCTGTTAGGCCACCACAAAAAAGAACCAATGAGTAACGCTGCGAAGAAAGTCTGGGTGAAAGCTCGGCCAGCACCATCGCGATAAATTAAAGCTACCAACCCGGGAATAATCATGGTCACAGAAAATAAAATGACTAACAGACCAACGATTCGGGTTATGGCGCGAAAATGCATTTCAGCCGCTTCCTTAACTATCAAAAAATAACGAGAGGGAATTATTATTCAGCCGGCAATAAATGCAATGCACCGCGGCTAAAATCTGCAAGTCTGACTGAAAAGTCAGCGAGTTTTGCGGGCGGCAACGCCACACGTAATAATACAGATGCCTGAAAATCACTTTGCACCAGGATGCCATCGAACTGCTTAAGCAATGTTTCGATTCCCGCAAGCTGCGCATAATCACACTGCAAAGTATATTCGGTTAACGGAACTTTGAGCACCGTAGACAATTGATTTAACGCCGCCTGCACGCCGCCGCCATAAGCTTTTACCAGGCCGCCCGTTCCGAGCTTAATACCGCCAGAGTAACGCACGACGACAGCGGTGATTTCACCAATACCACTTCCCATAAGCTGGGCAAGCATTGGCTTACCGGCTGTGCCTGCTGGCTCGCCATCATCAGAAAAGCCTAATTGCTGTGAGTCATCAGGCGCACCAGCCACCCAGGCCCAGCAATGATGCCGGGCATCCGGGTGTTCAGAACGCACGTGTTCAAGAAACGCTTTCGCCTCTATTACGCCAGTCGTATGCGCGACCAGCGTAATAAAGCGACTCTTCTTGATTTCCTCAGCGACCGTGACGGACTCAGCAGGAATCAGCCAGCTATCCATTACGCCAGTTTCAAATCACGCGTCATGTTTTCAACACTGTTTTCGTAAACAATCACGTTGTCTTCAATGCGAACGCCACCGAAAGGTTTCATTGCTTCAATGCGCTGCCAATCGAAGTGTTTGCTGTACTGGCCTTCGCGCCACGGTGCGAGTAACGACTCAATGAAGTAAATGCCCGGCTCGATAGTCAGAACCATACGCGGCTCCAGAATACGCGTGCAGCGCAGATACGGATATTGAGAAGGCGCAGCCATGTGCGTCCCTGCGTCATCCTGCATGAAGCCAGCGACATCATGAACCTGCAAACCCAGCGGGTGACCCAGACCGTGTGGCATAAATGGCCCAGTAATGCCGGTTTCCACCATCGCTTCTTCGCTAATACCCGTTACTAGCTTATGGCGGTTCAGCAGCTTCGCAATACGTTGATGGAACTGAATATGGTAATCGGTGTAACGCACACCCGCTTTCAGGGTGTCAATTAACGCCAGTTGTTCGGCATTAACGTCTTTCACCAATTGAGCATAATCATTGTCGCTATTAGCCGACCAGGTACGCGTTAAATCAGCCGCATAGCCGTTGTATTCCGCGCCAGCATCTAAAAGGAAGCTACGCATTTCAGCAGGTGCACGATTATCTAATTTGGTGTAATGCAAAACTGCCGCGTGCTCGTTGAGCGCCACAATATTGCCATATGGCACATCGGTATCGCGGTGCCCGGTTGCGGTCAAATAAGCCAGGTTGATATCAAATTCGCTCATCCCGGAAAGGAAGGCTTCATGAGCTGCCTGATGGCCAACCACTGCGGTTTTCTGCGCTTCACGCATACACGCCAGCTCGTAGTCAGTTTTATAAGAGCGATGATAATGCAGATAATCAATCACTCCTTTCGGGTTGATGTTCGCACCCTGAATTTCAAGCTGAATGGCACGTTCTGGCACCGGCCCGATATAACCGATATTGCCACGCGCAGCAGGCAACTGGCTGCCAATGCCATCTGCTTTTGGCAAAGCAATCACTTCAATTTCGTCAGTCCAGAAGGATTCTGGCAGCGGTTCAACGTTGTGCCAGTAATCAACCGGCAGGTAGAACCACAGCTTAGGTTTGTTCACGCCATCCACCAGCAGCCAGCAGTTTGGCACTTGTGTCACCGGAACCCAGGCTTTGAATTGTGGGTTAACTTTGAACGGATACGGATGATCATCGAGGAAGACGTTGACTAGCTCGCCCGAGTGAATCAACAGCGCGTCGAGATTAAAACGCGCCAGAACATTGCGGGTACGTTCCTGCAAAGTTGCCACATGATCTTTATAAAGTGAGGCCAGTGAATCCATGATTTACCCTTCTGTTTTTTTCATAAACTGAACGCCACGCATCTTAGCACACCGTAAAGTTTGCGAACTTATTTCCAGTGGCTGTGATCATCTTTGCAAATATTTAAAGAGTCATTTGCATTTCATTAACATCAATTCCACACTCCTCTCCATCTGGTACGACCAGATCCCATTGCTGGATTCAGGAGACTGACATGCTCTACCAAGGTGAAACCTTACATCTCGACTGGCTGGAAGATGGCATCGCAGAACTGGTATTTGATGCGCCCGGCTCAGTGAACAAACTCGACACCGCGACCGTAGCAAGCCTCGGCCAGGCACTGGATGTACTTGAAAAGCAGCCTAGTCTGAAAGGCCTGTTGCTTAGTTCCAATAAAGCCGCGTTTATCGTTGGCGCTGATATTACCGAATTCCTGTCGCTGTTCCTGGTTCCAGCGGAGCAACTGACACACTGGCTGCAATTTGCCAACAGCGTATTCAACCGCCTGGAAGATTTGCCCGTCCCAACCATTGCTGCGGTAAATGGTTACGCACTTGGCGGCGGCTGTGAATGTGTGCTGGCAACGGATTACCGTCTGGCAACTCCGGATACCCGCATCGGCCTGCCGGAAACCAAACTGGGCATCATGCCAGGCTTCGGTGGTTCTGTGCGTCTGCCACGTTTACTGGGTGCTGACAGCGCACTGGAAATTATCACCGCAGGGAAAGATGTTGGTGCGGTTGAAGCGCAAAAGCTCGGCTTAGTTGATGGTGTCGTTAAAACTGAAAAACTGCGCGATGGCGCACTGGCTATACTGCGCCAGGCGATTAATGGCGATCTGGACTGGAAAGCCAAACGTGCACCAAAACTGCAACCTTTGAAGCTGAGCAAGATCGAAGCCACCATGAGCTTCACTATTGCCAAAAGCATGGTGATGCAGATTGCGGGTAAGCATTACCCGGCACCAATGACGGCAGTCAAAACCATCGAAGCCGCGGCACGAATGGGCCGTGACGAAGCATTACAACTGGAGACTCAAAGTTTCGTGCCGCTGGCGCGTTCTAATGAGGCCCGTGCGCTGGTCGGGATTTTCCTCAACGACCAATACATAAAAGGTCAGGCGAAGAAGCTGACCAAAAATACCGAAACCCCGAAACAGGCAGCCGTTCTTGGTGCCGGGATCATGGGCGGCGGCATTGCTTACCAGTCTGCCTGGAAAGGCGTGCCGGTATTAATGAAGGATATTAACGAGAAGTCGCTGGAACTGGGTATTAACGAAGCCAGCAAACTGCTCAACAAACAGCTGGAACGCGGCAAAATTGACGGCATGAAACTGGCGGGTGTGATTGCCACCATTCATCCAACACTCGATTACGCCGGTTTTGAGCGTGTCGATGTGGTAGTTGAAGCAGTGGTAGAAAACCCGAAAGTGAAGAAAGCCGTTCTGGCAGAAGTGGAAGATAAAGTGCGCCCGGATACCGTTCTGGCGTCGAACACCTCGACCATTCCGATTGGCGAGTTGGCAAATAGCCTGAAGCGCCCGGAAAACTTCTGCGGTATGCACTTCTTTAACCCGGTGCATCGCATGCCGTTAGTGGAAGTGATTCGCGGCGAGAAAACCTCTGAGCAAACTATCGCTAAGGTCGTCGCCTGGGCCAGCAAAATGGGCAAAACGCCAATCGTGGTAAACGACTGCCCAGGTTTCTTCGTCAACCGCGTGCTGTTCCCGTACTTTGCAGGTTTTAGCCAGTTGATGCGCGACGGTGCCGATTTCCGTCAAATCGACAAAGTGATGGAAAAACAGTTCGGCTGGCCGATGGGCCCGGCGTATCTGCTCGACGTTGTCGGCATTGATACCGCGCACCACGCTCAAGCAGTGATGGCGGCAGGTTTCCCGCAGCGTATGCAGAAAGATTATCGCGATGCCGTTGATGCCATGTTTGACGCAGGCCGCTACGGCCAAAAAACCCAGCAGGGTTTCTATCGTTACAAACAAGACAGCAAAGGAAAACCGCGCAAAGAGCAGGATGAAGCGACTGACGGCCTGCTGGCCGATGTCAGCAAGCCGCGTCACGATTTCAGCGACGAAGAAATCATTGCTCGCATGATGATCCCAATGGTCAACGAAGTGGTGCGCTGCCTGGAAGAAGGCATCATCGCAAGCCCAGCAGAAGCAGATATGGCACTGGTTTACGGTCTGGGATTCCCTCCATTCCACGGTGGCGCATTCCGCTGGTTAGACACCATCGGCAGCGCGAAATATCTCGATATGGCGCAACAGTACGAACATCTTGGCCCGCTCTACCAGGCGCCGGACGGTCTGCGTACTAAAGCGTCCCATAACGAGCCGTACTATCCACCGGTTGAGCCAGCGCGCCCAGCCAGTGACCTGAAAAGTGCCTGAGGAGTGATCATGGAAAAGGTTGTAATTGTTGATGCCATCCGCACCCCGATGGGCCGTTCAAAAGGCGGTGCGTTTCGCAATTTGCGTGCAGAAGATTTATCAGCTCATTTGATGCGTGGAATTTTGTCGCGCAACCCGGCCTTAGAAGCCGCTGCGCTGGATGACATTTACTGGGGTTGCGTGCAGCAGACGCTAGAGCAAGGTTTCAATATTGCGCGTAACGCCTCGCTGCTGGCGGAGATCCCACATTCAGTTCCAGCTGTTACGGTAAACCGCTTATGTGGATCATCCATGCAGGCGCTGCATGATGCTGCTCGAATGATTCAGACCGGTGATGCACATGCTTGCCTGATTGGTGGCGTGGAACACATGGGCCACGTGCCGATGAACCACGGCGTTGATTTCCATCCGGGCCTGAGCCGCAACGTCGCCAAGGCCGCAGGTATGATGGGTTTAACCGCTGAAATGCTATCGCGTATGCATGGCATTAGCCGTGAAATGCAGGATCAGTTTGCCGCACGTTCACACCAGCGCGCATGGGCTGCTACCGAAGCAGGTCATTTCAAAAATGAAATCCTGCCAATCGGCGGCCATGACGCAGACGGCGTGCTTAAGCGTTTTGATTACGATGAAGTGATTCGCCCGGAAACGACTGTTGAAGGTCTGGCGGCGCTGAAACCGGCATTTGACCCGGTCAACGGTACCGTTACGGCGGGCAGCTCTTCTGCGCTTTCCGATGGCGCATCAGCGATGTTGCTGATGAGCGAAACCCGAGCCAAAGAACTCGGCCTTAAGATTCGCGCATACGTCCGCTCAATGGCCGTTGTGGGCTGTGATCCTTCCATTATGGGCTACGGTCCGGTTCCCGCATCACAACTGGCGTTGAAAAAAGCGGGCCTGACTGCTGCCGATATCGACCTATTTGAGATGAACGAAGCGTTCGCCGCGCAGATCCTGCCATGTATTAAAGATCTGGGCTTAATGGATAAGATCGACGAGAAGATTAACCTGAATGGCGGTGCAATTGCGTTGGGCCACCCGCTGGGTTGCTCCGGTACACGCATTAGCACCACGCTGTTAAACCTGATGGAACGTCGCGATGCGCAGTTTGGCCTCGCCACTATGTGCATCGGATTAGGCCAGGGTATTGCCACTGTTATTGAACGAGTTTAAGTCGTTTTCTTTGCAGATTTTTTCAAAAAGTTTAGTTGCCGTTTTTCCCGCCCGTCAGGGGCGGGTTTTTTATTGCATCAGATAAACGAGAACGCATCACCAAACATGCGATCAACCTGCGCACTACGTTCATTGCAGAACAAATCGCGAGCAATTTTCGCCATTTCAAAACGTCCAGCAATATAGATGTCGTGTCCGGCAAGCGTTCCGTAATCCTGCATCACGGCAGTTAAAACCGTGCCCGTGCGCCCACGCCAACCCTCTTCCGGCTGTTCAACAACCGCCTCAACGCGCAGGTTTGGATGAACCACAGACAACGCTTCTAATTCTGACAGATCATAAAGATGCTTATCTTCACGGCCACCCCAGTAAATCGCGATTTCACGTTGTGGGTTACGCGCCAGCGCCGTCAGCAAAATAGAACGGACGTATGAGAAACCGGTGCCGCCTGCAATCAGAATCAGCGGGCGATCTTCGTCATAACGCAGCCAGGCATCGCCGTGCGGAATATCAACGACGATTTCTTTCTCTTTGAGAATTCGGTCCATCACGGCCATGGCGTACAAATTGATCTCTGAAGCGCCAATATGCAGCTCGATAAACTCATGGTCACTCGGCGTGGATGCCATGGAGAACGGGCGTTTGTCGCGCTCATCCATCACCACCATCAAATACTGCCCGGCCTGAAAGGAGAATTTCGCTTCCGGCAGTAATCGAACGCGATATACCGTGTCAGTTATCGCTTCTACCGAGGTCACTTTACAGCTTAAGGTTGTCATGCTTCCCCTCTGTCGGGTCAATAATGCAAAACGGTAAAATCCGCCGTTCAGGCGTTTTTACTGTCGTCGAAAATAGCCAGTTCGTCCCAGATTGCATCAATACGCGCGCATACTTCTGCATCTTTCTTAATAGGACGACCCCACTCACGTTGGGTTTCCCCCGGCCATTTATTGGTGGCATCCAGTCCCATTTTTGAACCAAGACCGGAAACCGGCGAGGCAAAATCCAGGTAATCGATCGGCGTGTTCTCTACCAGAACGGTATCACGTGCCGGATCCATACGCGTGGTGATGGCCCAAATCACATCGTTCCAGTCACGCGCGTTAACATCGTCATCACATACGATGACAAACTTGGTGTACATAAACTGCCGCAAGAAAGACCAGACGCCCATCATCACGCGTTTAGCATGGCCCGCGTATTGTTTCTTAATCGTCACAACCGCGAGGCGATAGGAGCAGCCTTCCGGCGGCAGATAAAAATCAACAATCTCCGGAAATTGCTTCTGCAAAATCGGCACAAACACTTCATTGAGTGCCACGCCCAGGACGGCAGGTTCATCGGGTGGGCGTCCGGTATAAGTTGAATGGTAAATCGGATTCTGGCGCTGAGTAATATGCGTCACGGTAAATACCGGGAAGTCATCTACTTCATTGTAGTAGCCTGTATGGTCGCCATATGGCCCTTCTGGCGCCATTTCGCCCGGCTCGATATACCCTTCCAGCACAATTTCAGCGCTGGCAGGCACTTCGAGATCGTTAGAAATACATTTCACAACTTCAGTTTTGGTTCCACGCAGCAAACCAGCAAAGGCATACTCAGAAAGCGTATCGGGTACAGGGGTGACTGCACCAAGAATTGTTGCCGGGTCAGCGCCTAATGCTACAGAAACCGGGAAGCGCTCACCGGGATGCTCCGCACACCATTCCTGGAAATCCAGCGCGCCGCCACGATGTGACAACCAACGCATAATCAGTTTGTTTTTACCGATAAGTTGCTGGCGATAAATGCCCAGATTCTGGCGCTCTTTATGTGGACCACGCGTTACCGTTAAACCCCAGGTAATCAGCGGCGCGGCATCTTCCGGCCAGCATTGCATGATAGGAATACGCGATAAATCGACTTCATCCCCTTCAAAAATTTGCTCCTGACAAGGGGCATTACGCAGCCGTTTGGTCGGCATATTCAGGACTTGCTTGAACTGAGGAAGTTTATCGAATAAATCGCGGAAGCCTTTTGGCGGCTCAGGCTCTTTCAGGAAGGCCAGTAACTTACCGACTTCGCGCAGTGCAGAAACATCTTCCTGCCCCATTCCCATCGCGACACGCTTCGGCGTACCAAACAGGTTGCACAGCACCGGCATATCGTACCCTTTTGGGTTTTCAAACAGCAGTGCGGGGCCATTGGCGCGCAAAGTACGATCGGCAATTTCAGTCATTTCCAGGTAAGGATCGACTGGCATCGCGATACGCTTGAGTTCGCCGCGTTGTTCGAGTAGTTCCAGAAAGTCGCGTAGGTCGTGGTATTTCATGCAATTAATCGTAGTCAGGATTTTGCGCTCATTATACGGTCTTCATGCACCGCATGCTGTATTTTTGTTAATAACGCGTAAATGGGTAACGGATGACCAATCGGTGTTTGGTTATACTTATGCTGTCTATCCCTCATAACGGCCTTTTGCTATTCTTCCTCGGTTGATTAGGAAAAAGAGAAATTATGGAATCCTGGTATCTGCTCTACTGCAAACGGGGTCAATTACTGCGGGCGCAAGAACATCTTCAGCGCCAGGAAGTTAATTGCCTCACCCCGATGATCACACTCGAAAAGATCGTGCGAGGCAAACGCACTGCGGTCAAAGAACCATTGTTCCCAAACTATATGTTTGTCCAGTTTGACCCTGAAACTATTCACACGACGACAATCCATTCAACCCGTGGTGTCAGCCATTTCGTGCGCTTCGGTGCCCAGCCTGCAACCGTTCCGGCTGATGTCATCGAACAACTGGTGAATTACCAGCCTGAAAATGTCACCGACCCTGAAACGCCGTACCCTGGCGATAGCGTGGTGATCACAGAAGGGGCATTTGAAGGTCTGGAGGCGATCTTTGGCGAACCGGACGGCGAGGCTCGTTCGATGCTGCTGCTTAATCTGTTAAATAAACAGGTTATGCAGAGTGTGAAGAACACAGACTTTAAAAAGAAATAAATAAGGCCAGCAAATGCTGGCCTTACTTTTAGCATCTAGCGTTGCATTTGCTCATCGTGCAGCCACTGAGCGACTCGCTTCGAGAAGTACGTCAACACGCCATCAGCGCCAGCACGTTTAAAGCACAACAGTGATTCCATAATGGCCGGTTTTTCTGCCAACCAGCCATTTTGAATCGCGGCCATATGCATCGCATATTCGCCAGAAACCTGGTAGGCAAAAGTCGGCACACCGAACGTATCTTTCACGCGACGAACCACATCCAGATACGGCATACCCGGTTTCACCATCACCATATCCGCGCCTTCTTGCAGATCTTGCGCGACTTCTTGCAATGCTTCATCACCATTGGCCGGGTCCATCTGATAAGTCTTTTTATTGCCACCTTTCAGATTGCCTGAAGAACCAATTGCATCGCGGAACGGACCGTAATAGCAGGAAGCGTATTTAGCCGCATAAGACATGATTTGCGTATTCACGAAGCCATCCAGTTCAAGCTGGTCGCGAATCGCACCGATACGACCATCCATCATATCGCTTGGGGCAATGATTTCGGCTCCGGCTTCAGCATGAGACAACGCCTGGCGCACCAGAATCTCACGGGTAATGTCGTTGATAACATAACCGTCCTGATCGATGACGCCATCCTGACCGTGCGTGGTATACGGATCGAGCGCAACGTCAGTCAGTAAACCTAATTCCGGTACGGCATCTTTCAGCGCACGCACCGCACGCTGAACCAGGCCATTCGGGTTATATGCTTCTTCGGCGTGCAGTGATTTTCCAGCGCTTTCAATAACCGGGAACAGAGACAACACCGGCACACCCAGCTTCGCAACGGTTTCCGCCTCTTTGAGCAGCAAATCGATAGTCATGCGGTAAACACCCGGCATCGACGTTACTTCTTCCTGGCGATTCTGACCTTCCATCACGAATACAGGATAGATAAGGTCGTTAACCGTTAATTGATTCTCGGCGACCAGGCGGCGGCTGAAATCGTGACGACGGACGCGGCGCATACGGCGACCAGGAAACGTACCGGGAAATGCATAGCTCATTGATTTTCTCCTGATTTAAGCCAGCCGAAAAAGACGGCGGGCATTGTCATCTGTTACTTGCGCAAGCCAGGCGGGGTCTTCTCCGCGCCATTCGGCCACCTTGTTCAGGATATGAGGCAAGTAGCAGGGTTCGTTCCGCCGGGAAGCAGGTTTTGGTTTTAGATCCCGCGGTAACAAATAAGGGGCATCAGTTTCCAGTAATAACTGATGCGCTGGAATCACCGGCAATAACTCACGTAATTCAAGGCCGCGACGCTCATCGCATACCCAACCGGTTACGCCAATAAAAAGCCCACGAGCCAGACATTCACGGGCCTCGTCTTCAGTGCCTGTAAAGCAGTGCAGCACCACGCCGGGCAATTTATCGAGCCACGGGTCGAGCAATGCAATAAAGCGTTCGTGTGCTTCACGGCAGTGTAAAAATACCGGCATCATCAGGTCGGCCGCCAGGGCCAATTGTGCGGTAAAAGCGCGTTCTTGTTCAGCTGGTGTTGAAAAATTACGGTTAAAATCCAGGCCGCACTCGCCAATAGCCACGACTTCAGATGCACCAGCAAGTTCACGAATGGCTTGCGCCGTTTCGTCCTGCCATTGGCTGGCGTCATGCGGGTGAACACCGGCTGTAGACCAACACCCCTGATACTGTTGCGCCAGTAAAAGCGCCTGCTGGCTTTCGTGAAGGTTTGTGCCCGTCAGCAACATACCGCTCACTCCTGCAAGCTGTGCACGGGTAACAACATCCGCATGGTCTTTGGCAAATTGAGAGCTGGTAAGATTTACACCGATATCAAACATAGTGCCTTCTAAATTGTGCCTTCCAAACGACGACCGCCCTGATGGGCGGCCTGATATTATGACTCTTACTTAGAGTGATCGTCTTCTGCTTCTGGTGCTTCTTCCGGGTCTTCTTCCTCACCTCTTCTACGCCCTTTACCGACATAGAAACGAGAGAAGAAAATCCCTACTTCAAACAGGCAGTACATCGGAATCGCCAGTAGCGTCTGCGAAAACACATCCGGTGGTGTTAACAGCATCCCGACCACAAACGCACCAACTAAAATGTACGGGCGTTTCTGTTTCAGCGCTTCGGGTGAAGTTACTCCCATCCAGCACAGCAAAATAATGGCAACCGGCACTTCAAACGCCACACCGAACGCCATAAATAAAGCCATGACAAAATCGAGGTATTTCGTAATGTCGGTCGATACGATGACACCGACTGGCGCAGTTTTGGTCAGGAAACCAAATGCCAGCGGGAAGACAACAAAATAAGCAAAAGCGATGCCGATGTAGAATAACAGCGTGCTGGAAAACAGCAGTGGCATCACTAATTTGCGCTCGTGCTTATAGAGTGCAGGCGCGATAAACGCCCAGATTTGGTAAAGAATGACTGGAGCCGATAAGAACACGGCGACATAAATTGTCAGTTTAATTGGGGCAAAAAACGGCGACGCAACATCGGTCGCAATCATCGTTGACCCAATCGGCATCTGCTTAATCAGCGGGGCTGAGACAATCTGATAAATGTCGTTGGCAAAGTAAACCAGTGCCAGGAAAATCACCAGCACAGCGATAATGCTATTTAACAGTCGCTTGCGCAGCTCTATCAGATGGCTGATAAGCGGTTGGGTATCTTCAACGGCCATGTTTACTGTTTATCACTCGAAGGTTGAGAAGAAACTGGAGTTTTGACTGGCTCTGCGACGGGTTTAATCTGAGGCTGAATTAACTCGACAGATGCTTCTTCCGTTGCAGTTTCAGGCACTTTTTCAGGCGCACTAGCCTGATGCGCAGCCGCTGCCGGTGTCACACCGTCGTGACTGTCCTCGGCATCTTTGACCAGCGGGTTATGGATGGTATGAGCCTCGTCACTCGCCTTCTCAGGTTCATGCGTGTACGAGCGCTTCATAGACTCAGCCGCCTGACGCAGCTCATCCATGGAGGCTTTTAACTCCGGAGTCAGGTTATCCATGCTCGCTTTTTCAACCTTCTTTAGGCTGTCTTGCAGCTCCTGGATTTTCAGTTCCTGAACCAGTTCATTTTGTACGGTTGCCGCAAGTGAACGCAGGGCGCGCACCCAGCCAACAACCGTTTTAACGGCCACAGGCAAACGTTGTGGCCCGAGAACAATCAGGCCAATAACGAATACCAGTAGCAGTTCACTGAAACCAATATCGAACACGGTTTACACCTGCTCTTTATCGTTGCTCTTTGCTTCGTCTTTCTTCACTTCGCCAGGCTGCTTATCAGCAAGCGTTTTCGCTGTGAAATCAGCATCCTGAACGGATTTGTCTTTCTCTTTGTCTTCATCGTCACCCATGGCTTTTTTAAAGCCTTTGATGGATGCGCCCAAATCAGAGCCGATAGAACCGAGTTTTTTGGTGCCGAAAAGCAGAACGACGATCACGGCAATGATCAACAATTGCCAAATACTGATACCACCCATAATGTTGCCTCAAAGTCACAGTGATAAAAAGAATAACGGTCTGTATTGTACCGCACGTTGTCTGTTAAAAACGATTAAAAACAACTCAGGCCGAGCGCCGCCAGCCAATCAACCAGGTCACAATGCCGCCAGCCATTATCCAGGCAGGCATAAATTCCCATTCAGGCTTGTTAATGAGTAATAACGTGCCGCTTATCATCAGCGTCGCACCGATGCCGAACAGGTAGCGCGATTGTGCCTGACGAACCTGATTGCGTTGTAAATCACGCGTTATTTTATCAACACTATTTTGTAATTGTTTACCCTGGCGCAAACTGTCGTACATCAGTTCCGGTAGCTCTGGCATTTTTTCAATCCAGAACGGCGCTTTCTCTTTAAGGGTGCGAATAAGTGCCGGTATTCCAACCTGATCTTTGATCCAGTCTTCCAGGAAAGGTTTGGCTGTTTTCCACAAATCCAGTTCTGGATAAAGCTGTCTTCCGAGGCCTTCAACGTAAAGAAGCGTCTTTTGCAGCAAAACAAGCTGTGGCTGAACTTCCATATTAAAGCGACGAGCCGTGTTAAACAGGTTCAGCAACACGTGGCCAAAAGAAATCTCGGCCAGCGGTTTCTCGAAGATAGGTTCGCAAACAGTACGAATCGCAAACTCAAAGTCTTCAACGTTGGTATCGGGAGGTACCCAGCCAGAGTCCACATGCAACTCAGCCACTTTGCGATAATCACGGTTAAAGAAAGCAATAAAGTTTTCTGCCAGATAGCGCTTATCTTCCTTGTTGAGCGAGCCAACAATGCCGCAGTCGATACCGATATATTGCGGATCTTCCGGGTGCTCATAGCTAACAAAGATGTTGCCAGGATGCATATCAGCATGGAAGAAACTGTCGCGGAAAACCTGAGTGAAGAACACCTGCACGCCACGTTCTGCCAACAATTTCATGTTAGTCCCTTGCTTGTGAAGCATGGCAATATCAGAAACGGGAATGCCGTAGATGCGCTCCATCACCATCATGTCCTGACTACAATAGTCAGAGAACACTTCCGGCACATACAGCATTGGGCTGTCTTCAAAATTCCGACGCAACTGGATAGCATTCGCAGATTCACGTAGAAGATTCAGCTCATCAATGAGTGTTTTTTCGTATTCACGCACCACTTCCAACGGGCGCAAACGGCGACCATCAGGCAGGAGTCGTGGCACCCAACGCGCGAGGCGATAGATAAGCTTCATATCGGCTCTAATAATCGGCAGGATATCCGGGCGAATCACTTTGATGACCACTTCTCGGCCATTTTCTTTCAGGCGAGCCGTATGAACCTGGGCGATAGAAGCCGACGCCAACGGTGTGATATCAAAATCATCGAACCAGGTCTCAACAGGAATGCCGCCCATCGCTTGTTCGATTTGTTGTTTTGCTAATGCTCCATCAAACGGGGCAACACGGTCCTGGAGCATGGCAAGCTGATCAGCTATTTGCGGTGGAAACAGGTCGCGACGAGTTGAGAGCATCTGCCCAAACTTAATCCATACCGGACCCAGTTCCTGTAATGCCAGCCGTAAACGCTCACCGAGGAGTTTGTCTTTATGACGGTTTGGCATCCAGAAAAGCATACGTCGCCAGATACGTAACGGCAGCGTAATGCGGATACGCGGGATCAGCTCATCCAAACCGTAACTCAAGAAAGTGCGAACGATGAAATAGAGGCGGCGAATTTCTCCAGGCGTCATTTGTTCTCCAGTTTTTCCAGTCGCGCAACGAGTGCTTCGACCTGACGTTCGACTGCTGCCGTTTCCTCAGCAAACCATGCGACTTCCAGCGAGCCTGGAGCCATCTTCCACTCTTCAGTAATCGCTTCTGAAAGGTATTGTTGGTTACGGCTGAAGCCTTTTTTTAGCAACTTACTGCCGCCGCGAATCACCTTGCCGATGCCTTCCGCAGCAATGTCGCCGATATACGGAGCCAACAATTCTGCCGGATCAAATTCAGCAAGGTCCATCAACGCAACCCAATTCTGAACGACCTGAAGATCGCCTTCTACTTCCAGCTCACCGCTACGAATCAGCGCAGTAAGCTGTTGCCTGTCACGCAGTTTTGGCAGAGTGCTAAGAGCGGTTTTCACCACACAATCTGCTTCACCTTCCCATTGACCTAACACGTCAATTTGCTGCTCGCTGAAGACTAAAACGAGGGGAGAAGCGAACTCTTTGAGCTCGACGCGCAACACCTTACCCATTAAGCGCTGACGTGCCGCTTTTAATCCCCGGTCACGCCAGAGAAAGGTATTGAGAACACTTTCAATCCCAGCAGTCATCAGAGGTGTAAAAGGCATCACGAACTCCCTGTCAGAATTTATAACCACGGTGCAAAGCAACAACGCCAGCGGTCAGGTTGAAGTAAGTGGTGTTTTCAAAGCCCGCATCTTCCATCATCGCTTTCAGCGTTTCTTGATCCGGGTGCATGCGAATCGACTCCGCCAGATAACGGTAGCTTTCTGCATCCTGCGCCACGATTTCACCGATACGCGGCAGAATATGGAATGAGTACGCGTCGTAGGCTTTGCTCAGGGGTTCGATAATCGGTTTGGAGAACTCCAGAACCAACAGGCGACCGCCCGGCTTTAATACGCGATACATAGAACGCAGTGCTTTCTCTTTGTCTGTCACATTACGCAGACCGAAAGAGATAGTGATGCAGTCAAAGAAGTTATCCGGGAATGGCAGAGCTTCGGCGTTAGCCTGAACATAGTTCACATTGCCAACTACACCGATATTGCGAAGTTTCTCGCGGCCCATTTTCAGCATTGAGTCGTTGATATCTGCCAGAACCACTTCGCCTGTTTCACCGACCAGACGAGAGAATTTAGCGGTTAAATCACCGGTGCCTCCCGCTAAATCGAGTACACGCTGACCACGACGGACACCACTGCAATCAATGGTGAAACGCTTCCAGATGCGATGGATGCCGAATGACATCAGATCATTCATTACGTCGTATTTTGCGGCCACAGAGTGGAACACATTAGCGACCATATCGGCCTTTTGCTCTTTCGCTACAGTGCGAAAACCAAAGTGTGTTGTTTCCTGGGATTCTTCAACCATCTCAATGCCTGCTTGTCCAAAAAATGTTTGTGAAGTGTAACAGAATGAGGCCTAAAGCCCTATGCTTCAAGCCATGCGCTTGACCTGGGTTTAACGTTCACCCACGATATGTCTGTTATCCAAATTGTTGTCATCCAGGTTTTCTTCATCTAATTCATGCTCGTGGCGAGCTGAATTATCGTCTTCTTCAAATCTGGCCTGCTCGACCAAATCTGGATTAATCTCACGTTTAACCTCAACACCCAGGCCACGAAACGCATCGGCCTGCACGAGAATATTGCCACGTCCCGAAGCGAGTTTTTTCATCGCCTGCCGGTAGTTATCCTGCGCTTTATCGAGGCTCTGGCCTATCGCCGACATATCATCAACAAAGAGGCGCATTTTGTCATATAGCCGACTGGCACGTTCGGCAATTTGTTGCGCATTCCGGCTTTGATGTTCATAACGCCACAAATTGGCAACGGTTCTTAATGCCACCAACAATGTGGTTGGGCTAACCAGCATGATGTTATTTTTCAGCGCTTCGCTGATGAGTTCAGGCTGGCGGTCAATCGCCAGTAAAAATGCAGGTTCGACGGGGATAAACATCAACACATAATCCAGCGAACGCAAACCCGGTAATTGCTGATAATCTTTGCGGCCCAGCATACGAATGTGATTACGCATCGCTGCAATATGTTCATTGAGCGCACTTTCTCGCGTTAACTCGTCGTCGCCATTGTAATAACGTTCATAGGCCACCAGCGTCATCTTGGCGTCGATCACCACATCTTTGCCTTGCGGCAAACGTACGATGACATCTGGCTGCATACGGCTGTTATTTTCGAGCTGGATATTCACCTGAGTTTCGTATTCATAACCTTCACGTAAACCGGATGCTTCCAGTACGCGGGTCAATACGACCTCGCCCCAGTTACCCTGCGTTTTGTTATCCCCTTTCAGGGCTTTGGTGAGGTTTAGCGCCTCTTGCGCCATCTGAGCATTTAGCTGCTGAAGGTTGCGGATCTCATGAGTCAGCGTGTGCCGCTCGCGAGCCTCCTGACCAAAGCTATCCTGCACCTGGCGGCGAAAGCCATCCAGTTGTTCGCGCAATGGCGACAGCAAGCCATTCAAACTTTGGCGGTTTTGTTCTTCAACTTTTCGGCCGCTTTGTTCAAAGATTCGGTTGGCGAGGTTTTCAAATTGTTCGCTGAGTCGCTGTTCGCTATTAAGCATCTGGCGATGTTTATCGTCAGCATTTAGACGGGTTTGTTCCAGCAATGTGGAGAGTTCGCGGATATCCGCTTCCTGCGCACTGTTGATTTCTAGCTGCGTGCGTAATTCACGATTGAGTTGCTCACATTCTTCTTTCCAGTGCTGGTTTTGCTGCATTTCTTGCCGGGCAGCAGTGAGTTCGCCGTAGATTTCTCGCTGCTCTTCATACAGTGCAGATTGCCGCTGGGCTGCCCGTAAACTTGCCAGCAACCAGCCAGTCAGAACACCAACCAGCGCAATACCGAGCCCGAATAAAATAGAAATATCCACAGTCACTCCCACAAAGCCATACCAGGCATCAGCAAAATAAAATTGTGCTGTATAAATGTCCAGATGAAAAGGAGTTTACTGCGAGGCGTTACGCAAAGCGTAAAAATAAGCCGGCTTGCACCGGCTTTAAGGGATTAGATTAAGCGACGAGCAGCTTCGACCACAATTTTCACCGCGTGGCTTTCGGTTTTCTTCATGGTTTCAGCGTTAGGAATTTCTTGCTGAGTACGGTTTACAATCACGCCTGCAACCATACCGGCACGCAGACCCTGGCTTGCGCACATGGTCAGCAGTGTGGCGGATTCCATCTCATAGTTCATCACACCCATCTGCTGCCACTCTTCCATGGAGCCTTTGTAGCGGTTCACTACGCGGCCTGAGAAGGTGTCGTAACGCTCCTGGCCTGGGTAGAAAGTATCGGAGGACGCCGTCACACCAATGTGCGTGGTCGCGCCGATAGACTTCGCAGCTTCAACCAGAGCGGTGGTACACGCAAAATCAGCAACCGCTGGGAATTCCATTGGCGCAAAGTGCAGGCTGGCACCATCAAGGCGCACAGAAGCCGTAGTCACCAGAACATCACCGACGTTGATATGTGGCTGAATCGCACCGGTCGTGCCAATACGCAAGAAGGTACGAATGCCCAACTGCGCTAATTCTTCCACAGCGATAGAAGTAGACGGGCCACCGATACCGGTTGAGCAGACGATCACTGGCTTGCCGTCTAACTCAGCACGCCAGGTAGTAAATTCACGGTGGGCAGCCAATTTGACCGGCTTGTCCATCAGTACAGCGATTTTTTCAACTCGCTCAGGGTCGCCCGGGACGATGGCAAGTGTTGCCCCCTGCAGGTCGCTTTTAGTGAGGCCGAGGTGAAAAACATCAGACTTGGACATAACAGACTCCTCTGTTTAATAGGTTGGCTTGCATTGCTTAGAGGTACTGTACAGAACCCCGGCAAAGAATTTCGTGACGCATTTCACTTTGAATGAAACAAGTTACATTATTTTCAACTGCAATAGTGATGAAAATCACATTTATGCAGGTATTCATTCATTGCGCTTATACCGAAACAACAGACACCGAACCACTCCCAAATTCATTCAATTTGCACGGGGTTGGCTATAGTTACCGCTGTGCGCTATTAAAAAAGGATAATGACAATGAAAGAAGAACGACAATCAGGTCAATCGCCGGGCGGAAATTTCGCACCCGCGGCCTCCCCTCTTGCTTCCACTGTATTACATACCCCGGACGACGGAGTTCTGGCAGGGGAAACTTCTATACCCACTCAGGGCGAAAACATGCCCGCTTACCACGCCAGGCCGAAAGGTGTTGAAGGCTCTTTACCGATCGTCATTGTGGTGCAGGAAATTTTCGGCGTACATGAACACATTCGGGATGTTTGCCGTCGCCTGGCGTTAGAAGGCTATCTTGCTGTCGCGCCGGAGCTCTACTTCCGCCAGGGCGATCCTAATGATTTTGCTGATATTCAGACGCTGTTTAGCGGGCTGGTTTCTAAAGTTCCCGATGCGCAAGTTCTGGCAGATCTCGATCACGTAGCCAACTGGGCAGCGAGAAATGGCGGTGATGCACACCGCCTGATGGTGACTGGTTTTTGTTGGGGTGGACGTATCGCATGGTTATACGCCGCGCATAATCCACAACTGAAAGCGGCGGTCGCCTGGTACGGTAAACTGGTGGGAGAAAAATCGCTGAATTCTCCACATCACCCGGTCGATGTGGCTATCAACCTTAATGCACCGGTACTCGGACTTTACGGCGGGCAAGATACGGGAATACCGCTGGATACCGTAGAAACCATGCGCCAGGCGTTACGCGCAGCGAATGCTAACGCAGAAATTATCGTCTATCCCGAAGCAGGTCATGCCTTCAATGCAGATTATCGTCCGAGCTACCATGAAGAATCAGCAAAAGATGGCTGGCAGCGCATGCTGCGCTGGTTCGAGCGTTACGCGGCCAAGAAGTAACGGATTTCGCCCTGGTGCCGCCAGGGCATTTCCATAGAGATAATAAGTGTATTAGCTCACACTCTTGAGTCTGTTTATTTTAATTCTGTCGCCTTACAGCACGTTGGTGTATGGATTATTGATTACATTCGAAAATGAAGGTGGGTTTAAGTAGAGGGAACTTAGTTCTATAGCCTGTTACATATTTTTATTGGCTTATATATTTAATCAATAATTTACAGGATGGGCATTAAGTATATAAATAGTTAATAACCGGATTGATTCTATAAATAATTTGCATCCCTTTATTCTTAAGAACAGAATCTGAAAACCTTCTGTTTAAAACATATTTCTTAAGAAACCATGATAAAGGGAATAAATCATGTCAGAACTGAGGCCGCATAAACCCAAAGACTATTTGTTAGACGAGCATACCTTTAGCTCCTTTCCCAGCATGAGCCCCGCAATACGTGATATGGCCGTAATGAACGGTACATTTATTACAGAAAGCCGCTACATCATGTTGCTTACGCTGGATGAAGCGCAGAATGTTGTGGATGAACTTCTCGGCAAGGTCGATTACATGTTTTCTTACCGGGCTGGCCCAGGAAACATTAAAGACGGTTTGGATGGGTTTCGAACTGCCAGTAAATTGATGACATACCATAATGAATTTGGAAAACTCGTTATCAGATTCCAGTCACTGGGAATCAGAGCGCTAAAATGCCGTATAGGCGGAACGGATTATATTAAATTAACTGGCTACCCTGCATTACGACGTATTCTGAATGGCACACGTTATAGTTTACGCAATCCACAAATACTGGAAGTGGGGATTGGAATACGTGGACTCGGTACTTCAATTGTTAAAGGCACTAAATTTTGTATTTGTTGCTCACTTGCCTGGCGAGCCGTGGAACTGATATTTAAATCGAATTATGATCTGGTTGATTTTTTAGTTGATGTCACGATGGACGTGGCAAAGATTATTGTGTCGAGTGTGGCGGTTGGGGTTGTGGGTGGGGTAGCAGTTTTGTTTGGCGCACCGATAATAGTTACTACATTTGGAGTTATAATACTTGGTCTTATCTTAAATTCCGAACTAAATGCATTAGATGATCAGATTGGTTTATCTGCCAGCCTAAAAGAAAAATTACGCATTGCCCTGGCAGAAGAGCAACGGATCAACGAGTGGAATCAACAACACTCTTCTTCATTTTTAAACTTACTCGCGAATACATCGGACTAAAAATGAGCAGAAATACTATCTTAAAGTGGTTGCTCTATAAAGGCGCTGCTATTATTTTGATCTTAATAATGTCTGCGATAGTTTATTGCATTTTATTTATCGACGACACGATAGATCAGTTATGGTCATTATATTTGCATGGTGACATTATCTCATACAATGCTAAAGGTATAGCGGGTGCGGCCGGGCTCCCTATTTATATCTATAGTATATGTGCGGGCATTCGTGTGCTTTTCTCAAAAGGAGTAATGCCACCCACCAAGCAAACAGCTATTGGCGTTATTTTCATGCCATTTTTTGTAATTACGACCATTCCAGGCTTCATCATCGCATTTTTAATTCCCATCGGCCTGATGTTTACACCTTACCACAACTGCCCTCAGGAAAAGCTCGGTGCTTTTTATGTTACAGACTTAAAGCTATGCAAAAACATCGATTACAAAAACTGGACCTTAGAAAGACATGAGTAGAGAAACTATTTTAGAATGGCTCCTGTATCGTGGCGCTGCTGTCGTTTTGATAGCAATTATGTCCGCCGTACTTTATTTTATTTTCTTCTCCGTACCAATGTATGACCTTCACTCATTATATATGCATGATGAAATTATCGTTTACCATACTAAAGCTGTCGCTGGAGCAGCAGGAACCCCAATATATATTTACTTTATATTAATTTCACTTCGAGTACTTTTCATGAGAGGAATAAAACCCCCAACGACCCAAACCTTCATTGGAAGAATTTATGGAGCATTTAGTTTAATTATCAGCATAGTATGTCTCATCATCGCATTCCTAATCCCCATCGGCTTGGCGTTTTCACCTTATAGTAATTGCCCGCAAGAAAAACTCGGCAATTATTATGTCACTGACTTAGAACTCTGTAAGACCATCGAACCCAGAAACTGGAAGATAGAGAAAAAGCAATAATGCCGAATGAGGCTGTGCTTATCCGGCATACACGTTTAAATTTTGTAGGGTGGATAAGCGCCAGCGTCATCCACCGTTTTACTTAAGCGTTACGCAGATTCTGTGCCGCTTTCACCATGTTTGCCAGTGCCTGGCGAGTTTCCGTCCAGCCACGGGTTTTAAGACCGCAGTCCGGGTTCACCCACAAACGTTCTGCCGTAACAGACTCTGCCGCTTTCCTTAGCAGAGCTTCAATCCATTCCACGCTCGGCACATTCGGTGAGTGAATGTCATATACGCCCGGCCCGATTTCATTCGGGTATTCAAACTCTTTAAATGACTCCAGCAGGTCCATATCGGAACGCGAGGTTTCGATGGTGATCACGTCTGCATCCAGCGCTGCAATAGAATCCATGATGTCATTGAACTCGCAGTAACACATATGCGTGTGGATTTGCGTGTCGTCTCGCACCACGGCAGCGTTCAGGCGGAAGGCTTCCACACCCCATTCCAGATACGCCTGCCAGTCGGAACGGCGCAGCGGTAAACCTTCGCGCAGAGCGGGTTCATCAATCTGGATGATGCCGATACCTGCAGCTTCCAGATCTGCCACTTCGTCGCGCAGCGCTAATGCGATTTGCTTAGCGATAGTTTCGCGGCTCACATCTTCGCGTGGGAATGACCAGCACAAAATGGTCACCGGACCAGTCAGCATGCCTTTTACCGGTTTGTCGGTCAGGGATTGCGCGTATTTCGCCCATTCCACGGTAATCGCTTCCGAGCGGCTGATGTCACCAATCACTACCGGTGGTTTCACACAGCGGGAACCGTAACTCTGCACCCAACCATTTTGCGTAAATACGAAACCGTCGAGATGCTCGCCGAAATACTCCACCATGTCGTTACGTTCCGCTTCACCATGCACCAGCACGTCCAGACCTAAGCGTTCCTGTTCAGCAACGGCTTGTTTGATATGTTCGGCGATACCGGTGCGATAGTTATTCGCATCCAGGTTACCTTTTTTGAACTCCAGGCGCAGGCCACGAATTTCCGTCGTTTGCGGGAATGAACCGATAGTCGTTGTCGGCCAGGTCGGGAGATTGAAGCGCTGGCGCTGTGCCACGGCACGATCGGCGTAGTCACTCTGGCGTTGGCTGTCTTGCGCCGTAATGGTCGCCAGACGTTTGCCAACTGCCGCATTATGGACACGCTGTGAATGGCGGCGAGCCTGAATTGGCGCACTCCACTCAACTAGTTTTTCAGTGTTGCCGCTGTTCAGCGCATCAGTGAGCAAAGACAACTCGGCACATTTTTGCAGCGCGAAGGCAAACCAGCTTTTTACTTCTGCATCCAGACGGGTTTCAACGCTCAGGTCGATTGGGCTATGTAACAGCGAGCAAGAAGAGGCAACCCAAAGATCACGTTTGCCCACCAGACCCTGCAGTTGCGCATATTTCTCCGTTAAATCAGCACGCCAGACGTTACGGCCATTAATCACACCCGCCGACAGCAGCCAGTTGGCTGGCAGTTGTTGATGCAGCGTGTTGATATCGTCTTTGCCATGCACGAAATCGACGTGCAAACCCTGAACGTGCAGCGCCGTAATCGTATTCAGATTGGGCGTCACGCCTTCAAAATAGGTGGTCAAGAGCAGTTTAACGTTACCCGCCAGTGCATCGTAAGCCGGTTGGAACGCATCCAGCCATTCTTGCTGTAACTCCAGCACCAAAGCAGGTTCGTCGATTTGCACCCATTCGATGCCACGCTTTGCCAGCTCAGCCAGCACCTGTTGGTAAACCGGCAGAATATCTTTCAGCAAGCTCAGGCGGTCAAACGGCTCGCCTTTCACTTTACCCAGCCATAGATAAGTGACCGGGCCAAGCAGCACAGGTTTTACGTTATGGCCGAGTGCCAGCGCTTCGTCTACTTCATCCAGCAGCTGTGTCCATGTCAGTTTGAACTGCTGGCCTTTGGTGAATTCCGGGACCATGTAGTGGTAGTTAGTGTTGAACCATTTGGTCATTTCAGCGGCTGCGGCTGGCTCACCAGTGGGTGCACGGCCACGGCCCAGACGGAATAAAGTGTCGATATCGACGCTGCCGTCCGCGTTCTGATGACGAGCCGGCACATTGCCAAGCAGCAAGCTGGTGGTCAGAACGTGATCGTACCAGGCGAAATCGCCCACTGGCAGCAGTTCCACACCAGCTTCTTTTTGTTGTTCCCAGTGGCGAGCACGCAGTTCGCGGCCCACCGCCAGCAATTCTTCCTGAGTGGAGTTGCCTGCCCAGTAGCTTTCTTGTGCTTTTTTCAGTTCGCGACGCAGGCCAACACGTGGGAAGCCGAGGGTGTGATTAAGTATTGTCATGTTATGCCCCTTGAGGAATTTTTCGTATTTAGCCATCCAGATGTTTACACCGCCATCTTGCAAATGTACTGTATATTCCTCAAGCGCAATTTGCTCATGCCGAAGTGAAGGACTTTCATGATCGAGATCAAACACCTGCGGACGCTCCAGGCGTTACGAAATTGCGGCTCTTTAGCCGCCGCCGCCGCCGCGTTGCATCAAACCCAATCGGCGCTCTCTCATCAGTTCAGCGATCTGGAGCAGCGGCTTGGGTTCCGCCTGTTTGTCCGTAAAAGTCAGCCACTACGGTTTACGCCGCAGGGCGAGGTGCTACTGCAATTGGCTGAACAAGTGTTACCGCAGATAAGCCGCGCGCTACAGGCCTGTAACGAACCACACCAGACCCGGCTTCGCATCGCAATCGAATGCCATAGCTGTATTCAGTGGCTGACGCCCGCGCTGGAAAACTTCCATAAAACCTGGCCGCAGGTGGATCTGGATTTCAAATCTGGCGTGACGTTCGACCCGCAGCCTGCTCTGCAACAAAGTGAGCTGGATATCGTGTTAACGTCTGACATCCTGCCGCGCAGCGGTCTGCACTATTCGCCGATGTTTGATTATGAAGTGCGCCTGGTGCTGGCCACGGATCACCCGCTGGCGAATAAAACGCGTATTGAGCCGGAAGATTTGAGCAGCGAAACGTTATTGATTTACCCGGTCCAGCGCCAACGTCTGGATATCTGGCGGCATTTCCTGCAACCAGCGGGCGTAAGTCCGTCGCTGAAAAGTGTCGATAACACGTTGTTGTTGATTCAGATGGTGTCGGCACGCATGGGAATTGCCGCGCTGCCGCATTGGGTAGTGGAGAATGTTGAACGCCAGGGTCTGGTTGTGACCAAAACCCTGGGTGAAGGACTGTGGAGCCGGTTGTACGCAGCCGTGCGCGATGGCGAGCAGCGTCAACCGGTGACGGAAGCCTTTATTCGCTCGACGCGTTCACACGCTTGCGAGCATCTGCCGTTTGTGAAGAACGCGGAGCGACCCAATGGCGATGTACCCATAGCGAAGCCATTATCACCGACCCACCAATAATAAAACTCGGCCAGTGGGGTTGCTCTTGCCAGATGGCGAGGTTAACCAGCAGCCCCGCCGGAACATGCACGTTGTTCATGATGCCGAGCGTGCCCGCATCCACCTGCGTGGCACCGTAGTTCCACATGAAGTACCCCAATCCTGACGCGACAACCCCAAGCCACACCAGAATGCCCCATTGCAGATTTGTCGTCGGCAGTTTTTGCGGGTTCCCAAGCGCAAACCAGGCTGTTACAGCCACGACTGCCGCCCCGAGGTAGAACCACGAAAATGCGCAACGTTGCGGCATCGGGTGCGTTTCCATCAGGCGTTTATAACCCACCATCCCGATGGCGAAACAGATGTTTGCGCCCTGCACCAGTAACAGTCCAATCCAGAAGTGATCGCTGACTTTGTCGTAGCGAATAATCGCCGCGCCAATCACCGCCAACCCGGCGCTTAACGCATAGCCCCAGCGCAGTTTGTTGCCACTGATCAGGTCGTAAATCAGCGTGACGTAAAGTGGCGTCATTACCGTAAACAGCAGGAATTCAGAAACGGTGAGGTAGAGATAAGCCTGGAAGCTAAACAGGTACATCACACCGAGTTGTAACGCGCCCACCAGCATGTACAGCAGCAGCGTTTTCGCGCTGTAGCCTTTGAAACGCAGGAACGGCAGGAACACTAACGCCGCAAGTCCGACGCGCATCAGCACGGAAAAATAGCTGTCGACATGCCCGGCAAGGTATTCGCCAATCAGGCTAAAAGAGAAGGCCCACAGAATGGTGGTGATGATGAGTAACGGCACGATGAAGTCTCAACTACAGGCAATTTATTCACCATTGTAGCGAAGGGTATGAACCGGAGCTGAACTATTTGGTTGACGAGTGGTGATTTATTCACCACTCGATTTCACGAATCAATCTTTACCGAGGAACATCTTACGCAGGTAATGTGGAACCGCGTTATCAGCGTTGGTGCCGATGACTTCCAGCTCTGGCAGCAAGTCTTTAAGGCGCTGGTGAGCGTTGCCCATGATGCAGCCTTTGCCCGCCATGCTGAGCATTTCAGCGTCATTCATGCCGTCGCCAAAGGAAATACAGTCTTTCAGGCCGTAGCCCATCGCTTTGGATACCGCTTCCAGCGCATGGCCTTTTGACACGCCACCTGCCATCACTTCCAGGCAAGTCAGCGTCGAGAAACTCACGTTCACGCGATCGCCCCAGCGAGCGAGCAACGCTTGCTCCAGCGGCAGCAATTTTTCGTGAGAATCACAGGTGAAGAACACTTTGCTGACGCCATCGGCTTCCAGCAAACCTGGCTCAAACAGGCTGTAGTTAAACACGGCTTCTTTAAAATACTTCATCTCTTCAGGACGATGGCGGTTCATAAACCACTGATCGCCGCGATAGACGTTGGTCACGATATCTTGATTGGTATGCACGACACCAAAGAGATCCTGAGCGATGTCATGGTCGAGATCGTGGCTGAACACCAGGTTGCCGTCAGTATCATGCACGCGCGCGCCGTTAGAGGTGATCATGTAGGCTTTGATTTCGAGGTTATCGCGAATTTGCCCCACGTCGATATGGTGGCGACCCGTTGCGAAGACGAAATTAACTCCTTCAGCAGTGAGCAGTTTCAGCGTTTCTTTTGCATACGGAGTAAGAAGGTGATCGGGGGACAGCAACGTGCCATCTAAGTCAGACGCAACGACATGGTACATAGGATTTGGAACCTCTGGTGTTTAAGTCGGTATTTAGTTATGCCTATCAAAAAAAGCGATGATGGCATTCAGCGCTTCGGTCCGCATATCGTCCTTTTCGAACAGGATCTCATGATACGCACCGTTTATGACGTAAGGTGTTTCCCCCTCACAAGGGTTGCCCGCCGCGGCTCGAATTTCACAGAATTGGTCATGGGCGCGGTTGTCCACCACACGTTCCTCTTCTGCCTGCAGGATAAAAATCGGCGTGGTGATAGCAGTGGCTCCCGCTAAAACCTGTTCTCCTGCGAGTATCCCTTCTCTTACCCAATGATTCGTTGGCCCGCCCACCCGCAATGCTGGCTCGTCAGCATAAAAACGCAGGTTGCGGCGGTAACGTTCACGGCTATGGGTCAGGACATTAACGCCAAATGGTAGAGCGCGCCAGCGGCCTGTTCCGATTGCATAACCTTCACGAAAACGCTGATGTCCCTCGGCCCAGTCAAGAATATGGCGCACCATCCAATCCGGCCAGCGCAGCGCGATGCCAAACATTGGCGCACAAAGTGCAACCGCATCAAAACATTGTGAGTTTTTTTCAAGCCACAAAGTGATGATGGCACCGCCCATGGAATGCGCTAACGCATAGCGTTTTCTCCACGGGCCATTCGCGACTTCATGTTGATAAAAGCGGTCAAAATCGTCGACATAGTCGCTAAATCTCGCGACATGGCCACGATGCGAATCCGATAGCATGCGCCCTGAACGGCCTTGTCCACGATGGTCGATGATTAAAACATCGAATCCACAATGGAATAAGTCATAAGCCAGTTCAGCATATTTGACGTAGCTTTCGATGCGCCCAGGGCAAACAACAATCACCCGGTCATGATCCTGCGAGCGAAACCGTACGTAGCGTACCGGCACTTCATCGACGCCTGAAAATTCACACTCTTCGCGCTGTCGCCAGAAGTCCATCAACGGACCGGTGGTGAAAGCCGCAAAGGCGTTTTCCCTGTTTGACCATCCATTTTTATGCTGAGTCATATCGCTTTTTTGTGATTCGTAGCACGCTCATCAACAATAGCGTATTGTGGCATAAAAGTGTCCATCCAGGGAATTTCACATGAGCGTTGAGTGGTGGTTAACCTATCTTTTGACCACGATAATCCTGAGTCTTTCACCCGGTTCCGGGGCGATAAATACGATGACTACGGCCATTAGCCATGGCTATCGAGGAGCAGCGGCGTCGATTGCCGGGCTGCAAACCGGGCTGGCGATTCACATCGTATTAGTTGGGATTGGCCTCGGCGCATTGTTTTCACGTTCACTGCTGGCATTTGAAATTCTGAAATGGGCGGGGGCTGCTTATCTTATCTGGCTTGGCATTCAGCAATGGCGTGCCGCAGGTGCCATTGACTTGAACACTCTCGCCACGAGCCAACCACGCAGCCGCCTGTTTAAACGTGCAATTTTTGTGAACCTGACCAACCCCAAAAGCATTGTGTTTCTGGCTGCACTTTTCCCGCAGTTTATCGCACCCCATGAGCCACAGGCGGCGCAGTATTTAGTGCTCGGCGTAACCACCGTAGTGGTCGATATTATTGTGATGATTGGCTATGCGACGCTGGCGACGCGAATTGCAGGCTGGATTAAAGGGCCAAAGCAGATGAAAGCGTTGAACCGCGTATTTGGTTCGCTGTTTATGCTGGTTGGCGCACTCCTTGCCGGAGCACGCCAGGCATAATTAACGGGAGATGATCAGGTGAATGCCGAATCCGGCAAACAAGGCACCGGCAACTCCATCAATCCACTTCGCAACGCGCTGATAACCACGGCGCATTTGCGGCAGTGCGAACAAGCTGGCAACGACGGTGAACCAGGCAAAGGTTTCCAGGGCAATCATCACGAATAACCCCCAACGCTCGGCGCTGCCAACATCATTACTGACGAACAGTGAAAACACGCTGCCGAAGTAAATGATAGCTTTAGGATTCGAGAGATTAGTCAGCAAGCCTTTCAGGAAACTACGCCCGCTGCGAGCCAGCTCAACACTGACTTCTTCTGTCGGCTTAACCGTTTCTTTTTTCAATGCACTGCGCAGCATCTGATACCCCATCCAGCACAGATACAAGCCCCCGCCGACCATAATAATACTGTGTAACCATGCCATTTTTTCAAGGATAAGGTTAAGGCCGAGCAACGCCACACCGGCCCAGACCATGACGCCGCAGGTAATACCCAGCACACCCATCATGGCTTCTTTACGTGAACGGCTAACGGCTGTTTGCGAGACAAAGAAGAAATCCGGGCCAGGGGTAATCAATGCGACGATATGTAGAACCGCCACCGTGAGGAAAAGCATCAACATAGGAAATAACTCGCGCAAAAAATATTCAATGAAAGGTTATCCTGCCACGTTCGTGCAGGACTGGCTACTACTCATCTTCGCCGTCGACATGGCTACGAATAAGTGCCATAAACTCGCGGCCAAAGCGTTCCAGTTTTCGTGTACCGACACCGTTAACGCCCAGCATTTCACCCGGAGAGAGCGGCATTTGTTCAGCCATTTCGATAAGCGTGGCATCGTTAAACACCACATAGGGCGGGATATTTTCTTCATCCGCAATGGCTTTACGCAGCTTGCGCAATTTGGCAAACAGTTTGCGATCGTAATTGCCGCCGAACACTTTCGGGCTGGATTTCGATTTGATGGCCACAATACGCGGCACCGCCAACATTAACGGTTCTTCGCCACGTAAATACGGGCGAGCCGCTGCGGTAAGTTGCAACGCCGAGTGTTGGGCAATATTTTGCGTCACCACGCCGAGGTGAATCAGCTGGCGAATAACGCTAACCCAGTGCTCGTGGGTCTGGTCACGGCCAATGCCATAAACGGGTAATTTATCGTGCTGAAACTCGCGAATACGTTGGTTATTGGCACCGCGCAGGACTTCCACGACATAACCCATACCAAAGCGCTGATTGACGCGATAAATACAGGACAGTGCTTTTTGCGCGTCCACCAGCCCGTCGTAGCGACGCGGCGGATCGAGGCAAACATCGCAGTTGCCGCAAGATTGCTGGCGGCCTTCTCCAAAGTAATTCAACAACACCAGGCGGCGACAAGTCTGCGCTTCGGCAAATGCGCCCATCGCGTTGAGTTTGTGGCGCTCGATATCCTGCAATTGCCCGACCGGCTTTTCTTCGAGGCATTTACGCAACCACGCCATATCGGCCGGATCGTAAAATAGCATCGCTTCCGCAGGCAGGCCGTCACGCCCGGCGCGACCGGTTTCCTGGTAGTAAGATTCGATGTTACGTGGGATATCAAAGTGCGCGACAAACCGCACATTGGGTTTGTTGATACCCATGCCAAAAGCCACAGTGGCGACAACAATTTGCAGATCGTCGCGCTGGAATTTTTCCTGCACTTCGGCGCGAACCTGGTGTTCAAGCCCGGCGTGATAAGCGCCAGCGCTGATCCCTTTGCTTTGCAGACGCGCGGCGGTGTCTTCAACTTTTGCGCGGCTATTGCAGTAAATAATGCCGGATTTTCCGCGCTGGTCTTGTACGTAACGCATCAATTGATCGAGAGGTTTAAACTTCTCCATCAGCATGTATCGGATATTTGGGCGGTCAAAGCTACTGATTTGAATTAGCGGATCGTGCAGGCCAAGCAGACGCACGATATCAGCACGCGTGGTGTCATCAGCCGTTGCGGTGAGGGCAATAAATGGCACCGTCGGCAGGCGTTGGCGCAGTTGGCCTAATGCGGCATATTCCGGGCGGAAATCGTGACCCCACTGAGAAATACAGTGCGCTTCATCCACCGCCACCATCGACAAATGCCAGTGGCTGATTTGGTCGATGAAGTTATCCATCATCAAACGTTCTGGTGCGATATAAAGCAGGCGGATTTGCCCGGTGCGACAACCCGCCATCACTTCTTGCTGCTGTTCGCGAGTTTGCGTGGAGTTAAGACAGGCCGCCGCCACACCGTTTGCCAGCAGCTGATCGACCTGGTCTTTCATCAGGGAAATCAGCGGGGAGACGACAACCGTTAGCCCGCCAAATACCAAGGCCGGAATCTGATAGCACAGGGATTTACCACCGCCGGTTGGCATAACAACCAGGCAATCGCGCCCTTCCAGCACCGTTTCGATGATGGTTTCCTGACCCGGGCGGAACTGTTGATAGCCAAAGGTATCTTGCAAAACCTGTCTGGCCAGCACTGCCTGATTAATTACTTCCGCCTGTGTCACGCTTTCCCCACCACAAAAACCGCCAATTTCTTAGAACAGATCGTTAAGCATAACGCCGACACCGAAGCGTGTCTGGTTAAAGTTGTAATCAATTAATGACTCGCCGTAGCCGCTATAAAGTTGGGTATAGAGGCGAACGTGTTTAGTCACCGGATAACTAAAGCCTAATTCCGCACCGCCGTAGCCGGTATTCCAGTTGTACTGGCCTTTCATACTCAGAATGGCATCGCCAAACTGGTAGCCGACACGCAACTGGTAATAGCCCATGTATTTCGTGATGTCCGGGTTATCATCAGTGCTGCCAATGACATACCACGGCTTCGCTTCCACCATCCAGTTACCGTTTTCCGCCATCAGACGCGTGTAGAGGCGGTTCCAGCTCCGGGAAGTTGGGTCGGAACGACCATTGGAGTCGTGATTATAACCAAATTCAACATCACGCAATGTCCAACCCGCGAATGACTCGTCCGTTGCGAAGCCCAGGAAAACTTGCGGCTCATAGTTGGTTTCGCGGAAGGGTGCAGATTCACCGCTGTTCGACAACTGCCACCAGGATTTCTGAGTATAAGAAGCGCCCAGGACGGAATTTGGCCCGACGATGCCACGCCAGATAGGGAACGCGAGGCTCAGTTGGAATTTCACTTCGTCTTTTCTGGCATTATCAGACCAGTTGTAACTGCGGATCGCTTCTTTATTGAGGTCGTCTGTCACCGTATAAATCAAATAGTTAGTTTCATACGGATAGAGCGTGAATGGATTATCGTGTTCCAGAAGCATATTGGCGATGATGCTACCGCGTACGGCGGGTTTGTCATGCACTTGTTTGATCGTTGCTTCCTGTGCGTAAGCAGTCAGAGGCAACAGGCTTGCAGCCACTAACCATCCCAGAAACGTGCGCATCGGCAATGTTCTCCTGAATAAAAAAGGTTTCAAATTATTTTCTGAGACACATTCTACATAGGAATGAATGTGCACGCTCGGTCTACATTTCTTAAAGTGGCAATCAACGATTGCGAAGCATAAAATAAACAAATAATTAACATTACGTTTTTTGCTTTGATCGAGGATGATCCATGTCTACCCCATTTCTGACCCCTGAAGCTGCCCTCCAACTGGTTGGTGAGATTTTTGTTTATCACATGCCTTTTAACCGGGCGCTGGGTCTGGAACTCATACGTTACGAGAAAGACTACGCCGAGCTTTGCTTCAATAACCAGCCGATGATGGTAGGAAACTGGGCACAAAGTATTTTGCACGGCGGGGTGATTGCCTCTTCGCTAGACGTCGCGGCTGGCCTGGTTTGCGTGGGCAGCACGCTGACTCGCCACGACAGCATTAGCGAAGAAGAACTACGCCAGCGTCTGTCGAAAATGGGCACCATCGACCTGCGTGTCGATTACCTGCGACCTGGGCGCGGGCAACGTTTTACCGCCAGCAGCAGCCTGCTGCGTGCCGGGAATAAAGTCGCGGTTGCGCGTGTGGAATTACACAACGAAGACCAGCTGCATATCGCCAGTGCGACGGCGACCTACATGGTAGGGTGAGAAGATAAATCCTGTTACTATTTGCAAACTATTTACCAACGAGTTCTTTTCATGGATGCGAAACAAACCCGCCAGGGCGTGTTACTTGCGCTGGCGGCGTACTTTATGTGGGGTATCGCGCCTGCATATTTCAAGTTAATTAACTATGTCCCGGCTGATGAAATCCTGACGCATCGCGTGATTTGGTCATTCTTCTTTATGGTGGTGCTGATTAGTCTGAGCCGCCAGTGGCCACAGGTGAAAAAATCCTGCCAGAACCGTAAGAAGGTTTTTGCCATGGCACTCTCGGCGGTGCTGATTGGTGGTAACTGGCTACTGTTCATTTGGGCGGTGAATAACAATCACATGCTGGAAGCCAGCCTGGGTTATTTCATCAACCCGCTGGTTAACGTATTGCTGGGGATGATTTTTCTCGGCGAACGTTTCCGCACAATGCAGTGGGTAGCCGTGGGCCTTGCTGCTTGTGGGGTTCTGGTTCAGCTTTGGACATTCGGCTCGCTGCCAGTCATCGCTCTTGGTCTTGCATTTAGCTTCGCGTTTTACGGCCTGGTGCGTAAGAAAATTGCCGTGGATGCACAAACCGGCATGTTAGTAGAAACGCTGTGGCTGTTGCCCATTGCCGCAATTTACTTATTTGGCATCGCTGATAGCTCAACCAGCCATATGGGGCAAAACTCAATGTCGTTGAACTTAATGCTGATTGCCGCGGGCGTGGTAACAACGATTCCATTGCTGTGTTTCACCGCTGCGGCAACGCGTTTGCGCCTCTCGACACTGGGTTTCTTCCAGTATATTGGTCCAACGCTGATGTTCCTGCTGGCAGTAACGTTCTACGGTGAAGTGGTGGGCAAAGATAAGTTGCTGACCTTTGGGTTTATCTGGGCAGCGCTGGCGTTGTTTATCCTGGATGCGGTTTATACGCAGAGAAATTCGCGGATAGCGGCGCGCGCGGTCGCGCAGAAGTAAAAAAGGGAGCCAATCGGCTCCCTTCTCATTTTCATCTCACAACCAGTTTTTACGCTTGAAGTAGAGATACGGCGCGAGGCCTGCGAGGATCATGACGATAATCGCCGCCGGATAACCGAAGCTCAGTTTCAACTCGGGCATAAACTCAAAGTTCATCCCGTAGCTGGATGCAACAAGCGTCGGTGGCAGGAATACGACCGATACCACCGAGAAGATCTTGATGATGCGGTTCTGCTCGATGTTGATAAAGCCCATCGCCGCCTGCATCAGGAAGTTCACCTTCTGGAACAGCGATTCGTTGTGTGGCAACAGGGATTCGATATCGCGCAGGATCTCACGCGCCTGCTCAAGCTGACCGCTCGGCAAACGTGCTTTACGCACCAGGAAGTTGAGCGCGCGTTGGGTATCCATCAGACACAAACGGACTTTCCAGCCGATATCTTCAAGCTCAGCAAGCGTAGAAAGCGCGGCGTCATATTCATCGCCCTGGTGCCCTTCCATGATTACACGACTGAGTTTTTCGAGGTCGCTATAAATGTTTTCGATTTCATCTGCCAGCTGTTCGATTTTGGTTTCAAACAGATCGAGCAGTAATTCATAGGCGTTGCCGTCAACCATATTCTGGCTACGAGCGCGCATACGATAGAGGCGAAATGCAGGTAGTTCACGCTCACGCAGCGTAAACAGGCGGCCTTCACGAATGGTGAATGCCACGGTGCTGTTGCCCGCGTGATCGTCTGCATCTTCATAAAAGAAAAATGAGTGGATGTGCAAACCGTCTTCGTCTTCAAAGAAACGCGCGGATGCTTCGATGTCTTCCAGTTCCGGGCGGGTTGCCAGGCTTTGACCAAGTTCCGTTTGCACGCGCTGACGCTCGCTCTCTTCAGGCTCGACCAAATCAACCCAAACAGAATTGCTCAGGTTATCGGCCTCATCTAATTCAAGACGGGACAGACGATTGTTTTCCAGTTGAAATGCGCTCAGCATGACCGGTACTCCCAATGCAAAAAAATATCAGGGACAGTTCGGTTGGCACACAGACAGAAACAATATAGGTTTCAGACCATTAAAAAGTCTGACTCATTGCGACGGGATATACGAGATATGGGGTCGCCGACAACCACTAAGGCTATCAGCATTCGAGGATAGCCTTAGTGGTTGTACCTGGATGACAGGTAATTGAGCCAGTATTTACTGGGTGTGTCCAAGGCGAGTGTCCTCTTAGCGTAATCGTGCGCGCATGTTACGCCACCACAAATATGGCGTCAACACGCAACGGGACACCGCTTGCGAATAAATACCCTCGGTGTTTAAAGGGTAGCAAAAGCGTAAAAAACTATGAGTTATTCCGCTGACTTACACGGTTTCAAGATGTGCATAAGCGGCAACTAACCACTTAATTCCTTGTCCTGGGAATGCCACCTGAACCCGGCTATGTTCGCCGCTCCCTTCCAGGTTAACGATGGTGCCTTCACCAAATTTTGCATGACGGACACGCTGCCCAAGTTTGTAGCCAGTGTCGTTTTCGGAAATCGGTGTTCCCATACGTTGATGGCTAACCGGGCGGCTGATACTGGCACGTAGGCGAACTTCTTCCACACAGTTTTCAGGCAACTCGCCAATGAAACGAGAAGGACGGTGGTACACCTCTTTGCCGTATAGACGACGGGTTTCGGCATAGGTAATCGTGAGTTTTTGCATCGCTCGCGTCACGCCAACGTAAGCCAGGCGGCGTTCTTCCTCCAGGCGTCCGCCTTCATCCAGCGACATCTGGCTTGGGAACATGCCCTCTTCCATACCGACGATGAATACTTGCGGGAACTCCAGCCCTTTCGCCGAGTGCAGCGTCATCAGTTGCACTGCGTCTTGCCAGGTATCGGCTTGCCCTTCACCGGCTTCAAGTGCCGCGTGAGACAAGAATGCTTGCAGCGGCATCAGGTCTTCGTCTTCATCCTGATAGCTGAACTGGCGCGTTGCCGTGACCAGTTCTTCTAAGTTTTCGATACGCGTCTGGCCTTTCTCGCCCTTTTCCTGCTCATACATAATCATTAAGCCCGAGTCCTTGATAACCCGGTCGGTTTGTACGTGCAGCGGCATATCGATAGTTTCATGTGCCAGTGCGTCGATAAGTTCCATAAATCGTTGCAGCGCAGAGGCCGCACGTCCCGCCAGCGCTTTTTCTTGCAGCAGCAAACGGCAGGCTTGCCACAATGTGAGTTGTTTATCGCGGGAGGTCTGACGCACTACGTCTAATGTACGATCGCCGATGCCACGCGTTGGCGTGTTAACCACGCGCTCAAACGCCGCATCGTCATTGCGGTTGGCAATCAGGCGCAGATACGAGAGTGCATCTTTGATTTCCTGACGTTCGAAGAAGCGCATGCCGCCATAAATGCGATATGGCATGCTGACCTGCAACAATGCTTCTTCCAGCACACGCGATTGGGCGTTGCTACGGTACAGAATCGCGCACTGCTCGAGCGCTCCGCCTGCTTCCTGCCACGTTTTGATGCGGTTAACCACAAAACGCGCCTCATCTAATTCGTTGAATGCGCAATAAAGTGAGATAGGCTCGCCGTCGCTGCCATCCGTCCACAGCTCTTTGCCTAAGCGACCCGAGTTGTTCGCAATAAGGGCGTTGGCGGCATTCAAAATGTTGTTGGTGGAACGGTAGTTTTGCTCAAGGCGAATGGTTTGTGCGCCGGGGAAATCGGTCAGGAAGCGTTGGATGTTCTCAACTTGCGCGCCGCGCCACCCGTAGATTGACTGATCATCGTCACCCACGATCATCACTTTGCCAGTATCGCCCGCCAGCATGCGAATCCACGCGTACTGAATGCTGTTGGTATCCTGGAATTCGTCCACCAGAATGTTGGTAAAGCGTTCGCGGTAGTGGTTAAGAATATGGGGTTTGTTCAGCCACAACTCATGCGCACGCAGCAATAGCTCGGCAAAGTCCAACAGGCCTGCGCGGTCACAGGCTTCCTGGTAGGCCTGATACACTTTCTGCCAGGTTTGCTCGACCGGGTTGCCATAGCTTTCAATGTGATGCGGACGTAAACCCTCGTCTTTTTTGCCGTTGATAAACCACATGGCCTGGCGTGCCGGCCACTGTTTATCATCGAGATTCATGGCTTTAATCAGGCGTTTTAACAAGCGCAGCTGATCTTCGCTGTCCAGAATCTGGAAATCCTGCGGCAGGTTAGCGTCCATGTGGTGCGCACGCAGCAAGCGATGTGCAAGGCCATGGAAAGTGCCCACCCACATACCGCCCTGGCTGGTTCCCATCAACTGGCCGATACGGTGGCGCATTTCCGCCGCCGCTTTGTTGGTAAACGTCACCGCCATAATAGAATACGGCGAGCAGTTTTCCACGCTAATCAACCACGCAATGCGGTGCACTAATACGCGCGTCTTACCACTACCCGCCCCTGCCAGCACCAGCATGTTGCTACGCGTGGCTGCGACGGCTTCGCGCTGTTTGTCATTGAGGCTGTCGAGCAGGTAAGAAACGTCCATTGGCACCGCCGTTGAGGAGATAAAAATATACTGTGGTTTTATACAGAATTAATCAGATTATATCAGCGCGGTGAGGGATGCCAACTGCGAAATTTCCAGATGTGGCAATAAACGGCTGTCATTAATCTGCATCAGATCGCCATCACGCAGGTTTATCCAGCATGCCTGCATCCCACAGCGAACGGCTCCGGCGACGTCTGTCGTCAGGTCATCACCCACATGCAGAATGTGGCCGAGCGGCACATCGAGCTTTTCAGCCGCCAGGTGATACATGTCGTTGAATGGCTTAGAGCGACCGTGAGGGCCGGCGCGCAGTACAAACTTGAAGTACTTATCGAGGCCGAAAAGGTGCGGCTCGGCGTTACCGTTGGTAATCGCCACCAGCGGCCATTTCTCACCAAGCTTTGCTAATGTGTCGTGCGTTTCTTGCGGCACGTCGATTTGGCTGCGCCAGTGGGCGAAATTCGCCATACAAGCCAGTGCGCCAGCGGCTGCTTCATCTGCTGACAAACCCGCATCCAGCATCGCTTGTTCAACGGCACGGCGACGCCATTCGGTCACATCGTGGTAAATATCCGGTTCTGCGAGGCGCAGCGCATGCCGAATATGCAGAAAATCTTGACGTTGCAGGTGGTTAAGCTTCGGATGGTAATTTTGCACGAAGCTCATTGATTCACGTTCGGTACGCGTAATCACTTCGCGGTTGTCGTACAGCGTGTCGTCGAGATCAAAAGTGAGCGCGGCGATAGGCCCAAGTGGGCGGTAAAAGTGCATTACGATTTCCCTCGTTTAGCGCGTGGATGGGCTGCATCATACACCGAGGCTAAGTGTTGGAAGTCGAGATGGGTATAGATTTGCGTAGTAGAAAGGTTGGCGTGGCCTAATAATTCCTGCACGCCGCGCAGATCCCCGCTCGATTCCAGCATATGCGTGGCAAATGAATGGCGCAGTTTATGTGGATGCACATGGCTGTTTAGCCCCTGTTTTATCCCCCACTCGCTAAAGCGTTTTTGAACGTTGCGTGCCGAGATGCGTTTCCCCAGTTTTGAGAGAAATAACGCATCGTCGTCCGGGCCAAAAAGCTCACGCAGATCCAGCCAGTGCTCAATCCAGGTGACCGCAGATTTCCCCACCGGCACCCGACGCTCTTTGCTGCCTTTCCCCATCACCCACACTTCACCCGTCGCCAGATCGATGTGGCGACAGTCCATATTCACCAGTTCGGAGAGACGCAACCCCGCGCCGTACATCACTTCAAGCATCGCACGGTCGCGTACCGCGAGCGGATCGTTAATGTCGATATCCAGCAGGCGGCTCACGTCATCGACGTCGATATTTTTTGGTAGGTGGCGACCCGCTTTCGGCGTGGAAATCCCTTTTGCGGGATTGGCTTTGAGTTGACCCTGGCTAACACACCAGTCGAAAAAGCTGCGTAATGCAGAAAGGCGTAACGCCAGGCTTGATGGCCCAAGCCCCGCTTTGCGGCTGCGAACCGTGATTGAACGAACCGCGGCAGCATCGCACTGTTGCCAGGTACTTAGTTTCATCTCGCTTGCCAGGCCGATTATCGCGGTAAGCTGGCGGCCATAATTGAGCAGAGTAAGCGGGCTTAACTGGCGCTCCACTTTCAGGTAACGCAGAAAACCCTCAACAGCGGTTTGCAGCTGGGAGTCGGTCATACTCGCTCGACCCAACGCTCCAGCAAATCTGGCAACATTAGCGCCAGTTCATGCAGTAATTGTGTACCTTGCCCTTCCTGGTAATGCTGGGGATCACGGCTACTGAATACCAGTACGCCTAAATCCGCATCGCTGCCCATCAGAGAAAGCGCCACCGAGCCAATCGCTTTCGCCTGAGGCAAAACGACCAGTAATTCAGGGCCATTTAATGACCCAAGATAATGCTGCCTGTCGCCCAGACGTTGAATACGCAGCGGCTCAAAAGCCTGGCGATTCAATGCCAGATGGGTGAAATCAGAAGGAGCACCAATCCGCCAACGGTCTGCAAAAAGACGCACATTCGCGCCCGCCAGACCCATTTCGCGCGCCCAACGATGCAAGCGGTTCAGCATGTCCTGCAAGCTGGTGGCAGAAGCCAGACGGCCTTGCAGCTTCAGTAAGCGGTAGAACAAACCTTCATTGGCACTCGCCTGCTCCATCAGCAAGGTCATGTTTTCTTCAAGAAAATTGATGTGGTTACGGCTACGCGCCATATGCCATTCAACCAACGAAACCGTGCCGCGTACCGGATGCGGCACTTGCATCTGTTCTACATGCTGGGCGTTACGAATAAAGAAATCGGGATGACGCAGCAGATATTCCGCCACCATGCGGTCATCCAGTTCCAGTACGGCTTCTTGCTGTTCCTCGGCATTCTTCATAGATGTATAAATCCATCATAGACGTGGGCCGCCGGGCCGGTCATAAACAACGGGGTTCCCGGCCCTTTCCAGGCGATATCAAGACGGCCACCAGGCAGCTCCACGCGAACCTGTTCCGCAAGTATTCCTTGCAAAATGCCCACGGCGACTGCGCCGCAAGCGCCACTGCCACAAGCTTGTGTTTCTCCGGCACCACGTTCATAAACACGCAGGCGGATATGTTCTCTGGTCACGACTTGCATAAAGCCGATGTTCGCCCGCTCAGGAAAGCGTTCGTGGTTTTCCATCACCGGCCCCAGAGTCTCTACGGCGGCGGTCGTCACTTCGTCAACCTGAATAACGCAGTGCGGATTACCCATCGACACGACGCCGCACATAATGGTCTGTTCGGCGGCACGCATAATATAGGTCTTTTCCGCTTTGTTGGCGCGGAACGGCACGGCGGATGGCTCGAAATTCGGCTCGCCCATATTCACACGCACCAGTTCATCTTCCGTCACGCTCAGAACCATGCGGCCATTGGCGGTGCTGACACGAATATCGCGTTTGTTGGTCAGCCCTTTCAGGCGCACAAAACGAGCGAAACAGCGTGCGCCGTTGCCACATTGTGAGACTTCGCTGCCGTCGGCATTGAAAATGCGGTAATGGAAATCGAGGTCGGGATCGTATGGCGGTTCAACCACCAGCAGCTGATCGAAACCCACACCTAAATGCCGGTCTGCCAGGCGACGAATCAACTCAGGGGAGAAATAGACGTTTTGAGTCACCGCGTCGACGACCATAAAGTCATTGCCAAGGCCATGCATCTTTGAGAACTGCATCTTCTGCTCCATATACGCGGCTACTTTTTAAATGTTTTCTAGTAGATAACCTGAGTCGGTGCGTTATCAGTCCCACGGTCGTTACGTTCCGGCGCGGTAGATTGTGTTTGTTTATCCGGTGTTACCTGGCTCGTAGGCTTGGTTTTGCCATCAGCGGGCGGAAAATACAGAGGCCCTTTAAGACCGCAGCCAGAAAGACTGGAAAGTGCCAGCAAGAGTGCCAGTGGGCAGAAAATTTTCTTCATTATTGAGATGCCTGTAATCCAATATTCTGTCTTCTATCATCGCAGGTGATCCCTGAAAAGCAATACTCTTTTCTATTGGCGGGCGTTGCTTTTATACTGCCGTAAAGACGAACAACTGAGAAAAACATATGAACGACAGTGAATTTCATCGCCTGGCCGACGGCCTGTGGTCAACAATCGAAGAACGCCTGGATGACTGGGATGGTGACAGTGATATCGACTGCGAAATCAATGGTGGCGTGTTGACGCTAAGTTTTGAGAATCGCAGCAAGATTATTATCAACCGCCAGGAGCCTTTACATCAGGTGTGGCTTGCCACCAAAAGTGGGGGTTACCATTTTAATCTGAAAGACGATAAGTGGATTTGCGACCGCAGCGGCGCAGAGTTTTGGCAGTTGCTGGAAGAAGCCTGCACACAGCAAGCTGGAGAGCCAGTTAGCTTTAACTAGCTATTGCTGTACTGCTGAAGCAGCGGGGTTGAGCTATCGTCATGATTAGCCGGCGTCGCTGCTGTAATGGCCTGGGTGCGGAATGGAATCACCTGTGAGCGCCCATCTACTTTCACAATTTGATAGAACTGTGGCAAGTTGAAATTGATAAAGCTTGAGCCATAGGTAAAGCGGTCGTGTGAAGACGAGTAGAAGCGGCTGACGTCGCGCACTAAATCTTCTTTGCTTCCTTCACAGTGGTGATAAACCTCTGCCCGGTTAGTCTCATCCAGAATATAGATATTAAATCCCTGGTCCTCATTCGATTCTTCAAAGAAGAACTGAATGATCCCTTCACTGGCAAAACCATCTACCACCGGCGGCAACTGAACCTGCTGGTTAGTTTCAACCTGCACCGACAAGCCATGCAGTTTGTTATGGGAAATCGCGCCGTAGAACTCGACCGCATTCTCCAGTTTTTGCACCGATACGCTCAGGCGTTCAAAGAACAGCCCCCACGTTTGGCCAGAAATACGCAGCGCTTTAAAGCGGCCCGGCTCCTGACGTGTGCTCGATAAACGGAAGTCGATACATTCAGAAACCAATTGCTGAACGCGGGTGCGGATAAGCCCACGCAGATGCTGGCTATAGCAGAACACTTCAACGCTATCCGGTGGCGCGGCATCCTGGTGCATTTTGCCCAGAATGGTTTTCAGCGCCTCAATCATCGACTGTTCGCCGTTGAAGTGCAGGGTACGCACTTCATTCCAGGAGTTGCGGTAAAGCAGGTCAACGCTTCCCACCAGGCACTGTTGTTGCTGCCCGAAACTGAACACATCCAGCTTACGGAAATCGAAATGAACCACCTGATTGCGGAATGCCGCCGTCGGGTCGTATTCGAGGTTAACGATAATCGCCAGATGGCGAATTTCGCACGGGCTATACAACGCTTTGGCGGTTGGCGCAGGCAAACGCAGCGGGAAGTGGTGCGAAACGTCAGCCACCATTTCCTGCAATTTTGGCAAATCACAAATGCCGTTGCCCTTAATAAACAGGCGGGTGCGCGAGGTCAGCAGGCCGTTGAAGTAGGCCCATGCCACCAGCTTATTAAGATAACGGTTATATTCCAGCGGTTGATGGCTGATGATCGAATCCATGTTTGGCGCACGGTTGTAGAGATACCAACCTGAACGGTTAGCACGACCCGGCGGAACATGGATAAAGGTCAGGTTCGGTTCTGACAAATCAGGAGAAATCTGCGGGTTAACCAGCGTGACTTTACCCGGTAGCGCTTCAAACGCTGCGTACAGTTTACGGGTCAATACACCGATATCTTGCGGGCTTGCACTGACGCTGAGGTTGTTACGACGAGCGAAACGAATCAGGTTGCGATAGCTTTGCATCATCGCATCCAGAAGTTCGTTGTGCGCATCGCGAACCTGGTCGATTTTCCAGTTAGCGCGGTTATCGAGCATCGCCAGACGCGGTTCGTCCCAGCCCCAGTCTTTGACCAGTTGGCTTAAAACTTCACGACGCCAGCCTACACAGGCACGCTCGCGAGACAGTTTTTCGCACACTTTCAGATAGAAACAACGACGCACTAAATCCAGGCGCGCAGTGTCTTCGATTTGCGTGAGGTAATGGGTCACACGCTCCAGCATCATGCAGTACGGATCAAGCCCAAAGGAGACTATCTCGCCATCATGCAAGCGCTGCTTAATGTCTTTTGCCAGTAAACGAGTATTCGGGTATTCCCAGGAATAGGCTTCCAGCAGCAGCGTTTTCAGCACCGCTTTATAAGGTGAATCGATACTTTTATAGAGCTGCCACAGGCTGGCTCCAAAGTACTCTTCCGCCGACAGCGTGCTTAAACCACCGAGATCCAGCCATTCGTTTGGCGTGAGCACGCCCTGCGAGTAGAGGCTCATCACGTAATCATCGTAATGATCCTCTTCGTCGCCAGGCACCATACTCCACAGAATACGTTTACCCGCCAGGCGTACTGCGGTGCGGTAGAATTCATCGAGCAACAAGATGTGTTGGGTAGAACCACAGTCTTCGCCGCCCAGACTGCCGCTTTCGTTGTGGCGGAAGCGGTTTTCATCAATCAGGAAGAAGCTGACCTCAACACCTAGCGAAGCGGCCCAGCTTTCCAGCACGCTACATTTACGTTGCAGCAACTGGCGCTCGTCGTTATCGAGCCATGACTGGTGACAAACCCAAATATCCAGATCGGATGAACAGCTCTGCCCAACGGACGAGGTACTGCCCATTGAATAAAGGCCAGTGATAGGCAATTCACCCGATTCTGTTGTCTGCGGCGGCATGCCGCGCATCAATTCGAGTTCGTTGAGGTAGTGACGTTGGGTTTCATCAGGCGTGTAGATGCATATGCCATGTGGAACGTTACCCTCAAGGTAACCTGGCATCAGCGGGTGATGATAATGTAACAATGTTGGCAGAAGACTGTAGACCTGTTGGAAAGCAGGCCCCATGGCAGCAAGTGCGCGATCTACACGCAGTTGGTTAATGGCATCCAGTCTCTGTTTAAGAGTCTCAATATAGAGGTACAAGACATATCGCCTGATGGTTTCAGTATTACGAAAAAACCCGTTTCCCGGTTATTGCCTCTATTATAAACGACAAGGCAAAGAATTGCTGGAAACGTGATCAATTTAACACCTTGCTGGTTGACCGTAAAGAAAGATGCGCTACTCGCCAAGTTCCTTACCGTCTACCCGCTTTATCTTCCATAATACGAAATATGTCCCTCTTTTCCGCAAACCCGTTGAAACTGACAGCCTTCCTTGAAGAGTGGTAGGATGGTCAGGGACGATAATTACGGTAACAAGCAATGTTAGACAATGTATTAAGAATTGCCACTCGCCAAAGCCCATTAGCACTTTGGCAAGCACAATATGTCAAACAACGCCTCGAAGCGTGCCATCCCCAGCTCACGGTTGAACTGGTGCCTATGGTTACGCGTGGCGATATCATTCTTGATACACCGCTGGCAAAAGTAGGCGGTAAGGGATTGTTTGTCAAAGAGTTGGAACTCGCACTGCTTGAAGGCCGGGCAGATATTGCCGTGCATTCAATGAAAGATGTGCCGGTCGAATTTCCTGAAGGCTTAGGTTTAGTGACCATTTGCGAACGCGACGATCCTCGCGACGCCTTTGTCTCGAATAATTTCGCCAGTCTGGATGATTTACCCGCAGGCAGCATCGTGGGTACTTCAAGCCTACGCCGCCAGTGTCAGATTGCCGAACGCCGCCCGGATCTGGTGATTCGTTCATTGCGCGGCAACGTTGGCACCCGTCTGGGTAAGCTCGACAACGGTGATTATGACGCGATTATTCTGGCAGTAGCCGGGCTGAACCGTCTTGGTCTGCAATCACGTATCCGTTACGCATTACCAGCGGAAGTGTCTCTGCCCGCTGTAGGCCAGGGCGCGGTGGGGATTGAATGCCGTCTTGATGATGAGCACGCTCAAGCACTGCTCGCTTCACTTAACCATGAAGAGACTGCAACTCGCGTCCGTGCTGAACGCGCCATGAATATGCGCCTTGAAGGTGGGTGCCAGGTGCCGATTGGCAGTTATGCAGAATTGAAAGACGGTGAGCTATGGCTGCGGGCATTAGTGGGCGCACCTGACGGCTCGATTCTGGTACGTGGTGAACGCCGCGGTAAGCCAGAAGACGCCGAAGTCATGGGCGTTTCGCTGGCAGAAGAGCTTCTCGATAAAGGCGCGCGCGAAATTCTTGCCGCCGTTTATGACGGAGATGCTCCGGCATGACGATACTGGTCACCCGCCCTTCCCCCGCAGGGGATGAATTAGTGAGCAGACTGCGCGCACTGGGGCAGGTGGCGTATAGCTTCCCTCTCATCGAGTTTTCCCCGGGGCGGCAGTTGGATAAATTGCCGTCCATGTTGGCGAGCCTTTCCGAAGGTGACCTGGTATTCCTTTTATCGCAGCACGTTATACATTTTGCTCATCCGCAATTAAAGCAGAACGCTATGTCATGGCCTGCAAGTCTTGCCTGGTTTGCTATTGGACGTACAACTGCGTTAGCTTTTCACACTGTTAGCCATTTACCGGTTCGTTATCCGCAAGACAGAGAAACGACGGAAGTGTTGCTACAATTACCTGAATTACAAAATGTTGCCGGGAAACGGGCGCTCATTTTGCGTGGGAATGGTGGTCGTGAACTGTTGGGCGAAACGCTGGCAGAACGCGGCGCAGAGGTCATTTTCTGCGAATGCTACCAAAGAAATGCCAGGATTTATGATGGAACGGAAGAAGCCTTTCGCTGGCGCGAACGTGGGGTTTCAACGCTGGTCGTAACGAGCGGTGAAATGCTACAACAACTTTATGCACTCATTCCCGAATGGTATCGAACAAATTGGTTACTCCACTGCCGGCTTATCGTCGTCAGTGAGCGTCTGGCAGGCCTTGCCCAGGAATTGGGCTGGCAAGATATTCGGGTCGCCGATAACGCTGACAATGATGCGCTGCTTCGCGCATTACAATAAACCTTGACCCAAAATAATTCGAGTTCCAGGAAGGCGGCTTGAAGCATGAAGGGTAAATAATATGGGATGCCACAATGACGGAACAACAGAACACCTCCGCCATGGTTGAAGAGACCACACCTGCGGTAGAAAACAAACCGCTTCCAGAACAACCACCACAAAAAAATCGTAGTGGTATTGCAGGCATTGCGCTGGGCGCTATCGCCATTGCAATTGCTCTGGCGCTGGGTGCAGGTCTGTACAGCTACGGTAAGCATGAGGTGGCGGCACAAAACACCACCAGCGATGCTCTGGCAACGCAACTGACCGCGATCCAAAAGCAGCAAGAGCAGCAGCAATCAGCTCTGGAAGCCACCATCAAGCAGCAGGCCACTGCGCTTGAAGAGTCGAATCGCCAACAGGCAAATCTGGCGCGTGAACTGAATGAAGTACAGCAAAAAGTCGCTACTATTTCTGGCAGCGATGCGAAAACATGGCTGCTGGCACAATCCGACTTCCTGGTGAAATTGGCAGGGCGCAAACTGTGGAGCGATCAGGACGTCACGACCGCCGCCGCATTATTGAAAAGTGCCGATGCCAGCCTGGCAGATATGAATGACCCAAGCCTGCTTCCCGTTCGTCGTGCGCTAACAGACGACATATCAACGCTGTCTGCGATTACTCAGGTTGATTACGACGGGATAATTCTCAAGCTCAATCAGCTTTCTAATCAAGTTGATAACCTGCGTCTGGCGGATAACGATACCGACGATACGCCGATGGATTCCGATGGTAGTGAACTTTCTTCTACCGTGACTGAATGGCGTCAAAATCTGACCAAAAGCTGGCACAACTTTATGGATAGCTTCATTACTATTCGTCGCCGCGATGAAACCGCCGTTCCGCTTTTGGCTCCGAACCAGGATGTTTATCTGCGTGAGAACATCCGTTCGCGCTTGCTGGTTGCAGCGCAAGCAGTGCCACGTCATCAGGAAGAAACCTACAAGCAATCGCTGGAAAATGTTTCGACCTGGGTGCGTGCTTATTACGACACCAGCGACAGCGTGACAAAATCTTTCCTTGATGATCTGGACTCGCTCAGCCAGCAAACCATCAATATGGATGTCCCGCAAACTCTGGAAAGCCAGCCGCTGCTGGAAAAGCTGATGCAGACTCGGGTGCGTAATTTGCTCGCTCAACCCGCTGCAAATGCCAGTGCTCCAGCAGAACCCGCGCCTGAACAGGCTCCCGCACCCGCTCAAGGAGAATAAGCATGATTAAAGTCTTATTACTCTTTCTGCTGCTGATCGCCGGGATCGTACTTGGGCCAATGTTAGCCGGGCACCAGGGTTACGTTCTGATTCAGACTGACAACTACAACGTCGAAACCAGCGTCACGGGTCTGGTGATCATTCTGATCCTGACCATGGTAGTGCTCTTCGCCATTGAATGGGTGCTGCGCCGCGTATTCCGCACCGGTGCTCGTACTCGTGGTTGGTTTGTTGGGCGCAAGAGCAGTCGCGCACGTAAGCAAACAAAAGCTGCATTGCTGAAACTGGCTGAAGGTGATCACCAACAAGTTGAAAAGCTGATGCTGAAAAATGCCGATCATGCCGAGCAACCTGTGGTGAACTACCTTATGGCGGCCGAAGCTGCACAGCAACGCGGGGATGAAATTCGTGCCAATCAGCATCTTGAACGAGCTTCCGAACTGGCAGATAACGATCAATTACCGGTCGAGATTACCCGTGTTCGTTTGCAGTTAGCCCGCAATGAAAATCATGCCGCGCGTCATGGTGTCGATAAGCTGCTGGAGATTTCTCCGCGCCATCCTGAGGTTCTGCGTCTTGCAGAAATGGCATATGTCCGCACCGGTGCGTGGGGTTCGTTACTCGATATTTTGCCAGCGATGGACAAAGTACAGATTGGTGACGAAACTCATCGCCTCGCATTGCAACAGCAAGCCTGGATTGGCTTGATGGATCAGGCAATGGCGGAGCAAGGCAACGATGGTCTGAAAACCTGGTGGAAGAATCAAAGCCGTAAGACTCGCCACGAAACCGTGCTGCAAGTCGCGATGGCAGAGCATCTTATTGAATGTGACGATCATGACGCCGCGCAGGAAATCATTCTTGATGGCCTGAAGCGCCATTATGACGAACGTCTGATATTACTGATGCCGCGCCTGAAATCTGGCAATCCGGAGCAGCTTGAGAAAGCTCTGCGCCAGCAGATCAAAACGCAGGGCGATCGTCCGTTGTTATACAGCACGCTCGGCCAGTTGCTGATGAAACACGGTGAATGGCAGCAGGCATCCGAGGCTTTCCGTGAGGCAATTAAACAGCGCCCAGACGCTTTTGATTACGCATGGCTGGCTGATTGCCTGGATAAGCTGCATAACCCGGAAGAAGCGGCTCTGATGCGCCGTGACGGTCTGCTGCTCACTCTGCAAAACAACACGGGTTCGTAACACCCAAGGGCGATCTCTTCGCCCTTTTCCTTTCTCGAATTCCCTCTCCGTATGCAAAAAAAAACACCTGCCAATAGGCAGGTGTTAAAACAGGTCTGTATGACAACTAAGTGGTGCTTCACTCAACGTTGTGTCCATGGTGTTGGATGAGGTCTGAAAGACGACATCTGTCGGTGGACGATAAGCACCGTAATCGGCTCTGCGTCATTCCTGGGTTTATGAAGCCTAAGCAAACATAAGAAGTGGAATGAGCATCTACACATATATTATTGCATGATGCATGCCAGGTTTGTATTCGAAATTAATATGACAATGTAATTTCTTTTTGATCAGTATGTTATGCGATTCATTGTTGGCGCAGCGCTGGCTGTTTAAGGACCCTGGTTGGATAGCATAAATGTCTCCATTTAGAGACAGATAAACAGGCAATCAAAACTAGTTATTTATATCAATGAGTTATGAGTCACCAAACGGCGACAACAAAAGCAGGAATGTCGCAAATAAGAGACTGGGATTGAGATGGACTGTTTTCGCAAGGGTGTCGGATGACGCTGCGCTGATACGACCTACGAAACGGTAAACTACAGACGTAAAAAAGCCCAACCTTTCGGTTGGGCTTTCTTGAATTTGGTCGGCGAGAGAGGATTATTCCCCTGCGGGCCGTTGCTAAAGCAACGTTGTCTCGCTTCGCTCGGCTCAAACCTCCTTCGGAGATTCTTATCCTCTTTAAACTACAGACGTAAAAAAACCCAATCTTTCGATTGGGTTTTCTTGAATTTGGTCGGCGAGAGAGGATTCGAACCTCCGACCCACTGGTCCCAAACCAGTTGCGCTACCAAGCTGCGCTACTCGCCGAAATACTGCTTCACTTCTTATTGCTTAACTTAGAGATGGTGCGAAGAGAGGGACTTGAACCCTCACGTCCGTAAGAACACTAACACCTGAAGCTAGCGCGTCTACCAATTCCGCCACCTTCGCAATATCACTAAATTAATGGGGTGGCTAATGGGACTCGAACCCACGACAACTGGAATCACAATCCAGGGCTCTACCAACTGAGCTATAGCCACCACTGTAAATCTTTTCGCGCGGTCTTCTTTCTAAGAAAGTTGAGCCGCCGCAGCTCCAGCGCCATTCAAATAATGGTGCGCCCGACAGGATTCGAACCTGAGACCTCTGCCTCCGGAGGGCAGCGCTCTATCCAGCTGAGCTACGGGCGCATAGCGCCGTTGCGGGGTCGGATATTACGGCCTTCATGCCCACCTGTCTAGTGCTTATTTCAATAAAATGCGCATTTGGTTACGCTTTGCACATTCTGATGATTATACAGCCAAAAACACCCGCTAAACTCGCTTTATCTCTACAAACACTGCCGCTTACAGCCGTCCTGTGTAATGCCAGCCCAGATATCGCAGCAACTTAATTTGACGCGTAATGCGGCTCGGTTGCGACAATAATCGATATAACCACTCCAGACCCAGGTTTTGCCAGACCTTTGGCGCACGTTTCACATGGCCGGTGAAAACATCGTAGGTGCCACCCACGCCCATATACAAAGCATCAGGATAAACCTTGCGGCAATCGCGCATGAAGATTTCCTGGCGTGGCGATCCCATCGCGACCGTGATTATCGCCGCACCGCTGTCGCGAATACGCTCGAATAAAGCGGCTTGTTGTTCGGGTTTAAAGTAGCCATCCTGACTACCGACAATATTGACCTGCCACTGCCCACGCAGCTTTACTTCAGTTTGCGCCAGTATTTCCGGTTTGCCGCCAATCAGAAACACAGGTGTCCCCTCCCGCCCGGCACGCTGCATCAATGCTTCCCAGAGATCGGCTCCTGGTACACGCGACACCACGGCCCCCGGAAACTTTTTACGAATCGAGCGCACAACACTGATGCCATCTGCGTATTTGTATTCTGCATTCTCGATTAACGTTCGCACTTCTTGCTCACGTTCAGCAGCAAGGATTTTCTCAGCGTTAATCGCCACCAGCGTCCCACTACGCAGCGAGCCACCTGCGTAGAGATAATCCAAAGCATGTTGCATATCGCGCCAGCCCAAAAGCTCCAGGCCGCGAATCGCATAAGACGGAGCGGTAGTTAGCTCGTTCATGATATTCCTTGTGATGCATTTTGGGAGTCAGACATCACGCGTGGCGAACGACGTAGCCGTTGATGAACTAATCCCGCACTATCAAATAACCAGTAAAGGAGTTTTGCCAGCAACAGGCAGGCACCAAAAATCACAATGAAAAACACCACGCGGGAAACAAAGGAATCAAGCCCCTCTCTCGCCAGCACAATCATGTTAAAGATGGCCCCGAAACAGAAGCTATGCAAAATGGCAGCTTTATACTTGTTGGTTTCCCGGTTGCCCAGTTCATACAACCAATCAAACCATTTGATAATCAGACCCACCACAACGGCACCCAGCGGGATAAACCACACGCCGCCCATAACCACCAGCGATCCAATTAACGTCGGTGAAATCGCCAGCCCTGAATGGTTGTTGAGGATTTCCCAGGTAAAGTAGTTCGCGCTATTCAGCACGATGCCCGGACGACTCGGCCATAACCAGGTGGGGATAAAGACATAGAAATCACGGACAATCGGTGCCAGGCCCTGGAACTCAATTTTGTCGTAATTTTGCAGCAGTAACGCGAGATTTTCCCACGGCGAGAAAGTATCGCGCGTCAGATACAAGAAGGTATAAAACGCTTCGTCGCCGCTCACGTCCATACCGTAGCGCTTTAGCGCCAACCAGAACATGCCGACAATGCCGAATATCCCCGCTGCCGCCAGCATCCACAACGAAATCCAGCCGCGAATAATACCGATGAACAAGAAGATGGCGAACGCGATGATAATATTGGCGCGAGTCCCGCCGACAATCATATAAGTCAACAAACCAAACGCGACGGTGCTGACCAGGAAAAACATCCAGGAACGGCCATCCTGCTTGAGAAAATAGACCACCAACATCGCGGGAATAAAGAAGTAGAAGAAGCGTTTTAACGCAACGCCTGAGACTTCGCTGGAGAATATCTGGCTGTACGAATGCAGTTTAAACAGCAAGAAACCGTTATGCATAAAGAAGATGCCGACGCTCACCAATGCCACTACGGCCAGCATCACCCACGTCAAATGCGTTTCAACGCGATTCATCGTAAACACAGGCTGCCGAACCGCGTTGCTTCGTTTCTCCCGCAAGCGTGTTTTGTAGGCAACATAATAGATGCCATAAAAGCACGCGGCTGCTAGCTGCGCTTGCAATAGAACGTCTGCTGGAACGACTGACACCCCAAAGCGGAAGACTAATGTGCAGGTAAACGGAAAGCCGAAGAAAAACGTCAGCAAATACAATAGCGAGAAGAAGACATTGAAATTAAAACGTACCCGGCGGAATTCCTGGTACGTTAAAATGCCAATGAACATTACCGAGACAAACCAGACCACAAACAAACCGCCAAATTGCAGCAAACTCATGCGGTTTCTCCTGATGCAATGTCCAGCGCCCGAATCCACCCATCAATGTAATTAGGGTTAAAGAAGGCAATTTGCTGTTTATCCAGTAAGCGTAGCTGACGCTGCGCTTCGCGCACAATCGGCTCATCAAGCGGGTCGCCGGCGAATAGCACCGGAATGTGCTGCTCCGTCATATCCTGCCAGAAAGGGTTTTTGCGGCTCAACACGCAGGGTATCCCCGCCTGAATCAGCAGACAAAGGGTGCCGATTCCTTGTTGGCGTTCGAAAATGAAATAGCCGAGGTCACACTGACGCAACATCGCCAGGTAATCATCAAATTCCATTTTTTCGGTCAAAATTTGCAGATTTTCTTCGCTGAAAAACGCTCGCCCAGCCTGCCGCACTTCATTGATATAAGTATTATTGTTGGCCGGATAACCCATTGGCACGACCACGCGAACCGTATCGCCAAACTGATCGTGAACAGCTTTCAGTGCGGCAATATGTTGGTTGCTCAGGTCGCCCGAATTGCCGACCAGCACCGTCATTTTGCCTGTTTTAGGTTCACTGTTGGCAAGCATGTTGAGCGATGGGTCCATACGCGTCGGGAAATAAATCAGTTCCCCCGGCACGCGCGGGTGGCGTTCACGAAAATAATTCAGGTCACCACGGGTTGCAAACACGCGTCCTACTCGGCCCTGCGCGATGCGACGCAGCAAGTAAAACAGCCGAAACTTGAGGCTACTGGAGGCTTCATAAACATCGGCGCCCCAAATGTGCCAGTTCATCTGAGCGGGTTTCAAACCACCCGTCAGCAGGGCAATCCACAACGCACTATTAAATTGACCATGGAAGAAAAAGCGTTGTTTCCGATTGGCACGGGCCTTTTTAGTGACGGCCTGTGCCAGCGCTTTTTTGGTTGGATAAAGCATGACAGCAAGCGTCGGAAAAGCCGACAGCAGCGAGTCGTCCTGTGACACCACCATAAACTGGCGGGCGTGCGGATTCGCGGTAGCCAGTGCGTCATTAAAGAAACGCAGTACCGTTTGATTATGATGCGGGATATCCGATCCCAAAACGTGAATCAGTGTCGTCATGCTCGTCTACGATAAATAAGAAAAACGCTGCAACAGAGCGTGAAGTAAATGATATACGTTGCCATATATGCCTGCGCCGCGCCGAGCGCACCATGCGCAGGTATAAGCCAATGCGAAAAACCGGTCAATAATGCAAACTGGCTGATTTCAGTCAAAATATAGAAGCGAAGCGAGGCTTTGGCTATCACCAGATAACCAAATACGTAGGAGCCCACTTTCAGTACGTCACCCACCAGTTGCCAGGCGAAAAGATCGCGCATCGCAATAAACTTATGCGAGAAAAGCAGCCAGATGGCGAAATCACGCAATAGCCAGACGGTAAAACTCGCCAGAGCTACAGCGGGCAGCACAAATTTCAGTGAGCGAAGAATCTCGCGGCTGATGTCATGTTTGCTGGTCAGGCGGGAAAGCGTTGGCAGCAAATACACGCTAAACGAAGCGGTAATGAATTGCAGATACGCATCCGAAATACTGCTAACACCTTGCCAGATTCCGACATCATCCCAGCTGTAATGCGCGGCAAGCAGATTTCGCATCATCACGTATGCCACCGGCAACGTTACCGAGGTGATCAACGCCATGATGGTGAACTTGCCAAGACTGCTGGCATAGACTTTATCCCACTGCGGTTTGAGATAACCGAGCGGTACGTGTTCGCGGCGAACCAACATAATACCAGCAGGAATCAGTACCAGCGCAGGCACCAACGCCAGTCCCAACAGCGCCCCCTGATAACCGCCCAGGCGGTAGCAAATGTAATAGGCCAATACGCCAATCAGACTGCCGCCAATCAGTGCCAGCGCATTACCCGCCGCATCACGAAACCCTTTCATGATGGCCAGCGACAAGTTCGCCCAGGCAATACCCATTTGCACGAGCGCAACCAGACGCACTAATCCCTGGTAGTTTTCATGCCCGAATAATCCAAGGCTAATGGGCTTTGCCGCCACCACAAAAATAATGGCTAAAAGCGTCGAGAAGCCCAACACCATGGCTGATGACGTACCGATAACTTTGCGCAGCTGCTCGGGTTGGTCGTGGTACTGCGCGACATATTTCGTCACGCCATTGAAGATCCCCGCCCCGGCAAGCACACCTAAAACGATGACCATCTGGCGGAAGTTTCCAGCCTGCCCAACACCACTTGGGCCGTATGCCACGGCCAGCAGTTTCACCACCAGCAAACCAGCAGCAATTTTTACCAGCGTGGACCCTGCGGTCCACACTGAGGCTTTCGCGAGTGACATATCAGGAGAAGAAGCTTAACAACGTATTGATAACAGTACGCTGGTTCGCTGGAGACAGGTTATAGAACAGTGGCAAGCGCAGCAGGCGCTCGCTTTCTTTAGACGTGAAACGGTCTTCGCCGTGGAAGTAACCAAACTTCTCGCCAGCCGGGCAATCATGTAATGGGATGTAATGGAACACCGCCATAATTTCTGCCTCTTTGAGATAGGCAATCAGCGCGCTGCGATCGTCAATATTACGCAGTTTGATATAAAACATGTGCGCGTTCTGCACACAGTCTTTTGGAATCGATGGCAGTTCAATGCGCCCGGCTTTAGCCAGAGGTGCCAGCGCGTCGTTATAGGCATGCCACAGTTTCAGACGCTGTTGGTTAATCTTTTCAGCGGCTTCCAGTTGCGCCCAAAGATACGCGGCTTGCAGATCTGCCATCAGGTAGCTTGAACCAATATCGCGCCAGGTATATTTGTCCACCTGCCCACGGAAGAATTGGCTGCGGTTGGTGCCTTTCTCGCGAATAATTTCCGCACGCTCGATAAGCGATGCGTCGTTTATCAGCGTCGCCCCACCTTCACCGCCTGCGGTGTAGTTTTTGGTTTCATGGAAGCTGAAACAGCCAATGTGGCCAATTGTTCCTAAGGCGCGGCCTTTATAGGTCGACATCACACCCTGTGCGGCATCTTCCACCACAAAGAGTTTATGTTTAGTCGCAATCGCCATAATGGTGTCCATTTCGCAGGCAACCCCCGCGTAATGAACCGGAACAATTGCACGCGTTTTCTCGGTGATAGCCGCTTCAATCAACTTCTCGTCGATGTTCATGGTGTCCGGACGAACATCAACAAACACAATTTTAGCCCCGCGCAATACAAACGCATTGGCAGTCGAAACAAAGGTATAGCTCGGCATGATCACTTCATCGCCGACCTGGATATTCAACAGGAGTGCCGCCATTTCCAGCGAGGCGGTGCAGGATGGCGTCAGCAGCACTTTTTTGCTGCCAAAACGATGCTCCATCCACTGTTGGCAACGGCGAGTGAAACCGCCATCGCCACAGAGCTTGCCGCTACCCATCGCAGCCTGCATGTATTCGATTTCGGTACCTACTACTGGAGGAGCATTAAATGGGATCATTTTTTCACCTGTATAACCAGAAGGCGGTGCTTTCAATATTGGCACCGCTTTGAATATAACGTCGCAGAGCAGCAGTATTGCTGGTTTGCGTAGCCACTCGCAGCGTGTGTAAACCGCGTTGCTGGCACCATGAACGGGCGACATCCATTAACTGTCCGCCCACTCCGCGTCCAGCGAGTAATCCTATACGCGCTTCAGTGTCACTGAGCTGGCGCATGCTCACAAAACCCCGTACCGCTTCGCCACTTTTTAGCACCAGGCATTCATGGTCGAAGGTGCCGAGCACGGCATTCTCAATCCACTGGGCGTAAAATCGGCCACTATCCGCAGGCTGATACCAGGGTGCGCGAAAACGGCTTTGTTTGAATATTTGGGCAGCCAAATCCCGCAAAGTAGGGATGTCAGCGTGGGTCGCACGCGGCATTGCAAGTGCAGCATTTTGCGTGCCAACGGTGAGTGCAAAATCGACTTCCCCTTCAACCAGTTGAAAACCAAGTTGCTGTAAACCATCCAACAGCGCGGTTTGATGGGTAGCGATTTTCGCCTGCACGCGGGAAAACGCGTCAAGATCTTGTGAAGTCAGCAGCGGGGCGTCTTCTGCAAAACGCAGAATTGCGCTGTTCACGGCAAAGAATTGATTCTCCCAGTCAAGAGATTCAATTCTTGCGTAAACAGGAAGAGATAAAAGCGTCATGGGCTTTTTCAGTGCCTGGCGTGGTTTAGCGCCAGACTCCTTTGGTATCAACAATCCAGCGTTGCTGAACTTGCTCGACCGGAATGGCTTTGAATACCTGGTGATCAACCAACATCACCAATACATCAGCTTGCGCGAGGGCTTCATCGGTAGTGGCTAATTCACAATGCCCGACCAGCTTTTTCGGCAACTGGTGGATGTTTGGCTCAACAGCCAGCGTTTTACCGCTATGCCAGGCGCTGAGCATCTCAGCAATTTCCATGGCAGGGCTTTCACGCAGGTCGTCAATATTGGGTTTAAAGGCCAGACCGAAGCAGGCAATCGTAATTTCACTGGCCCGTTTGCCTGTTTCTGCGAGGCAATCAGCAACGGCCGCTTTCACCTGGTTGATGACCCAGTGCGGCTTACCGTCGTTGACTTCACGCGCGGTACGAATCAGTTGTGCCTGTTCCGGATTCTGCGCCACGATAAACCACGGATCAACCGCAATACAGTGCCCGCCGACCCCAGGGCCTGGCTGCAAAATATTAACGCGCGGATGTCGATTCGCCAGGCGAATCAATTCCCAGACGTTGATCCCTTGATCAGCACAAATAAGTGAAAGCTCGTTGGCAAAGGCAATATTCACGTCCCGAAAACTGTTTTCGGTGAGCTTGCACATTTCTGCCGTGCGGGAGTTCGTTACTACGCACTCGCCTTCCAGGAAGATTTTGTACAGTTCGCTCGCACGAGCAGAACACACTGGCGTCATACCGCCAATGACACGGTCGTTCTTGATAAGCTCGACCATCACCTGGCCTGGCAGCACGCGCTCAGGGCAGTAAGCGACGTTGATATCTGCCGTCTCACCTGCCTGATGTGGGAACGTCAGGTCTGGACGCAGCTCGGCTAACCACTGCGCCATTTGTTCGGTTGAACCCACGGGAGAAGTGGATTCGAGAATGACCAAGGCACCTTTCTTTAAAACTGGAGCGATAGACTCAGCCGCAGCTTTGACAAAAACCATATCTGGCTCGTGGTCGCCTTTGAAAGGAGTCGGCACCGCAATCAAATAAGCATCTGCTGCAACGGGTTGGGTACTGGCACGTAAAAAACCGCCTTCCACCGCCGTTTTAACCACCTTATCCAGATCCGGCTCAACAATATGAATAGCACCACGATTAATGGTGTCTACCGCATGCTGGTTGATATCTATACCGACGACGTTTTGCTGTTTTGAAGCAAAAGCAGCTGCGGTCGGTAATCCGATATAGCCAAGACCAATAACAGAGATGGTTGCAAAACTCATTGTTGTGTCACCTGATTATTCTTCAATGCAGCCAAAATTTGTTCACAAGCTTTGCCATTTCCGTAAGGGTTATGTGCCCGGCTCATGATTTGATATTCATTTTCGTCTTTCAGCAAACGTGTCACCTGGCGGACAATTTCTCGAGTATCCGTCCCGACCAAACGCACAGTACCTGCATCGACAGCTTCAGGACGTTCAGTGGTATCACGCATAACCAGCACGGGTTTACCCAGTGACGGTGCTTCTTCCTGGATGCCGCCTGAATCAGTGAGGATCAGGTAAGCCTGGTTCATCAAATAGACAAACGGTAAATATTCCTGTGGGTCAATCAGCACCACATTTTTGACATCGCCAAGAATACGAGTCACAGGCTCGCTGACATTCGGATTCAAATGCACTGGATAAACAATCTGGACATCACTGTTTTCTTTGGCAATTTCAGCTAACGCGTGACAAATTCGTTCAAAACCATCGCCAAAGCTTTCGCGGCGGTGGCCGGTAACCAGAATCAGTTTTTTGCTGCTGTCCAGGAACGGATGGCACTCCGCCAGGGAAAGGCGCAAGTTGTTATCGGCATAGACACGGTCACGAACAGAAATCAGCGCATCAATGACAGTATTACCAGTCACGAAGATTTTATTGTCGCTGATATTTTCACGTAGCAGGTTCTGTCGGGAGTTCTCAGTAGGCGCAAAATGGTACATCGCCAGATGCCCGGTAATCGTTCTGTTCGCCTCTTCAGGCCATGGAGAATAGAGATCCCCAGTACGCAAACCCGCTTCAACATGCCCGACAGGAATACGCTGATAAAAAGCAGCCAGACTAGTGGCAACTGTGGTTGTCGTATCGCCATGAACCAGCACTACATCGGGTTTAAATGACTCAAGTATCGGCTTTAATCCCTCGAGAATGCGGCAGGTAATTTCTGTCAGCCCTTGCCCCGGCTTCATGATGTTCAAATCATAATCCGGCTCGATAGAAAATAGATTCAGCACTTGATCCAACATCTCGCGATGCTGTGCTGTCACGCAGACTTTTGCGTCAAAAAACGCGTCTTTTGCCAACGCTTCAACCAGAGGAGCCATTTTAATAGCCTCCGGACGCGTGCCAAAAACAGTTAACACTTTCACAGCAATTCTCTTTTGTTAAAAAAGGTGAAGGCCGTCCATCGAGCCTTCACCGGGTAAGGGCGTTATAACAATTTTGGACGGCGGGCTAATGCCACACCAGCGCCAATCAGGGCCCCAACCATACCCCACATAATCAGCAAGAATGCCCGGCGCGGGCTATCGCGCTTCACAGGTTCTTCAGGGGTACGTAAATAGCGGTAGGTTTGGAAGCGAGCGTCGAGCGTTGGCCCCACGTTCAGCGTCGACAACATGGCACGATTCTGGTCATAGTCGATGTCATAGTTTGGCCCTACTGCCTGCAAGCTTTCAAGCCGTGCTTGCAACATTGGACGTCCTAACATGAACATTTCGGAATCGGGTAACTCGTCGGCAGGAACTTCGGTTTCACTTTTAGCAATATTTTGCTGCTGCGCAATCTTCAGCGCTTGCTCAACGCTATGAACTTTGCGGTCGTAAATAGACTTAGCGACTTCTTCCTGGCGTTTAACTTGCGCCTTCATCTGTACAGTGCGAGCAGACCAGGCACCCGTCAGCTCTTCGTTCAGATGGCTCGCCGCACGCTGGCTGGCAAAAGCCACATACTGACGCAGCAAGTTATTGGCATCAGCCGCAGTCTCAGCGATTAATTTCACACTGTCGCTGGTATTACGAGCGATGTCACCGGCTGTAAATTGAATATTATCAACAAGTTCATCTAACAGTGCGGCATCAACTTTACTGTTGCCAACCTGACGCTGCTTGTAATAGTCAGTCTGTAACCAAAAATCACGGCGTGTATCGTAGGCAGACAGCTGCATGATGAATTCTTTGTACGCTTCATCCATCACCGAAGGTTGATCAACCGGCAGCATGTTGGCTCTGAGGTCGAGATTACGCAGGAACTGCTGCTGCGAATAATATCCACCCAACATATTGACCGTCGGGCGATCGGTTATCGCGTTAGCGCTCCATTCTTGCCTGGCAAAGAAGGTGTAGATTAACGCAATGGCAGCAAACAAGACTGCGATACCCATAATCCACAACTTCCCTTGCCACAGTGTCCGGAATAAACCACGAATGTCCAACTCGTTGTCTACCATCCCCGGGTTATTTCCTGGCACGTTTTGTTTCATCACTTCCCCAATTACTTTCAGAATTAAGAAATGTTGCTGCTGTTTCTGCGTTGCCGACGCTTATGACGTCTTATGAAACGCGCCACTTTCCAGGCTCGTTTGATGCAATAATCATATAGGACAAATGCTAGCAAGAATAATGCCAACATCACCCATTCAGGTATGAAATGTATGTATTCTGCTGCTACACCAATGCTTGCGAGTAACGCTGCGGCAGCGGTGATAAGCACAAAGGCCTGACGGGATGTAAAGCCCGCGCGCATGATTAAATGGTGAATATGCTGGCGGTCTGGAGAGAATGGACTCATCCCCTTACGTAACCGGCGGTACATAATGGCAATCATATCCATGAGTGGGATGGCGATAATCCACAGCGCGGTCACCGGGCTAATAGGATGCGTTTGCCCTTGCGTGGTTTCCAGCAAGATCCAGATAACGGTAAAACCAATAAGAGTACTGCCTGCATCACCCATAAATACTTTATAGCGACGACCCAGCACCCCGAGGTTTAAAAGAATATAAGGCAAGATGGCAGCTATCATTGCGAAGCACCACATCGCCAGACTCAATTGCCCGTCGAAATAAAGGATGATTCCCATTGCCGCAAAGGAGACGCAAGAAAGCCCACCTAACAGGCCGTCAATACCATCAACCATGTTGAAAGCATTTATTGCAGCCCAGACCGCAAATAAGGTTAAAAAATAACCGAATGGGCCAAGCACCATTTCCCACGAGCCGAAAATATACCCAAGACTTACCAGGTATAATTTACCGACAAACATCATCACAAGGCCGATTAATGCCTGTACAGACGCTCTAATTTTTACGCTGATATCAAAGCGGTCATCCAGAGCACCGACCAGCACCAGTACCCCTGCGCAGGTTAAATAAAGCCACGCATGCGGGATGTAATAATTAGCAATCAGGAAGGTAAAACAGATACCGGCATAAACAGATATGCCTCCGACCAAAGGGATTAGCCCCTGGTGGCGTTTGCGGAAGTTAGGTTTATCGACCAGACCGATTCTTTTTGCTGCCTTGCGCGCAAAAAAAAGAAATACGGTAGTAAATAAAAAAATACTTATCAGGTCAGTTCCAGCGGTGATTAAATTCACAGTGCAAGCTCTCTGCAAAATAAAAGGTCAAGGCAATCTCATTCAAAGTGTGCCCCGTCCAATGGTTATATACATCTAATCCCTGAACATCCTGCTTATTATTTAAACAACACTGTCCGAGTGTTGATACTAATAACAATATGGCATCCGTTGCCACAGTGGGTGCTTAACTGCGATCGTTAATTCTATATCGTATATACCACTAAAGAAAAACGCCACGTCTAAGCGTGGCGTTCCCCGAGTTTTGTTGCTTACGAGCGCTTCATCATATCGAAGAAGTCTTCGTTGGTTTTCGTCATCGCCAATTTGTTGATGAGGAATTCCATTGCATCAATCTCACCCATTGGATGGATGATTTTGCGTAAGATCCACATTTTCTGCAGTTCTTCCTGGGTAGTCAGCAGCTCTTCTTTACGTGTACCTGAACGATTATAGTCGATAGCAGGGAATACGCGTTTCTCAGCGATTTTACGCGCCAGATGCAATTCCATGTTGCCGGTACCTTTAAATTCTTCGTAGATAACTTCATCCATTTTAGAACCGGTATCAACCAGAGCCGTTGCGATGATAGTCAAACTACCACCCTCTTCCACGTTACGTGCAGCACCAAAGAAACGTTTTGGACGATGCAGGGCGTTCGCATCCACACCCCCCGTCAGTACTTTGCCTGATGCAGGTACAACGGTGTTGTAAGCACGAGCCAGACGAGTAATGGAGTCGAGAAGAATAATGACGTCTTTCTTATGTTCAACAAGACGCTTCGCCTTCTCGATGACCATTTCAGCAACCTGAACGTGGCGAGATGCAGGTTCGTCAAAGGTGGACGCGATAACTTCGCCTTTCACCAGACGCTGCATCTCAGTCACTTCTTCCGGACGTTCGTCGATCAGCAGAACCATCAGCACGCAGTCTGGGTGGTTATATGCAATGCTGGTTGCAATGTTTTGCAGCAGCATGGTTTTACCGGCTTTAGGCGGAGCCACAATCAGGCCACGCTGGCCGCGACCGATTGGCGATGCCAGATCCAGTACACGAGCGGTTAAGTCTTCGGTAGAGCCATTACCACGTTCCATGCGTAAACGAGAATTTGCATGCAGCGGGGTTAAGTTTTCAAACAGGATTTTGCTACGCGCATTTTCTGGTTTGTCGTAGTTAACTTCGTTAACTTTCAGCAGCGCAAAGTAACGTTCACCTTCTTTCGGCGGACGAATCTTACCGGAGATGGTATCCCCTGTGCGGAGGTTGAAACGGCGGATTTGGCTGGGAGAAACGTAGATGTCATCAGGACCGGCGAGGTAGGAGCTGTCTGCAGAGCGGAGGAAACCAAATCCGTCCTGCAATATCTCCAGCACACCGTCACCAAAGATATCTTCGCCACTCTTCGCGTGTTGCTTCAGGATGGAGAAAATAATGTCCTGCTTGCGCATACGGGCTTGGTTTTCCAGCCCCATATTTTCGCCGAGAGTAATCAGCTCAGAAACCGGCGTATTCTTTAATTCGGTAAGATTCATAATGGTGGGTTCTTAAACTCGGGGTAAATCTCGAACATGTATCGTGAATGGTATGGCAGGATCATCCATGCCTGTTTAATGGCCACCACCACATGTCTTATCGCTGCCTGGTCATAGGAAAAACGCAGAACTGAAACGACACGACGGAATGGGTGATATGCCCGAAATCGATTATGCGACCTGATGTTCACTGTAAAACAGCGTCTTAGTGAAATTTAACGGGAAGCATTGGGTATTACAAAGATTCAAACTACAAGACAAGTTCAAAATGCAGTAAAAGTAACTTAGCATGACTGACGCCGGGCGTCCAGCAGCTCACAAAAAATTGCAAACCGCGCACGCACCGGCTGAGATTCCGTTATGCCAGATTAGCGTCGAGGAACTCTTTTAACTGGCCTTTAGACAGCGCACCAACTTTGGTCGCAGCCACTTCACCGTTTTTGAACAGCAACAGAGTTGGGATACCACGGATACCATATTTTGGCGCCGTGCCCGGGTTCTGATCGATGTTCAGTTTAGCAACGGTCAGATTGCCCTGATATTCATCAGCGATTTCATCAAGAATCGGGGCGATCATCTTGCATGGACCACACCACTCCGCCCAGAAATCAACCAGAATCAACCCATCAGCTTTTAGCACGTCCGTGTCGAAACTGTCGTCAGTCAGGTGAATAATTTTATCGCTCATGTTCTACTCCGCAGGATTGTGTCTACCTTGTTGGTGTAGCCTCAACCAACTTGGGGTGACTTTATTTCACCCCGTTTATTTCAACGGATGTGCTTTCGTAAAGCAATAGTAAACTGATATTCTACCACACTATGAGCAAAACACATTTGACCGAACAGAAGTTTTCCGACTTCGCCCTGCACCCTAAGGTGATTGAAGCCCTTGAAAATAAAGGGTTCCATAACTGCACCCCAATTCAGGCACTGGCACTACCGCTGACACTAGCGAATCGTGACGTTGCAGGGCAGGCGCAAACCGGTACTGGCAAAACGATGGCGTTTTTAACGTCAACGTTTCATTATTTACTCTCTCACCCGGTTCCAGAGAATCGCCAGGTGAACCAGCCGCGTGCATTAATTATGGCTCCGACTCGTGAACTGGCAGTGCAAATTCACTCTGACGCAGAGCCACTAGCACAATCGACTGGCTTGAAACTCGGCCTGGCATACGGTGGCGATGGCTACGATAAACAGCTTAAAGTGCTGGAAAGTGGTGTTGATATCCTTATCGGCACAACGGGCCGTCTTATCGATTACGCAAAGCAAAACCACATTAACTTAGGCGCAATTCAGGTTGTGGTTCTGGATGAAGCCGATCGCATGTACGATCTGGGCTTTATTAAAGATATTCGCTGGTTGTTCCGTCGTATGCCTCCGGTGACTCAACGCCTGAACATGCTGTTCTCCGCCACATTATCTTACCGTGTGCGTGAACTAGCATTTGAGCAAATGAACAACGCGGAATACGTGGAAGTTGAACCGGAGCAAAAAACCGGCCACCGTATTCAGGAAGAGCTGTTCTACCCTTCTAACGAAGAGAAAATGCGCCTGCTTCAGACGCTTATCGAAGAAGAGTGGCCAGATCGCGCAATTATCTTTGCTAACACCAAACACCGTTGTGAAGATATCTGGGGTCACCTCGCAGCTGACGGGCATCGTGTCGGTCTGTTAACCGGCGATGTTGCTCAGAAAAAACGTCTGCGTATTCTTGAAGAATTCACCCGTGGTGACCTCGATATTCTGGTCGCAACTGACGTTGCAGCGCGTGGCTTGCACATTCCATTAGTGACTCACGTGTTCAACTACGATCTCCCGGATGATTGCGAAGACTACGTTCACCGCATTGGCCGTACGGGTCGTGCTGGTGAAAGCGGCCATTCCATCAGTCTGGCATGTGAAGACTACGCGCTGAATTTGTCCGCCATTGAAACCTACATCGGTCACTCAATCCCGGTCAGCAAGTACAAAACTGAAGCACTGTTAAGCGAACTTCCTCCACCGAAGCGTTTGACTCGCGCCCGCCCGGGTAACGGTCCACGCCGTAATGGTGGCGCGCCCCGTGGTAATCGCCGTCGCACAGGTTAAATAATTTATGCTCAGCTCCACCTCACTGTATGCTGCAATAGATTTAGGCTCGAATAGCTTTCATATGTTGGTTGTACGTGAGGTGGCAGGGAGCATACAAACCCTTGCACGGATTAAGCGAAAAGTCCGCCTGGCTGCGGGTTTAAGCAAAGAAAATACGCTTTCACGTGAAGCAATGGAGCGCGGGTGGCAATGCCTGCGCTTGTTTGCTGAACGTCTCCAGGATATCCCCCAGCCCCAAATTCGAGTGGTCGCCACCGCAACTCTCCGTCTTGCCACCAATGCCAATGAATTCATTGAGCAAGCTGAAAAAATCCTTGGCTGCCCGGTGCAAATTATTCAAGGCGAGGAAGAAGCACGTCTGATTTATCAGGGAGTTGCTCACACGACCGGTGGAGCCGATCAGCGATTAGTTGTTGATATCGGCGGAGCCAGTACCGAACTGGTGACGGGAACCGGCGCGCAAACTACCGCTCTCTTTAGCTTATCAATGGGTTGCGTGACCTGGCTTGAACGTTTCTTTAGTGACCGAAACTTAGCAAAAGAAAACTTTGATGATGCGGAGGCCGCAGCAAAAGAAGTGCTTCGCCCCGTTTGCGATCGGTTAAAACATCATGGTTGGAAGGTGTGCGTCGGTGCGTCGGGTACCGTGCAAGCCTTGCAAGAAATCATGATGGCGCAGGGAATGGACGAGCGCATTACGCTGGCAAAGCTCCAGCAATTAAAGCAAAGAGCCATTCAGTGCGGGCGTCTTGAAGAGCTAGAAATTGAAGGCTTAACGCTAGAAAGAGCACTGGTATTTCCAAGCGGGCTGGCGATTTTGATCGCAATCTTCGAAGAATTATCAATAGATTGTATGACACTTGCCGGTGGCGCATTGCGCGAAGGCCTGGTGTACGGGATGCTTCATTTGACCGTTAATCAAGAAATCCGCAGCCGCACGGTGCGTAATATTCAGCGCCGTTTTATGGTCGATACCAGCCAGGCAGAACGTGTCCAACAGCTGGCTCAGGCTCTTGCAAATCAGGTCGCAGATGCATGGAACCTCACACCGCTCAGCATTGAAATGCTTAACAGCGCCGCTTTGCTTCATGAAATTGGCCTGAGTGTGGATTTCAAACAAGCGCCGCAACACGCCGCTTATCTGGTCAAAAATCTTGATCTTCCCGGCTATACGCCCGCGCAGAAGAAACTGCTGGCGACGCTGATGCTGAATCAGACCAACCCGGTCGATCTCTCTTCTCTCCACCAGCAAAACGCCGTACCGCCGCGTATTGCCGAAAATATTTGCCGCCTGTTACGGCTGGCTATTATTTTTGCCAGCCGCCGTCGCGACGATATCTTGCCTGAAATCACGTTGAGTGTGGAAAGTGAGAATTTGCAACTTGAGCTGCCTGAAAAGTGGCTAGAATGCCACCCTCTCGGTGCAGAATTGCTTGCGCAAGAAAGCCTTTGGCAAAGCTATGTCCACTGGCCTTTGACGATTAAGTAACTTAGCTTTTACGCGCTTTTGCCAGCATTTCACGGATGTTGGCAACATTACTCTGGCCTTTATTCATCCGCTCCTCTGGCGAAACAACCTTACGTTCCGTTTCCCATTGCAAATCATCTTGCGGTAATTCAAGCAAGAAACGACTCGGTTCCGGGCGAATTAATTCACCATATTGTCGGCGCTCTTTGCACAGCGTAAAAGTCAGCTCTTTCTGCGCACGGGTAATTCCTACGTACGCGAGACGGCGCTCTTCGTCGATATTGTCTTCATCAATGCTGCTCTGATGCGGAAGAAGCCCTTCCTCCATTCCCACTAAAAATACATAGGGGAATTCCAGCCCTTTCGAGGCATGAAGAGTCATCAGTTGAACCTGATCGGCTTCTTCATCACTTTCACCGCGTTCCATCATATCGCGCAGCGTAAAGCGAGTGACCACCTGAGTTAACGTCATCGGTTCGTCGATTTCTGAACCCTCAAGCATCTCCGTCATCCAGCTAAACAGTGTATTGACGTTCTTCATGCGCATTTCGGCAGCTTTCTGGCTGGGAGATGTTTCGTACAGCCAGCTTTCGTAATCAATGCCGTGAATCAAATCGCGAACCGCCGCAATAGGCTCACGCTCAGCCAAAGTGGCCACTTCACGAAGCCAGTGAGTAAAACGCTGGAGTGACTCAAGGCCGCGCCCGCTTAACGTCTGACTCAGGCCCATATCGAAACTGGAGAGAAACAAACCTTTATTACGTTGCATCGCCCAGGCACCTAGTTTTTGCAACGTCGCAGAGCCAATTTCACGTTTTGGAGTATTCACAATCCGCATGAATGCACTGTCGTCATCCGGATTAGTCAGCACGCGAAGATAAGCCAACAGATCTTTGATTTCCGGACGCGAGAAGAACGAAGTGCCACCAGAAATGCGATAAGGAATACGGTTCTGCATCAGCATCTTTTCAAATACGCGCGACTGGAAATTCCCGCGATAAAGTATGGCGTAGTCTTTGTAGTTGGTTTTATTGATAAAGTGATGAGCAATCAGCTCGCCAGTCACCCGCTCGGCTTCATGATCTTCACTATTTGCCGTCACCACTTTTAGCTCGGCGCCGTATCCCAGCTCAGAAAAAAGGCGCTTTTCAAAAACGTGCGGGTTGTTGGCAATAAGAATGTTTGCCGCCTTCAGAATACGTCCGGAAGAACGGTAATTCTGTTCAAGCTTAATGACCTGCAATGCGGGGAAATCCTGGCTCAACAGCACCAGGTTTTGTGGTCTGGCACCGCGCCAGGAGTAAATTGACTGGTCGTCATCACCTACCACGGTGAACCTTGCCCGCGCACCGACCAGTAATTTCACCAGTTCGTACTGGCTGGTGTTGGTATCCTGATATTCATCCACCAGCAAATAGCGAATGCGATTTTGCCAGCGTTCCCGTACTTCCTCATTACGTTGTAAAAGCAGCGTCGGCAGCAAAATCAGATCGTCAAAATCCAGCACATTGCAGGATTTCAAATGCGTATCATATAGGCCATAGCAATGAGCAAAGATTCGGTCACGCTCGCCTTTGGCCTGCGCAGCGGCCTGCGACGGCGACATCAGATCGTTTTTCCAGTTTGAGATCGTCGAGATCAGTTGCTGCAATAATGTCTTATCGTCTTCAAGCAACCCTTCTGTCAGATCTTTCAACAACGCCGTCTGGTCGGTGTCGTCGAATAACGAGAAGTTAGACTTCATCCCCAGTGCCGCGTACTCACGTTTAATGATCTCAAGGCCTAAGGTATGGAAAGTGGAAATCAATAAGCCGCGCGCTTCTTTGCGCCCCAGCGTTTGCGCCACGCGTTCTTTCATCTCACGCGCCGCTTTATTGGTAAAAGTCACGGCAGCAATATGGCGAGCCTGATAACCGCATTCGCGGATCAAATACGCCATTTTATTGGTGATAACACGTGTTTTGCCCGAGCCAGCGCCCGCCAGGACCAGGCAGGGTCCAGTAACAAATTCGACGGCTTGTTGTTGGCCAGGGTTTAAACGCATAGGGTCACTCAGTGAAAGTCAGGAGGGGAGAAAAAGTACATGGTATTATATCCACCATAATCCATACCACCAAGGCACTATCATGGCAAAAACCGCGGCAGCATTGCATATCCTTGTTAAGGAAGAAAAACTGGCCCAGGAAATTCTGACTCAGCTTCAGAATGGCGGCGATTTCGAAAAGCTAGCTAAAAAACATTCCACATGCCCATCAGGCAAAAAAGGTGGTCACTTAGGTGAGTTCCGCCAGGGCCAGATGGTTCCAGCGTTCGATAAAGTGGTGTTCTCCTGCCCGCTGCTGGAGCCATACGGCCCGCTGCACACGCAGTTCGGTTACCACATCATCAAAGTGTTATACCGTAATTAACAGAAAGGCCGGGGAATTCCCCGGCCTTTTTATTTTCTGGCTTCGCGATTAACCCGCGACAGCAATACGTTTCATATCTTTCATATAACCGCGCAGTTTCTTACCAACGGTTTCGATTTCATGGTTACGAATCGCTTCGTTAACATCACGCAGTTGTGCGTTATCAACCGCACCGGCTGGGATTTCTTTACCCAGATCACCTGCCTGCAGCGTGGTCATGAACTCTTTCAGCAATGGCACTGCCGCGTAAGAGAACAGGTAGTTGCCGTACTCAGCGGTATCAGAGATAACCACGTTCATTTCATACAGACGCTTACGGGCGATGGTGTTCGCAATCAGCGGCAGCTCGTGCAGTGATTCGTAGTAAGCTGATTCTTCGATGATGCCCGCATCAACCATGGTTTCGAATGCCAGCTCAACGCCCGCTTTCACCATTGCGATCATCAGAACACCTTTATCGAAGTATTCCTGCTCGGAAATTTTACCGTCAAACTGTGCAGCGGTTTCAAAAGCAGTTTTACCGGTCTCTTCACGCCAGGTCAGCAGGTTCTTATCGTCATTTGCCCAGTCAGCCATCATGCCGGAAGAGAATTCGCCGGAGATGATGTCGTCCATATGTTTCTGGAACAGCGGAGCCATAATTGTTTTCAGTTGCTCTGACAGCGCATAAGCACGGATTTTTGCCGGGTTGGACAAGCGGTCCATCATCAGCGTAATGCCGCCTTGTTTCAGCGCTTCGGTGATGGTTTCCCAGCCGAACTGAATCAATTTTTCTGCATACGTTGGGTCGGTGCCTTCTTCCACCAGCTTGTCGAAGCACAGCAGGGAACCCGCTTGCAGCATGCCGCACAGAATAGTTTGCTCACCCATCAGGTCAGATTTAACTTCTGCAACAAAAGAAGATTCCAGAACACCAGCACGATGACCGCCAGTGGCAGCAGCCCAGGCTTTAGCGATGGCCATGCCTTCGCCTTTCGGATCGTTTTCTGGGTGAACCGCAATCAGAGTCGGAACACCGAAACCACGTTTGTATTCTTCACGAACTTCAGTACCCGGGCATTTTGGCGCAACCATCACCACGGTGATGTCCTTACGGATTTGCTCGCCCACTTCAACCACGTTAAAACCGTGGGAGTAACCCAATGCTGCACCATCTTTCATCATCGGCTGAACAGCCTTAACAACCGCAGAGTGCTGCTTGTCTGGCGTCAGGTTAACAACCAGATCCGCTTGCGGGATCAGTTCTTCGTAGGTGCCAACTTTAAAACCGTTTTCGGTCGCTTTACGCCATGAAGCGCGTTTTTCAGCGATAGCTTCTGCGCGCAGAGCGTAAGCAACATCCAGACCGGAGTCGCGCATGTTCAGCCCCTGGTTCAGGCCTTGTGCGCCACAGCCGACGATGACGACTTTTTTGCCTTTGAGGTAGCTTGCTTCATCGGCGAATTCTGCACGCGCCATGAAACGACATTTACCCAGTTGCGCCAACTGCTGACGCAGGTTCAAAGTGTTGAAATAATTAGCCATCGTGGTGGTACTCCGTAGTCGTTGTGTTGTGCTTTTATAAGGTTCGCCAGCCGTGTCTTGCTTGCGATAATGAACTCACTATATGACAGGAAATGCGTTGCTTAAATTGATATATTAACAACGTGACGTTGCAATTTATGCAACGTAAAGACGAGGGCTGATGACCATGGATTTACGCGACCTGAAAACGTTTCTTCACCTCGCAGAAAGCCGCCATTTCGGCAGAAGCGCCAGGGCTATGCACGTCAGCCCATCCACGCTTTCGCGTCAAATCCAGCGCCTGGAAGACGATTTAGGCCAGCCTTTGTTTTTACGCGATAACCGCACCGTTACGCTGACTGAGGCCGGAGAACAACTCAAACAGTTCGCTCAACATACGCTTTTGCAATATCAGCAAATGCGCCACACCATCGGGCAAGAAGGACCATCACTCACCGGCGAGCTACATCTTTTTTGCTCCGTCACCGCCGCGTACAGTCATTTACCGCCAATTCTCGACAGATTCCGTGCTGAGCATCCCAATGTGGAGATCAAACTAACCACCGGCGATGCCGCCGATGCGGTAGAAAAAGTGGATTCAGATGAAGCGGATCTTGCGATTGCCGGTAAGCCAGAAACGTTACCGCCCGGCGTTGCTTTCTCGATTCTGGATAACTTATCCGTGGCACTTATCGCACCCGCACTGGCCTGCCCGGTACGTGCTCAGGTTAATCAGCCCGATCCTGATTGGGCGAAAGTGCCGTTTATTTTGCCGGATCAAGGTCCAGTGCGTCGTCGAATTGAGCTGTGGTTCCGCCGCCAAAAAATCAGTAATCCGTTTATTTATGCGACGGTTGCGGGCCATGAGGCGATGGTTTCAATGGTAGCGCTGGGTTGCGGCGTGGCGCTGATTCCAGAAATCGTGCTGGAAAATAGCCCGGAACCGGTGCGCAACCGCGTGCAGGTTCTGGAACGAAACGATGAAACCACGCCGTTTGAGCTGGGCGTTTGCGTACAAAAAAAGCGGCTCAATGAGCCGCTTGTGCATGCGTTCTGGAAATTACTGCCCGGTAACCACTAACCCGCGAGGAAGAAGCGGAATGCCGGGTTGTTGGTTTCGTCATGGCAATCGTAACCCAACTCATTGAGACGGGTTTCAAAATCCGGTTCGTTTTCACCCAGTTCAAACGCCGCCAAAACACGGCCATAGTCGGTGCCATGGCTGCGGTAGTGGAACAGGGAAATATTCCAGTGTGTGCCGAGCGTTTGCAGGAATTTCAGCAAAGCGCCTGGCGACTCAGGGAATTCGAAACTGTACAACCGCTCGCGCAGTGGCTTAGACGGACGCCCGCCCACCATGTAGCGCACGTGCAGTTTCGCCATTTCGTCATCAGACAAATCGACAACGCCATAGCCGCCAGCATTCAATAGTTCGATAATTTCATGTCGTTCTTCCACGCCACGCGTCAACCGAACACCGACGAAAATGCAGGCTTCTGACGAATTCGAATAGCGATAGTTAAACTCAGTGACCGGTCGACCACCCAGCACCTGGCAGAATTTCAGGAAGCTGCCTTGCTGCTCAGGAATGGTGACCGCCAGCAATGCCTCACGCTGTTCACCCAGCTCGCAACGTTCAGAAACGTAACGCAGGCCGTGGAAGTTAACGTTTGCCCCGGATAATACGTGAGCGAGGCGTTCACCACGGATCTGATGCTGCTGGATGTACTTTTTCATCCCCGCCAGCGCCAGAGCGCCAGACGGTTCAGCAACCGCACGAACATCTTCGAACAGATCTTTCATCGCAGCGCAGATAGCATCGCTATCCACCGTGATGATGTCGTCGAGGTATTCCTGGCACAGACGGAACGTTTCATCGCCGATGCGCTTAACCGCGACGCCTTCAGCAAACAAACCGACGCGCGCCAAATCAACGGGCTTGCCCGCATCGAGTGCCGCTTTCAGGCAGGCTGAATCTTCCGCTTCAACGGCAATCACTTTGATTTGTGGCATTAGCTGTTTAATCAACACCGCCACACCCGCTGCCAGACCGCCGCCGCCAACCGGAACAAAGATGCGGTCGATATGTGCATCTTGTTGCAGCAGTTCCAGCGCCAGAGTGCCCTGCCCGGCAATGACTGCCGGGTGGTCAAACGGAGGAACGTAAGTGAAACCTTGCTGCTGAGAAAGTTCGATGGCTCGAGCTTTCGCTTCATCAAAGTTGGCACCGTGTAGCAGAACTTCACCGCCAAATGCGCGGACGGCATCGACTTTGATATCCGCTGTCGAAACCGGCATCACTATCAAAGACTTGATACCTAAACGTGTTGAAGAAAGCGCAACACCTTGAGCGTGATTGCCCGCTGAAGCGGTAATCACGCCACTGGCTTTTTGTTCACTGTTCAGCCCGGCAATCATGGCGTATGCGCCGCGCAGTTTGAAACTGTGTACTGGCTGGCGGTCTTCACGTTTCACCAGAATGACGTTATCCAGCCGTGAGGAGAGCTTTTCCATCTTCTGCAACGGTGTGACCTGCGCGACTTCGTAAACCGGAGCGCGCAGCACAGCTCGCAGATATTCCGCCCCACAAGGGGCGTCAGGTAGCGGTTGTGACTCGGCCATCATTAGCCTCCAAGCTTACTTTTATCGCGCACCGCGCCCTTATCGGCACTGGTGGCAAGCATTGCGTAAGCGCGCAGAGCGAAGGAAACCTGGCGTTCACGCGCACGTGGAGTCCAGGCTTGCGCACCGCGAGCTTCTTGCGCTTCACGACGTGCAGCCATTTGCTGCTCGTTCAATTCCAGTTGGATGCCACGGTTTGGGATGTCGATGGCAATCATGTCGCCATCTTCAATCAGCGCGATATTGCCACCGCTTGCTGCTTCCGGAGAAACGTGGCCGATAGAAAGGCCGGAAGTCCCGCCGGAGAAGCGCCCATCAGTGACCAGCGCACAGGCCTTGCCCAGCCCCATAGATTTCAGGAAGGTTGTTGGGTAGAGCATTTCTTGCATGCCCGGCCCGCCTTTTGGCCCTTCGTAACGAATAACAACAACATCACCCGCTACCACTTTGCCACCAAGGATTGCCTCAACCGCATCATCCTGGCTTTCGTAAACTTTTGCAGGGCCACGGAATACCAGGCTTTCGTCGTCCACACCCGCTGTTTTAACAATGCAGCCATTTTCGGCAAAGTTGCCGTAAAGAACCGCCAAACCACCTTCCTGGCTATAGGCATTTTCTTTGGAACGGATACAACCGTTTTGGCGGTCAACATCCAGAGAATCCCAGCGGCAGGACTGTGAGAAAGCTTTTGTGGTACGAATGCCCGCCGGACCTGCGGAGAACATGCTTTTCACGCTTTCGTCTTTGGTCAGCATGACATCGTACTGTTCCAGCGTTTGCGTCAGGGTCAGACCCAGAACGTTTTTCACATTGCGATGCAGTAAGCCACCACGATCCAGTTCGCCCAAAATACCGATTACGCCACCCGCACGGTGCACGTCTTCCATATGGTATTTCTGGGTGCTCGGCGCGACTTTACACAGCTGAGGCACTTTGCGAGAAAGCTGGTCGATATCCGTCATGGTGAAATCGAGTTCGGCTTCCTGAGCGGCCGCCAGTAAGTGCAGAACGGTATTCGTTGAGCCGCCCATCGCAACATCCAGCGTCATGGCGTTCTCAAACGCTTCTTTGCTGGCGATGCTACGTGGCAATGCACTTTCATCATCCTGCTCGTAATAACGTTTGGTCAGCGCGACGATGCGTTTACCGGCATTCAGGAACAACTCTTTACGATCGGAGTGCGTTGCCAGCAGAGAACCGTTACCCGGCTGAGACAGGCCCAGCGCTTCTGTCAGGCAGTTCATGGAGTTAGCCGTGAACATACCGGAACAGGAGCCACAAGTTGGGCATGCAGAGCGTTCTACCTGCTCGCTTTGCTCGTCGCTCACTTTCGGGTCAGCGCCCTGAATCATCGCATCAACCAGGTCGAGCTTGATGATTTGGTCAGACAGTTTGGTTTTCCCGGCTTCCATCGGGCCGCCGGAAACGAAGATGACCGGAATGTTCAGGCGCAAAGAGGCCATCAACATCCCTGGGGTGATTTTGTCGCAGTTGGAGATACATACCATGGCATCGGCGCAGTGTGCGTTGACCATGTACTCCACGGAGTCGGCAATCAGCTCGCGTGACGGCAGAGAATAAAGCATGCCGCCGTGGCCCATGGCGATACCGTCATCAACGGCAATGGTGTTGAATTCTTTAGCTACGCCACCGGAGGCTTCGATTTGCTCTGCAACCAACTTACCCAAATCGCGCAGGTGAACGTGTCCTGGTACGAATTGAGTAAAGGAGTTCACTACCGCAATAATTGGCTTGCCGAAATCGTCATCGGTCATCCCAGTTGCGCGCCACAAAGCGCGGGCACCCGCCATATTACGGCCGTGGGTGGTGGTGGCTGAACGGTACTTAGGCATGCTTATTTACTCCAGTCTGTCTGTCGAGCGGACGGTAATCACCATCCGCTTAGTTATATTTTTACTTAGGGTTGACCTGATCTAACCAGCCCCATTTATCTTCTGTTTCGCCAGTGAACAGACCAAAGAATGCCTGTTGAATGCGTTTAGTGACCGGGCCACAACGGCCTTCACCCACTTGAATGCGGTCTACGCTACGAACTGGCGTGATTTCCGCAGCAGTGCCTGACATGAACACTTCGTCTGCCAGGTACAGAGATTCGCGAGACAACACTTGCTCACGCACTTCGATACCCAGATCTTTTGCCAGTGTGATAATCGCGTCACGGGTAATGCCTGGTAATGCGGAAGAGGTAAATGGCGGGGTAAACAGGATGCCGTCTTTCACTTCAAACAGGTTTTCACCTGCGCCTTCTGACAGGTAGCCGTTCACGTCCAGCGCGATGCCTTCTTGATAACCATGGCGACGAGCTTCGCTGCCAACCAGCAAGGAAGAAAGATAGTTACCGCCCGCTTTCGCCGCAGTTGGAATGGTGTTTGGCGCTACACGGTTCCAGGAGGAAACCATCGCGTCGATCCCTTGATCCAGCGCTTCTGCGCCGAGATATGCACCCCATGGGAAGGCTGCGATGATCACATCCGTGGTGTAACCGTCTGGCGGGTTCACACCCATACCGACATCACCAACAAACACTAATGGGCGGATATACGCGCTGGTCAGGTTATTTTTACGAATAACGCTACGGCAGGCCTCCATCAGCTCATCAACACTTTGTGATACAGGGAAACGATAGATTTTTGCGGAGTCACGCAAACGCTGCATGTGTTCACGATGGCGGAACACCACTGGGCCAATGTGAGATTCGTAGCAACGGATACCTTCAAATACCGATGTGCCGTAATGCAGCGCATGGGACATTACATGGACCTTTGCCTCGCCCCACGGGGTCATCTCACCATTGAACCAGATGTAATCAGCTTTCTTCGTCGTCATTGTTCTCTTCCTTCTGCGCTCAGGCGCGGATTTGTTGTGTTGTTTGTTGCTGGATTTCGACGCGACCAACGTCCACCAGTTTGCTTAATTGACTAAACAGTAATTCGACAGGGCGCAGGCTGGCAACGGTCAATTCAATATTAATATCGTCAGTATTCCCCAGCGTGACCATGTTCATAGAACAAACCTGAAAACCGCGATGGCGCACGACGCGTAACACGCGCTCCAGGGTTTCTGGACGAAAACGGGCCGTTACTGCGAGCTGATGTTGCATCATGATAATTTCTCCAGCATTTGTGAGTTACTGGCACCGGGCGGTACCAACGGCCAGACGTTTTCGTACTCATCAATTGAGACGTGAAGCATGTACGGGCCATCGCTGTTCAACATCGTTTCGATGGCAACTTCTACCTGGTCTTTACGAGTAATGTGTTGGCCTGGGATACCAAAGGCGCTGGCCAGCATGAGGAAATCAGGATTATCGGAGAGGTTGGTTTCACTATAACGTTCGGAGAAAAACATTTGCTGCCACTGGCGAACCATTCCTAAACGCTGGTTATCCAGTAAAACGATTTTCAACGGCAGCTGTTTTCGTTTTACGGTGCCCAGCTCCTGAACGTTCATCATGAAGGAGCCGTCACCCGAGATACAGATAACCGTATCGTTCGGTCGCGCAACCTGCGCGCCAACTGCCGCCGGTAAACCAAAGCCCATTGTCCCCAGCCCACTGGAAGTAATGAAATTTTCCGGGCGCGTGAAGGACATATGCTGAGCCGTCCACATCTGGTGCTGGCCCACATCGGTAGTCACCACGCATTCCTGTGGCTTGCGGTCAGAGATTTGTTTTAGTAATAACGGAGCAAAAATGGCTTCGCCGGGATGATCGTAACGCCATGGGTTTTCAGCGCGCAAAGTGGCAACATCTTGCTGCCAGTCAGCGATATCCAGAGGTTGCTGCAACGCCTGTAATAACTGGACCAAATCCCCCTGCAACCCAACGTGTGCCTGGCGCAATTTGCTTAATTCAGCCGGGTCGATGTCCATATGGATAACTTTCGCGTGCGGGGCAAAGGTATTCAGCTTGCCAGTAACGCGGTCATCAAAGCGTGCGCCGACGGCAATCAGCAAGTCGCACTCTTGCACCGCAAGGTTCGCCGCTTTGGTGCCGTGCATGCCCAACATACCGGTATAAAACGGATTGTCCGCCGGAACCGCACCCAGGCCTTTCAGCGTGACGGTGGAAGGCATATTAGTGACGGCGATAAATTCGCGCAGCGCCGGAACTGCCTGTGCCATACCGACACCACCACCGACATACAACATAGGTTTGCGAGCGTTCGCTATCATTTCATGAGCCTGTTGCAGCTCGGCATGTGGCATTGCGAAATCATCTTCAACCGTCGACAACCACGGCTCCAGATCCCCTTGCGCTAACTGAATGTCTTTAGGGATGTCGACTAATACCGGGCCGGGACGGCCAGAATTTGCGATTTCAAATGCTTCAGCGAGCACGCGAGGTAAATCTTCAAAAGATTCAACGAGGAAACTGTGTTTAGTGCACGCGAGGGATAATCCTAAAACATCCACTTCCTGGAAAGCATCGGTACCAATGAATGGGGCAGCGACCTGGCCTGTGATGGCAACGACTGGAACGGAGTCTAACAGCGCATCGGCAAGGCCAGTGATTAGATTGGTTGCGCCAGGTCCAGAAGTGGCGATGCAAACCCCTGTTTTTCCAGTAGAACGTGCATAGCCAATGGCGGCCATTGCGGCGCCTTGCTCATGCCGGCAGAGCAAATGTTCGACCCCGCCGTCGTATAAAGCATCGTAGACCGGCATGATTGCGCCACCCGGATAGCCGAAAACTGCCTCAACACCCTGCGCTCGCAACGCATGTACCACCCACTGTGCACCATTCATAGTTAGTTCCCCGCCTCACTACTGGAGAAACAGAATTTTATTCTGTAACGCATTATCTGTTCCTCTCCAAATTTTTTACCCAACAAAAAACCCCCGGACCTTTCGGTGCGGGGGTTTTTTTCGATTCAGGCTTGATTTTTAAGCCTTTCTTTCTCCAAGTGCAGCCCCGCACGGTGGGATAATAATCACCACCACGCTAATCACGACCAGGCTAATCACTTGTAGAAGGGCTTTCATGTTTGTTTATTCTGTCTACTTGTTCGAAGTAATGCCTACAGAGTTATCACAGTGTGTAATCAAAGCACAAGAATTTTTTATGAAGGATTTGAGTGAATAAAAATAAAATCTGATAAAAGGGTTTTATTTTCAGTAGATAACAAGATAGTGAAAATATTTCATAAAGAGCCAATTCTTATTGTTCTCACCCAGTCTTAGCGAAAAAATAATTTTTTTGCGGGGCGTGTCGCAGAAAAATTGCTGCGAAAAGAAATCCCAGCGAAAAGTCTGGAAAGCATTTCGAAGAACTCTCGTTTGATTCTTTAGTCCACATTATCAAACTGACAGGATAAAGCTCATTCCGAAGGAGCGAACTATGTCACTGGCAGTTGTAAACACAAGGGCGGCATTAGGCATTGCAGCTCCATTGGTCACCGTTGAGGTCCATATCAGCCAGGGGTTGCCGGGCTTAACCCTCGTTGGTTTGCCGGAAACCACAGTACGAGAAGCACGGGACCGGGTGCGAAGCGCCATTATCAACAGTGGATATATCTTTCCAGCCCGCAAAATCACGATAAATCTTGCACCCGCGGATCTTCCCAAAGAAGGCGGACGATATGACCTACCCATCGCTCTGGCCTTGCTGGCGGCTTCAGAGCAGCTTTCAATTGATAAACTGGAGCAATACGAGTTCGTGGGTGAACTTGCGCTTACGGGAGCACTACGCGGCGTTCCAGGTGCAATTTCATCAGCAATGGAGGCATTAAAAGCTGGAAAGAAGATCATTATTGCAGATGAAAATGCCGAAGAACTCGGTTTGATTGAGCAGCCCGGCTGCCTTATTGCAAACCACCTCACTCAAGTCTGCGCATTCCTTGAAGGAAAAGGTGAGTTATTCGCGCCAGAAAAGCTACCGCAGCCAGCGGTTGAATATGGACAAGATCTCAATGAGATTTTTGGGCAATCGCAAGGGAAACGAGCGCTGGAGATAACGGCAGCTGGTGGGCATAACCTTCTGCTTATTGGGCCACCCGGCACGGGCAAAACCATGCTAGTCAGCCGCCTCAATACATTGCTCCCCCCATTGAACGATGGTGAAGCGCTGGAGAGTGCGGCGATCATAAGCCTGGTCAATCCACACTCATTACAACAACAATGGCGTCAGCGCCCGTTCAGAGCGCCTCATCACAGTGCTTCGTTGACTGCTATGGTAGGAGGAGGAACGATTCCAAGGCCCGGAGAAATATCACTGGCGCACAATGGCGTGCTGTTCCTCGATGAGCTTCCTGAATTTGAACGCCGGGTTCTGGATGCATTACGTGAGCCTATAGAATCGGGTGAAATTCATATATCCCGAACACGAGCCAAAATTAGTTACCCAGCAAAATTCCAACTACTTGCTGCCATGAATCCTAGCCCGACAGGGCATTATCAGGGTAAGCATAACCGTTGCACGCCTGAGCAGACACTTCGCTACCTCAGCAGGCTTTCAGGGCCATTTTTGGATCGTTTTGATTTATCCGTCGAGGTCCCTCTTCCTCCACCAGGGATTTTAAGCAATCCGGGTTTGAACGTTGAAAGCAGCGTTGATGTGAGGGCGCGTGTGATAGACACGCAGCGGCGACAATATGAACGCCAACAAAAGCTCAATGCAAGGCTGGATAACCACGAAATCAAGCTGCATTGTTCTATTGAGCACAATGATGCGATCTGGCTGGAAGAGACGCTGGTGAAACTAGGATTATCGATACGAGCCTGGCACCGTTTATTAAAGGTTGCTCGAACCATTGCAGATATTCAGAAAAGTGAACAGATAGGGCGGGAACATCTTCTGGAAGCACTCAGCTACCGTGCAATCGACCGTTTATTGATTCATTTACAGCAGTTAGCAGGATAAAAAAATGGGGCTTTCGCCCCATTTCTATTAATCATCGCTTTCGGTGTAGTCTTCAACCGCATCTGCCTGTGGCTTGCCACCGGAGAGTGTGTGGAAACGCTTAGGACGCTTGATTCGCGTCATATACTTGCTCCATACACGTTCGGCATCAGTTACTGGCTCACGCTCGCCACGGCAAACCGCAACAAACAGTACTTCTTCTTCAGTACCAGGTTCACGCTTGCCGAGATCCAGCTCATTGAACGCATAACCATGGCGCTCTAACAGCTGGGCCTCTTTGATGGTGAAATCACCATGGCGAGCAAACCCGCGCGGATAATGTTTATTGTCGAAAAACCGATTAGTCGTCGTAAAGCTTTCCGCCATCCTGCACGCTCCTAATTCTCTTGGTCGAGCTATTTATGGCGCGGAGTATTAGTTACGCTTGACAGAGCGTCAAACAAAACATTTAAATCATAACGACAAATTTTTTTTGGGAGTGGGTCGTGGATACTGAATTACTAAAAACGTTCCTCGAAGTGAGTCGAACGCGACATTTTGGGAGGGCTGCGGAGGCACTTTATCTAACGCAATCAGCCGTTAGCTTCCGTATTCGCCAATTAGAGAACCAACTCGGTGTAAATCTTTTTACTCGCCATCGCAATAATATTCGGCTAACGACAGCTGGCGAGCGTTTACTGCCGTATGCAGAAAATCTTATGAGTATTTGGCTGACGGCCAAAAAAGAGGTTTCTCACACCTCACAACACAATGAATTAACGATTGGTGCCAGCTCATCACTATGGGAATGCATGCTTTCAGAGTGGCTTGTGGCACTTTATCAACAACATAAAGACCTGCAATTTGAAGCTCGTATATCCCAACGAAAGTCGTTAGTTAAGCAATTGCACGAACGACAACTTGATCTGCTGATCACGACTGAATCACCTAAGATGGATGAGTTTTCCAGTCAATTACTGGGACATTTTGACCTGGCACTTTTTTCTGCTGCTCAGAAAACGACCAAATCAGAGTTAAAGTATTTACGTCTGGAATGGGGGCCTGATTTTCAGCAGCATGAAACGGGTCTGATTAGTAATGATGGTGTTCCGGTTCTGACAACCAGTTCAGCTCAAATCGCCTACAAACTATTACAACAGCTCAATGGATGTTCATTTTTACCCGTGGAGTGGGCCAAGAAACGAGAAGGTATTTATCTTGTGCCTGATAGCACTACGCTTTCACGCCCTTTGTATGCAATTTGGTTACAAAATAGCGATAAACAGAGCACAATCAAAGAATTATTCAAGACACCACTTATAGCGCAGTAATGCGCTTTTGTCGTTCGGCGGGATATTTTAGGGGAATTTTAGGCAAAAAAAATCCTTTGCCGAAGCAAAGGATTATATATGGCAGGGGCGGAGAGACTCGAACTCGCGACACCCGGTTTTGGAGACCGGTGCTCTACCAACTGAGCTACGCCCCTAGATAACGCTTAGTATTATGCCCGCTAATTTAGCAGGCATAATTTTTTTAA
>NZ_JMPI01000002.1 GCF_000735355.1 Buttiauxella agrestis ATCC 33320
TTTATACAATTGCTCCTTCCTGCCTCCCTTCACACAAGCCAACCCTTGGCATATAAGGTAAACTAACCGGGTTTAAACTCAGGAAAGATACCGATATGAGCACCTCTCTTAAGCCTTTCAATACATTTGGTATTCAGGCTAACGCTTCACGTATTGTCATTGCTGAAACACTGTCGCAGCTAAAAGATGCCTGGAGCGAGGCGGTTGCAGCACAGATGCCGGTGTTGCTACTGGGAGAAGGGAGTAACGTTCTCTTTCTTGAAGATTATTCTGGCACCGTAATTATCAACCGTATAAAAGGCATAGAGGTTATCGAGGAAGATGATGCCTGGCATTTGCATGTTGGTGCAGGTGAAAACTGGCATCAGCTGGTTGAATATACCTTGCAGCATGGCATGCCAGGACTCGAAAATTTGGCTTTAATTCCGGGTTGTGCCGGATCCTCGCCTATTCAAAATATTGGTGCATATGGTGTTGAACTTAAGAGTGTTTGCGAATACGTAGATTGTGTTGATTTACTCAGCGGTGAAATGCATCGTCTGGATAATTCACAGTGCCAGTTTGGTTATCGCGACAGTATTTTTAAGCATGAATATCATAGCCACTATGCAATTGTTGCCGTAGGTCTGCGTCTACCGAAAAAATGGCTGCCGGTGTTAACTTATGGTGACCTAACCCGCCTTGATGCCGCGAATGTTACCCCTCAAGAAGTGTTCAATTCCGTTTGCCACATGCGTATGACAAAGCTGCCTGATCCGCGTGTTAATGGTAATGCAGGGAGTTTCTTTAAGAATCCCGTTGTGACCGCCGAACAAGCAGTCACGTTAATTTCTACTTTTTCAGCTATTCCACATTATCCGCAGACCGATGGTTCCGTAAAACTCGCCGCTGGTTGGTTAATCGATCAGTGCCAACTGAAAGGTTACAAGATTGGTGGTGCTGCAGTCCATAAACAGCAAGCTCTGGTATTGATAAACGAAGAAAGCGCGTCCAGCCAGAACGTTGTGGATCTCGCGCATTATGTTCGCCAGTGCGTTGGAGAAAAATTTAATGTGTGGCTGGAGCCGGAAGTCCGCTTTATCGGGCTATCTGGTGAGGTTAGCGCTGTGGAGACCATTGCATGAAAGATAACAAAATTCCTCTAACGCTGATTAGCATCCTTTCTGATGGTGAGTTTCATTCTGGCGAACATTTAGGCGAGCAGCTTGGTATGAGCCGAGCTGCTATTAATAAGCATATTCAAACACTAAGAGACTGGGGGGTGGATGTTTTTACCGTACCAGGCAAAGGATACAGCCTGCCGGATCCTATCCAGTTACTTAATGAAGAGCTGATAAAGTCACAGATTGATACGGGATCAATTGTAGTACTCCCAGTGATTGACTCGACGAATCAGTATTTACTCGAGAGGTTAGATACACTTCAGTCTGGAGATGCGTGTATTGCTGAATACCAGCAGGCGGGTCGTGGTCGTCGTGGGCGCCAATGGTTTTCACCTTTTGGTGCCAATCTCTACCTGTCTATGTACTGGCGACTTGAACAAGGGCCAGCAGCTGCGGTGGGCTTAAGTCTTGTTATTGGAATTGTTATGGCCGAAGTTCTGCAAGATCTAGGTGCAGAAAATGTCAGGGTGAAATGGCCAAATGATCTCTATCTCAACGATCGTAAGCTAGCTGGTATTCTGGTGGAGTTGACCGGTAAAACGGGTGATGCAGCCCAAATTGTAATTGGCGCAGGGATTAACCTTGCAATGCGGAATGTGGCTACCGATGTCATTAATCAAAGCTGGATTAATCTCCAGGAAGCTGGAATTAATATAGATCGTAATGCATTAGCAATTAAAATAATAAAAGAGTTACGTAAGGCATTACAATTATTTGAAGATGAAGGTTTAGTTCCTTTTCTTCCTCGCTGGGAATCACTCGATAACTTTATAAATCGTCAGGTGAAGTTAATAATAGGTGAAAGAGAAATTCACGGAATTTCCAGAGGAATTAATGAACAAGGTGGATTGCTATTAGAGCAGGATGGAGTAATTAAACCTTGGGTCGGTGGTGAAATCTCTTTACGCGGCGTTAATTAAAAAAATGGGGGTGCTCCCCCATTTTTTATTTTCTCAGTCGAACACACTCGACTTCATGATTCGAACTCTTCGTCATTATCAGGCTAGCGCGCTCACGCGTAGGCAGTATATTTTCTTTTAAATTCCGCCAGTTTATCTCTTTCCAAAGTTGTAATGCGACGTTAACAGCTTCATCTTCTGAAAGCTTGGCGTAGCTGTGGAAATAAGAATCAGGGTCGGTAAAAGCACCTTCACGGAATTTCAGGAAGCGAGTGATATACCAATCCTGGAGCAGATCTTCAGGTGCATCGACATATATAGAGAAGTCGACAAAGTCCGATACAAACACATGATGTGGGTCGTGTGGGTAATCCATGCCGCTCTGTAAAACATTCAATCCTTCAAGAATTAAAATATCAGGCTGAGCAACTGTTTTATCCCCATCGGGAATGACATCATAAATAAGATGAGAGTAAACCGGTGCGGTCACATTCGGCGCGCCTGATTTAATATCAGAAACGAATTTCACCAGACGATGCATATCATAGGATTGTGGGAATCCCTTTTTCTTCATCAGATTGCGTTCTTTCAACACTTTATTCGGATGTAGAAACCCATCAGTCGTAATTAACTCTACGCGACGATGCTCAGGCCAGCGGCTAAGCAAGGCTTGTAACACACGGGCAGTAGTACTTTTACCTACCGCAACACTCCCCGCGATACTAATGACGTACGGAATACGCTGCCCATTCGTACCGAGGAACTGCTCAAGTACTGCCTGGCGGCGTAAGTTCGAACTGATATAGAAATTCAATAGACGCGAAAGGGGCAGATAAATCTCTGCCACTTCCTCTAAAGAGAGGTCCTCATTGATACCTTTCAACCGTGCGATTTCACCTTCAGTCAAGGTCATCGGCACTGAGTCGCGTAAAGCTGCCCATTGGTTGCGGTTGAACTGCATATAAGGAGTCGTCAACATTTGCTCTTTATTACTCATAAGCATGCTTCTGCCTGTAATTCAGGACAAAAATGAACGTAGTACGCAGACTGAGAAAAGGAGACTCATCTCAGGTAATCAAAGGCGTGCAACGTATATATCTTTTTACAATGGGCAGGAGGGTAACACCAGATGGGGGATAATAATAAGAAAAAAACATAGTGGTGATGCTTTCAGAGGAAAACATCACCTGGGTCCGGACCATTAACTCGCTATGCGCTGCACAAATTGATTAACGGAGAATATAAGCTTGCGAACGAAAGAATGTTTAGGCTGGTGTACTTGCCTGGAGATCCACAACAATAGCTCTCGATGATTTGCGATTGATGATTTCTCCGTATGTGGGCACATCCCTAAGGTAAGAAGTGATCCAACGCCGCAGAAGTCGCTATAACTGCCATCTCAACGCATATGAAAGGATATTTGCGTAATCGTAGGGCATTAAAAAGGGCATTTCGCATGGTATAGGTGCAACTGTGCGGTAAGTCGAGGGTCGCCGTGTTGGATTTCATGTACAAAAATCACACCGTGACGTTTATTAATCCACCATTTTTACGAGCTATCGCGCAAAATATAAGCGGTAGTGCATTTTCTTTAATTTTTTTGTTGCATCACGGAGCCGGTCTTCCTAGAATGCGCGCTACTTGATGCCGACTTAGCTCAGTAGGTAGAGCAACTGACTTGTAATCAGTAGGTCACCAGTTCGATTCCGGTAGTCGGCACCATCAAGTGCTTGGTGGGGTTCCCGAGCGGCCAAAGGGAGCAGACTGTAAATCTGCCGTCATCGACTTCGAAGGTTCGAATCCTTCCCCCACCACCATTTTCAGGCTGCGCTATGCGTAGCCCGAGGCGACGAGATCCAACTAGTCGACTCGAATACTGAGAAGCTTCTTCTCAGGTCAATACAGAATTCAAGCAGGTAGCCGAGTTCCAGAGTGCGGGCATCGTATAATGGCTATTACCTCAGCCTTCCAAGCTGATGATGTGGGTTCGATTCCCACTGCCCGCTCCAGATGTGCTGATATAGCTCAGTTGGTAGAGCGCACCCTTGGTAAGGGTGAGGTCGGCAGTTCGAATCTGCCTATCAGCACCACCTCCTTTATCCTCCCTGTTTCTCTTCTGTTAATGAATTCAACAAATTCAGGCTTTAGCCTGGTTGATGTGGTGATATCACCGATTTATCCGTGTCTTAGAGGGACAATCGA
>NZ_JMPI01000003.1 GCF_000735355.1 Buttiauxella agrestis ATCC 33320
TGCAGGCGTTGTTGCTAAAGTTATCGCTTAATCGCTGATAACATTTGACGCAACGCGCAAGAAAAGGGCATCATTTGATGCCCTTTTTGTACGCTCTCTGCCCAGAACCTGGCTCATCAGTGATTTTTTACTCATAATCATTGCTGAGACAGGCTCTGAAGAAGGCGTTATACCGAATAGTGCCTGAAAAATTGCCATTCGGTTTGGTTTTGCCTCGCATATGCGGGGCAAAAATGTTTGTCTGAATTACTGTGACGGGTTGGTTTATGAGTGCGAATACCGAAGCTCAAGGAAGCGGGCGCGGCCTGGAAGCGATGAAATGGCTGGCAGTTGCTGCTCTGCTGATTGTGGCGATCGTGGGCAACTACATTTATCGTGATGTATCTCTGCCTCTGCGTGCCCTGGCAGTGGTTGTTCTGATTGCTGCAGCGGGTGGTGTCGCGCTGTTAACGACGAAAGGCAAAGCTACTGTTGCTTTCGCCCGCGAAGCGAGAACCGAAGTTCGTAAAGTGATTTGGCCAACTCGCCAGGAAACTTTACACACCACCTTAATCGTGGCAGCAGTTACCGCTGTAATGTCACTGATTTTGTGGGGGCTGGATGGTATTCTTGTCCGCCTGGTTTCTTTTATTACTGGCCTGAGGTTCTGAGATGTCTGAAGCCCCTAAAATGCGCTGGTACGTCGTTCAGGCGTTTTCCGGTTTTGAAGGCCGCGTAGCAACATCGCTGCGTGAGCATATCAAATTGCACAACATGGAAGAGTTGTTTGGCGAAGTCATGGTTCCGACTGAAGAAGTCGTCGAAATTCGTGGTGGCCAACGTCGCAAAAGCGAGCGTAAATTCTTCCCGGGCTATGTTCTGGTCCAGATGGTTATGAACGACGCGAGCTGGCACTTAGTGCGTAGCGTTCCGCGCGTAATGGGATTCATTGGCGGTACTTCTGACCGTCCTGCACCAATCAGCGATAAAGAAGTTGATGCGATTATGAACCGCCTGCAGCAGGTTGGTGATAAACCGCGTCCTAAAACGTTGTTTGAGCCAGGCGAGATGGTACGTGTCAGCGATGGCCCGTTTGCAGACTTTAACGGTGTAGTTGAAGAAGTAGATTACGAAAAGAGCCGCTTGAAGGTTTCTGTATCTATCTTCGGTCGTGCTACGCCGGTTGAGCTTGATTTTGCTCAAGTAGAGAAAGCCTAATAATCAGGTTGTAAAAGCAGCGATTATTCGTTGCACAAGGCGCGAGATTGAACTACAATTTCGCGCCTTTTGTTTTTACGGGTCTCGTACACGTAAAACGATTTATTCACGGGGAGCCTTCATTCTGTAAGGCGCTATAACCCACTAGAGGAAATTAAGATGGCTAAGAAAGTACAAGCCTACGTCAAGCTGCAAGTTGCAGCTGGTATGGCTAACCCAAGTCCACCAGTTGGTCCAGCTCTGGGTCAGCAAGGTGTGAACATCATGGAATTCTGTAAAGCGTTCAACGCAAAAACTGAATCCCTGGAGAAAGGTCTGCCAATTCCGGTTGTTATTACCGTTTATGCTGACCGTTCTTTCACCTTCGTTACTAAAACTCCACCGGCTGCTGTTCTGTTGAAGAAAGCTGCAGGTATCAAGTCTGGTTCCGGTAAGCCGAACAAAGACAAAGTGGGTAAAGTGACCCGTGCTCAGGTGCGTGAAATCGCAGAAACCAAAGCTGCGGACATGACTGGTTCTGACGTTGAAGCGATGACTCGCTCCATCGAAGGTACTGCTCGTTCCATGGGCCTGGTAGTGGAGGATTAAGAAATGGCTAAACTGACCAAGCGCATGCGCGTGATCCGTGACAAAGTTGATGTAACTAAACAGTATGACATCAACGAAGCCGTTGCCCTGCTGAAAGAGCTGGCCACTGCGAAATTCGTAGAAAGCGTTGACGTTGCTGTAAATCTCGGCATCGACGCTCGTAAATCTGACCAGAACGTACGTGGTGCAACTGTACTGCCGCACGGTACTGGCCGTTCAGTTCGCGTAGCCGTATTTGCCCAAGGTCCTAACGCTGAAGCAGCTAAAGCTGCTGGCGCTGAGCTGGTAGGTATGGAAGATCTGGCTGACCAGATCAAAAAAGGCGAAATGAACTTCGACGTTGTTATCGCATCTCCAGATGCAATGCGCGTTGTTGGCCAACTGGGCCAGGTACTGGGTCCACGTGGCCTGATGCCTAACCCGAAAGTTGGTACTGTAACTCCTAACGTTGCTGAAGCGGTTAAGAACGCTAAAGCGGGTCAGGTTCGTTACCGTAACGACAAAAACGGCATCATTCACACCACCATCGGTAAAGTGGATTTTGACACTGACAAACTGAAAGAAAACCTGGAAGCTCTGCTGGTTGCGCTGAAAAAAGCTAAACCAACTCAAGCTAAAGGCGTTTTCATTAAGAAAGTTAGCCTGTCTACCACTATGGGTGCAGGTGTTGCGATCGACCAGTCTGGTCTGAGCGCAGTAGTGAACTAAGATTCACTGCTTTACGCGGGCGAAAGATTAGTCTAAAATATTACGCCCGTTGCCTTGCAATGCAGGGCACAAAGAATTTTCGGTTGGAGCCTGGCCTTATCCAGGCCTCCGTCCAAGACCGCAGGTGTTTCGCAAGAGACTTAATTGCCTGCGTAGACGGTGACAGAACCTGAAGAATATTTTTGATAGTCTTTGGCTTGTTTCTGCTCACCGTATTTCGACGTTCATTATCGTTTTGGTGATGAATGAAGTGAGTTCCGGGGGCAACCCCGGCTAATATCCAGGAGCAAAGCTAATGGCTTTAAATCTTCAAGACAAACAAGCGATTGTTGCTGAAGTCAGCGAAGTAGCCAAAGGTGCGCTGTCTGCGGTTGTTGCGGATTCCCGTGGCGTTACCGTAGGTAAAATGACTGAACTGCGTAAAGCAGGTCGTGAAGCTGGCGTTTACATGCGTGTTGTTCGTAACACCCTGCTGCGCCGCGTTGTTGAAGGTACTCAGTTTGAGTGCCTGAAAGACACGTTTGTTGGTCCAACCTTGATTGCATATTCTATGGAACACCCGGGCGCTGCTGCTCGTCTGTTCAAAGAATTCGCTAAAGCGAATGCAAAATTCGAGGTTAAAGCTGCAGCCTTTGAAGGTGAGCTGATCCCGGCGGCCCAGATCGATCGCCTGGCAACTCTGCCAACTTACGAAGAAGCAATCGCACGCCTGATGGCAACCATGAAAGAAGCCTCTGCAGGCAAACTGGTTCGCACTCTGGCTGCTGTACGCGATCAGAAAGAAGCTGCTTAATAGCACTTTTCTTTCTCACGCATTTGCTTACGTATAAACTTATTCTGATTTTCAGGAACAATTGTTATGTCTATCACTAAAGATCAAATCATTGAAGCAGTATCCGCTATGTCTGTAATGGACATTGTTGAACTGATTTCTGCAATGGAAGAAAAATTCGGTGTTTCCGCTGCTGCTGCTGTTGCAGGCCCTGCTGCTGCTGCTGAAGCTGTAGAAGAGAAAACTGAGTTCGACGTTATTCTGAAAGCTGCTGGCGCTAACAAAGTTGCCGTTATCAAAGCAGTACGTAGCGCAACTGGCCTGGGCTTGAAAGAAGCTAAAGACCTGGTTGAATCCGCTCCAGCTGCGCTGAAAGAAGGCGTGAGCAAAGATGACGCAGAAGCTCTGAAAAAATCTCTGGAAGAAGCTGGCGCTGAAGTTGAAGTTAAATAAGCCAACCTTTCCGGTTGCAGCCTGAGAAATTAGGCTGATGGCTGGTGACTTTTTAGTCACCAGCCTTTTTGCGCTGTAGGGTACCAGTAGCATTTCACACTGTTTGACTGCTGGTTGCCTTTCAATGCTTGTCTCTATCTACGACTTAATATACTACGACTTTCTATTCCGGGAGTTCCGGGGTAAAGCGTAGCGAAATGGTTTAAGAGTGATAGAAACAGGTATTGCGGAAAGTGTTCCACTTTCCGGTCCACAAAATAGTGTTGCACAAACTGTCCCCTTGTCGGGCAGATGGGTCGACTTGTCAGCGAGCTGAGGAACCCTATGGTTTACTCCTATACCGAGAAAAAACGTATTCGTAAGGATTTTGGAAAGCGTCCACAAGTTTTGGACATTCCTTATCTCCTTTCTATCCAGCTTGACTCGTTCCAGAAGTTCATCGAGCAAGATCCTGAAGGCCAGTACGGTCTGGAAGCGGCTTTCCGTTCCGTGTTCCCTATTGCAAGCTACAGTGGTAACTCTGAGCTGCAATATGTGAGCTATCGTCTGGGTGAGCCGGTATTTGACGTTAAAGAATGTCAGATCCGCGGCGTGACGTATTCCGCTCCCCTGCGCGTAAAACTGCGTCTGGTGATCTACGAGCGTGAAGCGCCGGAAGGCACCGTTAAAGATATTAAAGAACAAGAAGTCTACATGGGTGAAATTCCACTCATGACTGATAACGGCACCTTCGTTATCAACGGTACTGAGCGTGTTATTGTTTCTCAGTTACACCGTAGCCCAGGCGTGTTCTTCGATAGTGACAAAGGTAAAACCCACTCTTCAGGGAAGGTGCTGTATAACGCACGTATCATCCCTTACCGTGGTTCCTGGCTGGATTTCGAATTCGACCCGAAAGATAACTTGTTCGTACGTATTGACCGTCGCCGCAAATTGCCAGCGACCATTATTCTGCGTGCGTTACAGTTCACCACGGAGCAGATTCTTGATCTGTTCTTTGAGAAAGTTAATTTCGAAATCCGCGACAACAAGCTGCAGATGGAATTGGTGCCAGAACGCCTTCGTGGTGAGACTGCATCCTTTGACATCGAAGCTGACGGCAAAATCTATGTCGAAAAAGGCCGCCGTATTACTGCGCGCCATATTCGTCAGCTGGAAAAAGACGATATTAAGCTTATCGAAGTTCCGGTTGAATACATTGCTGGTAAAGTCGCGGCTAAAGACTACGTTGATGCATCGACTGGCGAACTGATTTGCCCGGCGAACATGGAACTGTCTTTGGATCTGTTGGCTAAGCTGAGCCAGTGTGGTCATAAGCGTATCGAAACGCTGTTTACCAACGATCTGGATCACGGTGCATACATTTCTGAGACCATCCGTGTCGACCCAACCAGCGATCGCTTAAGCGCGCTGGTTGAAATCTATCGCATGATGCGTCCTGGCGAGCCACCAACTCGCGAAGCGGCTGAAAACCTGTTCGAGAACCTGTTCTTCTCCGAAGACCGTTATGACTTGTCAGCGGTTGGTCGTATGAAGTTCAACCGTTCCCTGCTGCGTGATGAAATCGAAGGTTCAGGTATCCTGAGCAAAGACGACATCATCCAGGTAATGCGTAAGCTGATCGGTATTCGTAACGGCCAGGGCGAAGTGGATGATATCGACCACCTCGGCAACCGTCGTATCCGTTCCGTAGGCGAAATGGCGGAAAACCAATTCCGTGTTGGCCTGGTTCGTGTTGAGCGTGCGGTTAAAGAGCGTCTGTCGTTAGGCGACCTCGATACCCTGATGCCTCAGGATATGATCAACGCTAAGCCTATCTCTGCTGCGGTTAAAGAGTTCTTCGGTTCCAGCCAGCTGTCTCAGTTCATGGACCAGAACAACCCGTTGTCTGAGATTACGCACAAACGTCGTATCTCCGCACTCGGCCCGGGTGGTTTGACCCGTGAGCGTGCAGGCTTCGAAGTACGTGACGTACACCCAACCCACTACGGTCGTGTATGTCCAATCGAAACCCCTGAAGGTCCAAACATCGGTCTGATCAACTCCCTGTCTGTGTATGCACAGACTAACGAATACGGTTTCTTAGAAACTCCGTATCGTCGCGTTGTTGAAGGTGTTGTGACTGACGAGATTCATTACCTTTCTGCTATTGAAGAAGGTAACTACGTTATCGCTCAGGCGAACACCAACCTGGACGAAGAAGGCCGTTTCGTTGACGACCTCGTAACTTGCCGTAGCAAAGGCGAATCAAGCTTGTTCAGCAACGACCAGGTTGACTACATGGACGTTTCCACCCAACAGGTGGTTTCCGTCGGTGCGTCCCTGATCCCGTTCCTGGAACACGATGACGCCAACCGTGCATTGATGGGTGCGAACATGCAACGTCAGGCCGTTCCAACTCTGCGCGCTGATAAGCCGCTTGTTGGTACTGGTATGGAACGTGCTGTTGCCGTTGACTCCGGTGTTACTGCGGTTGCTAAACGTGGCGGTACTGTTCAGTACGTTGATGCGTCTCGTATCGTTATTAAAGTTAACGAAGACGAAATGCTGGCTGGTGAAGCTGGTATCGACATCTACAACCTGACCAAATATACCCGTTCTAACCAGAACACTTGTATCAACCAGATGCCTTGTGTGTCTCTGGGTGAGCCAGTTGAACGTGGCGACGTGTTGGCAGACGGTCCGTCTACTGACCTCGGTGAACTGGCTCTTGGCCAGAACATGCGCGTAGCGTTCATGCCGTGGAACGGTTACAACTTCGAAGACTCCATCCTCGTATCCGAGCGTGTTGTTCAGGAAGATCGTTTCACAACTATTCACATCCAGGAACTGGCATGTGTGTCTCGTGACACCAAGCTGGGGCCAGAAGAGATCACCGCTGATATCCCTAACGTGGGTGAAGCTGCTCTCTCCAAACTGGATGAATCCGGTATCGTTTATATCGGTGCTGAAGTGACCGGTGGTGACATTCTGGTTGGTAAGGTAACGCCTAAAGGTGAAACCCAGCTGACTCCAGAAGAGAAACTGCTGCGTGCAATCTTCGGTGAGAAAGCGTCTGACGTTAAAGACTCTTCTCTGCGCGTACCAAACGGCGTTTCCGGTACCATTATCGATGTGCAGGTCTTTACCCGCGATGGCGTGGAAAAAGACAAGCGCGCGCTGGAAATCGAAGAAATGCAACTGAAGCAGGCGAAGAAAGACCTGACTGAAGAACTGCAAATCTTTGAAGCTGGTCTGTTTGCTCGTATCCATGCTGTGCTAGTTGCTGGCGGTGTTGAAGCTGAGAAGCTCGACAAATTGCCACGCGATCGCTGGTTGGAACTGGGTCTGACTGACGAAGAGAAGCAAAACCAGCTGGAACAGCTGGCAGAGCAGTACGACGAGCTGAAGCACGAGTTTGAGAAGAAACTTGAAGCTAAGCGCCGCAAAATCACTCAGGGCGATGACCTGGCACCTGGCGTGCTGAAAATCGTTAAAGTGTATCTGGCCGTTAAACGTCAGATCCAACCTGGTGACAAGATGGCAGGTCGTCACGGGAACAAAGGTGTTATCTCCAAGATCAACCCGATCGAAGATATGCCTTACGATGAAAACGGCACGCCGGTTGACATCGTACTGAACCCGCTGGGCGTACCATCTCGTATGAACATCGGTCAGATTCTGGAAACCCACTTGGGTATGGCTGCGAAAGGCATCGGCGAGAAAATCAACGCTATGCTGAAGAAGCACGAAGAAGTTTCCAAGCTGCGTGAATTTATCCAGAAAGCATACGATTTGGGTTCAGATGTTCGTCAGAAAGTTGACCTGAACACCTTCACCGACGATGAAGTTCTGCGTCTGGCTGAGAACCTTAAAAAAGGTATGCCGATTGCTACTCCTGTCTTCGACGGTGCAAAAGAGTCGGAAATCAAAGAGCTGCTGAAATTGGGTGACCTGCCGACTTCCGGCCAGATCACACTGTTCGACGGCCGTAGCGGTGAGCAGTTTGAGCGTCCAGTAACCGTAGGTTACATGTACATGCTGAAACTGAACCACTTGGTTGATGACAAAATGCACGCGCGTTCTACCGGTTCTTATAGCCTGGTTACTCAGCAGCCGCTGGGTGGTAAGGCTCAGTTCGGTGGTCAGCGCTTCGGTGAGATGGAAGTGTGGGCACTGGAAGCTTACGGTGCTGCTTATACCCTGCAGGAAATGCTGACTGTTAAGTCTGATGACGTTAATGGCCGTACCAAGATGTATAAAAACATCGTGGATGGTAACCATCAGATGGAACCAGGCATGCCGGAATCCTTCAACGTTCTGTTGAAAGAAATCCGTTCGCTGGGTATTAACATCGAGCTGGAAGGCGAGTAATCACTCGTATCTGCTGTACTGGTTACAGGATGTCCGGGTCACACCGGACGTCTCTGAGAAGTCTCACTCCGACGGGAGCTAATCCGTGAAAGACTTACTTAAGTTTCTGAAAGCGCAAACTAAGACCGAAGAGTTTGATGCGATCAAAATTGCTCTGGCATCGCCAGACATGATTCGTTCATGGTCGTTCGGCGAAGTTAAAAAGCCGGAAACCATTAACTATCGTACGTTCAAACCAGAACGTGACGGTCTGTTCTGTGCTCGTATTTTTGGGCCAGTGAAAGACTATGAGTGCCTGTGCGGTAAGTACAAGCGCCTGAAACACCGTGGTGTAATTTGTGAGAAGTGCGGCGTTGAAGTCACCCAAACTAAAGTGCGCCGTGAGCGCATGGGTCACATCGAGCTGGCTTCCCCAACTGCACACATTTGGTTCCTGAAGTCACTGCCGTCTCGTATCGGCTTGCTGCTGGATATGCCACTGCGTGATATCGAACGTGTACTTTACTTCGAATCTTATGTGGTAATCGAAGGCGGTATGACCAACCTCGAGCGCCGTCAGATCCTGACTGAAGAGCAGTATCTGGATGCGCTGGAAGAGTTCGGTGACGAATTCGATGCGAAGATGGGTGCGGAAGCTATTCAGGCCCTGTTGAAAAACATGGATCTGGAGCAAGAGTGTGAAACTCTGCGCGAAGAGCTGAACGAAACCAACTCCGAAACCAAACGTAAAAAGCTGACCAAGCGTATCAAACTGCTGGAAGCGTTCGTTCAGTCTGGTAACAAACCAGAGTGGATGATCCTGACAGTTCTGCCGGTTCTGCCGCCAGATCTGCGTCCATTAGTTCCGCTGGATGGCGGTCGTTTCGCAACGTCAGATCTGAACGATCTGTATCGTCGCGTTATCAACCGTAACAACCGTTTGAAACGCCTGCTGGATCTGGCTGCTCCTGACATCATCGTACGTAACGAAAAACGTATGTTGCAAGAAGCGGTAGATGCCCTGCTGGATAACGGCCGTCGCGGCCGTGCGATCACGGGTTCTAACAAGCGTCCTCTGAAATCTTTGGCCGATATGATCAAAGGTAAGCAGGGTCGTTTCCGTCAGAACTTGTTGGGTAAACGTGTTGACTACTCCGGTCGTTCTGTAATCACCGTAGGTCCATACCTGCGTCTGCATCAGTGCGGTCTGCCTAAGAAAATGGCACTGGAGCTGTTCAAACCGTTCATCTACGGCAAGCTGGAACTGCGTGGTCTTGCTACCACTATTAAAGCTGCGAAGAAAATGGTTGAGCGCGAAGAAGCTGTCGTTTGGGATATCCTGGACGAAGTTATCCGCGAACACCCGGTACTGCTGAACCGTGCACCAACTCTGCACCGTTTGGGTATCCAGGCATTTGAGCCAGTACTGATCGAAGGTAAAGCTATCCAGCTTCACCCGCTGGTTTGTGCGGCATATAACGCCGACTTCGATGGTGACCAGATGGCGGTACACGTTCCACTGACGCTTGAAGCTCAGTTGGAAGCGCGTGCGCTGATGATGTCTACCAACAACATCCTGTCACCAGCGAACGGCGAGCCAATCATCGTTCCTTCTCAGGACGTTGTATTGGGTCTGTACTACATGACCCGTGACTGTGTTAACGCCAAAGGCGAAGGCATGGTGCTGACTGGCCCTAAAGAAGCTGAGCGTATTTATCGCGCAGGTCTGGCCTCTCTGCATGCGCGTGTAAAAGTGCGTATCACCGAGTACGAAAAAGACGAAAACGAACAATTCGTTGCGAAAACCAGCATTATCGACACCACCGTTGGTCGTGCGATTCTGTGGATGATCGTACCGAAAGGCCTGCCTTACTCCATCATCAACCAGGCGTTGGGTAAGAAAGCCATTTCCAAAATGCTGAACACTTGTTACCGCATTCTGGGTCTGAAACCGACAGTAATCTTTGCTGACCAAACTATGTACACCGGCTTTGCTTATGCAGCGCGTTCAGGTGTTTCTGTTGGTATCGATGACATGGTCATCCCAGCTAAGAAAACTGAAATCATCTCTGAAGCGGAAGCTGAAGTTGCTGAGATTCAGGAACAGTTCCAGTCCGGTCTGGTAACAGCGGGCGAGCGTTATAACAAAGTTATCGATATCTGGGCTGCGGCGAACGATCGTGTATCCAAAGCGATGATGGACAACCTGCAAACTGAATCCGTTATTAACCGTGACGGCGTCGAAGAGCAGCAAGTTTCCTTCAACAGCATTTACATGATGGCCGACTCCGGTGCTCGTGGTTCTGCGGCACAGATTCGTCAGTTGGCTGGTATGCGTGGTCTGATGGCTAAGCCAGATGGCTCCATCATCGAAACGCCAATCACTGCGAACTTCCGTGAAGGTCTGAACGTACTCCAGTACTTCATCTCCACGCACGGTGCTCGTAAAGGTCTGGCGGATACCGCACTGAAAACTGCGAACTCCGGTTATCTGACGCGTCGTCTGGTTGACGTTGCACAGGATCTGGTTGTTACCGAAGACGATTGTGGCACCCTCGAAGGTATCACGATGACTCCGGTTATCGAAGGCGGCGACGTTAAAGAGCCACTGCGTGACCGCGTATTGGGTCGTGTAACGGCTGAAGACGTACTGAAACCTGGTACTGCTGATATCCTGATCACACGTAACACTCTGCTCCATGAGCAAATGTGTGACCTGTTAGAAGCTAACTCTGTTGATAGCGTGAAAGTACGTTCTGTTGTGGGTTGTGAAACCGACTTCGGCGTATGTGCGCACTGCTATGGTCGTGACCTGGCTCGTGGCCACATCATCAACAAAGGTGAAGCAATCGGGGTTATCGCGGCACAGTCCATCGGTGAACCTGGTACTCAGTTGACGATGCGTACGTTCCACATCGGTGGTGCGGCATCTCGTTCTGCTGCTGAATCCAGCATTCAGGTTAAGAACAAAGGTAGCATCAAGCTCAGCAACGCGAAGTCGGTTGTGAACTCTGCCGGTAAACTGGTAGTGACTTCTCGTAACACTGAACTGAAACTGATTGATGAATTCGGTCGTACTAAAGAGAGCTATAAAGTTCCTTACGGTGCGGTAATGGGCAAAGGTGATGGCGAGCAGATTGCAGCGGGCGAAACCGTAGCAAACTGGGATCCGCACACCATGCCAGTCGTTTCTGAAGTAAGTGGTTTCATCCGCTTTACTGACATGATCGACGGCCAGACCATTACTCGTCAAACTGACGAACTGACAGGTCTGTCATCTCTGGTTGTTCTGGATTCTGCAGAACGTACTGCGGGTGGTAAAGATCTGCGTCCAGCACTGAAAATTGTTGATGCTCAAGGCAACGACGTTCTGATTCCTGGTACAGATATGCCAGCTCAGTACTTCCTGCCAGGTAAAGCGATTGTTCAGTTGGAAGATGGTACTCAGATTCACTCTGGTGACGCGCTGGCGCGTATTCCTCAGGAATCCAGTGGTACCAAGGACATCACCGGTGGTCTGCCACGCGTTGCTGACCTGTTCGAAGCACGTCGTCCGAAAGAGCCTGCTATCCTTGCTGAAATCAGCGGGATCATCTCGTTCGGTAAAGAAACCAAAGGCAAACGCCGTCTGGTAATCTCTCCACTCGACGGCAGCGATGCTTACGAAGAGATGATTCCTAAGTGGCGTCAGCTGAACGTGTTCGAAGGCGAAGTTGTAGAACGCGGTGACGTTGTTTCCGATGGTCCAGAATCTCCGCATGACATTCTGCGTCTGCGTGGCGTGTATGCTGTGACTCGTTACATCACCAACGAAGTGCAGGACGTTTACCGTCTGCAAGGCGTTAAGATTAACGATAAACACATCGAAGTCATCGTGCGTCAGATGTTGCGTAAAGCAACCATCGTTAACGCTGGTAGCTCTGACTTCCTGGAAGGTGAGCAGGCTGAATACTCTCGCGTCAAGATCGCTAACCGCGAACTGGAAGCGAACGGCAAGATTAACGTGTCCTTCTCACGTGATCTGCTGGGTATCACCAAAGCCTCTCTGGCAACCGAGTCCTTCATCTCCGCGGCATCGTTCCAGGAGACAACTCGTGTGCTTACCGAAGCAGCCGTTGCGGGTAAACGTGACGAACTGCGCGGCCTAAAAGAGAACGTTATCGTGGGTCGTCTGATCCCAGCTGGTACGGGTTATGCGTATCACCAGGATCGTATGCGCCGTCGTGCAGCGGGTGAAGCACCTGTTGTTCCTCAGGTAACTGCAGCAGATGCAACTGCCAGCCTGGCAGAATTGCTGAACGCGGGTAACTTGGGCGGTAACGATAACGATTAATCGTTAGAGACGCCAAAAACAAAAACCGCTCGAAAGAGCGGTTTTTTTATGCCTGAAATCTGAAGTGTCAAAACTGAAAGTAACGAAAAATCAGTTAGCTAACGGCAGACGGCGGTACAATTCAATCATGTCTTCGGCTAAATCCTGGATAACCATCGCATTCATCAGGTGATCCTGAGAGTGTACGGTAATCAGGTTCACTGGCAGTTTGCCGGTGCCTTCATCCAGCCCGATGAGCTGGGTCTGAATTTTGTGTGCATGTTTCACAAACTCACGAGATTCTTCCATCGCTTGTTGAGCCGCTGCGAAATCACCTTTACGTGCCATTTGCAGAGCTGTCAGTGCCTGGCTGCGTGCGCTACCTGCATTGACCAACAATTCCATGATAATCGATTCTAAATCTTCCACGTCTTATGACTCCATCATTTTCAAAGCTTTATCCAGTACGACATCACCTTTCATCATGCCGTAATCCATCATGTCGATGACCGCAACGGTTTTACCCATCGGCTCTGCGATCGCCTGTAGTTTTGCATGCTCATACTTAACTTGTGGACCCAACAGCACAATATCCGCTGTGTCGATGTTGTCTTTGAACTCGGCAACTGGCACAGCCTTGATAGAGACTTCAATACCTTTCTTCTGAGCGGCGTCCTTCATGCGCTGGACTAAAATGCTAGTCGACATACCCGCTGCACAACACAAAACGATATTCTTCATAGATCTGCTCTCAGTGTCCGTTCGATACACTGATAATTATCCGTGACGCCTCGCTACAACAACCGCTTTACGATGATTGTGTGTGAGGTATCACAAAAGAAACTGATCAGGGCTGAAACCGGTTACATTACTGCAAGGTTCTTCCCAGAAAACGATCCCAATCTTTCCACACCGGTTGTAAACCTGAGCGCGTTAATGCCTCAGCCACTTCGACTGGAGTGCGCCCATCATGTGGAGCAAACTGCTCGAGTTCAGGATGATTATCGGCGTAGCCGCCAGGCTGCGTTTTTGAAAAAGCACTGACGTTGTTTATGGCGAGTGGAATCATGTTGTCCCGGAACCACGGAGATTCGCGCGTAGAAAGTGAAAGCTCAACGTCAGGGGCGAGCAGACGAAATGCACATATCACCTGCACAAGCTGGCTTTCCGTCATCACAGATGCGGGTTCCACCCCGCCTGCGCACGGGCGTAATCGCGGAAATGAAATCGAAAAGCGGCTTTGCCAATAATTTTGCTGTAGCCACAGAAGATGTTCAGCAACCATAAAACAGTCGGTGCGCCAGCTGTCTGATAATCCGATTAACGCACCAAGACCGATTTTGTCTATTCCTGCCCGACCCAATCTGTCGGGTGTTTCCAGGCGCCAGAAGAAATCCTGCTTATTGCCCCGTAGATGGTGCTGCGCGTATACCGCCTGGTGATAAGTTTCCTGGTAAACCATCACGCCATCCAGACCGAGGGTTTTCAGTTCGACATATTCGTGTTCCTCCAGCGGCTGCACTTCCATTTGTAATGAACTGAACTGGCGGCGAATGGTGGGAAGATGCTGACGGAAATAATCCATTCCCACTTTGGTCTGATGCTCACCGGTCACCAACAGCAAATGCTCAAAGCCCAGTTTGCGAATCGCCTCGCACTCGCGTTCAATCTCTGGCGCATTGAGCGTTTTACGTTTGAGCTTGTTACTCATGGAAAATCCACAGTAAGTACAATCGTTAGCGCAGAGATTTGACAGATAAAGCGGCACATAAAAACTCACTGTGTTGCCAAAGCGTTGGCGAGTTAAATACTGTGCCTTTTGCGCGAGCGGTTCCAGAAATTGGCTGGTGGCGGGGGAGAGCAAAGCCATGAAATCATCACGTGTGAGTTTCTGTGCTGCCAACGCACGTTCTACGTCGGCAGCCGTTTTACTGTTGATGCGAAGCGTAATGTCATCCCAGTCCAGCTCTCGCCAGCGGTCAGTGAAGGTTTGTGCCATCACGCATTCTCCTGGCTAAATTGCAAAAACTCCGTCAACGGGCTGGATGCGTGAGCCTGCTGATGGCGTGTTCCTAAACCAGACTGCGCTGCAATTAAGCCCGCTTCTACGGCGAGGCGAAATGCGTGCGCCATTTGTACCGGCTCACGCGCCACGGCAATGGCGGTGTTAACCAACACCGCTGAAGCCCCGATTTCCAGGGCTTCAGCGGCGTGGCTTGGTGCACCAATTCCAGCATCAACGACGACCGGGACTCTGGCTTGTTCGATGATAATTTCCAGCAGCGCTCGCGTTTGTAAGCCTTGATTTGAACCGATAGGCGCACCAAGCGGCATCACTGCCGCGCATCCTGCTTCTTCAAGCCGTTTACACAAAACCGGATCGGCTCCGCAGTAAGGCAGTACCACAAACCCCATTTTTACGAGTTGTTCCGCAGCTTTCAGCGTTTCGATAGGGTCGGGCAACAGGTAGCGAGCATCAGGGTGAATTTCCAATTTAACCCAATGCGTACCGAGCGCCTCACGAGCCAATTGAGCGGCAAAAATCGCTTCTTCCGCCGTCTTGGCACCTGAAGTATTCGGCAGCAATTGCACGCCGGCTTTGAGTAAGGGTGCCAGAATCGCATCGTTACGATTACGCAAATCGACCCGTTTCATCGCCATCGTCACCAATTGCGAACCTGAGGCGCGAATGGCTTCTGCCATTAACTGCGGCGAGGCAAATTTACCGGTGCCGGTGAACAGGTGTGACGAAAAAGTTTTATCAGCAATCTGTAGCATTTAACCCCCGGCTATGGCCTGAAAAAGCACGATTTGGTCGCCATCATTCAACAAATAGTTTTCCCATTGCTCACGTGGAACGATTCTTTGATTGATCGCTAATGCAACGCCTGGTTTCAATAAACTGAGTTGTTCCAGCAGCATCGCCAGCGTCAGGTTGTCCGGGCATTGCATCGGTTCGTCGTTAAAGTGGATGCGCATGTTGCCCTCCGCACACCGGGCAGCCTGCTGCTTTCTGTATGATGAGCGTTCGCCAGCTATGTTGGCGGGCATCAAACAGGCGTAAAGAACCCGCAGCCGGAGCCATACCGCTGAGGTGTTTTATCGCTTCAAGCGCCTGCAATGTGCCCATCACACCCACCACCGGGCCGACGATGCCTGCCGTGCGGCAGTTGCGTTCCGGTTCGTGTTCATCAGGCCACACACAGCGATAACAACCGTTCTCCCATGGCGGCGTCAGCACCATAAGTTGCCCACCAAATCCCACGGCACTTGCGGAGATCAGCGGTTTGTTATGTGCGACGCAGGCGGCGTTAATCGCATGGCGCGTTGCCATGTTGTCGCTGCAATCCAGTACCAAATCGGCATTTTTTACTGCCTGATTCAACACTTCTCCAGCCAGACGCTCGCCAATAACCTGGAGCTTAATATCAGGATTAAGTTGTTGTAGATGGCGTTGGGCGGCCAGCGATTTCGGCTGTTCGATATCTTGCGTGGTGAACAGAATCTGGCGCTGCAAATTACTGATATGCACGTTGTCATCGTCGGCGAGAATCAGGGTACCAACGCCTGCGGCAGCCAAATACAACGCCGCCGGGGAACCCAGCCCGCCTAATCCGACGATTAAGACTTTGCTGGCGAGCAGCTTTTGCTGCCCTTCAATGGCGATGTCTTCCAATAGCACCTGGCGGCTGTAACGCATAAAGTCGGAATCATTCATCGCCAGCCCCCACCAGTTCCAACAACTGCACAGTGGCCGCTCGCCAGTCAGCAGCCTGAGTTATTGCGCTAACCACCGCGACACCGCCCACACCTGTTTTTAGCACGGATGGAACGCGCTCAATGCTTATCCCGCCAATCGCCACGGTGGGGTAATCGCCCAACGTTTTGATATGTGCAGCGAGCTGCGCCAGCCCTTGCGGGGCGGACGGCATTTGTTTGGTGTTGGTAGGGAAAACATGCCCTAAAGCGATGTAAGAAGGGCGCGCCATCAGGGCGCGATCCATTTCCATATTGTCGTGTGTCGAAAGCCCGAGGCGCAGGCCCGCATCGCGAATAGCATCCAGATTAGCCACATCCATATCTTCCTGGCCGAGATGCACGCCGTAAGCGCGATGTTTGATTGCCAGCCGCCAGTAATCGTTAATAAACAGGCGAGCTTGGTATTGCTGGCTTAACTTGATGGCCGCAACAATATCGCCCTCAACGTCATCGTCGTGTTTGTCTTTGATGCGCAATTGAATGGTGCGCACACCTGCTCCCAACAGTCGCTCAATCCATTCAACGCTATCAACCACCGGGTATAAACCCAACCGCTGCGGCACAGTGGGAAATGCAGGTTTGTTCATCACACTTCCTCCTGGCGCAGATAAATTTCGCCACCTTTTGCCCGGAAGGTTTGTGACATATCTTCCAGTCCGACTTCTATGGCTTGTTTAGCAGCGAAATCGCGAACCTCCTGGGAGATTTTCATTGAGCAGAATTTTGGCCCGCACATGGAACAGAAGTGCGCGACTTTGCCGGACTCCTGTGGCAGCGTTTCGTCGTGATACGCACGGGCAGTGAACGGGTCGAGTGCGAGGTTAAACTGATCTTCCCAGCGGAATTCAAAGCGGGCTTTCGACATGGCGTTATCGCGGATCTGCGCACCAGGGTGGCCTTTTGCGAGGTCTGCGGCATGGGCCGCAATTTTGTAGGTAATCAGACCCTGCTTAACATCATCTTTATTTGGCAGGCCAAGATGTTCTTTTGGCGTGACGTAACACAGCATCGCGCAGCCAAACCAGCCGATCATGGCCGCACCAATTCCTGACGTGAAATGGTCGTAACCAGGCGCAATATCGGTAGTCAGCGGGCCGAGTGTGTAGAACGGCGCTTCGTGGCAATGCTCCAGTTCTTCGGTCATGTTGCGGCGAATCATCTGCATTGGCACATGCCCCGGTCCTTCAATCATCACCTGTACGTCGTACTCCCAGGCGATTTTGGTTAACTCGCCAAGCGTATGCAGCTCAGAGAATTGTGCTTCGTCGTTGGCATCCTGGATGGAGCCGGGGCGCAGACCGTCGCCTAAAGAGAGCGAAACGTCGTAAGCCGCGCAGATTTCACAGATTTCGCGGAAGTGCTCATACAGGAAGTTTTCCTGATGATGCGACAGGCACCATTTCGCCATAATCGAGCCACCGCGCGAAACAATTCCGGTGAGGCGTTTGGCGGTCATCGGCACATAACGCAGCAGTACTCCGGCGTGAATCGTGAAGTAATCGACGCCTTGCTCGGCCTGTTCCAGAAGCGTATCGCGGAACATTTCCCAGGTCAGGTCTTCGGCGATGCCATTAACTTTCTCCAGCGCCTGGTAAATTGGCACGGTGCCGATCGGTACCGGGCTGTTACGCAAAATCCATTCACGGGTTTCGTGGATATAGCGGCCGGTAGACAGATCCATCACGGTATCTGCCCCCCAGCGCGTGGACCAGACCAGTTTTTCCACTTCTTCTTCAATGGAGGAGGTGATCGCCGAGTTGCCAATATTGGCGTTCACTTTCACCAGAAAGTTACGCCCGATAATCATCGGCTCAGATTCGGGGTGGTTGATATTGGCGGGGATAATTGCCCGTCCAGCCGCCACTTCGTCACGCACGAATTCCGGCGTGATATTTTCTGGCAGACGAGCGCCAAAACTCTGGCCTGGATGCTGGTGGCGTAACACTTCATCGCGAATACGCTCGCGGCCCATATTTTCACGAATGGCGATGAACTCCATTTCCGGCGTCACTCTTCCCTGGCGTGCATAGTGCAGTTGCGTGACGGTTTTCCCGGCTTTAGCCCGCTTCGGCGTTAGCTGTGTTTCGAAACGCAATTCATCCAGACCGTCATCGGCCAGGCGCTCTTTGGTGTAGGCAGAGCTGCGGTCGGTCAAGATTTCGCAATCATCACGTTCGGCAATCCAGTTTTCACGTAGTGGAGAAAGACCGCGCAGGACATCAATGTTGATAGCCGGGTCGCCATACGCGCCAGAAGTGTCGTAAACCGGAATGGCATCGTTAGGGGTGAACTGCGGGTTTTCTTTGCTACCGCCAGTGGCTGTCGGGCTAAGCTGGATTTCACGCATCGGCACGCGGATATCATCACGCGAGCCGGTGAGGTAAATTCGCTGAGAGTTAGGGAAAGCTGTGCCTTCGAGGGTATTGATAAAGTGTTGGGCAGCAGCACGCTGTTCGCGACGGTTTGGTTTTTTTTCAGTAGTAGACATAGCTCATTCCAGTAATTATCAGGAAGTGGCTTGTCAGAACAACGGAGGAGTAATGAATGTGGGGCGCCCGCGCACGGGTGAACCCAAAAGCAGAATTACTCTTGTTCCCTTCGCAGGTATTAACCTGATCAGGTTCCGCGGATCCCGAATTAACGGTCTCAGCCGGTGCTTAACGCACTCGGCACTCCGACAAGAAGAAACCCGTATTGCTACGGGTCGATATGTAAATTACGCGTTAACAGAGCAGAACTCAAGCCGGACGTGCAAGGCTGCCGGTCTCATTAGCACTGTCATTTAGATCGTGGTCGTACGCCAACTGAATCAGTTTATCTTCCAGCGAAAAGCGGGATTCTAACGCTTCACCAATGCCGGAAAGTGCTTTCTGGAACTCAATATAGTTATCATGATCGATTGCGCTTTCGAGATGCGAATCGTAGAAATCCATGATTTGCTGGGTGTTGGCTTCAAGTTGTGGGTAAAGATGAGTGGCGGCTAAAAGTGGGCTGCTACCTTCCATTTCACTGATAATGCGTTCATAAATATTAAAATGGCCGGAAGAAAGATAGTCCACGAGGTTATGGCAAAAATTATCCAGAGCCTTTTCATCGAGCGCAGTATGGGATTCCTTGTTAGGCTTGATCCCAACCATATTGTAATAAGCTACCAACAGATGTTTGCGGGCATGAAGCCATTGGTCGATTAACTCATTACTACCACCAACGCGCTCAGTCAGGTTTTCTAACTGGTTAAGCATGATTGACTCCGTGAGTAGAGATGTGACGCAAACGTACCCAAAAGTGTTACGACTATTTGTTTATACCAGCGAACTCGGGGATGTGCACCAGGTTATGGAACGCGTAATTCAAAAGTTAGATCAGGGCTGGTTTATCGTCAGTCATGAACAAAAACTGTGGCTGCCTAAAGGTGAGCTACCTCACGGAGCGGCAGAGGAATTTCAATTAGATGGCGCGGTGGGGATACCCATCGGCGAATGGGAAAACGAGCCTGTCTGGCTGGTGCGAGAAAATCGCAAGGCGGATATGGGTTCTGTGCGTCAGGTGATTGACCAGGATGTGGGTTTGTTCCAGCTGGCTGGGCGTGGCGTGCAGTTGGCGGAGTTCTATCGCTCGCACAAATTCTGCGGCTACTGTGGCCATGAAATGCACGTCAGCAAAACCGAATGGGCGATGCTGTGTAACCACTGCCGTGAACGTTATTACCCGCAAATTTCACCGTGCATCATCGTAGCCATTCGTCGCGACGATCAAATCCTGCTTGCCCAACATACGCGTCATCGCAACGGGGTTTACACCGTCCTGGCCGGGTTTGTTGAGGTTGGGGAAACCCTCGAGCAAGCCGTGGCGCGTGAAGTGATGGAAGAGAGCAGCATTCGCGTTAAGAATTTACGCTATGTAACTTCCCAACCTTGGCCGTTCCCGCAATCGTTGATGACTGCGTTTATGGCGGATTATCACAGTGGCGAGATTAAAATTGACCCGAAAGAGTTAATTGACGCGGGCTGGTATCGATATGATCAGCTCCCGCTGTTGCCGCCGCCAGGTACGGTGGCGCGTCGTTTGATTGAAGATACCGTCGCCCTGTGTCGCGCGGACTATGAGTGATAAACTTGAGCGATACAGCCAAAGGAAATTCAAAATGACTGAACTGAAGAACGACCGTTACCTGCGGGCGCTGCAACGCCAACCTGTAGATACCACGCCAGTATGGATGATGAGGCAGGCAGGTCGTTACTTGCCAGAATACAAGGCTACGCGCGCTGTCGCAGGCGATTTTATGTCGCTGTGCAAAAATGCGGAGCTGGCTTGTGAAGTGACATTGCAGCCGCTGCGTCGCTACCCGCTGGATGCCGCTATCCTTTTCTCCGATATTCTCACCGTGCCAGACGCGATGGGGCTTGGTCTCTATTTCGAAGCCGGTGAAGGCCCGCGTTTCCGCTCGCCAATTACCAGCCGTGCCGATGTCGAAAAACTGCCGATTCCTGATCCAGAAGATGAACTGGGTTATGTAATGAACGCGGTGCGTACTATTCGCCGCGAGTTAAAAGGCGAAGTGCCGCTGATTGGTTTCACCGGCAGCCCGTGGACGCTGGCGACTTATATGGTTGAAGGTGGCAGCAGCAAAGCCTTTACCGTGATTAAAAAGATGATGTATGCCGACCCGCAAGCGCTGCATCTTCTGCTCGATAAGCTGGCGCAAAGCGTCACGCTGTACCTGAATGCGCAAATCAAAGCCGGTGCGCAATCGGTGATGATTTTCGATACCTGGGGCGGTGTGCTGACCGGGCGTGACTATCAACAATTCTCGCTCTATTACATGCACAAAATCATTGATGGTCTGCTGCGTGAAAACGAAGGTCGTCGCGTGCCGGTGACGATGTTCACCAAAGGCGGCGGTCAGTGGCTGGAAGCGATGGCCGAAACAGGTTGTGATGCGCTGGGCTTAGACTGGACGACCGACATCGCTGATGCTCGCCGCCGTGTTGGCCATAAAGTCGCGCTTCAGGGCAATATGGACCCATCCATGCTTTATGCACAACCTGCGCGTATTGAAGAAGAAGTGGCAACGATTCTGGCTGGGTTCGGTAAAGGTGAAGGCCACGTCTTTAACCTCGGCCACGGTATTCATCAGGATGTGCCGCCAGAGCACGCGGGTGCATTTGTTGAAGCGGTGCACCGTTTGTCGAAACCGTATCACCTGTAAAAGTTCGGAGAGGGAATGGATCTCGCAAGTCTGCGTAAACAACAGATCGATCTGGCAGCCCAGGTGATCCGCAAAGATCGCCTGGAGCAAGATCCTCCCCGGTTAATAGCCGGGGCTGACGTTGGGTTTGAGCAGGGCGGTGATGTCACGCGTGCCGCCATTGTGCTATTGAAATATCCTTCCCTCGAACTGGTTGAATATCAGGTGGCGCGTGTCGCCACCTCAATGCCTTATATCCCCGGTTTCCTTTCATTTCGTGAATATCCAGCACTGCTTACTGCATGGGAAATGCTGTCGCAAAAACCTGACCTGCTGTTTGTCGACGGCCACGGTATTTCGCATCCTCGGCGTTTGGGCGTTGCCAGCCATTTTGGCCTGCTGGTGGACGTGCCAACGATAGGCGTTGCCAAGAAGCGTCTGTGTGGGAAGTTTGAGCCGCTATCGGAGGAACCCGGTTCGTGCCAGTTGCTGACTGATAAAGGCGAACCGCTTGCGTGGGTGCTGCGCAGTAAAAAGCGCTGCAATCCGTTGTTTGTCTCAACAGGCCATCGTGTCAGCCTCGATACGGCCTTGTTATGGGTGAATCGCTGTCTGGTGGGTTATCGTTTACCGGAGCCGACTCGCTGGGCTGATGCCGTGGCATCAGGTCGCCCGGCTTTCACGCGGTGGCAAGCAATTCAGGGGTGATTAAGGTAAACTGCCGCTAATATTCCGTCTTTGAGACATCGCTATGTTACAAAACCCAATCCATCTGCGCCTGGAGAAACTGGAAAGCTGGCAACATGTCACTTTCATGGCTTCTTTGTGCGAACGCATGTATCCGAATTACGCCATGTTCTGCCAGCAGACAGAATTTGGTGATCCTCAGTTATATCGCAAAATTCTCGATTTGATTTGGGAAACCTTGACGGTCAAAGATGCGAAAGTAAACTTTGATAGCCAACTTGAGAAGCTCGAGGAAGGCATCCCGGTTGCTGATGACTATGATATTTACGGTGTCTACCCGGCGATTGATGCATGCGTTGCGTTGAGCGAACTCCTTCATTCACGTCTTTCCGGGGAAACTCTGGAACATGCGATTGAAGTCAGTAAGGCGTCAATTACGACCGTTGCGATGCTGGAAATGACCCAGGCTGGTCGTGAAATGACCGACGAAGAGCTGAGAGAAAACCCTGCCGTTGAAGAAGAATGGGACATTCAATGGGAGATTTTCCGCCTGTTAGCCGATTGCGAAGAACGCGACATTGAGCTGATCAAAGGGCTACGTGCAGACCTGCGCGAAGCGGGTAGCAGCAATATTGGTATAAATTTGCAGCAGTAAGACAGCAAAACGTGACTTACAGTCCGAATTGTCACCCCTGAAGGCTTCCAATTAGCCCCCCGTCTGGTCTACATTTGTGGGGCGAAAAAAAGTGGCTATCGGTGCGTGTATGCAGGAGAGTGCTTTTTTGGCATTTCCGTCGCACTCGATGCTTAGCAAGCGATAAACACATTGTAAGGATAACTTATGAACAAGACTCAACTGATTGATGTAATTGCTGACAAGGCTGATCTGTCTAAAGTACAGGCTAAAGCTGCTCTGGAATCCACCCTGGCTGCAATTACTGAGTCTCTGAAAGAAGGTGATGCTGTCCAACTGGTTGGTTTCGGTACCTTCAAGGTAAACCACCGTGCTGAGCGCACTGGCCGCAACCCACAGACTGGTAATGAAATCAAAATCGCCGCAGCTAACGTGCCGGCATTTGTTTCAGGCAAAGCACTGAAAGACGCTGTTAAGAGCTAATAGTGTCAGTGAACAGTTTTAGCAGAGGGGCGTTTACGCCCCTTTTGTTTGTCTGGCGTCCTTTGGTCGTGCTGGCAGGCACAGTGCTGCTAATGGCATGCAGCAGTCAGCCTCCGCTTCCACCATTTACGGCAAGTGGCTATATCGCCGATAAAGGTGTGGTGCGTATCTGGCGTAAAGATAATAGCGACGACCACAGCATTCATATGCTTGCGGTACTGAGTCCAATCCAGAAAGGCGCTACAACCACCAGTGATTACCGCTGGTTGGGTGAAAAGCTAATGTCGATTGAAACGACAATTCAGAGCGAGCCGTCTGAACACATTAAAGTTCGCTTTGATGAAAACGGCGAGTTGAGCTTTATGCAGCGCGAAGTGAACGGCCAAAAGCAACAGCTTTCCAACGACCAAATCGCTTTGTATCAGTATCAAGCGAGCCGGACCAAAGCAACCAGCGAAGCATTACGTATTGGACGTGTGGTTCTGCGGCAAGGGCGTTGGCATGACAATGGAACAGTCACCACCTGCGAAGGTGAGACAATCAAGCCTAAACTCGACAGCATATCTTTGAGTCATATCGCGAATCGTCAGCGTCACTCCTCGATGGATGTGAGCGTGGCCTGGCTTGAAGCGCCAGAAGGGTCACAACTGCTGCTGGTCGCGAATCAGGACTACTGTAGCTGGCAGCCTAAGCCTGCGACATTCTAGATGTAAAAAAACCGCCACGCGGGCGGTCTTTAATATCACTTCAAATATTACTTCGCGTTTTCACGCTCAATGGCGCGATAGCCAATATCTGAGCGGCTGAAACTGCCATCCCAGTGGATATCCTTCATCAACTCGTAAGCACGCTGCTGCGCTTGTGCGACGGTATCACCTAATGCGGTCACGCACAGAACGCGCCCACCGTTAGTCACCACCATATCATCTTCACGCAGTTTGGTTCCGGCATGGAACACTTTCCCGTCCGCCACTTCTTCCAGCGGTAGGCCGTGAATCACGTCGCCATTACTGTAATCCGCCGGATAACCGCCAGCTGCCATGACTACGCCAAGAGACGGACGCTCATCCCACTTCGATGTTGTCACATCCAGCTTGCCATCACAGGCGGCGAGGCATAGCTCAACCAGGTCTGATTGAAGGCGCAGCATAATCGGTTGAGTTTCCGGGTCGCCGAAGCGGCAGTTAAACTCGATAACCTTCGGATTGCCTTGCTTGTCGATCATCAAGCCAGCGTACAGAAAACCGGTATAAGTATTCCCTTCCGCCGCCATGCCGCGCACGGTTGGCCAGATAACCAGATCCATTGCACGCTGGTGGACTTCATCCGTCACAACCGGTGCTGGAGAATACGCGCCCATACCGCCGGTATTTGGACCGGTATCACCATCTCCAACACGTTTATGATCCTGACTGGTGGCCATTGGCAGAACGTTTTCGCCATCCACCATCACGATGAAGCTGGCTTCTTCGCCATCCAAAAACTCTTCTACAACGATGCGGTGCCCGGCATCGCCAAAGGCGTTACCTGCCAGCATATCGTTTACCGCAGCTTCGGCTTCTTCTAACGTCATGGCTACGATTACGCCTTTACCTGCGGCCAAACCGTCGGCTTTAATGACAATCGGCGCGCCTTTTTCACGGACGTAAGCTAAAGCGGGTTCGACTTCGGTGAAGTTTTGATATTCAGCGGTCGGGATTTTATGGCGGGCCAGGAAATCCTTGGTGAAAGCTTTTGAACCTTCTAACTGCGCAGCTCCCTGAGTTGGGCCAAAGATCTTCAGGCCAGCTGCACGGAAGGCATCGACCACACCAATCACCAGCGGCGCTTCCGGGCCGACAATCGTCAGGTCGATTTTTTCATTTTGTGCAAAGCTCAACAGCGCGGGAATATCCGTTGGGTTAATCGCCACGTTTTGTAAAGCGGGTTCCAGAGCCGTGCCCGCATTGCCGGGGGCGACGAATACCGTGCGCACTAACGGCGACTGCGATGCTTTCCAGGCCAGCGCGTGTTCACGCCCGCCATTACCAATCACTAATACTTTCATTTATGGTCGCTCCGGATTAATGGCGGAAGTGGCGCATGTCGGTAAAGATCATTGCGATCCCGTGTTCGTCAGCAGCAGCGATCACTTCGTCATCGCGAATTGAACCGCCAGGCTGGATAACACAGCTCACACCGACTGCCGCAGCGGCATCAATACCGTCACGGAATGGGAAGAACGCATCAGATGCCATTGCAGAGCCTTTCACTTCCAGGCCTTCATCGGCGGCTTTAATACCGGCAATTTTAGCGGAGTAAACGCGGCTCATTTGGCCTGCGCCTATACCGATAGTCATATTCTCGCGGGCATAGACAATTGCGTTGGACTTAACAAACTTCGCCACCTTCCAGCAGAACAGCGCATCACGCAGTTCTTGCTCTGTTGGCTGGCGCTTGCTGACAACACGCAGGTCTGCGGCTGTCACCATACCCAAATCGCGATCCTGGACTAACACACCACCGTTGACGCGTTTGAAATCCAGACCCGGAACACGCTGCTGCCACTGGCCACAAGTCAGAACGCGAACGTTTTGCTTAGCAGAAGTGATCTTCAGTGCTTCAACGCTTGCTGACGGCGCAATAATCACTTCGACGAATTGGCGAGAGATAATCGCTTGTGCAGTTTCAGCGTCCAGTTCACGGTTGAACGCGATGATGCCGCCGAATGCAGAAGTTGGGTCGGTTTTGTAAGCGCGGTCGTAAGCATCTAATAAGGTAGTGCTGACAGCTACGCCGCAAGGGTTAGCATGCTTCACGATAACGCAGGCAGGCTCGCTAAACTCTTTCACACATTCCAGTGCCGCATCAGTATCAGCAATGTTGTTATAAGAGAGCGCTTTGCCCTGAACCTGAGTTGCGGTGGCAACCGACGCTTCTTTAATTTCTTCTTCTATATAGAAGGCTGCTTGCTGGTGGCTGTTTTCACCGTAACGCATATCCTGCTTCTTAATGAAGTTCAGGTTCAGCGTGCGAGGGAAGCGGCCAGAAGGATCTTTGCTTTCGCCGTGGTAGGCAGGAACCATGCTACCGAAGTAGTTGGCGATCATGCTGTCGTAAGCGGCGGTGTGTTCGAAAGCCTTAATAGCCAAATCGAAACGTGTCTCGAGCGTAAGAGAGCCTTCGTTAGTATCCAGCTCGCTAATAATCGCCTCGTAGTCACTGCTCTTTACGACGATTGCCACATCTTTATGGTTCTTCGCCGCCGAGCGCACCATAGTTGGGCCGCCGATATCAATATTCTCTACCGCATCTTCCAGAGAGCAACCTTCACGGGCAACAGTCTGGGCGAACGGGTAGAGGTTGACGACAACCATATCGATTGGGGAGATTGCGTGTTGTTCCATGATCGCATCATCCTGGCCGCGACGACCGAGAATGCCACCATGCACCTTTGGATGCAGGGTTTTGACGCGTCCATCCATCATCTCCGGGAAACCGGTGTAGTCAGAGACTTCGGTTACCGGCAGGCCAGCTTTAGCCAGCAGATGAGCGGTTCCGCCAGTGGACAGCAGCTCCACACCACGTTGGGAGAGCGCCTGGGCGAATTCGACGATACCGGCTTTGTCAGAAACACTGAGCAGAGCGCGGCGTACAGGACGACGTTGTTGCATGGTTTGATCCCTTAGCTTTGGTTCGCATATAGAAGAGCGTTAGCTGAATTTTAGTTATTTCCCCTAAAACTCAGCTAACGCCCCAAAACGGGGCGTCCTTTTATTGCGCGCACATTGTAGCGAAAACGTTTGCGTCACGCTCGCATAATTTAGGACTTCATCACGATTGTGGATAACTTTGTGCATAACTGCGTATAAGGC
>NZ_JMPI01000004.1 GCF_000735355.1 Buttiauxella agrestis ATCC 33320
TTTATGCGATCACCCTTCATAATCCCCTCTCTGCAAGTCAACTTCAGCCTTATAATTCACTGCAAAACAAGCTATTACCCAGTCTATTCCACTGCCCGTAAAATCTGTGCTTAAGTGAAACATTTTCAACTATCTTATGAATACTCGACATTTGACAGGCGGCGAGTTATCTTCAGCTATCTGGATGTCTAAACGTTTATACGTATGCTGTGAGGATAAAAGGTTATGCCAATTCGGGTACTGGATGAGTTACCAGCCGTCAATTTCCTGCGTGATGAGAATGTTTTTGTCATGACAACATCGCGCGCAAGCAATCAGGAAATCCGTCCGCTAAAAGTGCTCATACTTAATCTGATGCCGAAAAAGATTGAGACGGAGAACCAGTTTTTACGTCTGCTTTCTAACTCTCCTCTACAGGTTGATGTCCAGCTGTTGCGCATTGATTCTCGTGAATCCCGTAATACACCGACTGAACACCTCAACAACTTCTACTGTAATTTCGAAGATATACAGGATGAAAATTTTGATGGCTTGATCGTGACCGGCGCGCCATTGGGTCTGGTGGAATTTAATGATGTGGCTTATTGGCCGCAAATAGAACAGGTCATTCACTGGGCAAAAGATCACGTTACCTCAACGCTATTTGTGTGTTGGGCTGTGCAGGCAGCGCTAAATATCCTCTACGGGATTCCGAAGCAAACGCGTAAAGATAAGCTCTCTGGAGTATATGAACACAATCTCACTTATCCACACGCCCTGTTAACACGCGGCTTTGATGACTCCTTCCTGGCACCACATTCACGTTATGCAGATTTCCCGGCATCTTTGATTCGAGACTATACCGATCTCGAAGTTCTGGCTGAGTCAGAAGAAGGGGATGCTTACCTTTTTGGCAGTAAAGATAAACGCATTGCTTTTGTCACGGGCCATCCGGAATATGATGCACACACGCTGTCAGGCGAATATTTCCGTGACGTCGAAGCAGGCCTAAATCCAGATGTGCCGTACAATTACTTCCCGAATAACGATCCGCAGAGAAAGCCGCATGCTACCTGGCGTAGCCATGGGAATTTACTGTTCACAAACTGGCTAAATTACTACGTTTACCAGATCACGCCATTCGATCTGCGCCATATGAACCCAACGCTCGATTAAGCGTTTCAGCATCCCATCAGCACTGAGATCAAGGCACCTTCGGGTGCCTTTTTTGTTTTCTAAAAACACATTCCCCAAATGAATAAATTTTAATCTCATATATATCAATGTGATAAATGATTTTCATTTCAAAAATGGAAATAGTTTTTGATTTTAGAAAATCATGAAGTAGTCTTAAACCTGTTGAGTGAAAACACCGCACTGGACGTACCAGATAAAATCGGTTTTAGCGACGGGATGAGATGAGGGGATAAATCCAATGACACAACAGACAGTTAGCGAAGAGTTGGCCTTTAGCCAGCCGTTTGGTGAACAAGAGCGGCAGGTTCTGACGCCCGATGCAGTAGAGTTTCTCAGTGAACTCGTCACCCGGTTTACCCCACAACGTAATAAGCTGCTGGCGGCACGCACCGTTCAGCAGGCAGAAATCGACGGCGGTAAACTTCCAGGTTTTATTTCGGAAACAAGTTCCATTCGAGAATCTGAATGGACTATTCGTGGAGTGCCGAACGATTTACTGGATCGACGGGTCGAGATCACAGGGCCGGTCGAACGCAAGATGGTGATTAACGCGCTGAATGCTAACGTCAAAGTGTTTATGGCTGACTTTGAAGATTCGCTCGCACCCAGTTGGAGCAAAGTTATCGATGGGCAAATCAACCTGCGCGATGCCATCAACGGCACCATTAGCTGGACCAACGAAGCCGGCAAAATATACCAGTTGAAGCCAGACCCAGCGGTGTTGGTTTGTCGCGTCCGTGGTCTTCACTTGCCGGAAAAACACGTGACCTGGCGTAATGAGCCGATCCCTGGCAGCCTGTTTGATTTTGCGCTCTACTTCTTCCACAACGTGGATGCTTTGCTGGCAAAAGGAAGCGGCCCCTATTTCTACCTGCCTAAAACCCAATCCTGGCAAGAAGCGGCCTGGTGGAGTGAAGTATTCAGTTTTACCGAAGATCATTTCTCCCTTCCGCGCGGCACCATCAAAGCGACGCTGTTGATTGAAACGCTGCCTGCGGTATTCCAGATGGATGAGATCCTGCACGCACTGCGCGATCACATCGTTGGGCTGAACTGTGGTCGCTGGGACTATATTTTCAGCTACATCAAAACGTTAAAAAACCATCCGGATCGCGTTCTGCCAGATCGTCAGTCAGTCACCATGGACAAGCCTTTCCTGAACGCTTATTCACGCCTGCTGATCAAAACGTGTCATCGCCGTGGGGCTTTTGCCATGGGCGGCATGGCGGCATTCATTCCGAGTAAAGAAAGTGCCCGCAACGAATGGGTGCTCAATAAAGTTAAAACAGACAAGCAAATGGAAGCGACCAACGGCCACGATGGCACTTGGATTGCGCATCCAGGGCTTGCTGACACGGTAGTGGAAGTTTTTGATAAAGCGCTGGGTGACAATAAAAACCAGCTACATGTTTTACGTGAGGAAGATGCACCGATTACTGCGGCACAACTGCTGGAGCCTTGCCCAGGTGAGCGCACAGAAGCAGGCATGCGTGCCAATATCCGCGTTGCTGTGCAATACATCGAAGCATGGATTTCGGGCAATGGTTGCGTGCCGATTTACGGCTTGATGGAAGATGCCGCGACGGCAGAAATTTCCCGTACCTCTATCTGGCAGTGGATTCACCATCAAAAAACGTTGAGTAACGGCGAAACGGTCACTAAGGCGCTGTTCCGCAAGATGCTGGCCGAAGAAATGTTCGTTATTCAGGAAGAACTCGGTGACAAGCGTTTCAGCCAGGGGCGCTTTGATGAAGCGGCTCGCCTGATGGAGCAAATCACCACTTCCGAGACGTTAATCGACTTCCTGACGCTGCCGGGCTACCGCCTGCTTGCTTAAACCCTACGACATAAAAAAATATGGAGCATCTGCTATGAAAACCTCACGCAACCAACAAATTCAACAATTACAAGAAGACTGGACGCAAGCTCGCTGGGACGGTATCAAGCGCCCATACAGCGCGGAAGAGGTCGTGAAATTGCGTGGTTCTGTGAACCCGGAATGTACGCTAGCGCAAAATGGCGCGGCCAGAATGTGGCGCTTGCTGCATGGTGAATCGAAAAAGGGCTACATCAACAGCCTTGGCGCGTTAACTGGCGGGCAAGCGTTGCAACAAGCGAAAGCGGGCATCGAAGCCATTTATCTGTCTGGCTGGCAGGTGGCGGCAGATGCCAACCTCGCATCCAGCATGTACCCGGATCAATCGTTATATCCGGCAAACTCAGTGCCTGCGGTGGTCGATCGGATCAACAACACATTCCGCCGCGCCGATCAGATCCAATGGGCATCCAACATTGAGGAAGGTGATCCGCGCTATGTCGATTACTACCTGCCGATCGTAGCAGATGCGGAAGCCGGTTTTGGAGGCGTACTGAACGCATTTGAGCTGATGAAATCGATGATTCAGGCCGGTGCAGCAGCCGTACACTTTGAAGACCAACTGGCATCCGTGAAGAAATGCGGACACATGGGCGGCAAGGTGCTGGTGCCGACTCAGGAAGCCATTCAGAAACTTGTCGCTGCCCGCCTGGCTGCGGACGTGATGGGTGTTCCAACACTGGTCATTGCCCGAACCGATGCCGATGCTGCGGATTTAATCACCTCGGATTGCGACGAATACGACCGCGAATTTGTAACGGGCGAGCGCACGCAAGAAGGTTTCTACCGTACTCGTGCTGGCATTGAGCAGGCTATCAGCCGTGGCCTGGCTTACGCGCCATATGCCGATTTGGTGTGGTGCGAAACGTCCAAACCTGACCTTGAACAGGCGCGTCGCTTTGCTGATGCCATCCATGCTCGCTTCCCTGGCAAACTGTTGGCCTACAACTGCTCGCCATCGTTTAACTGGAAGAAAAACCTCGACGACAAAACCATTGCTTCATTCCAGGAAGAGCTGTCAGCAATGGGCTACAAATATCAATTCATTACGCTCGCTGGCATTCACAGCATGTGGTTCAACATGTTCGATCTGGCGCACGCTTACGCGCAGGGTGAAGGGATGCGCCATTACGTGGAAAAAGTGCAGCAGCCAGAATTTGCCGCAGCACCTGAAGGCTACACCTTCGTTTCCCATCAACAGGAAGTGGGCACCGGTTACTTCGACCGTGTGACGACGATTATTCAGGGTGGTGCTTCTTCAGTGACTGCATTAACGGGTTCAACGGAAGAAGAGCAGTTCTAAAACAATCCTCATCCCAACCTTCTCCCTGAGGGAGAAGGAGAAAAACTCGATCAGTCCCCTCTCCCTCAGGGAGAGGGCCAGGGTGAGGGGAAATTCGCGACGGAGAAACCTATGACGCGACGGCTGGAATTGTTAATCGCCCACACCATCCTGCAAGGTTTTGACGCGCAGTATGGCCGCTTTCTTGAAGTCACCTCCGGAGCGCAGCAGCGCTTCGAACAAGCCGACTGGCACGCGGTACAGCGGGCGATGAAAAGCCGTATCCATCTCTACGATCATCACGTCGGTCTGGTGGTCGAACAATTGCGCTGCATTACCGATGGCCAGCATACGGACGACGAATTTTTATTGCGTGTCAAAGCGCAGTACACCCAGTTATTGCCCGATTACCCTCGCTTTGAAATTGCCGAAAGCTTTTTCAATTCAGTTTATTGTCGGCTCTTCGATCACCGCTCGTTATCTCCAGAGCGGCTTTTTATTTTCAGCTCTCAGGACGAAACGCGCTTTCGCGCTATTCCTCGTCCGCTGTCAAAAACCTTTACCCCAGCTTTAGGCTGGCAGCCGCTTTTGCGCTCAGTACTACGGGATTTGCCTTTGCGCCTGCCGTGGCAAGATCTAGCCCGCGACGCCGGTTACATCATTGCGCATCTGACTGAAACCTTTGGTAATGAGGCTTTGCAGCAGGCATCTCTCGAAATTGCCAACGAATTATTTTATCGAAATAAAGCCGCCTGGCTGGTCGGGAAGCTGGTTCTTCCGACGGGCAAGGTGCCTTTTTTGTTGCCGATACATCGCACCGATGACGGACATTTAGTGGTAGATACCTGCTTAACCAGCAGCGCTGAAGCCAGCATCGTTTTTGGTTTTGCCCGCTCCTATTTCATGGTTTACGCCCCGCAACCTGCGGCATTAGTCGAATGGTTGCGTGAACTCTTGCCCGGAAAAACCACAGCTGAGCTGTACATGGCGATTGGTTGTCAAAAACACGGTAAAACAGAAAGTTATCGTGAATATCTGACGTATATCTCAGCCACTGATGAGCAGTTTATTGAAGCGCCGGGTATTCGCGGCATGGTGATGCTGGTATTTACACTTCCTGGTTTTGACCGGGTTTTCAAGGTGATTAAAGATAAGTTTGCCCCGCAAAAAGAAGTCACTGCCGAGCGCGTTCGCGAATGCTATCAACTGGTGAAGGAACACGATCGTGTCGGGCGTATGGCTGATACCCAGGAGTTTGAAAATTTTGTGCTGTCTAAACATCAGATAAGCCAGCCGCTGCTCGACCTGTTAAAGCTGGAAGTGCCTGAAAAACTCACCGATCTTGGCGACAGTATTGCCATTAGCCATCTGTATATTGAACGCAGAATGGTGCCGCTGAATCTGTGGCTGGAACAGGTGGAAGGCCAGCAATTACGCGATGCCGTTGAAGAATATGGCAACGCTATCCGCCAGCTTGCGGCGGCGAATATTTTCCCCGGCGACATGCTATTTAAAAACTTTGGCGTCACCCGTCACGGGCGCGTGGTGTTCTACGATTACGATGAAATTTGCTATATGACCGAAGTGAATTTCCGTAACGTTCCTCCGCCGCGTTACCCGGAGGACGAACTCTCAGCCGAACCGTGGTACAGCGTGGCGCCATGCGATGTTTTCCCGGAGGAGTTTCGCCACTATTTATGCGCCGACCCGCGTATTCGCCTGATATTCGATGAAATGCACGGCGACTTATTCCGTGCTGATTACTGGCGCGCGTTGCAGGAGAGAATCCGCAACGGGCATGTGGAGGATGTTTTTGCCTACCGCAAACGGCAGCGTTTTTGCTCTCGTTTTGGCGATTTAAAGCAGGCGGGTTAGCGCCCGCCGCCGTAAGCCTGAGTAATCTCTTTCGCCGCTTTGATCACTAACGCGCCCAACTCAGTAACGCGGTCATCTGTCACGCGTGAAATTGGGCCGGAAATCGAAATCGCGGCGAACGCTTCATGGTGCTCGTCATAAATACACGCCGCCACACAACGCAGCCCCAGCGCATGTTCTTCATCATCAAATGAGTAACCGCGCTTGCGAGTCTGCGCCAAATCTTCTTTCAGATGTAGCGGAGAAGTGAGCGTTGCAGGCGTGTAACTGTGCAGCCCTTTGCGATGCAGTAAAGTCGCGACCTGATCGTCACTCAGATTTGCCAGAAACACCTTCCCGGCACCTGAAGCGTGCATCGGTAGCTTGCCGCCAATCGGCGCTGACATACGCATCAGCTGCGCGCATTGTACCTGGTCAATGATAATCGCCTGGTGATCGCTATGGTCGAGCACCGCAAGATTCACGGTTTCGCCGGAATCTTCCATTAGCTTGCGCAGGATCGGGTGAACAATGGCGAGCAGGTTGCGGCTTTGTAAGAAGCTACTGCCGACGACAAACGCATGTGCGCCAATCGTCCAGTGGCCGAGATCGCCAATCTGGCGAACAAATCCGAGTTGCTGCATGGTAGTGAGCAGTCGGTGGGTGGTGGAGTTCGGTAAACCAGCCTGTTGTGCCAGCTCGGTGAGCGCAACGCTACCATGCGATTCGGCAATCCATTCAAGCAGTTTCAGGCCACGCGTAAGTGACTGAACTTGCCCGGTTGGCTGAGGTGCAGCCACTGTGGCAGCGCGTGGTTTTTTTCCACGTTTGGCGGGAACGGCAGCAACCATAACTGACTCCTGTTTTCGTATCGTGGAAATCATTTTCGTTTTATTTGGCGATAATGCAACCAGCATCAGACTCATCGGAGCAGTCAGGTGAACTAGTAAACGATAAGTTCGTGCACTCCCTGGATAATTTCCTGAATGTAAGTCTGATCTAAGCCGGTACTACCTTCGATAAAAATATCAGCATGAGCTTCGGTTGATAATTTGAACTTCAAATAATATGTTTCAAAAGGTATGATATTTTTTCCAACAATCAATGTAATCATTCCTTCCATTGGGCTAAAAGTTACTTCATCGGTGGAGTTATTTTCTCGTAAATGACAAAGGTTATGTTGAAATTCCTCTAGTTCTCCAAGATAGCACTCCCATGTTGTTGCAAGATGAATTCCTTTTGATTTGAATTCGACATACATATTCAACAATTTATGATAAAAACCAAATTCTGGAGTGTTGGTTATTTTTTCAAAAGGTGTTATTTCCAATTCAATAACACTATTAACTATTTTCAGCATGTTTACCTCAAGATTTATAGGCAAAGTGAGTTATTGTCCATGTTCTTTCGTCGACAATGACTTCTAAAGTGTAGTCTTTGTTTTCAAATATCTTATCCGTGTCATTATACCACGATCGGCGAATTTTTATTTCATAGCGTTTCAGGATTCGCACGGAGTTCCCTTTTATATCAGGCAATCTTTTACCATAACGTATCGCCTTTTCAAGAATATAAACGGGAACATACCTGCCCGCTTCACTCATATGACGGGCTGGGGTAGGTGTGAACTTTAACATTTTTGCAGATAAGCCAACCTTTAGCCGTCCACGAAGCATGCCGATAATTTGTTCGGTAAATACTGATGAGAATTTAACAGCGATCCTACGTTCTGTTAGCGCTTCGAAAGTGTGAAAACCCTGGCGAACGCCTTTATATAACAAAGCTCCCAAGAATAAAATATCGATAGGATCAATGAGTGACGATTCTAAGGGGAGCTCATGGTAAGTAACAAGTTTGCCTTCTGCATCAAAAATATCATAAAGGCCACCTCCGTGCTTACGTGCGTAACCAAGACAAATGCCGCTCTCATCATCAATAATAGGTGCTGAAAATGGAGGCAGTGGAGTATCAGGTTCAGTCGAAAAATACTCTCCAGGTAATAAGGGCGAAGTGAAGGTATATTCCTTTGCATTAGATAAGGAAGCGAAGAGTTCATCAGGTGAGTAAGACATCTTTTCTATTCTCGTTATAAAAGAAAAGATGTTATTCCCTTCGATTGAGGCGAAGTTGATTTCGCTCATAAAAGAGACACTGATAGTGTCCGAAATAAAATCGAATTGTTATATAAATAGTTTGTATAGTTTAGTGTAATTGAAAATATGTATATATCATTCGGCGTCTTTGGAATGGCTCAAACACGATTTATTGTATTTCTGTTCACCCTGAAAAACTCTCAAGCAGACCTCGAAGGCACCTGTGGTAGGATGAAATTACATCCCACAACAAAAACGATATGTGGATGAAGCACACAATACGCGCGAGGAATCTGAGTTGAGCAACAAAGTAGAAAAACTGCATCAGCAGTTGCAACAACGCATTTTGGTACTGGATGGTGGCATGGGAACCATGATTCAGAGCTACCGTCTTGATGAGAGCGATTTCCGGGGTGAGCGCTTTGCTGACTGGCCGTGTGACCTGAAAGGGAACAACGACTTGCTGGTGCTGAGCAAACCGGAAACGATTGCCGCTATTCACTACGCCTACTTTGAAGCCGGTGCCGACATCGTCGAAACCAACACCTTCAACTCAACGACCATCGCGATGGCGGATTACCAAATGGAATCCCTGTCGGCAGAAATAAACTACGAAGCGGCGAAGTTAGCCCGCGCCTGCGCCGATGAATGGACCGCACGCACACCAGAAAAACCACGCTACGTAGCCGGTGTATTAGGCCCAACCAACCGTACCGCGTCTATTTCTCCAGACGTTAACGATCCCGCATTCCGTAACGTGACCTTTGATCAACTGGTGGAAGCGTATCGCGAATCCACTCGTGCGCTGGTGGAAGGTGGCTCTGACCTGATAATGATTGAAACGGTGTTCGATACCCTGAACGCCAAAGCGGCGATTTTTGCCGTGAAAACTGAATTTGAAGCACTGGGCGTTGATCTCCCGATCATGATTTCCGGCACCATTACCGATGCCTCTGGCCGTACGCTTTCCGGGCAAACGACCGAAGCGTTCTATAACTCATTGCGCCACGCGGACGCGCTGACTTTCGGCCTGAACTGCGCACTGGGGCCAGATGAATTGCGCCAGTACGTGGCAGAACTTTCGCGCATTGCCGAATGTTACGTTACCGCGCACCCGAACGCCGGGCTGCCGAATGCTTTCGGTGAATACGATTTGGATGCCAGAGAAATGGCAAAACAAATTGGCGAATGGGCGCAGGCCGGGTTCCTGAATATCATCGGTGGTTGCTGTGGCACCACGCCGGAACATATCGCCGCGATGAGCAAAGCCGTTGAAGGTGTTGCGCCGCGTAAACTGCCTGACCTGCCAGTCGCCTGTCGTTTAGCAGGGCTTGAACCGCTAAACATCACCGCAGAAAGCCTGTTTGTTAACGTCGGTGAACGTACTAACGTCACGGGTTCTGCCAAATTTAAGCGGCTGATCAAAGAAGATAAATATAACGAAGCGTTGGAAGTGGCTCTCCAGCAGGTAGAAAGCGGCGCGCAAATCATCGACATCAACATGGATGAAGGGATGCTCGACGCCGAAGCGGCGATGGTGCGTTTCCTCAACCTGATTGCCGGTGAGCCAGACATCGCCCGCGTGCCAATCATGATTGACTCCTCGAAATGGGATGTCATCGAAAAAGGCCTGAAATGCATTCAGGGCAAAGGCATCGTGAACTCGATTTCCATGAAAGAGGGGATCGAGCCGTTTATCCACCACGCAAAACTGGTGCGCCGCTACGGTGCCGCGATGGTGGTAATGGCGTTTGACGAAGTCGGTCAGGCCGACACCCGCGAGCGCAAAATCGAAATTTGCCGTCGCGCCTACAAAATTCTGACCGAAGAAGTTGGCTTCCCACCTGAAGACATAATTTTTGACCCGAATATTTTTGCCGTCGCGACGGGTATTGAAGAACACAACAACTACGCCCAGGACTTTATCGGCGCCTGTGAAGACATCAAACGCGAACTGCCGCATGCGATGATTTCCGGCGGTGTATCGAACGTGTCGTTCTCTTTCCGTGGTAACGACCCGGTACGCGAAGCGATTCACGCTGTGTTCCTCTATTACGCCATTCGCAATGGTATGGACATGGGGATTGTGAACGCCGGACAACTGGCGATTTACGACGATCTCTCTGAAGAACTGCGTAATGCCGTTGAAGACGTGATTCTGAACCGTCGTGATGACAGCACCGAACGCTTGTTGGATTTGGCTGAAAAATATCGCGGCAGTAAAAGTGACGATGGCGCGAACGCTCAACAAGCCGAATGGCGCAGTTGGGATGTGAAAAAGCGTCTTGAATACTCGCTGGTTAAAGGCATCACCGAGTTTATTGAACTCGATACAGAAGAAGCCCGTCAGCAGGCTGAACGCCCGATTCAGGTTATTGAAGGCCCGCTGATGGATGGCATGAACGTGGTCGGCGACTTGTTCGGCGAAGGGAAAATGTTCCTGCCGCAGGTGGTGAAATCAGCCCGCGTAATGAAACAAGCCGTGGCGTACCTCGAACCGTACATTGAAGCCAGCAAAGAAAAAGGCTCCACCAACGGTAAAATCGTGCTGGCGACGGTGAAAGGCGATGTTCACGACATCGGCAAAAACATCGTCGGCGTAGTGCTGCAATGTAATAACTACGAAATCATCGACCTTGGCGTGATGGTGCCAACCGAGAAGATCCTGAAAACCGCCCGTGAAGTGGGGGCCGATATTATCGGTCTGTCTGGCCTGATTACGCCGTCGCTGGACGAAATGGTTAACGTTGCCAAAGAGATGGAGCGCCAGGGCTTTACGCTGCCGCTGCTGATTGGCGGGGCGACGACTTCTAAAGCGCATACGGCGGTGAAAATCGAGCAGAACTACAGCGGCCCAACGGTTTACGTGCAAAATGCCTCGCGTACCGTCGGTGTGGTTTCAGCGCTACTTTCTCCGACTCAGCACGACGATTTTGTAGAACGCACGCGCAAAGAATACGTCACGGTGCGTACTCAGCATGCGCGTAAAAAACCACGCACGCCGCCAGTGTCACTTGCCGCCGCGCGTGAAAACGATCTGGCCTTCGACTGGACAAGCTACACGCCTCCGGTTCCCCATCGCCCAGGTGTACAGGAAGTGACTGCCAGCATCGAAACGCTGCGTAATTACATCGACTGGACGCCATTCTTCATGACCTGGTCGCTGGCCGGGAAATATCCGCGCATCCTGGAAGATGAAGTGGTCGGCGAAGAAGCGCAGCGTTTGTTCAAAGACGCGAACGACATGCTCGACAAACTTCATGCAGAAAAATTGCTGACGCCGCGTGGCGTTGTCGGGTTGTTCCCGGCAAACCGTGTGGACGACGACATCGAAATTTATCGCGATGAATCCCGTACTCAGGTGAAAACTGTCGCGCACCATCTGCGCCAGCAAACCGAGAAAGTCGGTTTCGCCAACTACTGCCTTGCCGATTTCGTCGCGCCAAAACACAGTGGCAAAGCGGATTATATCGGTGCCTTTGCCGTCACCGGCGGCATGGAAGAAGACACGTTAGCGGAAGGCTATGAAGCACAGCATGATGATTACAACAAAATCATGGTGAAAGCGCTGTCTGACCGCCTGGCGGAAGCCTTTGCCGAGTATCTACATGAACGCGTGCGTAAAGTTTACTGGGGCTATGCGCCAACGGAAAACCTCAGCAACGAAGAGCTTATCCGCGAAAACTACCAGGGGATTCGCCCGGCGCCAGGTTATCCAGCCTGCCCGGAACACACTGAGAAAGCGACCATCTGGGAGCTGCTCGACGTAGAAAATGTCGTGGGCATGAAACTCACTGAATCCTACGCCATGTGGCCCGGCGCATCCGTTTCCGGCTGGTATTTCAGCCACCCTGACAGCAAATATTACGCCGTTGCGCAGATTCAGCGCGACCAGGTGGAAGACTACGCGCGTCGCAAAGGGATGTCAGTCACTGATGTTGAACGTTGGTTAGCACCAAACCTGGGCTACGACGCGGACTAACATTCACACGCCCTCATCCCAACCTTCTCCCCCAGGAGAAGGAGTACACCGTTTATGCCCCCTCCCTCGTGGAGAGGAGCTTCCCGCTTTATTCCCTCTCCCTCAGGGAGAGGGCCAGGGGGAGGGTGGTTTACATCCCGAAACGTTTAATTCTCACCAGGCGTTATATACTGGAAAGAGAAGGAATTTCTCGTCTTATCATTTCCAGGAGAAAGTGTGCTGACATTACTGCATCTACTTTCTGCGGTGGCGCTATTGGTATGGGGTACGCACATTGTGCGTACCGGAATCATGCGCGTTTACGGTGCAAATCTCCGTAGCGTACTCAGCCGCAGTGTTGAAAAAAAACCGTTCGCCTTTTGTGCCGGGATTGGTGTTACCGCGCTGGTGCAAAGCAGCAACGCCACCACCATGTTGGTCACCTCTTTTGTGGCACAGGATCTGGTGGCGCTTACCCCTGCGCTGGTGATTGTGCTGGGGGCCGATGTCGGTACTGCGCTGATGGCGCGAATCCTGACCTTTGATCTCTCGTGGCTCTCGCCGCTACTCATCTTCATCGGCGTTATATTCTTCCTCAGTCGCAAACAAACTCGCGCCGGGCAACTTGGCCGTGTAGGCATTGGCCTTGGGCTTATTTTACTGGCGCTGGAGCTGATTGTTGCCGCTGTAACGCCGATAACCCAGGCCTCCGGTGTGCAGGTCATTTTCGCCTCGCTGACGGGCGATATCATGCTTGATGCGCTGATTGGCGCGATGTTCGCCATCATCAGTTATTCCAGCCTTGCCGCTGTGTTGCTGACCGCCACGCTGACATCCGCCGGTATTATCTCGTTTGATGTCGCACTGTGCCTGGTGATTGGTGCCAACCTTGGTTCTGGCTTGTTGGCGATGATCAATAACAGTACCGCCAATGCGGCTGCTCGTCGTGTTGCGCTCGGAAGTTTGTTATTCAAGCTGGTGGGCGGCGTGATTGTGCTGCCGTTTATTCATATTCTTGCAGACGCGATGCAAAAACTCTCGCAACCGGAATCTGAACTGGTTATCTATTTCCACGTGTTCTACAACCTGATTCGCTGCCTGGCGATGGTGCCATTTGCGGGTGCGATGGCGCGTTTTTGCCGGAGTGTAATCAGCGAAGTACCAGAAGTTGATGCGCGGATGAAGCCAAAACATCTTGATGTCACCGCTCTGGATACACCAGCGCTCGGGCTTTCCAACGCAGCACGTGAAACCCTGCGGATGGGCGATGTTCTTGAGCAAATGCTGGAAACCTGGAGCAAAGTGATGCACGGGGAGCCGCGCCAGGAGAAGGAACTGCGTAAGCTCGCCGATGATGTCGATGTGCTCTATACCGCAATCAAACTGTATATGGCGCAAATGCAAAAAGAGGAACTGGCGGAAGTCGAATCCCGTCGCTGGGCTGAAATTATTGAAATGTCGCTCAACCTTGAGCAGGCAGCGGATATTCTGGAACGTATGGGGAGCGAAGTGGCGGATAAATCGCTGGCCACTCGTCGGGCATTCTCGCCAGACGGCCTGAAAGAGCTGGATATTCTGCTCCAGCAATTAACCAGCAACCTGAAACTCAGCCTGTCGGTATTTTTCTCCGCAGACGTGAACAGCGCTCGCCGTTTGCGCCGTAATAAACATCGCTTCCGCATTCTGAATCGCCGCTTCTCACATGCGCACGTGGATCGCCTGCATCAGCAAAACGTGCAAAGTATCGAAACCAGCTCGCTGCACCTCGGTTTGCTCGGAGATATGAAGCGCCTGAACTCACTATTTTGTGCCGTTGCTTACAGTGTTCTTGAGCAACCTGATGATGACGAAAGAGATGAATACTAATTATTCTGACGTGGCTATCTGTTTATAATCGGGACGTTAATTTTTATAAAAAAGGAATTTAATGATGAGGCTAAAACAGATACTTGCCAGTGTGCTTTGCGTTGCAGCGCTAGCAGGGTGTGCAGCACTCGAACGAACCGAGCCAGTGCGCACGCCGCAGACCATTATCACTCAGCACGTAACCGCAGAGCAGGTTAAAAACGCGATTATCAATGCCGGGCAAGGGCGAGACTGGATCATGTCCGTGGCAGGCCCAGGAGTCATTAATGCGACGCAAAATATCCGCAAGCACAGCGTGACAGTTCGCATTAACTACAGCGAAAGAAACTACTCAATTAACTATGTCAGCAGTGTGAATTTGTTGGCATCCGATGGCGAAATACACCGTTCTTATAATCACTGGGTGAATAATCTGGATAAAGATATTCAGAAGAAATTAGCAGTGATGGCGGCGACGCCTGCCAAATAACCCCCTTTGCGGGCAATGATCTTCGAGTTTGTTGCCTTTTTTGTCAGGAGCGTGGGGACTTAATCGTCAATTCAATCCCCAGCGCTTTCATCACTGCCAGAGTGCTTTTGAGCGTAGGATTCCCTTCTTCACTGAATGAACGATACAACTGCTCGCGAGACAAGCCCGTCTCAGTAGCAACGGATGTCATCCCTTTTGCCCGCGCCACAACGCCCAGTGCCTGGGCTATGAATGCTGCATCGCCTGTTTCTAGTGCGTCGGCCATGAAAAAGGCAATTTCTTCGTCATCTACTAAGGCTGCTGCGGGATCATAATCCGTTACTTTAATCTTCTTCATCCTCGCCCTCTATCATGGCTCTGGCTAGCATTTGTGCCAGCCGTATGTCTCGTGATTGTGTACTTTTATTGCCACCGCATAGCAGCAGAATAATAACTTCATCACGTTGCTGGAAATATATGCGATAGCCTGGACCATAATGAATTCTTAATTCGCTTAGGCCGCCACCAACAGGTCGTACATCTCCGGGCAAACCATCTTTCAAACGCAATAGGCGAGTGCCAATGATCGTTTTTATTCTTCGATCTTTAAGACTCGCTTCCCACAAGCGAAACGCATCCGTTTGTTTCAGGGTTTTTATCGTCATTGTAGTTTATAAAATACGTAATGAATAGTGGCCAGGAACCCGAACCTATTCGTTTACGCAGGCGCGTTACAACTGAGTCGTTATCAATCTGGAAAGCACGCCGCAACTTACATTTCCGTTATGCGAGACATGCCGAGATAATCAGACAATCTGCGCTCTGCCTGTTCGCATCGCCCCTCAGGTAAGGTATATTCCGGGTTTTACGGAGGAACCATGCTGCCTAACTCATCTATACGTCTGAACAAATACATTAGCGAGAGCGGCATCTGCTCGCGCCGTGACGCCGACCGTTACATCGAACAGGGAAATGTTTTTATTAACGGTAAACGCGCCGCGATTGGCGATCAGGTATTTGCCGGAGATGTGGTGAAGGTTAATGGCCAGCTCATTGAACCCCGTGATGAAGACGATTTGGTGCTGATTGCGCTGAACAAGCCTGTGGGCATCGTGAGTACAACCGAAGACGGTGAGAAAGATAACATTGTCGATTTCGTTAACCACAGCAAACGCGTTTTCCCGATTGGGCGTCTGGATAAAGATTCTCAAGGGCTGATTTTCCTCACCAATCATGGCGATCTGGTGAATAAAATCCTGCGGGCCGGGAACGACCACGAAAAAGAATATGTTGTTACGGTCAACAAACCGGTCACTGACGAGTTCATTCGCGGCATGGGGGCGGGCGTTCCGATGCTGGGAACCGTCACCAGGAAATGCAAAGTGAAGAAAGAAGCTCCATTTGTGTTTCGTATCACGCTGGTGCAGGGGCTTAACCGTCAGATTCGCCGGATGTGCGAACACTTTGGTTATGACGTGACGAAGCTTGAGCGTACCCGCATCATGAATGTCAGCATGAAAGGGCTGCCGTTGGGTGAATGGCGTGATTTAACCGACGATGAATTGATTGAGTTATTTAAGTTGATTGAAAACTCTTCTTCCGAAGCGAAGCCAGCCGCTAAGGCAAAAGCAAAACCTAAGGCAGTTGCTGTTAAAAAGCCTGCCGTGAGTGGGCCGAAGAGCAGCGCTAAAACCCCGGCGGAGCTTGCTTCACGTAAACGCTTCGCTCAGCCAGGACGCAAGAAAAAGGGACGCTAAATTAGCGTTTCCCACGAGAGTGGCTGTTTGCAGACCAGGAATAGGTTGCAGACGTATCCGGTTTTAACGCTTTCTGTTTTTTAATCTGGCGGACTTTTTTGGCCGCCAATTCACGTTCTGCTATCAGTTGGTCGATATAAGTTTTTTTAACGTGGTTAATTTCTGAGTTTGTCAGAGGGCGGCCATGGGCGATGCGGGAGCGATCAAGGCGTGTTTTTAATTCGCGTTGCTCGGCTTCGGTCATATCTTGTTGTGTCAGTCTTGATGTGGACATTGTTGCGGCCTCTTAAGAAGTGGCTACCAGTGTAAAGCAAACTGCCCGCAACCTCAGTAAAAATCAGCATCCTCTCAATTATTACTTATCAAATCCTGCCATAGATTGTTGCCTTGGGCACTTTGCGTATATAAGTAAAAAATCTAGATCCAGATCACACTTTCAACGTATAACAACTCCTCGGTATCCTAACCCTCGAGGTGTTTTATGACATCTATCGCCCGCGTCGAGTTAATCGCTACCGTTATGCAAACGGTCCTTAATCTGGCTCTACTCACTCTTGGCCTGATTCTCATCATCTTTCTTGGCAAAGAAACGCTGCACCTGGCTAATGTGCTCTTCGCACCCAGCGAACAGGCCAGTAAATATCTGTTTATCGAAGGGCTGGTCGTTTACTTCCTGTATTTCGAATTTATTGCGCTGATTGTTAAGTATTTTCAGTCGGGATATCACTTCCCGCTGCGCTACTTTATCTACATCGGTATTACCGCCATTGTGCGTCTAATTATCATCGATCATAAACAACCGCTGGATGTGCTGATTTATTCCGGGGCGATTTTGCTGCTGGTGATTACGCTGTGGTTGTGTAATAGCAGTCGCTTAAAACGAGAATAAAAAAGGCGGCCCGCAGGCCGCCGAAGAAAATACAAAGTCAAATGAGGGGTACAGTGGCTTTACATCAGGTAGAGCAAGAACAACAGGAAATCTTAACCTTTCACCCCGCCAGCCGTCAGGCCGCTCACCAGCCAGCGTTGCGCCAGTAAGAACACGACAGTAATCGGAATGGCTGAAAGCACAGCGGCTGCGGCAAAGTCGCCCCACAAATAGTTCTGTGGATTGAGGTATTGCTGCATACCGACCGCCAGGGTGTAGCTGTTCACATCGCGCAGCAGCAACGATGCGACCGGGACTTCGGTAATCGCGGCAATGAACGACAAAATAAATACTACCGCCAGAATCGGTACAGAGAGCGGTAAAAGCACCAGGCGGAAGGCTTGCCATGGAGTTGCACCATCCAGTGCTGCCGCTTCTTCCAGCGAGTTATCAATCGTTTCGAAATAACCCTTAATCGTCCAGACATGCAGCGCGATACCGCCAAGATAGGCGAAGATCACCCCTCCGTGAGTGTTCAGGCCGATAAACGGAATGTACTGGCCGAGGCGGTCAAACAAGGCATACAACGCCACCAGTGACAGCACCGCTGGGAACATCTGGAAAATCAGCATCCCTTTCAGCAGCGTCGCTTTGCCAGGGAAACGCATACGGGCAAAAGCGTAAGCACACGTCGTTGAAAGTGTCACGATACCCAGCGCGGTAATCGCCGCGATTTTGATCGAGTTCCACAACCACAACAGCACCGGGAACGGCGGTGGCGTTACGCTACCATCCGCATGTTGCACGCTGAAACCCAGGGCTAATTTCCAGTGCTCCCAGGAAATTTGATCCGGGATCAGGCTGCCGGTGGCGAAGTTACCCGGACGCAGTGAAATCGCAATGACCATCAGCAGCGGGAACATAATTGCCGCAATAAAAATCAGTAGTAACAGATGCGTGGTAAACAGACGCAGCTTTTGAGATTTGGGTTGAACCATAGCCATGTGTGTTGCTCCTTAATCAAACTTCATGCGGGTGGCTTTCAGGTTAACAATCGCTAATGCGCCAACCAGGATGAAGATAAGCGTGGCGATAGCCGCAGCTAAACCAAAGTCCTGGCCGCCGCCACCTTCAAAGGCGATGCGGTAGGTGTAGCTCACCAGCAAGTCCGTGTAACCCGCAGGCGTGGTGGTACCAAGTCTATCCGGGCCGCCGTTGGTTAACAGTTGAATCAGCACGAAGTTGTTAAAGTTAAAGGCAAAACTGGCAATCATCAGCGGCGTCAGCGGCTTAATCAGCAGCGGCAGCGTGATTTTAAAGAAGTTCTGGAATGGGCCTGCGCCGTCCATTGCCGAGGCTTCGTATAAGTCGTCAGGAATTGCTTTCAACAAGCCCATGCACAGAATCATCATGTATGGATAACCGAGCCAGGTATTCACGATAATAATCATTGAACGCGCGGTGGTCGGGTCGCTAAACCAGGCGGGTTTGATACCAAACAGTGAGCTCAACATCATGTTGATTTCACCAAAGCTTTGGTTGAACAAGCCTTTGAAAATCAGGATAGAAATAAACGAAGGCACCGCGTAGGGCAGAATCAACATCACGCGATAAATCGCTTTGCCCTTCAGGGATTCCCACTGTACGACGCAGGCCAGAATCATGCCGACGGCTACGGTCAGAATCACCGTCAGGATGGAGAAGATCACCGTCCAGACGAAAATCGCCATAAATGGTTTCTGGATGCCTTCATCGTGGAACACGCGCAGGAAGTTCTTCCAGCCGATAGTCACGGTGTAGCCTGGGCTTAACTGTTCGTTGCCCCAGTTACCGTCGGCGTTAACTGACTGGTAGAAACCAATTTTATTGTTTGGACGATACTTCACGCCGCTTTGGTTGTTTGTCATCTCCCCGTTATCAGCCACAGTATACAAAGGGCGAGTGCCGGAGAACTGACGCAGGGAACTCATGGTCAGCGTGCTTTCATCAGGCATTTCAGCTGTGATTTGGGTCAGTGCCGCACGGTTTTGCGTAATCACGCGCAGATTGGCTTTTTCACCTTCTGGCAGCGCATCCGCTTCTTTCAATTTCAGGTGCTGTTCGCCACCAAATTTAAAGGTATCGGAGAGGTAATTCTTGCCGGATTCGCCGTCGGTAAGTGACAGTTGCCACTCATCACCCGCCGGGTACAGGCCGAAGTTAAAGGTTTTTCCCGCCTGATACTGGCGGTCCATCAGCACTTCTTGTGCACGTTCCTGCGTCAGCTGGTTGGTGCTGCTGTAGTTAGTGAAGGCGATGGCGATGGTACAGACCAGCGGGAACAGGACGAACAGCCCCATGCCGGCAAGACCGGGGTAAACATAACGCCAGGCATAAGCCTTGCGGTTAGCGTAAATATATAAGCCAAGTGAGCTTAAAATCAGCGTCATAATGGCAAACAGGTACTCCCCCTGGGCGTACATTAATACGACAAGATAACCAACCAGCAATCCTAACAGGCCGATGACTGACCACTTCAGCACATCGCTTTGCCACCAGTGGCTCTTTTTAATTACATCCATGGGGTGTTCCTCAACAGCTTTTCATCTGAAACCACCCTCACCCTAACCCTCT
>NZ_JMPI01000005.1 GCF_000735355.1 Buttiauxella agrestis ATCC 33320
CTCCTTTAGGGAGAGGGCCGGGGTGAGGGGGAAGTTCTTACTTAGTAATACGTCCCTGAGCGTCTTTCATCGCTTCGTCAACAGTCTGGCGACCGCTAACGGCGTTGATAACAGCGGTACGAACGGCATACCAGAACGCAGACATTTGCGGCACGTTAGGCATGATTTCGCCTTTCTGGGCGTTATCCATGGTGGCGGCGATACGTGGGTCTTTCGCCAGCTGGTCCTGGTAAGATTTCAGTGCAACGGCACCCAATGGCTTGTCTTTATTGACTTCAGCCAGACCCTGATCGGTCAGCAGGTAGTTTTCCAGGAACTCTTTCGCCAGCTCTTTGTTCGGGCTGGCGGCGTTGATACCTGCACTCAGCACGCCAACGAACGGTTTAGATGCTTTGCCTTTGAACGTTGGCAGCAGCGTCACGCCGTAATTGATTTTGCTCTTATCAATGTTCGACCAGGCCCACGGGCCGTTGATTGTCATCGCCGTTTCGCCTTTGTTAAAGGCCGCTTCTGCGATGGAGTAATCGGTATCCGCATTCATTTCTTTGTTTTTAATCATGTTGACCAGGAAGCTCAGGCCCGCTTTCGCGCCCGCGCTGTCCACGCCCACATCTTTCACGTCATATTTGCCGTTTTCGAGTTTGAAGGCATAACCGCCGTCAGCGGCAATCAGCGGCCAGGTGAAGTACGGTTCTTGCAGGTTGAACATCAACGCACTCTTACCTTTCGCTTTCAGCTGCTTATCCAGCGCCGGGATTTCTTCCCAGGTTTTCGGTGGATTAGGTACGAGGTCTTTGTTGTAAATCAGAGACAGTGCTTCAACCGCAACTGGGTAAGCGATGATTTTGCCGTTGTAACGAACGGCGTCCCAGGTAAACGGATACAGCTTGTCCTGGAAAGCTTTGTCTGGAGAGATCTCGGCCAGCAGGCCAGATTGTGCGTAACCACCGAAACGGTCGTGCGCCCAGAAGATGATATCCGGGCCATCGCCTGTCGCCGCAACTTGTGGGAATTTCTCTTCCAGTTTGTCCGGGTGTTCGATGGTGACTTTAATACCGGTATCTTTTTCAAACTTCTTACCGACCTCGGCCAGGCCGTTATAGCCTTTGTCACCGTTAATCCAGATGACCAATTTGCCTTCTTCTATTTTTGCCAGTGCAGAGGCGGAAAACATCATCGTTGTCAGGGCAGACAGAGCGAGGATGCGGGCGCCAGTTTTAATTTTCATATGTCCCTCGAATTTTTGGATTTGTAGGCAGAGCGAATTGACGTTGCCAGTTTGCGCAGATGGCAAGTGCTTCTCATCCTCCTTAGCCCTACGCCCCCACCCTGGTATCTGTGATCTGCATTCCATAACTGACAGTTATGCGTGCTGGAGCACACAAAACCACCCAGAAATTTGAAACCACGATCACGAAAAACTGTCGCGCCCGCTGCAACCGGTTGCAGACCAGCCCCTCTCATCCTCCCGCCTCCTCCCCCATAAAAAACAGCAGGGTGGAGGATTCACGGAATGTATGAATCCGTCATAGTCCGACACATCTTGAATCACCTGCCACTCAGCAGCGTGACGGAATGAAGGGAGAAGTACATGGCAAGCGTACAGCTACGGAACGTAACAAAAGCCTGGGGTGACGTGGTGGTATCGAAAGATATCAACCTGAACATTCAGGAAGGTGAGTTCGTGGTTTTTGTTGGACCGTCAGGCTGCGGTAAATCCACTTTGTTGCGCATGATTGCGGGGCTGGAAACTATCACCAGCGGTGATTTGTTTATCGGTGACACTCGCATGAATGACATTCCGCCCGCTGAACGCGGCGTCGGTATGGTGTTCCAGTCTTATGCTCTTTATCCCCATCTTTCTGTCGCTGAAAACATGTCCTTCGGGTTGAAGCTCGCGGGCGCGAAGAAAAGTGATATCAATCAGCGTGTCACCCAGGTTTCAGAAACTT
>NZ_JMPI01000006.1 GCF_000735355.1 Buttiauxella agrestis ATCC 33320
AGCGAGTAGCTATTGGCCGTACGCTGGTGGCTGAACCGCGTGTATTCCTGCTTGATGAACCTCTTTCAAACCTTGATGCGGCACTGCGGGTGCAGATGCGCATTGAGATTTCCCGACTGCATAAGCGCCTCGGGCGCACCATGATTTACGTCACCCACGACCAGGTTGAAGCGATGACGCTTGCCGACAAAATTGTGGTGCTGGACGCCGGGCGTGTCGCGCAGGTCGGCAAACCGCTCGAGCTGTATCACTACCCGGCTGACCGTTTTGTTGCGGGCTTTATCGGCTCGCCAAAAATGAACTTCCTGCCGGTGAAAGTCACCGCCACGGCTATCGATCAAGTGCAGGTTGAATTACCGAACCGTCAGCAAGTCTGGCTGCCGGTTGAAAGCAAAGAAGTTCAGGTCGGCGCAAACATGTCTCTGGGGATTCGCCCGGAGCATCTGCTGCCAAGCGACATCGCTGACGTGACCCTTGAAGGTGAAGTTCAGGTTGTCGAGCAGCTCGGCCATGAAACTCAGATTCATATTCAAATCCCCGCCATCCGTCAGAACCTGGTGTACCGCCAGAATGACGTGGTGTTGGTAAAAGAGGGTGCCACATTCGCTATTGGCTTGCCGCCAGAGCGCTGCCATCTGTTCCGTGAAGATGGCACTGCATGTCGTCGGCTGCATCAAGAGCCAGGTGTTTAAGCATTCCCATAAAAAAGAAAAGCAATGATCTCAGGAGATAGAACGATGATTACTCTGCGCAAACTCCCACTGGCAGTCGCCGTAGCAGCAGGCGTTATGTCTGTTCAGGCAATGGCAGTGGATTTCCACGGTTATGCCCGTTCTGGTATTGGCTGGACCGGCAGCGGCGGCACACAGGAATGTTTCCAGGCAACTGGTGCTCAATCTAAATACCGTCTTGGTAACGAATGTGAAACCTATGCGGAATTAAAACTGGGCCAGGAAGTGTGGAAAGAAGGCGACAAGAGCTTCTATTTCGATACTAACGTGGCGTACTCCGTTGCTCAGGATAATGACTGGGAAGCAACTAGCCCGGCATTCCGTGAAGCAAACGTGCAGGGTAAAAATCTGATTGATGCACTGCCAGGCGCCAACATGTGGGCCGGTAAGCGTTTCTATCAACGTCATGACGTTCACATGATCGACTTCTACTACTGGGATATTTCAGGTCCTGGTGCGGGTCTTGAAAACATCGACGTCGGCGTGGGTAAACTGTCCTTCGCAGCGACTCGTTCTTCTGAATCAGGCGGCTCGGCTGCATTCAATGATTTCAATGCTGATGGTTCTCGTAACTACAGCAATAAAGTACCAAACGATGTATTTGACGTGCGTTGGGCGGGGATCGAAACCAACCCTGGCGGTACTTTAGAACTGGGTGTTGATTACGGTCACACTAACATTCCTGACGATTATTACCTGCAACCTGGCGCATCTAAAGATGGCTGGATGGGGACAATCGAACACACCCAAAGCATGATGAAAGGCTACAACAAATTTGTCGTCCAGTACGCAACTGACTCCATGACCTCGCAAGGTAAAGGTCAGGCGCAGGGCGGTTCTCTGAACAACGATGGCAGCATGATTCGTGTTATCGATCACGGTGCGATTACTCTGGCTGACCGCTGGGATCTGATGTACGTCGGTATGTATCAGAACCTGGATATGGATGATAACCAGGGGACTGAATGGTACACCATCGGTGTTCGTCCAATGTTCAAATGGACGCCTATCATGAGTACCCTGCTGGAAGTGGGCTACGACAACGTGAAATCCCAGGAAACTGGCGATCATAATGGTCAATACAAAATTACCCTGGCACAACAATGGCAGGCAGGCGACAGCATCTGGTCCCGTCCGGCACTGCGTGTCTTCGCAACCTACGCGAAGTGGGATGAGAAATGGGGTTACGCTAAAGATGCCAACGGCGACTCAACTCGCTTTGCTATCGCTGATTCTACCGGCAACGGTACGTTCTCTACCAGCCGTGGCGACAACGACGAGTTCTCCTTCGGTGCCCAGATGGAAATCTGGTGGTAATACAGCAGTAGCTTAAAGTAAGAAGTGATAAGGGGTTCGCCACTGAACCCCTTGTTATTACCCTTGTATGCCAATGCTTGTTTCAGGTGGAAAGGGCTATTGCCTGGCCAACTTTCCACCGACTTTCCATTCGAGGTTTATAACAATGAAAATGAAAAAAAGTCTCCTCGCACTCTGCCTTTCCGCAGGGCTGCTCGCCAGCATTCCCGCAGTCAGCCTGGCTGATGTGAATATCGTTCCACAAGACATTTCTGCGGCGCCAGCAGTGCCGAGTTCAGCGTTACAACAGCTACAGTGGACGCCCGTCGATCAATCAAAAACATTAACCACCACACTGGCTACCAGTGGTCAGAGCCTGAGCGCAGGTGATATTACTGGCCCGGTCGCGGCTTATAGTGTGCCTGCAAATATTGGTGAATTGACCATCACGCTCACTAGTGAAATCAGTAAAAACACGGTATTTGCGCCGAACGTACTGGTTCTTGACCAGAATATGACGCCCGCGGCTTATTTCCCGTCAAGCTACTTTACCTACCAGGAACCGGGCGTGATGTCCGCCGATCGCCTGGAAGGGACGATTAAGCTGACGCCAGCATTGGGGCAGCAAAAACTCTATTTGTTAGTGTTCACCACCAACAAAGACACACAGCAAACCACCAAAATGCTCGACCCGGCAAAAGCCTATGCAAAAGGCACGGGTAACGCTGTACCGGATATTCCAGACCCGATTGCCCGCCATACCACCGACGGTCTCTTGAAAGTGAAAGTCAAAACCTCTTCAAACTCCAGCATTCTGGTTGGGCCGTTATTTGGTTCATCAGGCCCAGGCCCGGTTACTGTGGGTAATACCGCAGCGCCAGCCGCAACCTACGTTGCCCCGGTAGCCGTTGCTGCACCAGTAGCGGCACCCGCGCCAGCCAAGAAATCTGAGCCAGTGCTAAGTGACACAGAAACGTACTTCAACCAGGCAATCAAAGATGCCGTAGCGAAAGGCGATGTAGACAAAGCCCTGAAACTGCTCGACGAAGCTGAACGCCTGGGATCGACGACTGCCCGTAAAACTTTTATCAGCAGTGTAAAAGGCAAGGGGTGACCGTCTCCCCGCAGTGCTGATGTTTGAGGTTTGGTGCGCCTGCGGGCGCACCTTTTTTCCTTCTTCATCCTTCAAGTTGACTCGGCGTTGTTAAACGCTTGTTGTGCTTTTCCTGCCCCGCTATACCTATTCTGCGTTACAATGATTTTCGGTTTTGTTTCGGAGAAATTCACATGTCTGACGCGCTTTCGCCACTGCGCGCCTTACGCTTTGAGGCTACGATCCCCGAGGGGCTGAGTGCATCGCTTCTTGACTGGTTGTTGCTTGAAGATTCAATGACCAAGCGCTTTGAACAATATTGCTCGCGTGTCAGCGTGCGTATTGTGCGTGAAGGTTTTTTCGATTCGCGTGCCGATATTCCTGAAGCTGATTTGCTGCCTGAAGCCAAACGTTACTGGTTGCGTGAAATCATGCTCTGCGGCGATGATGAACCCTGGCTTTTAGGGCGTACCATCGTTCCTGAATCTACCCTCGAGGGGCCAGAGCTTGCATTGCAGCAACTCGGAACCACACCTCTTGGGCGTTACCTGTTTAGTGCATCTTCCCTGACACGGGATTTCATTGAGATTGGCCGCAATGAGGAGCTGTGGGGGCGTCGTTCCCGCCTGAGATTAGCCGGAAAACCATTAGTGTTGACCGAGCTGTTTCTCCCCGCATCCCCGCTGTATGTAGAGGAAAAATAATGGAGTGGAGTCTGAAACAGGGCAAATGGCAGGCCTATCAACGCCTGATGCGGCTTGATAAGCCGATTGGCTCGCTTTTATTGCTATGGCCCACGTTATGGGCGTTGTGGTTAGCGACACCGGGTGTGCCGCCGCTGACCATTTTATGTGTGTTCATCGCTGGCGTCTGGATGATGCGAGCTGCGGGCTGCGTGGTAAACGACTACGCCGATCGTAAATTTGATGGGCATGTTAAACGCACGGCGCACCGGCCACTGCCGAGTGGGGCAGTCAGCGAGAAAGAGGCACGCATCTTATTTGCTGTGCTGGTTCTGCTGTCGTTTTTACTGGTGCTGACACTCAATACCATGACAATTTTGTTATCGGTAGCGGGGCTGGCATTGGCCTGGGTTTACCCGTTTATGAAACGCTATACCCACCTGCCACAGGTGGTGTTAGGTGCGGCATTCGGCTGGTCAATACCAATGGCATTTGCGGCGGTGAGTGAATCTGTACCGCTCAGTTGCTGGCTGATGTTTTTGACCAATATCTGCTGGGCCGTGGCCTACGACACACAGTACGCGATGGTCGATCGCGATGATGATTTAAAAATTGGTATTAAATCCACGGCGATACTGTTCGGGCGCTATGACAATCTGATCATCGGCATTTTGCAGATTACAGTGATGGTACTGCTGGCGGTGATTGGCTGGCTGAACGGGTTGGGTGGAGCGTTTTACTGGTCGATTGCTCTGGCGGGTGCGCTGTTTATTCATCAGCAACGTCTTACTGCGAACCGCGATCGTGACGCCTGTTTCCGTGCATTCCTGAATAATAACTACGTTGGGCTGGTGTTGTTTATTGGTCTGGTGCTGAGTTACCTGCACTTCTAAAAAAACAGGCGGGTTTCCCCGCCTGTTTCGTTTTACTCGGTCGCAGCCTGCGACGTCGCACTTTCAATCGTCAAACGCACATCCGGCATGATTAGCTCTGCCAACATCTGGTAGACCTTCATGGTTTCGGTTGGCTCCGCATCTCCGGTATCGCTGATATAGCCTTCATCACGCAGGGTTAACACCAGCGAGGTGAACACGGCTTTATCAAAGAACTCCGGTGCGTTAATACCATGCAAAACAGACAAGCGTTGGGCAACGGTGCGGCTTTCGCGCTCCAGTGTCCCGCGGTTGATGGATGGATTAGCGCTCAACAGCCAGAAAGTAATCGCATAACGTTGCAGCGTTTCACGAACACCCGCAGCCAGAAGCTGCATAGTGCGTGAACGAGCCGGGTTAATCAGCACTTCCTCACCCGCAAGAGTAATCAGTTCCTGACGAACCATCTCATTGAGCAGCGCATCCATTTCACTGACAAGCTGCGCCTTTTCCCAGCGCAGGAAAAGCTCAGCTTTCAGCATCGGGTAGAGTAATTCGACCTGACGCAGAAGCTCTCCGCGTGAAATGTGGCGATGCTGCGTGATAATCGCGGCCAGCAGAGAAGGCAACACCAGCATATGCAAGATGTTGTTACGGTAATAAGTCATCAGTACCGCCTGCTCACGCGGAAGAATGATGATGTCACCGATAGTATCTTTCTCTACTTCAAACTTGTTCATTTGCAACGCGTGTTCAATCAACGCTTCTGCTGGCTGGTCTGGGGCGGTCGCATCTGGTGAATACGGCACATTACGCAACAGGCTCAGGTAGCAGTTGAGTTGTTCGGTCAATTGCTCACGAGTGAGTGAACGCTGACGCGAAGCGAGTAATGCGGTACAACACAGGTTCATGGCATTTGCCGCCCCTGCATTGTTGATACGCACCATCAGCTCGGCAGCAATTTCATTGACCGTTGGCGTCAGCCACGCCGGGCGAATCGCTTCGATTGGATCGATTGAATCACGCCATTCAGGAACGCGCTGGTTGAGGAAGGTCATCAACGGCATCGGTTCGCCGAAGTTCACATAGCCCTGGCCGAGGTTACGCAGCTTGCTCAGCCCGCGCACCATCTGCATAAAGCTCTCTTTCTCTTTGGTCGCTCCACGCAGTTCTTTGGCGTAAGTCCCCACTTCCATTACATGCTCGTAGCCAATGTAAATTGGCACCAATGTAATTGGACGAGTACCACCGCGCAGCATGGCCTGAATGGTCATCGACAGCGTGCCGGTTTTCGGATCAAGCAAACGCCCGGTACGGGAACGCCCACCTTCCACAAAATATTCAACGGAATAGCCACGGCTAAACAGCTCGCCAAGATATTCACGGAACACGGTGGAATAGAGTTTGCTGCCTTTAAAGGTACGGCGAATAAAGAACGCGCCCAGGCGACGGAAAATCGGGCCTGCTGGCCAGAAATTCAGGTTGATACCCGCCGCGATGTGCGGAGGAACTAGCCCTTGGTGATAAAGCACGTAAGACAGCAGCATGTAGTCCATGTGGCTGCGGTGGCAGGGCACATAGACAATCTCATGGCCGTCATGAGCCAGTTGGCGCACACGCTCAGCGTTGTGAACGTTAATGCCCTGGTACAAACGGTTCCACGTCAGACCTAACACGCGATCGGTCAAACGAACGGCTTCATAAGAGAAGTTGGCGGCAATCTCTTCCATCAGCGCGACAGCATTTTGCTGTGCTTTTTCATGGGAGATTTTCTTGCTACGCGCTTCGTCTTCTACCGCGCGAGCGATAGCTTTTGATGCCAGAAGTTTGTTAAACAGATCCTGACGCACCGGCAGACGCGGGCCAACAGTCGCTAAACGCTGACGAGCGAAGTGCATACGTGCCACTCGCGCCAGTTTCTGAGCGATTTTTTTATCTGTGCCGTGATCGGTTGCCATCTGGCGTAGCGAAACCGGTGCAGAAAAACGCACGAAGCTGTCGCGGCCAAGCCAGGAGACGGCGAAGAATTTCTGAATGCCGTTGAGCATTCTTAATGGCGGATTTACTTCGCCTTTTTCGCGCCCCGGTGAACGGCCAAACATGACCGAAACAGGCACCATCTGCACGTCCAGATTTGGATTGCTACGGTGTAAATCGAGGTAATCATGGAACAGCTTGATCGACTCTTCTTTCGGCGTGTAATAAGTGAATACACGCGGCCCACCATGGATAAAGACATAGCGCGGCAGCACCGCTCCGTCGATTTCTAACGGCTCGAGAGGGTCGGGCAAGTTATGCGCGAGGCATTGAGCGCGCAGCGTTAATAAGTCCGCCTTTGAGTTATAGGGCAGCACGTACATTATTGGACGTGTGGGATCTAAGCCCAGTTCGGCTTGTGGATCTGCCGGAATAGACTTGCTCTTTACCAGAACGCCTAATGGTAAATTAAGTAATTTGTAGTAGATTCTTGGCCAGCCTGACATAAACGATGTAAAGCCTCAGGTTAATGATGCAAATTCGCCGCAAGAATATCAGAATCTGACCCAGATTTCTGTGGCGTTATAATTTTGACAAGCATTGATGCAAATAATTTGAAAAGGTTGCCCAAAATGGCGAGTAGTACCACTGGACTTACCCGTATTATCAAAGCTGCAGGCTATTCATGGAAAGGGCTAAAAGCGGCCTGGATCAACGAAGCTGCTTTCCGCCAGGAGGGCGTTTCGGCTGTCATCGCCATTGCTATTGCCTGCTGGTTAGATGTTGACCCTATTACCCGTATTTTACTGATTGGTTCAGTGGTGTTGGTGATGATTGTCGAAATCCTCAATAGCGCTATTGAGGCCCTCGTTGACCGTGTTGGTACTGACTATCACGAGCTTTCCGGGCGAGCAAAAGATATGGGCTCAGCCGCTGTATTAATCGCCATTATCCTTGCAGTGATTACCTGGGTCACGCTGCTTTGGCAGCATTTGCGATAGTCTTTCCATAATAGTTAAGTGCCTGGTTTTTTGCTCAATTTGTGGTTCCAAATTCGCCTTTAACTGTATATACTCACAGCATAACTGTATAAACACCCAGGGGGCGGAATGAAAGCGTTAACTACCAGGCAGCAAGAGGTGTTTGATCTTATTCGGGATCATATCAGCCAGACCGGCATGCCGCCGACACGTGCCGAGATTGCTCAACGTCTGGGGTTCCGTTCTCCGAACGCTGCAGAAGAACATTTAAAAGCTCTCGCCCGTAAAGGCGTGATTGAGATTGTTTCCGGCGCTTCGCGTGGCATTCGTTTGCTGGTGGAAGAGATCACCGGTATCCCGCTGGTTGGGCGCGTCGCTGCGGGTGAACCACTCCTTGCGCAGCAGCATATCGAAGGCCATTACCAGGTAGATCCTTCATTGTTCAAACCGAATGCCGACTTCCTGCTGCGCGTCAGCGGGATGTCTATGAAAGACATCGGTATTATGGACGGTGATTTACTGGCGGTGCATAAAACTCAGGATGTGCGTAACGGCCAGGTTGTGGTTGCGCGCATTGATGATGAAGTGACCGTTAAACGTTTGAAACAGCAAGGGAATACCGTTCATCTGCTGCCAGAAAACAGCGAATTCGAGCCGATAGTGGTTGACCTGCGCGAGCATAACTTCTCGATTGAAGGGCTGGCTGTTGGGGTTATTCGCAACGGCGACTGGCTGTAAAATCTCTTTAGGTGATGCGCATTTAAGTGCGCATCACTGTCTTAATTCTCTTTGATCTCCTTCAGGAGAGGTCATGCAATTATTCTCCACAGCGGATCGTGCGCTCTGGCGCCTCGCTTTACCCATGATTTTCTCCAACATTACCGTCCCGCTGCTTGGCCTTGTCGATACGGCTGTTATTGGTCATCTGGATAGTCCTGTTTATCTCGGTGGTGTCGCGATTGGAGCGACGGCAACGAGCTTCTTGTTTATGTTATTGCTGTTTCTGCGCATGAGTACCACCGGCTTAACCGCCCAGGCCTTTGGCGCAAATAACCCCTCCGCTTTAGCTCGCGCATTGGTGCAGCCTTTATTGCTGGCACTCGGAGCGGGTATTGCCATTGTCTTGCTGCGCGAACCACTAATCTCGCTGGCTCTGCGTATTGTCGGCGGTAATCAGGACGTGCTCTTTCAGGCGCAACGTTTTCTTGAGATTCGTTGGCTAAGCGCCCCGGCCTCCCTGGCTAATTTGGTCTTGCTCGGCTGGTTGCTGGGCGTTCAATACGCACGCGCGCCGGTTATTTTGTTAGTGGTCGGTAACGTTCTGAATATTGTGCTCGACGTGTGGCTGGTGATGGGGCTGCATATGAATGTTCAGGGGGCGGCACTCGCTACTGTCACGGCTGAATACGCCACATTTATCATCGGCTTGCTCATGGTGAAAAAGGTCATGGGCCTGCGTGGAATCAGTGGTGAAATGCTCAAACAGGCGTGGCGCGGTAATGTTCGGCGTTTGTTGGCGCTTAACCGCGACATCATGCTCCGCTCGCTGTTATTACAGATCTGTTTTGCCTCCGTGACCATCTTTGGCGCGCGTTTGGGTAGCGAAATCGTCGCGGTGAATGCGGTACTAATGACGTTGCTGACCTTCACCGCTTACGCGCTCGATGGTTTTGCCTATGCCGTTGAGGCACATTCCGGGCAGGCTTATGGGGCAAAAAATCGGGGGCAATTACTCGAAGTCTGGGGGGCTGCATGTCGCCAGGCCGGTTTAGTCGCACTGGCATTCGCCGCCGTTTATGCCTTATTGGGTGAGCAAATTGTTTCCCTTTTGACCTCAATTGCTGAGCTGCAACGGCAAGCGGATATCTATTTGTATTGGCAGATAATTTTACCCGTTGTCGGCGTGTGGTGCTATTTGCTCGATGGCATGTTTATAGGCGCAACTCGAGGGACTGAAATGCGCAATAGCATGGCTGTCGCGGCGTTGGGCTTTGGCCTGTCGATGTTTACCGTACCGTATTTAGGCAACCACGGGTTGTGGCTTTCGTTAGCTGTATTCCTTGCGCTAAGAGGTTTGTCGCTGGGCTGGATCTGGCGTCGCCACTGGCAGAAAAATACCTGGTTTAACAATGTTCAAGATTAAGCCGTTAGGTTAAACATTCTTAGTTTTCCCCATACCGCCATATCCTTGACTACAATTATTCCCACGTCCAGCAGAAACAGGGTGTCAGCCAAACGGAAGCACCCGGACGATGGTAATTTTTGTTAGTAATTTTTCACCGAACGATGAGGATATTATTATGAATAAAGACGAAATCGGCGGTAACTGGAAACAGTTCAAAGGCACAGTAAAAGAGAAATGGGGCAAACTGACTGACGATGATATGACCGTCATTGAAGGGAAGCGCGATCAGCTTGTCGGCAAAATCCAGGAACGTTATGGATATGAAAAGGATAAGGCAGAGGAAGAAGTCGTTGATTGGGAAACTCGCAACAAATACCGTTGGTAATTAGTTTCCCTCAGATGTGTTAACTCTCAGCCCTGCCCAGGTACACGGACGTACCCATACCCCTAACGCGACTTCTTCTTTGACTGAATCGAATGGTCATGCCCACAGGCTTCCGGGTGGCTACACGCTTCAACCTCCGCACAAGCACTGCATAATCCATGCGCCTCAATAACATTATGATGCAGAGCAAAGCCTAACTCGGCTGCCAACTGCTGCATAATATCTTCTACGCCTTCCGCACCCTGTTCTTTCACCGCGCCACATCGGTCACAGATAAACATGGCTGATGAGTGAGTCGGTTGATCAAAAAGATGGCATAAAACATAGCTGTTGGTTGACTCTACACGGTGTACAAAACCTTGTTCGAGAAGAAAATCGAGCGCACGATACACCGTCGGGGGTTTAGCTTGCGGTTCGCTGGCACGCAGTAAATCCAGCAAATCATAAGCGCTGATTGCACCTGCCTGCTGTGTCAGCAAACGCAGTACTTCAAGGCGTTGTGGCGTCAGGCGCACATTACGCTGCTCGCATAGTTTTTCAGCCTGCGCTAACACGTTTTGTGAAGTCGTGATGTCCATCAGCATTCCCCTGTAGATTAGCCCTACACTTTACCACAATGCGCAAAAAACGCCGAATGGTGCGCCATTCTGGTCACATCATATTGAGATGACTATCCCGGAGTTTGTTATGAATAAACCTGATTGCATTCGCCACTGGAAAGAACTGGAAGGTGAAGATGATTCAACCTATCCCGATAGCACTGAATTATTTTCCATTGGCGCACCGCTGGCTCGCAAACTGGGTTTAACACGCCTGGGGATACATCATGAACGCTTGTTGCCTGGCCGCCGGACTTCTTATCCGCACGCCGAAAGCAGTGAAGAAGAGTTTGCTTATGTCCTGGAAGGGCATCCGCAAGTGTGGATTAACGGGCACCTCTATGCGCTGGAACCTGGAGATAGTGTCGGCTTCCCGGCAGGGACAGGCGTTTGCCATACTTTTATTAATAACACCGAACATGAAGTGCGACTGCTGATTGTCGGCGAAGCCAATAAAGCGGAAAACAGAATTTACTACCCCTTAAACCCCTCTTATGCAGCACAACGTAAAGATCGCTGGATTGACCATCCACCGCAATTCTTTGGTCAGCACGATGGTCTGCCTTCCCGAAAAACGAACGGTAAACTATAAATAAGTCTGCAAAGGAATTTTGAACCGATAATCCTGATGGATAGAAACAGGATTTCTATGGGCGAAACAGCTCACTTTTTAGCTTTTTATTCACAGCAATAGTCTGCCTGCGTTCAGTCATAACTGGCGGGGGCTAGTTATTACAACTGATCAACAGACGAGCGGTGAATGAAAAAAATTAAAACTTTGGTGGCGCTTAGCGCTGCATCTTTATTTGTGGCAAATCCGGTCTTCGCGGCTGGTACCTGGGCTGAAGCACGTAGTGATGCAATGGGGGGCACGGGTGTTGCCTCCGGAAGTTACGGAAGTGGTGTTCTCACCAACCCCGCCTTGCTGGCAAAAGCAAAGCAGGATGATACGGTAACGGTAATTCTGCCTGCGGTCAGCGGTCAAATTACTGATAAAGATAACCTGCAGGATCAGATTGATGAAATTAGCGATACGGTCGATCAATACAAAAACGTTTTCGACGATCTTACCCTGCAGGATATCCTTTTAAACCCAAATGGTTCACTCAATCAGCTTCAGGGGGCGGCGGGCGATCTGGCTGGTGAACTAAACGATCTGAAAGGGAAAACCGCAAACGCTAAAGCGGGGGCGAGCATCGCAGTCAGTATTCCGAATGACGTGCTTTCGGTGGCATTTGTTGCAAAAGCTTATGCGCGTGCGCACGTCAGTTCCTCTATTGATCAACAAGATATTGATTACCTCAACGGCATCGCTAATTCTAATGTTGTTGCAGGCGGAGTGGCGTTGGACGCCGCTATTAACGGCTCCGATGCTATTACCAGCCAGCTGAACTCCACCGCCTCAGGCCGCGCCGCTATTGTCTCCGACTATGGCGTGACGCTGGCGAAACAGTTTGACCTTGGCGGCGTACCGGTCTCTTTTGGCATCACGCCAAAGCTGCAAAAAACCTGGTTATACAACTACACCACGTCGATCTATTCCTACGACAGCAACGACTGGAAAAATAGCCGCTATCGTAATGACGACACGGGTTTCAACGTCGATGCGGGCATGGCAGCCGATTTTGGCGAAAACTGGACGGTAGGTTTGAGCGGCCAGAACCTGGTTTCGCGTGACATTGATACCAAAGACATCTTGATCACCAATGGCAGAACCGGCGAGACGGTCAACTACAAAGACACTTACCAAATTCGTCCGTTAGTGACCGCAGGTGTCTCCTGGCATAACGACCTCATTACCCTTAGCGCCGATGGCGATCTCACCGAAACCAAAGGCTTCAAAAGCGAAGAAGACTCGCAGTACGTTGGGGTCGGTGCTGAAATTACGCCGCTGTCATGGCTTGCGGTGCGGGCGGGCTATCGCGCAGATGTTAAAGCAAACGATAGCAACGTCTTTACCGGCGGTGTTGGCTTCGCGCCCTTTAATCGCGTGCATGTCGATTTAATGGGGCTGTACGGCGAGGACCAGACCTGGGGTGCAGGCGCACAGCTTAGCGTCACCTTCTGATAAAAATAGCCGTCGGGACGAGCAGGTGTCCCGACGCTGCTTTATGCTATAGTACCGACCCTTTTTTAACCGTAGCCCGTAAACGCCAGTGCCTATGTCCTCACAAATCAGCCAGACTCCATTCCAGCCACATCGTTTTTCTATTGCACCGATGCTCGACTGGACCGATCGCCACTGCCGTTATTTCTTGCGTCAGTTATCAAGCCAGACACTGCTGTACACCGAAATGGTGACCACCGGTGCGATTATTCACGGCAAAGGGGATTATCTGGCGTACAGCGAAGACGAGCATCCCATCGCTTTGCAATTAGGCGGAAGTGACCCGGCCGCGCTGGCACAATGCGCGAAACTGGCTGAAGAACGTGGCTACGATGAAATTAACCTGAACGTCGGTTGCCCGTCGGATCGGGTGCAAAACGGTATGTTCGGCGCATGTCTGATGGCGGATGCGCAGCGCGTTGCTGATTGCATTAAAGCGATGCGCGACGTGGTATCTATCCCTGTCACCGTCAAAACGCGTATCGGCATTGATGACCAGGACAGTTACGAATTTTTGTGTGATTTTATCGGTACGGTTGCCGGGAAGGGCGAATGTGAAATGTTCATCATTCATGCCCGTAAAGCCTGGCTTTCGGGTTTAAGCCCGAAGGAAAACCGTGAAATTCCACCGCTGGATTACCCGCGTGTCTATCAGTTGAAGCGTGATTTTGCGCATTTAACGATGTCGATTAACGGCGGTATCAAATCGCTGGAAGAAGCGAAAGCGCATCTCGAACATATGGATGGCGTGATGGTTGGGCGCGAAGCCTATCAAAACCCAGGCCTGCTGACGGCGGTTGATCGTGAGATTTTTGGCATTGACTCGCAAGAAGTCGACACCGTTGCGGCGGTTCGCGCCATGTACCCGTACATCGAGCGTGAACTGGCAAACGGCACTTACTTAGGCCATGTCACTCGCCATATGCTCGGTCTGTTCCAGGGGATCCCCGGTGCGCGCCAGTGGCGTCGTTACCTGAGCGAAAACGCCCATAAAGCAGGTGCCGGAATTGATGTTGTAGAACATGCACTGTCATTGGTTGCCGACAAACGCTAGGTTTTGTTTGTAATAACCCGGCAGATTGCTCAGGTATTGCGGAGTTGATCACAACCTCGCATCTTTCTGGCTAAGTTTGCGGGTCGCGGGATATCAATTATTTACCAAACCTGACATTATTAACGGGTTGCGAAAACACGAATTCATCGCGCTGTACCCTACATACCGTGCGAACAAAAAAAGAATGGGCTTCCCTCGGGAGGCCCAAATTCTTTTATGGAATCAGTAAACTAGAGCCTTGTGTGCTGCGGCTCTCCAGCGTTGTATGAGCCTGAGCGGCATCGCTCAAGGCAAACTTCTGGTTATCAGACACATCGACTTTTATCACGCCGCTGGCAATCAACGAGAACAGTTCGTTGCAGGCTTCCTCAAGCTCTTCACGCGTGGTCACGTAACCATTTAGTGACGGACGAGTAACATACAGCGAGCCTTTCTGGTTCAAAATGCCCAGATTCACACCCGTAACCGGGCCGGAGGAGTTGCCAAAACTCACCATCAAACCCTGGCGCTGAAGACAATCCAGCGATGATTCCCAGGTATCTTTCCCAACCGAGTCATAAACCACCGCCACTTTTTTGCCGCCGGTAATCTCTTTTACCCGCTCGACAAGATTCTCTTCGCGATAGTTAATGGTCTGCCAGGCGCCGGCTTGTTTGGCGCTTTCTGCTTTTTGCGCAGAGCCGACCGTACCGATTAATTTGGCACCCAACGCTTTCGCCCACTGGCAGGCGATCAGCCCAACGCCACCGGCCGCAGCATGGAATAAGAAAACTTCATTGGCTTTGATATCGTAGGTTTTACGCAGCAGATAATAGACCGTCAGACCTTTCAGGAATGACGCTGCGGCTTGTTCAAAAGAGATAGCATCAGGAAGTTTTGCGGCTTTATCGGCGGGCACATTATGCACGCTGCTGTATGCGCCAAGCCCGGACTGCGCGTACACCACTCGGTCGCCGACTTTAAGATGTGTTACCGCACTGCCAACTTTAGTCACGACCCCTGCAGCTTCTGTACCGAGGCCGCTGGGTAGCATCGGCGGTGGGTATAAACCGCTGCGAATGTATGTATCAATGTAGTTGATACCAATCGCTTTATTCTCAACTTGCACTTCGTGCTCTGCGGGGGCCGTTGGGGTGAATTCCGCGACTTTTAGCACTTCAGGCCCGCCGTGTTGACTAAATTCAATGCGTGTTGCCATGAGAACTCCTTCTGTTTCCTCGGAGGGAGATAGAGTAAACTCTCGTCTCTCTTATCTGATTTTGGTAACTCCCTCACTATGGCAGGAAATAAACCCTTCAACAAACCGAAAGAACCCCGCGATCGTCAGATGGAAGGGCTGAAAATGCCGCCACATTCTCTGGAAGCGGAGCAGTCGGTGTTGGGCGGTTTAATGCTGGACAACGAACGCTGGGATAACGTTTCTGAGCGCGTCGTGGCTAACGATTTTTTCAGCCGTCCACACCGCATGATCTTCACCGAGATGCAGCGTTTGCTCGAAATGAGCAAGCCCATCGATCTGATCACGCTTTCTGAATCTCTTGAACTTCAGGGCAATCTGGAAAGCGTTGGCGGTTTCGCCTATCTGGCCGAATTATCAAAAAACACGCCAAGTGCGGCGAACATTAGCGCTTACGCCGATATCGTGCGTGAACGTGCCGTAGTTCGTGAAATGATTTCTGTGGCGAATGAAATCGCCGATGCCGGTTACGATCCGCAAGGGCGCACCAGCGAAGACTTGCTCGACCTCGCCGAATCCCGCGTGTTCCAGATTGCTGAGAGCCGCGCGAATAAAGACGAAGGGCCAAAAAGTATCGACCAAATCCTCGAAGCGACAGTCTCGCGTATCGAAACGCTTTACCAGACGCCGCACGATGGCGTAACAGGCGTGGATACGGGCTACCAGGATTTGAACAAGAAAACAGCAGGTCTGCAAAAATCGGATCTGATCATCGTGGCGGCGCGTCCGTCGATGGGTAAAACCACGTTTGCGATGAACTTGTGCGAAAACGCCGCGATGTTGCAGGAAAAACCGGTTCTCATTTTCAGCCTCGAGATGCCCGGCGAACAAATCATGATGCGTATGCTGGCGTCGCTGTCACGCGTTGACCAGACCAAAATCCGTACCGGTCAGCTCGATGATGAAGACTGGGCGCGAATTTCCAGCACCATGGGCATCTTGCTTGAAAAACGCAACATGTACATTGATGACTCATCCGGCCTGACGCCAACGGAAGTGCGTTCACGTGCGCGCCGTATCTACCGCGAACATGGCGGCCTGAGCCTGATCATGATCGACTACCTGCAATTGATGCGTGTGCCGTCGCTGTCTGATAACCGTACGCTGGAAATCGCCGAGATTTCGCGCTCGCTCAAAGCGTTGGCAAAAGAGCTACAGGTGCCGGTGGTGGCGCTCTCGCAGCTTAACCGTTCTTTGGAGCAACGTGCTGATAAACGCCCGGTCAACTCCGACTTACGTGAATCCGGCTCTATCGAGCAGGATGCCGACTTGATTATGTTTATCTATCGTGACGAAGTTTATAACGACAACAGTGACGAGAAAGGCATCGCGCAAATCATCCTCGGCAAGCAGCGTAACGGCCCAATCGGTACCGTGCGCCTGACGTTTAACGGGCAGTTCTCGCGCTTCGATAACTATGCTGGTCCTCAATACGACGAAGATTAAATCCTCGTTATCCTTCACGCTGCAAGTGCGTTGGCTGCACTCGCTTACCCCAATCGCTTACTTGTGTAAGCTCATGGGGATTCACGAGTTTGCCGCCTTCTTGCAGCCCGAATGATTTAGAGGATTTGGGCATTCCAATTCCATATACAAAAATTTCGCAAGGAACGAACATGCAAGCGGCAACCGTAAAAATTAACCGCCGCGCTCTGCGACACAACCTGCAACGTCTGCGCGAACTGGCTCCAGCCAGCCGTATGGTGGCGGTTGTGAAAGCAAACGCATACGGGCATGGTCTGCTGGAGACGGCCCTTACCCTGACTGATGCCGATGCTTTCGGCGTTGCCCGTCTTGAAGAAGGTGTTCGGTTGCGTGCAGGGGGAATTACCCAGCCCATTCTGCTGCTCGAAGGTTTCTTCAATGCAAGCGACCTGCCGACGATTGCCGGGCAGAATTTCCAGACTGCCGTCCACTGTATTGAACAGCTCGAAGCGCTGGAGCAGGCCGAGTTAAGCCATCCGATTACCGTGTGGATGAAGCTGGATACCGGCATGCACCGCTTGGGCATCTTGCCTGAAGAAGCAGAAGCCTTTTATCAGCGCCTTTGCCGCTGTAAAAACGTCAGCCAGCCGGTAAATATCGTTAGTCATTTTGCGCGTGCTGATGAGCCGGAATCTGACGCCACGCTGCGCCAGCTCGATATTTTCAATTCATTTACCGCAGGCAAACCAGGGGAGCGTTCCATTGGCGCATCTGGCGGCATCCTGTTGTGGCCGGACTCGCATCTGGACTGGGTTCGCCCTGGCATTATCTTGTACGGCGTTTCTCCGGTGGAGCAAAAACCGTGGGGCACCGATTTTGGTTTTCAGCCGGTGATGTCTCTTACTTCCAGCCTGATTGCCGTTCGCGAACACAAAGCGGGCGAAGCGGTAGGTTACGGCGGCACCTGGATTGCGCAGCGCGATACCCGCCTGGGTGTGGTGGCGATTGGTTACGGCGACGGTTATCCACGCGCAGCACCATCCGGTACGCCAGTGCTGGTCAATGGCCGCGAAGTGCCGATTGTCGGGCGTGTTGCCATGGACATGATTTGTGTCGATCTTGGCCCGAACTCAGCAGACAAAGTGGGTGATAGCGTGGTGATGTGGGGCGATAACCTGCCGGTTGAACGCATTGCGGAAATCACAAAAGTGAGTGCTTACGAACTTATCACGCGCCTGACTTCAAGGGTAGCGATGGAGTATCTGGACTAGTTGTCCTTCCCTGGTTTACATTGGTTGTTCGCGACACTGTAAACCAGGAGAACCTCACCGTGTTTCAAAAAGTTGACGCCTATGCTGGCGACCCAATCCTTTCCCTTATGGAACGTTTCAAAGTTGATCCGCGTAGCGACAAGGTAAACCTCAGCATTGGCCTCTATTACGACGAAAATGGGGTCATCCCGCAGTTACAGGCTGTCGCTCAGGCAGAAGAACGTCTGAATTCTCAACCACATGGCGCATCGATTTACCTGCCGATGGAAGGCCTGAATACCTACCGCAGCGCGATTGCTCCGTTGCTGTTTGGGGCAGATCACCCGGCTTTGCTCGAAGGGCGTATCGCGACGATTCAAACACTTGGCGGCTCTGGTGCGTTAAAAGTCGGTGCAGACTTCCTGAAAACTTATTTCCCAAATTCGCAGGTCTGGGTCAGCGACCCGACCTGGGAAAACCATGTCGCTATCTTCGGCGGTGCCGGTTTTGAAGTGAACACTTATCCATGGTTCGATACCGAAACCAATGGCGTGCGCTTCGAGGCATTGCTGGAAACGCTGAATACGCTGCCAGCACAAAGCATTGTGCTGCTGCATCCATGCTGCCATAACCCGACAGGTTCTGACCTGACTGATGCGCAGTGGGATGTGGTGGTCGAAATCCTCAAAGCTCGCGAACTGATTCCTTTCCTCGACATCGCCTATCAGGGCTTTGGCGCGGGTATGGAACAAGACGCTTACGCGATTCGGGCGATAGCCAGCGCCGGGTTGCCTGCATTGGTCAGCAACTCTTTCTCCAAAATTTTCTCAATGTATGGCGAACGTGTCGGCGGGCTGTCGGTGGTCTGTGAAAACACCGAAACCGCAAGCCGCGTGCTGGGCCAACTGAAAGCGACCGTGCGCCGTAACTACTCCAGCCCGCCAAACTTTGGCGCGCAGGTTGTGGCTTTGGTGCTCAATGACGAACAACTGAAAGCTAACTGGCTGGCGGAAGTCGAAACCATGCGCCGCCGTATTCTCGATATGCGCCAGGCACTGGTTTCTGTTCTGAAAGCTGAAATGCCAGACCGCAATTTTGACTACCTGCTGCAACAACGCGGGATGTTCAGCTACACCGGTTTGAGCGCGGAACAGGTTGACCGCCTGCGTGATGAGTTTGGTGTCTATCTGATTGCCAGCGGACGCATGTGTGTTGCCGGGTTGAACAGCAACAACGTGCAACGCGTAGCGCAGGCGTTTGCCGCAGTAATGTAAGTACTCACTTACTTTGTTCCCCGAAAGGCGATGTGTGATCATCGCCTTTTTCTATGACAAATCTTGAAAAAAACCTTTCTCTGGCGCTTAGGCCTCGGTATTGTCGATCTGATTTTTGACCACTTGTTCCGATTTATAATCATAAAAATTAACGAGAAAGAGGGAAAATAATGCGTAAGCTAACGATGGCACTCAGTGCCGCGTGTTTGTTACTTGGATTGAATCAGTCTGCTCTCGCAAAAGAATCAGCTCCCGCTCCACTGAATCCTGGCGTTACTGTTGCGCAACTCGCGCAGCAAGTTCCTGTGCACTGGGTGTCGGTCGCACAAATCGAAAATAGCCTGTTAGGGCGTGCGCCGATGGCGGTAGGTTTTGATATCGACGACACGGTTCTGTTCTCAAGCCCTGGCTTCTATCGCGGGCAAAAAGAGTATTCACCAGGTAAACAGGATTACCTGAAAAACCCAGCATTCTGGGAAAAAATGAACAACGGCTGGGATGATTTCAGCATGCCAAAAGAGGTGGCGAAAAACCTGATAGCCATGCACCTCAAACGTGGCGACAGCATTTATTTCGTCACTGGCCGCAGCCCGACCAAAACAGAAACCGTGACTAAAACGCTGCAAAATGATTTCCAGATCCCGCAGGCTAGTGTGAACCCGGTTATCTTTGCGGGCGACCAGCCAGGGCAAAACACCAAAACGCAGTGGCTGAAAGATAAGAAAATCAAAGTGTTTTACGGCGATTCAGACGGTGATATTACTGCCGCGCAGGATGTAGGCGCGCGCGGTATTCGTCTGTTACGTGCTTCTAACTCCAGCTATCAACCATTGCCAAAAGCAGGGGCATTTGGCGAAGAGGTTATCGTTAACTCCGAATACTAATTTTACCCGTCATACTTCAAGCCGCAGGTGCGTTGGCTACACTCACTCACCCCAGTCACTTACTTTAGTAAGTGACTGGGGTGAGTTCACTTGCCGCCTTTCTTCAGCTCGAATTATTTAGGGTAAAATCGGTTTTAATGACGCTATACCCATCCCGCTGCCGTTTTTTTCATCAAAATTTCCCCGTTGAGTTTTACCTTTTGGCGAGTTGCTCGCACACTTAGAGGTGCCGGTTTCTTAAACTGGCTAGCACATCCTTTTCACGGGAGTCTCTCAAGGGGAATTAAAATGACCAATTCGGAGTTATTGCAATACTGCATGAACAAGCCCGGAGCCGAACAAGCGGTTCATAGCGACTGGAAGGCGACACAAATCAAAGTGGCGGATGTGATGTATGCGATGGTGCATGACGTGGAAGCGCGCCCGGCAGTGTCGTTAAAGGCAAGCCCGGCACTTGCCGACTTATTACGTGAACAACATAGTGATGTGCATCCTAGCGCGCATTTGAATAAAGCGCACTGGAGCACGCTTTACCTGGATGGCACACTTCCTGACTCGCAGATTTACTACCTGGTGGATGCTTCGTATCAGCAGGCATTATCGCTGCTGCCCCAGGAAACCAGGCAGCAGCTTTCTGACTGACTATTTCAATTTCAGCAAAGGCTTGAGGAAACGAGCGGTATGTGACGTTTCGCACTCTGCGACAGTTTCTGGCGTACCGGAAACGAGAATTTCGCCGCCGCCGCTACCGCCTTCTGGGCCAAGGTCAACAATCCAGTCTGCGGTTTTAATCACATCCAGATTATGCTCGATAACCACAATGGTGTTGCCCTGATCGCGCAACTGGTGCAGAACTTCCAGCAATTGCTGAATATCTGCAAAGTGCAGGCCAGTCGTCGGCTCATCGAGGATATACAGCGTTTGTCCGGTGCCGCGTTTAGAAAGCTCACGCGCCAGTTTTACACGTTGTGCTTCACCGCCCGACAGCGTGGTCGCAGACTGACCCAGGCGAATGTAAGACAGGCCCACGTCGATTAACGTTTGCAGCTTACGCGCCAGCGCAGGTACGGCATCAAAGAATTCACGAGCGTCTTCAATGGTCATATCCAACACTTCGTGGATGCTTTTGCCTTTGTACTTAATTTCCAGCGTTTCGCGGTTGTATCGCTTGCCACGGCATTGGTCGCACGGCACGTAAATATCCGGCAGGAAGTGCATCTCAACTTTGATAACGCCATCGCCCTGGCACGCTTCACAACGCCCACCACGCACGTTAAAGCTAAAACGCCCCGGCGTATAACCCCGCGCACGGGATTCCGGCACGCCCGCAAACAGCTCGCGCACTGGCGTAAACACGCCGGTGTAAGTTGCCGGGTTTGAACGCGGTGTACGTCCAATCGGACTTTGGTCGATATCAATAACTTTGTCGAAATGCTCCAGACCATGAACGTCGCGGTACGGCGCAGGTTCTGCAAGCGTTGCACCGTTCAATTGGGTTTGAGCAATCGGGAAAAGCGTATCGTTAATCAGCGTCGATTTACCGGAACCTGAAACCCCGGTCACGCAGGTAAACAAACCCACGGGCAGCGTCAACGTCACATCTTTCAGGTTGTTGCCCTTCGCGCCAACCAGCTTCAACACCTTCTCAGGATCGGCCGGAACGCGGTTTTTCGGCAGCGCAATTTCACGCTTACCGCTGAGGAACTGCCCGGTCAGTGATTCTGGCGCGTCGATAATATCCTGCATCGTGCCTTCAGCAACGACATGGCCGCCGTGAACACCTGCACCAGGGCCGATATCAATAATATGGTCTGCGGCACGGATCGCATCTTCGTCGTGCTCGACCACAATCACGGTATTCCCGAGGTCGCGCAGGTGAATCAGCGTTTCCAGCAGGCGCTCGTTGTCGCGCTGATGCAGGCCAATTGACGGCTCATCGAGCACATACATCACGCCCACAAGACCCGCGCCAATCTGGCTTGCCAGACGAATACGCTGCGCTTCACCGCCGGAAAGTGTCTCGGCGGAACGGGAAAGCGAGAGGTAATTCAGGCCGACATTCACCAGGAATTTCAGGCGATCGCCAATCTCTTTCAAGATTTTTTCAGCGATTTGCGCACGTTGCCCACTCAGCTTCATGTTGTGGAAGAATTCCATCGCATGACCAATGCTCATGTCAGAGATCGTTGGCAGCGGCGTGTTTTCAACAAACACATGGCGTGCTTCACGGCGCAGACGCGTACCTTCGCAGCTTGCACATGAACGGTTGCTGATAAATTTCGCCAGTTCTTCCCGCACCGCGGAAGACTCGGTTTCTTTATAGCGACGTTCCATATTATGCAGAACGCCTTCAAACGGATGGCGGCGCACAGACGTATCGCCACGGTCGTTTATATATTTGAACTCAATGCTTTCTTTACCAGAGCCGTTAAGCACCACGTTTTTCACGCTGGCGCTCAGTTCATTCCATGGTGTTTCGACATCGAATTTATAATGCTCCGCAAGCGAGCGCATCATGGTGAAGTAGTAGAAATTACGGCGATCCCAGCCACGAATCGCGCCGCCGGCAAGGGAAAGCTCGCCGTTTTGTACTACACGCTCCGGGTCGAAATATTGCTGCACGCCAAGCCCGTCACAGGTTGGGCAGGCACCGGCTGGGTTGTTGAACGAGAACAGACGTGGTTCCAGCTCGCGCATGCTGTAGCCGCAAATCGGGCAGGCGAAGTTTGCCGAGAACAGCAACTCTTCTGCTTTTTCATCGTCCATATCGGCGACAACCGCAGAACCGCCGGATAAATCCAGCGCGGTTTCAAAGGATTCCGCCAGACGCTGCGCGATATCTTCGCGCACTTTGAAACGGTCAACGACCACTTCAATGGTATGTTTTTTCTGTAATTCTAATTTTGGTGGATCGGAGAGATCGCACACTTCGCCGTCGATCCTGGCGCGGATGTAACCCTGGCTTGCGAGGTTTTCCAGCGTTTTAGTGTGCTCGCCTTTCCTGTCTTTAATGATGGGGGCAAGCAGCATCAGGCGTTTGCCTTCCGGCTGCGCTAAAACGTTATCGACCATCTGGCTGACGGTTTGCGCCGCCAGCGGCACGTTGTGATCCGGGCAGCGCGGCTCACCCACGCGGGCATACAGCAGGCGCAGGTAATCATGAATTTCTGTAATAGTGCCGACGGTTGAACGCGGGTTGTGCGAGGTGGATTTCTGCTCGATAGAAATCGCAGGCGACAAGCCTTCAATGTGGTCGACATCTGGCTTTTCCATCAACGACAGGAACTGACGCGCATAGGCGGAGAGGGACTCAACGTAACGACGTTGCCCCTCGGCGTATAAGGTGTCGAAAGCCAGTGAGGATTTGCCAGAACCCGAAAGCCCAGTCACGACAATCAGCTTGTCGCGCGGAATAACGAGGTTAATATTTTTGAGATTGTGGGTGCGGGCGCCCCGAACTTCGATCTTATCCATTCACCTTTCCCGGTTTAAACGCTTTTTGCCAGGCCGCACAGGAGGCCGCCGACGATCACAAACGGCTAATTATGACACAATAAAACCTGAATGGATATCCAGTGCTTTAATGCAATAATGTATATCCTTCCGACATTCTGGAATGCATCCCGCAGCTATAAAGATTAGGGGTGGCGTGGTAGAATCGAGGGTTTACACTATTAATAAACGTTTCAGGAGACACGATCATGGCCAGCAGAGGCGTAAACAAGGTGATTCTCGTCGGGAATCTGGGTCAAGACCCGGAAGTACGCTACATGCCAAATGGTGGCGCAGTTGCCAACATTACTCTGGCCACGTCAGAGTCCTGGCGCGATAAGCAAACCGGCGAAACTAAAGAAAAAACTGAATGGCACCGTGTTGTGCTGTTCGGAAAACTGGCAGAAGTTGCAGGCGAATACCTGCGTAAAGGCTCCCAGGTTTATATCGAAGGCGCATTGCAGACGCGTAAATGGACCGACCAGGCTGGCGTTGAAAAATACACTACCGAAGTCGTGGTTAACGTGGGTGGCACCATGCAAATGTTGGGCGGCCGTGCAGCGGGCGGTGCTCCTGCCGGCGGTGGCGCGCCAGGCCAGCAGCAAGGTAGTTGGGGTCAGCCTCAGCAACCACAGCAGGGTGGCAACCAGTTCAGCGGCGGCGCGCAATCTCGTCCGCAGCAGAGCGCTCCAGCGCCATCTAACAATGAACCACCAATGGACTTCGATGACGATATTCCATTCTAAGATCATTCGTTAGACTGAGTGCATTATAAGGCCCGCGGATATTGATAATATCCGCGGGTTTTTTTATCCGGCCAGATTAAATTAACTATTAATAATCCGAATGTATTGCTCCGCGTCATAAGTATTCCTGCTTGCATTAAAATGTTATCAAGCTAAGTTGTTTATGCAAACACAACACTGATAACTCCACCGGAGAGCAGCATGACGGATTTCGTAATTCCAGAAATAAAAGCATCAGAAGATGAGATGATTGCAATACGTCATTATCTGCATGCAAACCCAGAATTAAGTCTTGAAGAGTTTAAAACCAGCGATTTAGTGGCAAAACAACTTGAATCCTGGGGATATAAAGTCACGCGAGGAATTGGCACTACTGGGGTTGTGGGTTCTTTGAAAAAAGGGGATTCGAATAAATCTATTGGTCTGCGGGCTGATATGGACGCACTCCCTATTTTTGAAGAAACGAATTTACCCTGGGCCAGCACCGTGGCCGGGAAAATGCACGCCTGCGGCCACGACGGGCACACCACTATTTTATTGGCGGCTGCAAAATATATTGCTTCCGAATCCTGCGAATTTAACGGCACAGTCCATCTCATTTTCCAGCCAGCCGAAGAAGCCATTGGCGGCGCGGACTTAATGATTAAAGAGGGATTGTTCGAGCGTTTCCCATGCGACCGTGTCTTTGCCCTGCACAATATGCCAGGCTTGCCGACCGGAAAACTAGGTTTCTACTCAGGCAACTTTATGGCCTCGGCAGACACCGTAAAAATCACCATCAAAGGCTATGGCGGCCATGGTGCTTATCCGCAACGTACCGTTGACCCCATCGTGACGGGCGCGGCGCTAATCACCGCATTGCAAACCATTGTCTCCCGCAATGTCACACCAGGCGAAACCGCCATTGTTACCGTTGGAACCTTCCAGTCGGGCATTGCCTCCAACGTAATTCCCGACAGCGCGGTAATGGAATTAACCGTGCGCGCCATGAAACCAGAAATTCGCGACCTGCTGATAAAAAGAATTGAAGAGTTAGCCGACTTCACGGCGAAAAGCTTTGGTGCCAGCTGCGACGTGGAAGTTTACGACTCCTATCCCGTCTTGATTAACGACGATGAACAAACGGCCTTTGCCCGTGAGCTGGCTGTCGAGTTTTTTGGTAAAGATGCGGTGCTCGATACGGTGCTTCCATCCACCGGCAGCGAAGATTTTGCCTTTATGCTGCAAGAAAGACCGGGCAGTTATTTCTTATTAGGCAATGGCGAAAAAGGGGAAAAAGGCGGCTGCATGGTACATAACCCGGGTTATGACTTTAACGATGCGATTATTTCCACCGGCGCCTCATTCTTTTCCCGTTTAGTACAAACTTACTGTCGTTAATATCCAGGAGCTAACATGAAAAAATATATTCTGCCATTAATTGCTCTGCTGGCGACAAGCTCGGTATTTGCAAATAATATTAAAGAAATACGCTTTGGCGTCGATCCTACATTCGCTCCCTTTGAGTCAAAAGATACCGCGGGGAAAGTCGTCGGGTTTGATATTGATTTAGGTAATGCTATTTGTGAAAAACTTCAGGCTAAATGTGTATGGGTAGAAAATAACTTTGATGCCATTATTCCCGCGCTGCAAGCCAGAAAGTTTGATGCCATTCTTTCCGGCATGTACATGACGGAAAAACGCAAAGAACAAATCGCCTTTACCGATAAAATATATAACGGCCCGGTCTTTTTAGTCGCACATAAAAATAATCCCATCAAACCGGAAATTGATCAGCTGAAAGGTAAAACCATCGGCGTTGAGCAAGGCTCTGCCCAGGAAACTTACGCGAATAAAAACTGGCGCAGTGCCGGGGTTAACGTGGTGGCTTATCAGGGGGCTGATTTAGTGGTGCAGGATTTAGAGTCCGGACGCATCGACGCGGCAGTGCTTTCCGGGGTGATGGCGGAATATAGCTTCCTGAACAAACCGCAGGGCAAAGATTTTGCTATGGTCGGCAAAGCATTACAGGACCCGGAATTATTTGGGGCGGGCGCGGCGATTGGTCTGCGTAAAGATGATGCGCAATTACGCGAAGCGCTAAATGGCGCGATAAGCCAGATTATTGCGGATGGCACGTATAAAAAGCTCGCCTCTAAATACTTTAGTTTCGACATCTATTCCGGGACGTAATTTCAGTACCGCACCAGGCGCAAACTGGCCTGGTGCTTTTCTTCAGCCGCTCTGTTGCGCGCTAAAAAATAGTCTAAAAATCGTACGTCATTAAACAATTCAAAAACAACATCTTAACCTTTAATCTTCATTTGAAACTCCTTCCAGCTTGTCGAGCTGATCACAAATTAAACAGTGAGCAGTTGTGTTTAACTATTCACTTAACCAATATGCTTTCTCGACGCAGTAGCCGATGAGAGCACAAAAATGACGAAATTATTTGTTGGCGTTGATGTGGGTTCCGCAAGTGTCAGAGCCGGAATTTACACGATGGAAGGCACCCGCCTGGCATTTTCTGTTCGTCCCATCCAGCAGTTTCACTACCAGACTAACCGAGTCGAACAATCCTCCAGTGATATCTGGCAGCAGGTGTGCACCACGGTGCGCGAGGCAATAAGCCTTGCCGGTGTGCAACCACAGCAAGTGGTCTCGATTGGATTTGACGCGACATGTTCACTGGTGGCGGTGGGCGAACGCGGGCAGCCGGTGGCGGTAGGCGAGGAAGGTGATGCTGACCACGACATCGTGATGTGGATGGATCACCGTGCAGGCGAAGAAACTCAACGTATCAACGCCACGAATGATTCCGCGCTGCAATACGTCGGTGGACAGGTCAGCATTGAGATGGAATTGCCTAAAATCCTGTGGCTGAAAAACCATTTTCCTGAGCGTTATGCCTCCATCTGGCGGTTCTTCGACTTAGCCGATTACCTGGTATGGCGTGCCACGGGTGTGGATGCGGCAGGCGTTTGTACGCTGACATGCAAATGGAACTATCTGGCGCATGAAGAACGGTTTAGCCAGAGTTTGCTGGAGTCCGTCGAATTAGCGGATTTGGTGAATAAAATCCCACCGAGCATTATTCAAGTGGGGCAGCCAGTGGGCACTCTACGCACTGATGTGGCCGCGCAGTTAGGCTTAACGCCTGATGTCGTTGTCGCCAGCGGTTTGATTGACGCCCACGCGGGCGGCCTGGCATTAGTCGCGGCGGCTCCTGAAGCTAATCTTGCGATTATCAGCGGCACCTCGAATTGCCACATGATTGTCAGCAAAGAGGCGAAATCGGTGCCTGGCGTTTGGGGACCTTATTTTGCCGCGATGTACCCAGGCTGGTGGCTCAACGAAGGCGGTCAAAGTGCTGCCGGGGCGCTGGTGGACTGGGCATTGATGCAAAGCGACGCCTGGCCTGCATTAAAAAATGAAGCCGACGCGCTGGGCTGTAGCGTTTACCAAATCCTGAACCAATGGGTCGCGCAACTCGAATCCTGCGAAAAATACCCTACCAGCCAACTCCATATTTTGGCGGACCACCACGGCAACCGCTCACCACGATCCGACGCTAACGCCCGTGGCATGATCGCCGGGCTGACGCTCGAAAAAGGCCAGCCTCAGCTTGCGCGCCTATACCTCGCCACGCTGCAAGCCATTGCTTACGGCACGCGCCACATCATCGACACCATGGAACACAACGGCCAGCGCATTGACTCGATAACCCTGTGCGGCGGCGCGACTAAAAATCCGCTCTGGCTGCGCGAATACGCCAACGTCACCGGGCGCGCCATCCATCTGGTTGAAGAAGAAGATGCCGTTACGCTTGGGGCGGCACTTAATGGCGCTGTTGCCTGCAAGGCATTCAGCAGTTTTTCAACGGCGGCTGGTGCCATGGTCAGGCGCGATAAAACCATTGAGCCCGACGCTGTACACCGTGCATTCCACGACGCGAAATATCAGGTTTACCTGCAAATGTACCAGGACCAGCAGCGCTATCAGGCTGTGATGCAGCAAACCCTCGTGGCCCCTTAATTACATAAAAGGAAAAAGAAAGTGCTTACACAAACTCTGCCTTCTGTGTCGCAAAAAATCACTGCGGGTAACAATGAAATCCTGATGGTGACCAATGCAGATTTACGCGAATCAGCGAACCTCGCCTGCTGGCCGGTACAACAAAAATACGAAGCGAAATTGCACGATGCCCTGAGTTCGCTGGGTTACAGCATGAAGCGCGCTCATCCGATAGATGAAGAACGTGGCCACGGGTTTATCAGCAGCCAGCGCCAGGGCAGCTCGCTGTTCGCTCAAATTGACGAAAACGCGCCGGTGATAGTGCTGCTGACCGCCTGGCAATATTCTCATCACGTTGCACCTTCGTTGGTTCATCACAAAGGGCCGGTTTTGCTACTGGCAAACTTTGACGGCACGTGGCCCGGTCTGGTGGGCATGCTCTGTCTGGCGGGATCGCTGACCAGCCTCGGGAAATCGTACTCGCGTTTGTGGTCAGAAAATTTTGATGACGACCTGTTCGTCAATGGCCTGCAAACCTGGTTGCGCTATGGTTCTTTGCAGCACTCTACCGGCTACCTGCAAGAGATAGCACCGACCCACCCGGTGATGGCGACGCAAGCCGGGGCAATGGGGCGAAATGCCGGTGAATTTATCCTGAAAAACAAAGAGATCCTCGGCCTGTTCGACACCTTCTGTATGGGGATGATTAACGGCGTATTCCCGCAGCAGGCGATGGTGAATATCGGCATGCCAATCGAATCCCTTTCGCAATCGGCGCTGCTGGTGGAAATGGCAAAAGTGCCTGATGACCTGCGTGAAACGTGCCTGGCCTGGTATCAGGAACGCGGCATGAAATTCCAGTTTGGTGAAAACAGCCGCGAAGAACTGACCCGCGAACAAGTTAAAGAGCAGTGCGCCATGATGATTGCGATGGCGCGATTTGTGCAGCGTTTTGGTCTCTCTGCGGTGGGCGTACAATACCAGCAAGGCCTGAAAGATAGCTGCGCGGCTTCTGATTTTGCCGAAGGTGCGATTGGCTCAACCGAGCGTTTCCCTATCCCGGACGAGCAGGGAAATATCATCAACGAAGGCCAGCCGATCCCGTGTATCAACGAAGTGGATATGGGTACCGCCATCCCGCAAACCATGCTGTGGCGCTTGCTGACCTCCTTCTCCTTACCTGCCGAAACTACGCTGCACGACATCCGCTGGGGCAGCGTTTATCAGGATACATTTTACTGGGATCTGGAAATTTCTGGCGCCGTACCGTTCGAACACCTGAAAGGGGGAATTGCCGGGGCGACAGGTTATCGCCAGCCAGCGATGTACTTCCCTTATGGCGGCTCCACCATTAGCGGCCAGGGCAAAGCCGGGCGCTTTATCTGGGCGCGTGCGCACTACGAAGGGACTGACGTCATCATGCATATTGGCACCGGGCATGCGGTGGAATTACCGGCCGACGAGTTCGAACGCCGTCGCCGTGCGACCTGCTACGAATGGCCTTTGCTTAACGCCGTGTTGGATGGTGTTGGGCGCGACGACCTGATGGCAGGCCATCAAAGTAACCACCTGACGGTGGCGTATGTTCCAGAAAATGAACTGCAAACGGTTTTGCAGGCCTTCGTTGCTCAGTCGCTGACCCAGGGTATTCGGGTTCACGTTGCCGGTGACGCAATTCGGTTGTTGTAAGAGGACGAGTGGATGAACGAGCAAAAATACCGTGGTATCTGGCCGGTGATGTTAACGCCATTTACCGAACAAAAAGAGATCGACTGGACATCGCTGGAACGCTTAATCGAGTGGTATCTGTCGGCTGGCGTGCATGGCTTATTCGCCGATTGCCAGTCGAGTGAAATGTTCTTTTTAAGCGACGAAGAATCTCTCGAACTGGTGAAATTCGTCGTGAAGTGCGTGAAAGGCCGCGTGCCGGTGGTGGCTTCCGGCCATACCGCCAACGCCTTCAATCACCAGCGTGAGCAGTTGATTAAGATGTCTGATACCGGCGTGGACGCGGTGATTCTCATCAGTAACCGCCTGGCATTGGCCGGAGAAAACGACGCACTGGCGCTGGAAAATCTGCAGCGCCTGACTTTAGATGTGCCAAAGCATGTCGATCTCGGTATTTACGAATGTCCGTTCCCTTATAAGCGTTTGTTGAGTGAAGAAACCGTGGCGTGGTGTGCGCAAAGCGGTCGCTACACCTTTATCAAAGACACTTGTTGCAGCTTGCCGATGATCAAGCGCCGCCTGGCATTAACCAAAGGTAGCCGCCTGCATCTGGCAAACGCGAATAGTCAGACGCTGCTTTCATCGCTGCAAGAAGGTTGCCAGGCCTACAGCGGCGTGATGGCGAACTTCCATCCTGAGCTGTATGTCTGGCTGTACGAAAACTTCCAGACACAGCCAGAAAAGGCCCAACGCCTGGCGGATTACCTCTCTACGGCGGCGCTGGCAGAAAACCTGGATTACCCGGTTTGTGCGAAATCTTTCCAGCAGCAAATTGGTAATTTCTCAACTCATACCTGCCGGGTTCGCAGCAGCCAGGGCTATCGTGAAACCTTCTTCCCACAGGCTATCGACAGCATGGTGCAGTTGGGGCGCGATATTCAGAAAACGCTGGCGATATAAGGAGATAACCGATGCCGTTTACTCAGCAAAGCCGCCAGTTTTTACTGTCCGAAACGCAAACGGATTTTGCCCAATGCCATGCCTCTACGCTGGTGGCGTTGCCGGAGCATAATTCCGTGCTGGTGGCTTTTTTTGCCGGAACAAAAGAAGGCAGTGGCGACACCGCCATCTGGCTGTCGCGCTCTGAAAACGGTGAATGGCACCCCGCGCAGCGCATCATGGCGGAGCCGGGTCTGGCGCATTGGAATCCGGTGCTTCACTACCAGCAAGGCGCGGTCTGGCTTTTCTATAAAGTGGGGCCGGACGTCCACACCTGGACGACGCGCGTGGCGGTTTCGCACGATGGTGGCCTGAGCTGGAGCGCGCCGCACTCACTCATAAACGGCGATACACAGCCACGCGGACCGGTGAAAAATAAAATTCTGGTGATGAGTAACGGCGAGTGGTTAGCGCCAGGTTCAACGGAAAATGACCAGCACTGGGATGCGTTTGTCGATGTTTCTGCGGACTGCGGGCAGTCCTGGTACAAAGTCGATATGCCTTTTGAGCACCAGTCACCGGGGCAAGGCGCGGACGAAAACACCTGGCAGGGGCTTAAAGATAATGCGCTGTGGGAGTGCAATTTAAAGCAAGTGTTTGCCTGGGATGGTGTGATTCAGCCCACGTTGTGGGAATCCCAAACGGGGAATATTCATGCGTTACTACGCAGCACGCGTGGAAAGATCTATCGTACTGATTCTGTTGATTATGGTCGTAGCTGGTGCGCGGCCTATGCCACAGCGCTTCCTAATAATAACAGTGGAATTGATGTGGTGAGACTCAGCTGTGGAACGCTGGTTCTGGCATGTAATCCCATCGAAGGAAACTGGGGTCGCCGTTATCCGATTGCTTTACTGGAATCGCAGGATAATGGCGCAACGTGGTCGCAACCCTGGGCTTTAGAACACAGCAAAGGTGAGTTTTCCTATCCAGCCATTATTGCCGAGGGGGAGGTTTTACATCTGACCTGGACTTTTAACCGTACAAACATCGTTTATCAGACAATTACACACAACAAATAAAAACAGTGGAGACCCTATGAAAAAGAACCTGTTATGTGCCTTATTGATGTTGCTACCGTTTGGTGCCGTTCATGCCGAACAAACTCTGACCTACCCGAAAAAGAACATTGATGTCGTTATCCCTAAAAACCCAGGTGGCGGCACGGATACTTCCGCGCGTACCGTCATTGAATTTGCACGTGACAGAATGCCGTCCGGCACCATGATGGTTCCTGTCAACAAGCCTGCGGGCAACGGAATTACGGGCCTGCTGGAAGTCGCAAAAGCGCGTCCGGACGGTTATAAACTGGTGATGACGACCGTTGAGCTGGCGATGTTCCCGCACCAGGGGAAATCACCGGTAACGTATAAAGATTTCACCCCCATCGTCACTACCATCGCTGACCCCGTTGCGGTAGTGGTAAATGCCAAATCGCCATACAACACGCTGCAAGAATTTATTGATGCCGCGAAAGCGAACCCAGGGAAAATTAAAGTGGGTAACTCCGGCATGGGCGCCATTTACGATCTCGCGACCATCAACATTGAGAAAATTACTGGCACGAAATTCAACCGTATTCCTTATAACGAAGGCACCGGTCCTTCCATCGCCGCATTAGTGGGCGAGCACATTGATGCGGTGTTAACCACACCGGGTTCAGTTAAATCTCAGGTCGATGCCGGTATTTTAAAAGTGCTCGGTGTGATGGATGAAAAACGCTTCCCGTTATTCCCGGATGTCCCGACATTTAAAGAAGCGCTGAATCTGGATGTGAACGTAAAAATGCGCGCCTGGGCGGTTCTGGCGACCACCGCAAAAGTGGACGACAACATCAAGAAACAACTGGTTGATACGTTTACCGAAGTGGTGAAAACCCCGGCATACCAGGAAGCACTGAAGAAACAAGGCATTATGCCGGTCGTGATTACCGGTGATGATGCCTACGAAATGATGAAAGACGACCATGAGCTGTACGGCAAACTGATCGCCGAAACCAAGAAAAAATAATCGATAAAAATATCACCCATCTCCTGTCGGTAAATGCCGGCAGGAGGGAGATTCGACAATGCGAACGCAGAATTTTTTTGTTGGGATGTTCTCTCTGGTATTGGGGATAGCGATTATCTTCCTCTCGCGCAATATGCCGATGTTTGATGAAAACGGCATATTAGGTGAGCGTTTCTGGCCCTATACCCTGGCCTGGTTATTTATTGGCTTAGGCGTTATCCAGTGGATAAGTATTTATTTGCAGCGTGGCACTACAGATGGCGAAAAAGCCGATCTTAGCTCTTATCCGGTGCGTAAAGCCTATGGTGTCACGGTTCTGATGGTGATATACGCGGTGGCCCTTTGTTATGCCGGATTTATTGCTTCATCGGTAATTTTGATTCCCGCAATTATGTGGGTAATGGGTGAGCGGCGTCCGCTATTTTTAGCCATTACTACCGCGCTGATTGTGCTGTGTATATATGTCTCATTTGAAGTTGTCTTTAATTCACCGCTGCCGGAATCCATATTTTCCGAGTCATTCTAAGAGGCTAAGATGAACGAAATTCTTGATGCCCTGATGATTGTCTTTAGCTTAGAAACGACCGGCATGATTTTGCTTGGCGTTCTGGCGGGGATCATCATTGGTGCGCTACCGGGTTTAACGGTGAATATGGGTATCGCCCTGCTGCTGCCGCTGACGTATTCCTTCCAGGGAATGACCGGCATCCTGATGCTGCTGGGGGTTTATTGCGGTGCGGTATATGGCGGTTCAATTACGGCGATATTAATCAGCACGCCAGGCACGCCTGCTTCTGCGGCAACGGTGCTTGATGGCTATCCGATGGCAAAACGTGGCGAAGCGGGACGCGCGCTGGGTTTATCCACGCTGGCATCAATGTTCGGTGGCGTCTTCAGTACCATTGCACTGGTTTTAATTGCGCCGCTGCTGGCAAAAGTGGCGACTGGATTTTCATCCGCAGAATATTTTGCTCTCGCCATTTTCGGTATTAGCATTATTACCAGCGTGTCGTCGCAGTCGGTTATTAAAGGTTTAATTGGTGGTGTACTGGGCTTATTTATTGCCACCATTGGTCTGGACCCGATGACCAGCGGCATGCGTTTTACCTTTGATTCAATTTACCTGATGGGCGGCATTTCCTTTATTCCCGTGCTGGTTGGCCTGTTTGCTTTCTCTCAGGGTTTATTAAGCCTTGAAGAGGATCACCGCGAAAAGCTGGCGGGAATTGTTCGACAGACCAAAAGTAAAATTGACCGCATTCTGCCCACCTGGTCTGATATTAAACGCGTGATGCCAACCTATATTCGCTCGTCGGTGATCGGTACGGGTATCGGCGCAATTCCTGGGACTGGCGGCGATATCGCCTCGTTTATTGCTTACAACGAAGCCAAGCGCTGGTCAAAACACCCGGAAGAATTTGGGCACGGCTCACCGGAAGGCGTTTCAGCGCCAGAAGCGGGTGCAAACTCTGTGGCCGGTGGCGCAATGGTTCCACTCATGACACTCGGTATTCCAGGCGATGGCGCGACGGCAATTATCATGGGCGCGTTTATGGTGCAGGGGCTGGCGCTCGGCCCGCAGTTATTCACGGATCATCCAGTTGAAGTCAATTCCATTTTCATCGGTTTGTTTGCGGCGAATATCTTTATGGGCATCATGGGCTTTATGGGGATGCGCTTATTTGCCAAAGTGATGAGCGTGCCGCGCCGCGTACTGGTGCCGATTATCTTTGTGCTGTGCTCGGTTGGGGCATATTCCGTTAACCATGATATGACCGATGTGTTTGTCATGATGGGCGCAGGGCTTGCGGCGTATATCCTGATTAAGCTGGATTTTTCGATGTCGCCAATTGTTATCGGTATTATTCTTGGGCCGATGGCCGAGTCGAATTTCCGCCGCACGCTGGTTATCTCCGAAGGCGACCCGATGATATTCCTCACGCGCCCGGTCTGCGCAGTGTTTTTAGGTATCGCAATACTGACGCTGTTGTTACCGATTTTTGGCCCGCGTTTAAAAGCCTTATGGCGTAAACAACCCAGCTAAGGAAGAGTCAGATTGGCAAAGACAATTGAGCAAATCGCCACGGATCTTGGCGTTTCAATCACCACGGTGCGAGCCGTGTTGAATGGCAATGCGCAGAAATATCGCATTAGCGAAAAGACCCAGGAAAGAATCAATAGTTACGTTAAAAAACATAGCTATACCATCAATCTTGCTGCGCGGAGTTTAAAGCTTAATAAGACGGACACCTTTGGCCTGGTGATCCCGCGCCTGTCTAACCCCTTCTTTTCTGCATTGGCCGAATTACTGGAAGCACGCTGTCGTGAGCAGGGTTATCAGTTAATGATTAGCTGCACCAACAACGATACGGCGTATGAAAATTTGTTAGTGAAATCGCTGGAGAATCGCAACGTTGATGGGATTTTTGTCGTCTCGACCAACGCAACAAGCCAGGCGCATTACCTGAAAAACTGCCAGAAACCGCTGGTGTTTCTTGACAGGGATTTTGGCGTTGAAGGGGCGTGTTGCGTGGTGACGGATAACGTGGATAGCGGGTTTCGGCTGACGGACGCGATGCTGGACCATACTCACGCGCCGATTCAGTTCTTCGTGGGCGACCCGAATTCACCGTCAATCGTTGACCGACTGACCGGTTTTCGTGCCGCGATGAAACAGCATGGCGTCAAAATTATGCCCGAGCACATCAGCAGCGCCGGGCATAACCAGCTAAGCGACGGTGAAAAAATGATGGTGGATTATATTGATACCCATCACCACTGGCCGCAGCATTTTATTGCGTCGTCGTTGCCAATTTTACAAGGTGCACTGGGGGTATTGCGCGAGCGATACGGCTATATTCCGCACGAGATAAACATTGGCACCTTCGATGACAATATTATGCTCAGTTTCCTTGCGAATAATATTTGGGCGATGCGCCAAAACGAGAAGCATCTTGCGCAAGAAGCCTGCCAGTTGATGCTGGAAAAACTCGCCCGGCATGATGAACCGCCAGGTAGCAGAGCTAAAGCGGAATTGGTATTCAGGCAAAGCACGGTGAATGCGCGCGACGCAAAACGCTGATCGACAAAAACAAAAAAGGCCTCGTATATAACAGAGGCCTTTCACATTTCTGGCTGACCAATCAGGTCAGCACCATCGGCCATTCAGGTGGCGCGTGACTTGAGATCTCAATCATAATGTCTTTGAACGACGCCCAGATGACCGGGAAATCGGCCCACTCCAGCCCCAATAAGCCGGTCGCAAACCACAACGCAGAGGCAATCCCCAGCATGCTGCTGACGATAGCAAAAAACGTGTAGTCGGATTTGCGAAACTGGATATTCAACGTGCTGGCTAAAAACATCAGAACCGCACTGACTAAAGGCCAGCGCATTAATAAAACGCTGGTAGTAATTGCCGCCATGAAAATTGTTCCTTAATCACATAACTCATTACGCTAAACGGTTATGCGCGACATAAGGCGCAGCAATGACAACTCAGGACCGTCAGGGGAATAAGTGGGTACAAAAAATGTAAGAAGAATCCTGTCTCACAGGATTTGTGAACTATATCACATTTGTTCTTTTAATCGCCAGTTCTGTGGCGCATTTTCTGACCCATTTCTCGAATGTTCAGGCAACAATACTGCGGCAAATACCGTCAGGCGTGGTGACGATAATCAGTCGGTGTGCGGTCAAACTCACGGCGGAAAACGCGGGAAAATGTTTGCTGAGAAACGTAACCGTAGTCCATCGCGATATCAAAAATGGGGCGCTGGGTATTTCGCAGCTCTTTCGCTGCCATCAGCAGACGGCGCTGGCGAATGTATTCACCTAACGTCTGGCGCTTAACGGTACGGAACATTCGTTGAAGGTACCATTTTGAATAGCCTGATTTTTTTGCCACAACGTCAATGTTCAGCGGTTGATCAATGTGATCGTCAATCCATTCAGTCAAAGTTTGAATAATGTCCTGGTGTGCCATAAGTCATCCTCAAGCCTGTGTGTTCGTTAGCAGGTTTTGTTGGCAGCGAGTATAATTCCTCAAGTTAACTTGAGGTAAAGAGGATTATGGAAAAGAAAACACCGCGCTTTAAACCGTTACTCAGTCCTGGAGAAGTGGCAAAGCGCAGCGGCGTGGCTGTTTCCGCTTTGCACTTCTATGAAAGCAAGGGTCTGATCAAAAGCAGACGAAATAGCGGAAACCAGCGGCGTTATACGCGTGATGTGCTGCGAAACGTCGCCATTATTAAAATTGCCCAGCGAATCGGCATTCCGTTGGCGACCATTGGTGAAGAGTTTGGCGTGCTGCCGGACGGCCATAAAATCAATAAAAACGACTGGAAAAAGATGTCGTCGCAATGGCGTGAAGAACTTGATCGGCGCATCAACATGCTGACTGCGTTGCGTGACGAACTTGATGGCTGCATCGGCTGCGGTTGTTTATCGGGTGCCGACTGCCCGCTGCGAAATCCTGGCGATAAACTGGGTGAAGAGGGGACTGGCGCACGTCTTTTAGAAGATGATTAAGGTGAATCGCAGGCAAAACTAAAGCGCCCAACTTCGGCGCTTTAGTTTATTACCCGGTCTTTGTCTTTCGATCTATCCCGCTTTTCGCAAGGAGGGTTTCCCCCGACATCAGCGTCCCTCAATCACACATTCTCAGGAGGTTCCGGATTGCACTGACAATTTAAGTGTAGCCAGGCATCGTCAGGTTTCAAGGTGAATTTGCATGTTTTTTGAACAATTCTAATGCGCCACATTGCGCAACGTTTCCTATAGTTAACTCATCTTGCTAAACAGAAGGTTAACTCATGCTTACCGTTCATCATCTCAATAACTCCCGCTCGCAGCGCATATTATGGATGCTAGAAGAGCTTCAGGTGCCGTACCAGATTGTTCGTTATCAGCGCGAACCCACGATGCTCGCACCAGAGTCATTAAAAGCCGTGCACCCGCTAGGGAAATCGCCGGTGGTGGAAGATAACGGCAATATCCTCGTGGAATCCGGGGCAATCATCGAATATCTGCAAGAAACCTATGACCCCGAAAGCCGCCTCAAGCCGATTTCCTGCGAGGACAAACTGCGTTATCGATTCTGGCTGCATTACGCCGAAGGATCGTTGATGCCCTTGCTGATGATGAAACTGGTCTTTGGTAGCCTGGGCAAAGCACCTGTACCGTGGTTGTTACGTCCGGTCGGCAATGTTTTGGGGCAGGGCGTGCAAAAGGCATATCTGAACAAACAGATTTTGACGCATGCGCGTTACCTCGAAGATTGTCTGCAAAAAACGCCCTGGTTTGCCGGGCAAGCGATAAGTGCGGCGGATATTCAAATGAGTTTCCCGGTTATCGCTTTGCTGTCTCGCGGTGGCATAAACGACCTGCCGAATTTGCAGAATTGGTATAACCAGGTGCAAATGCGCCCCGCCTGGCAGAGGGCCGTTCAGCAGGGTGGGCCTTTCGAAATCCCATAATATCCGTCATTCTTCAATTCGCCTTTTTGTTGGCTGCGCTCACTCGCCCAAATCACTGACTTATGTCAGCTCATTGGGACTCTTTCTCTTGCCGCCGCAATGCGAATCGAATGATTTAGGATATTAGTTTTGGATATTGAAAAATCCTATGAGCCAGGAAAATGTATTACCCGTATCTTGCATCATTGTTGCTAAATTGCGCATCGACGATAACGTTTGCGCATGAGGTGGCGATATTTTGACCGGCTAACGCATTTTTCGGCAAAAAGCGGCAAAGTTCGGTTGAAAATCCATGTAAGAAGGCCGGATAATCGTTTGCCTTAATTTTGACGCACAGTTTGTATGCGCGGAGTTAAACGTTTGCTTTTTTTGTGACGCCCTTTTTTGTCGCAAACGCAGCACAGGGATTTATTCGTCGTTTTTTAGAATATGAACGTTTAATTAGAAGCGGATTCCGCCACGCATACCGACTTAATCATAAAAATCTCAGGGGATTTTTCACTATGTCTAATCATTCTCCGCGTGCAACCAGCGGCATCGACGCCTGGTTCAAAATATCTGCACGTGGCAGCACCGTTCGCCAGGAAGTTGTTGCGGGTTTAACGACCTTCCTCGCGATGGTGTACTCCGTGATCGTGGTACCGGGCATGCTCGGTAAAGCAGGTTTCCCTCCTGCGGCGGTCTTTGTGGCAACTTGTCTGGTCGCCGGTGTTGGCTCTCTGCTGATGGGCTTGTGGGCGAATCTGCCGCTGGCCATTGGTTGCGCTATTTCACTGACGGCGTTCACCGCATTCAGCCTGGTGCTCGGCCAACACATCAGCGTTCCGGTTGCGTTAGGCGCCGTGTTCCTGATGGGTGTGCTGTTCACCATTATCTCCGCAACCGGTATTCGTAGCTGGATTTTGCGTAACTTACCGATGGGTGTTGCGCATGGCACCGGTATCGGTATCGGCCTGTTCCTGCTGCTGATTGCAGCAAACGGTGTCGGTTTGGTTATCAAAAACCCACTGGACGGCTTGCCTGTTGCGCTTGGCCATTTCGCCAGCTTCCCGGTCATTATGTCTTTGATTGGCCTGGCGGTAATCATCGGTCTGGAAAAACTGAAAGTCCCTGGCGGCATTCTGCTGACCATCATCGGGATTTCTATTTTCGGCCTGATTTTCGATCCGACAGTGCATTTCTCCGGCATCTTCGCTATGCCTTCGCTGAAAGACGAAGCGGGTAATTCGCTGATTGGTAGCCTGGATATCATGGGCGCGCTGAACCCAGTGGTGTTGCCAAGCGTTCTGGCGTTGGTCATGACAGCGGTATTCGATGCAACCGGCACCATTCGCGCCGTTGCGGGCCAGGCAAATCTGCTGGATAAAGACGGCCAAATCATTGATGGCGGCAAAGCGCTGACCACCGACTCCCTCAGCTCCGTATTCTCGGGCCTGGTGGGTGCGGCTCCGGCGGCGGTTTACATCGAATCTGCGGCAGGTACGGCGGCGGGCGGTAAAACTGGCCTGACGGCAATCACCGTTGGCGTATTGTTCCTGCTGATCCTGTTCCTTTCTCCGCTCTCTTATCTGGTTCCTGCTTATGCCACCGCTCCGGCGCTGATGTATGTGGGCTTACTGATGTTGAGCAACGTAGCAAAAATCGACTTCGCTGATTTCGTTGATGCTATGGCGGGCCTGATCACTGCGGTGTTCATTGTGCTGACCTGTAACATCGTTACCGGCATCATGATTGGTTTCGCCTCCCTGGTGATTGGCCGCATCGTATCGGGTGAGTGGCGTAAGCTGAACATCGGAACGGTGGTGATTGCGATCGCGCTTGTAGCCTTCTACGCAGGCGGCTGGGCCATTTAAGCTATCGTTATGTCGGATGACGCTATCGTTTATCCGACCTACGTAATGCAGCCCTTGTAGGGTGGATAAGCGTAAGCGTCATCCACCAGTAATTCGGGTGGGGGAGTTCAAACTTTCCCGCCCTGCAAATCCTCCCAAAAACACCTCAAATCTTTTCCTGTTTCCTTCCGGTGAACCCCTAAATAATTCGAGTTGCAGAAAGGCGACAAGACCGCAAGTCCCCAGGAGCATAGATAACTATGTGACTGGGGCGCGCGGATGCAGTCAACGCACCTGCAACTTGAAGTATGACGGGGGTAAAAAGTTGTTTTACTATTGGGTATAACAACATCCTGCAAAAAGGGTTTCACAAAACACCGCGACTAAGGAAAGCATGGAAATCTTCTTTACTATTCTCATCATGACCCTTGTGGTTTCGCTCTCTGGTGTGGCTACACGCATGCTGCCATTCCAGATCCCGCTCCCGTTAATGCAAATTGCGATTGGTGCACTGCTCGCCTGGCCGCACTTTGGATTACACGTCGATTTCAACCCGGAACTGTTCCTGGTGCTGTTTATTCCGCCGCTGCTATTTGCCGATGGCTGGAAAACGCCGACGCACGAATTCCTCAACCATGGGCGGGAAATTATCGGCCTTGCGCTGGTTCTGGTGCTGGTCACGGTGGTCGGTATTGGCTTCCTGATTTACTTCCTGGTGCCGGGCATTCCGCTCATTCCTGCGTTTGCGCTGGCGGCGGTGCTCTCGCCGACCGATGCCGTGGCACTTTCCGGCATTGTCGGAGAAGGGCGCATACCGAAGAAAATCATGGGCATTTTGCAGGGCGAAGCGTTAATGAACGACGCATCCGGCCTGGTATCGCTGAAAATGGCGGTCGCGGTGGCCGTCGGCACGATGGTGTTTACCGTCGGTGGCGCAACCGTTGAATTCTTCAAAGTGGCGATTGGCGGCCTGTTGGCGGGGATTGCCGTGAGCTGGCTGTATGGTAAATCACTGCGCCTGATGAGCCGCTGGAGCGGCGACGAACCGGCCACGCAAATCCTGCTGTTGCTGTTGTTGCCATTTGCTTCTTATCTGATTGCCGAACATATCGGCGTTTCCGGTATCCTGGCCGCCGTTGCGGCAGGTATGACGATTACCCGTTCCGGCGTGTTACGCAGCGCACCACTGGCGATGCGCCTGCGTGCGAACAGCGTCTGGGCGATGCTCGAATTCGTGTTCAACGGCATGGTTTTCCTGATGCTGGGCCTGCAATTTCCGGGGATCCTGAAAACCTCTGTCGCGGCTGCGAATGCCGATCCGAACGTTGAATTATGGATGCTGTTTGTTGATGTCGGGCTAATCTATTTCGCGCTGATCGGCGTGCGTTTCTTATGGCTGTGGACCATGAAACGCATCAGCCTGCGCTTTATGAAAAAGCGCCCGCTGGAGTTCGGCAGCTACTCAACTCGCGAGCTTTGCATTGCGTCATTTGCCGGTGTGCGAGGGGCGATTACGCTTGCGGGTGTGCTCTCGATTCCGCTGCTGTTGGGCGACGGTACGCCATTCCCGGCGCGTTACGAGCTTATCTTCCTCGCGGCGGGGGTGATTCTGTTCTCGTTATTTGTGGGCGTTATCATGCTGCCGATTTTATTACGTAACGTGGAAGTTCCCGATAAATCAATGGCACGCCAGGAAGAACGTATCGCCAGGGCCGCCACGGCAGAAGTCGCGATTACCGCCATTGAGAAAATGGAAGAGCGTCTGCAAGCCGATGTGAATGAAAACATCGACGATCAGCTGCTAAAAGAGGTGAGTTCGCGGGTTATCGGGAACTTGCGCCGCCGGGCTGACGGGCGTAACGATGTGGAAAGCAGCGAGCTGGAAGAAAATCTTGAGCGACGCTTCCGCCTGGCGGCATTACGTTCCGAACGCGCCGAGCTGTACCATTTACGCGCCACGCAGAAAATCAGCAACGAAACGCTGATGAAACTGCTGCACGATCTCGATTTGCTCGAAGCGTTGCTGGTCGAGCAGCAGTAAGCGGCGATTCCTCTCCCTCTCCTGGGGGAGAGGGTCGGGGTGAGGGCAAACTAATCCACTACCGGCCAAAACTCCTTACAGCACGCAATCCACGCCTGTGCACTCTGGGAAATATAAACTCCTTCACGCCAAATCATTGCCAGTTGCCAGGTTAAATCGCTATTTAACGGCAGCCACATCAGCGTGTTTTTATCCAGCTTCTGGCAAATAGTTTCCGGCAAGATGGCGATCCCCACGCCTGCCTGCACCATCGCAGCGAGGAAATCCCATTGCCCGCTGCGCACCGCAATGCGCGGTGTAAAACCGTGTTCGTGGAACAACTGAATGAGCTGGCGGCTCAGGGCGAAATCTTCGTTATAGATAAGCAGGGGATGTGCGGCGAGTTCTATCGGGTCGATACTTTCGCGCTTCATCCACGGGCCGGAACGCGGAACCAGAACGCACAAGGGATTGTGCAGCAGAGGGAGCGAGGAGAACGTGTGTTCGTCATCAACGGGAAGTGCGGTCATGGCTAAATCCAGCTCGCCATTGAGCACGGCTTGTTGCACCGTCAAACCGCCAAATTCGGAAATCTTCAGCTCGACGCCGGGGTAGCGCTGGCGATACAGGCTAATCGGCCCGGCCATCAACATTCCCACCATGGGCGGAATACCGAGGCGCAGCACGCCTTTGTTCAGATGGTTAATATCGCCAAGTTCGGCTTCTAACTGACGAAACTCCGCCAGGATCGCCAAACCGCGCTGATAAACCACTTCGCCAGTATCCGTCATCAAGAGCTTGCGGCCATCACGAATCAGTAACGTACAACCCAGTTCATCTTCGAGATTGCGCAGCATCTTGCTGATGGTCGGCTGAGTCACGAACATCTTCTGGGCAGCGCGAGTAAAACTTTGCTGGCGAACCACTTCAACAAAATAACGCAGCGTCCGGATGTCCATAACTATTCCTGTTGACTATACCTTTGATAATTTTAATTCATTTCTATCATTGAAGTGAGCTAACTATAATCGCTACCTCACATTTCTTTGGAGTGCCACTCTCATGGCCGTGGCGTTACGTGGTTTTACGCCTGTTCTTTTTCGCCGCATTCAGGTGCCGGTGCAAGTCGCGTTATATGCAGGGTTGTTTATTTTCGCCCAACAGCTGGTTGACTGGTGGCATTTGCCGCTGCCTGCAAACCTGGTCGGAATGCTGCTGTTACTGGCGCTGATTGTTTGCCGCGTGGTGCCGTTGAAATGGGTGCGAGCCGGTTCCCGCTGGTTACTGGCAGAGATGCTGCTGTTCTTCGTGCCAGCCGTGGTTGCGGTGGTAAATTACGCCGAATTACTGATGGTCGATGGCTGGCGTATCTTCCTGGTTATCGCCATTAGTACCTTGCTGGTACTGAGCACCACCGCCCTGGTAGTGGATAAAGTCTACCGTTACGAACTGGCGCGTATTGCCCGCAGGCAGGCGAGTGGTGAGTAATTTCCAGTTAAGTATTCTCTGCCTGGTTGTCACGCTTGGCCTGTATTTTGCCAATAAAAAACTCTATCGCCGCTTTCGCAAATTGCCGTTAATGCCTTTGGTGTTAACGCCGATTTTGCTTGTGGCGATACTGATTTTTGGTCATATCTCTTATCAAAATTATATGGGTGAAGCGCACTGGCTGCTGTGGTTACTTGGCCCGGCGACCATCGCCTTTGCGGTACCGGTGTATGACAACCTGAATGTAATTAAGCGCCACTGGATGTCACTCTCCGCAGGGGTTATCACGGCGACGGTGGTGGCAGTCACCAGCTCGGTTTGGCTGGCACGTTTGTTTACCTTATCAGATGAAATTCAGCGCAGCCTGGCGGTGCGTTCTATTACCACGCCATTTGCGCTCGCCGCGGCCAAACCGCTCGGTGGGCAGCCGGAGCTGGTGGCGTTATTTGTCGTCGTGACGGGGGTATTTGGCATGGCAGTGGGCGATGTGCTGTTCTTGCGCCTCGCTATCCGTGAAGGAATGGCAAAAGGCGCGGGTTTTGGTGCCGCTTCGCACGGCGCAGGCACCGCACGTTCCTACGAGCTAGGCCCGCAGGAAGGTGTGGTCGCCAGTCTGGTGATGATGTTTTCCGGCGTCGTCATGGTGTTGATTGCGCCATTGGTGGGTTGGCTCATGTTTTGATTACTTTTTTAACCGCGACACCAGTTCAAACTCCTTAAACTGCACCGGACGCTGCTGCTGCATCGAAATATTCCCGGCGATTCCGGTCAGAATCGACATCGCTCCGGCGCGGTGATCGGCGGCTCGCTTCAGCGGGTCGTTGCCCGGCTCGCCAAATAAATCAGCCAGCATCGCGTTATCGCCTCCGCCATGGCCGCCTGCACCAATATTGAAATCGGCTTTATACGGCGCGGCAAACATCGGGAACACGGTGATATCGCAGCTTTCGAGGCTACCTTCGTTTTCGCGATCGCCACCGGCATTCACATACGACATCTCCACCAGTTTCATTTCAAGCCGCCCACGACTGCCGTTGAACACCACATTCAGCCCTTCCCACGGCAAATACGCATTTAGCGAGTAAGTCATCTGCACCTGGTTTTGGTATTTCACCAGCACCGATAGCGTGTCTTCGATAGTGATGCCGTCGCTAAAAACGCTCTGATCGCGGTAATAGTTATCTTCGTGTTCCGCATCCAGATACAGCGCTTTGAGCTGTTCGTTCTCTTCCATGTGCAACGCGAACGGGTCATCTTTTGCGGCATCGAAACCGTGCGCGCGTGGGTAAAACTGCGAGACGCATCGCATCTGCGCATTCTCTTTGCCATAAAAACGCAGCCCACCTTCCGCATAAACGCGTTCCGGATAACTGTCTAACCAGAAGTTCATCAGGTCGAAATGGTGAGTGGATTTATGTACCAGCAGGCCGCCGCTGTTGCGTTTCTCGCGGTGCCAGCGACGGAAGTAATCCGCGCCGTGCTCGGTATTGAGCAGCCATTCGAAATGCACTGAAAACACCTCGCCAATGGTGTCGTTCATTAGCAATTCACGGATTTTGCTGTGATGGGGTGCGTAACGGTAATTAAAGGCGACACGCACCTGACGACCGGTTTCTTCAATGGCATCGAGAATGCGCAGCGCACGCTTTTCATCAATGGTCATCGGTTTTTCGGTAATCACGTCGCAACCGGCATGCAGCGCCCGCACAATGTACTCGTCGTGCGTGCGGTCCATGGTGGTGACGATGACAATATCCGGGCGTGTTTCATGAATCATGGTGTCGAAATCTGCCGCTTTCCAGGTTGATGCCGGAGCGGCACCCGCCTGACTCAAAAGCGTATTGGCATAATTCATTCGCGTCTGGTTGGTGTCGCAAAATGCGACCAGTTGCGCGTTATCTTTCCATTTACCGCTAATGGCTTCGATATATAACCCGGCACGTCCGCCGGTTCCTACCAGGGCATACTTTTTCATCCAGTCCTCGCCAGTTATTAAATAAAACATCGTTTCATTTATGAGCTACTGTAGCCCTCTGGAGCGGGATTGAAATGCTGGAAAGGCGAAAATGTGATCCCCGGCTCGAACGAACCGGGGAGAGTTAATGCTAATTAATGCGCACGACCTTGTTCAATGCCGATCCCGGTCTGGGAACGGATGAACTGTGCACGGAATTTCTCACGTTCGAGATTGCCTTCCGGGCTGTTATCAGTCGCTGAGAATACCCAAATACCGACGAACGCCACCAGAATCGAGAACAGTGCCGGGTATTCGTACGGGAAGATTGCCGTTGCGTGGCCCAGAACCTGCACCCAAACCGTTGGGCCGAGGATCATCAGGATCACCGCTGTCAGCAAGCCAAGCCAGCCGCCAATCATCGCGCCACGCGTGGTCAGTTTCGACCAGTACATCGAGAGCAGAATAATTGGGAAGTTACAGCTCGCCGCAATCGAGAACGCCAGGCCGACCATGAAGGCGATGTTTTGTTTCTCGAACAAAATCCCCAGCAAGATAGCCACCACGCCCAGCACCAGAACGGTGATTTTGGACACTCTCAGCTCGTCACGTTCAGAAGCCCCTTTGCGGAACACGTTGGCGTAAAGGTCGTGCGAAACCGCAGACGCACCCGCCAACGTTAAACCGGCAACCACCGCAAGGATGGTGGCAAAGGCAACTGCCGAGATAAAGCCTAAGAACAAGCTGCCGCCTACCGCATCCGCGAGGTGAACCGCCGCCATGTTGTTGCCGCCAATCAACGCCCCTGCGGCATCTTTAAAGGCGGGGTTTGCACCGACCAACATGATGGCACCAAAGCCGATGATAAAGGTCAGGATGTAGAAATAACCCATGAAACCGGTAGCGTAGAGCACGCTTTTACGCGCTTCGCGAGCATCGCTGACCGTGAAGAAACGCATCAGAATGTGCGGCAAGCCCGCGGTACCAAACATCAAACCTAATCCCAGCGACAGCGCCGATATCGGGTCTTTCACCAGCCCGCCCGGACTCATGATTGCCACCCCTTTCGGGTGCACGGCAATCGCTTCGGCGAACAAATTGTTGAAGCTAAAGCCGACGTGTTTCATCACCATAAAGGCCATGAAACTTGCGCCGAACAGCAGCAATACGGCTTTAATGATTTGTACCCAGGTGGTGGCTAACATGCCGCCGAACAGGACGTACATCACCATCAACACGCCGACCAGCACCACCGCGACGTGGTAGTTCAGGCCAAACAGCAGCTCGATAAGTTTGCCTGCGCCAACCATCTGAGCAATCAGATACAGGGCGACAACCACCAGAGAACCGCAGGCTGAAAGAATACGGATTGGCCCTTGTTTTAAGCGATAAGAAGCGACGTCGGCAAAGGTGTATTTGCCGAGGTTTCGTAAGCGTTCGGCAATCAGGAACAGGATAATCGGCCAGCCGACCAAAAAGCCCAGGGAGTAAATCAGGCCGTCATAGCCGGAGGTAAACACCAGCGCCGAAATACCGAGGAACGATGCGGCAGACATATAGTCGCCCGCAATCGCCAGGCCATTCTGAAAGCCGGTAATATTGCCGCCCGCAGTGTAATAATCGCTACGGGTACGGGTGCGTTTCGAGGCCCAATAAGTGATGCCCAGGGTGAACGCGACGAACACAATAAACATGATAATCGCCTGCCAGTTGGTAGGCTGGCGCTGCACAGCCCCCGTAATGGCATCCGCGGCAAACGCAGAGGCTGGCAGGCTTAACAGCGGTGCGGCAGCAAGGCCGAGAAGACGTTTCATGATACCTTCACCTCGCGCAGCACAGCGTTATTCAGACGGTCAAATTCACCGTTCGCCCGCCAGACATAAACGCCCGTGAGGAAGAATGAAATCAGAATCACGCCGACGCCAATCGGAATGCCGCGTGTGACGGTGGTGCCTTCGTGCAAAGGCGTACCCAACCAGCCGGGAGCAAAGGCAATGAGCAGGATAAAGCTGATATAAATCACCAGCATGATGATGGACAAAATGGTGGCAAACCGTTGCCGTTTAGCGACTAACTCCCTGAAATGCGCACTGTCTTCTATCCGCTGATAAAGTTGATCACTCATCACAGATCTCTCCAGAGGTAAGGGGGTGGTTTTATTTTTTTGGCTCCTTCTCCTGAGGGAGAAGGTTGGGATGAGGGCATATCACCATGAAACAACCCTCACCCAGCCCTCTCCCTGAGGGAGAGGGGGAAAAGATTAAGGCATGGTAATTGATTGTTTTTCTTCCAGTAACTTCTCAACAACGCCCGGATCGGCAAGCGTTGAAGTATCACCAAAGTTACTGGTATCCCCGGCGGCAATTTTGCGCAAAATGCGACGCATAATTTTGCCGGAGCGGGTTTTCGGTAGTGAATCTGTCCAGTGCAAAATATCCGGCGTGGCAAGCGGGCCAATCTCTTTACGCACCCAATTGCGCACTTCGGTATACAGCTCAGGCGTCGGCTCTTCGCCGTGATTGAGCGTCACGTATGCGTAAATCGCCTGGCCTTTAATGTTATGCGGAATGCCGACCACAGCCGCTTCGGCGACTTTCGGGTGAGACACCAGTGCCGACTCGATTTCTGCGGTACCCAGACGGTGGCCGGACACGTTCAGCACGTCATCCACACGTCCGGTAATCCAGTAGTAACCGTCTTCGTCACGGCGTGCGCCGTCACCGCTGAAATACATATTTTTGAAGGTCGAGAAATAGGTCTGCTCAAAACGTTCGTGGTCGCCAAACAGCGTGCGCGCCTGGCCCGGCCATGAATCGGTGATCACCAGGTTACCTTCGGTCGCCCCTTGTTGCGGATTACCTTCGTTATCCACCAGTGCAGGCTGCACGCCGAAGAACGGACGCGTGGCAGAACCAGCTTTCAGCTCGGTCGCGCCTGGAATCGGGGTGATCATGAAACCGCCGGTTTCGGTCTGCCACCAGGTGTCCACCACCGGGCATTTCTCGTTACCGATTTTCTTCCAGTACCATTCCCACGCTTCCGGGTTGATAGGTTCGCCTACCGAACCCAAAATGCGCAGCGACGAACGGTCGGTGTTTTCAACGGCTTTATCACCTTCGGCCATCAGCGCACGAATCGCGGTTGGTGCGGTGTAGAGAATATTCACCTTATGCTTATCAACGACTTGTGCCATGCGGTTTGGTGCAGGCCAGTTTGGCACGCCCTCGAACATCAGGGTGATCGCACCACACGCCAGCGGGCCATAGAGCAGATAGCTGTGTCCGGTGACCCAACCCACGTCGGCGGTGCACCAGTACACGTCGCCCGGATGGTAATCAAAGACATATTTAAAGGTGGTTGCGGCATAAACCAGATACCCGCCGGTGGTGTGCAGCACGCCTTTTGGCTTGCCGGTTGAACCGGAGGTGTAAAGGATAAACAGCGGATCTTCGGCGTTTACTTCGACTGGCTGGTGGTGAGCACTGGCTTTCTCAACCAGTTCGTTCCACCACAGGTCACGGCCTTCGTGCCATTCGATATTACCGCCGGTACGTTTAAGCACGACAACGTGTTCGACAGTTTTGACGCCTGGGTTTTTCAGCGCGTCATCGACGTTTTTCTTCAGCGGAATGGAGCGCCCGGCACGAATACCTTCGTCAGCGGTAATCACCAGTTTAGAGCTGGAATCGATGATGCGCCCGGCGACCGCTTCCGGTGAGAAGCCACCGAATATCACGGAATGCACCGCGCCAATGCGCGCGCAGGCCAGCATCGCAACGGCCGCTTCCGGCACCATCGGCATATAAATCGCCACCACATCGCCTTTCTTGATGCCCAGTTCCACCAGAGTATTGGCGAAACGGCACACTTCACGATGCAGTTCACGGTAGGTAATAGTTTTACTTTGGGTTGCGTCATCGCCTTCCCAGATGATCGCAGTCTGATCGCCGCGTTCTTTCAGGTGTCTGTCCAGGCAGTTGGCGGCCAGGTTTAGCGTGCCGTCTTCATACCATTTGATTGAGACGTTTCCCGGTGCGAAAGAGGTATTTTTCACCTTCTGATAAGGCTTGATCCAATCGAGGATCTTCCCTTGTTCGCCCCAAAATGCGTCTGGGTCATGTACCGAATGTTGGTACATGGATTGGTATTGCTCCGGATTTATCAGGCAGTTGTCCGCAATATTTGCGGGAATGGCGTGTTTATGTATTTGGCTCATGCTTTTTTTCTCCTTTTAGGATGTTAATAATATGTCACATAAACGTTAATCGCAGAGTGCCTGGGAAGCTTTGTTTATTATTTGGGCGACAGATCACGCATTAATTAAATGGTTGAAAATTTAATCAATGCATCCCGTGCAGAGAGGGGAGAAAAGCAAAAAAAAAGCTGCCAGGCAGGCAGCTTTCGAGTGTTTCCTGGGGATTATTAACCCGCCGCGCTTTCGCGCAAACTGGCTTTTAACTTGCTGTATTCGTCAATCACATACTGTTCGGCAGCTTTCTGATCGGCGATGGGCTCGACGCGCACGGCGCAGTATTTATACTCCGGCGTTTTGGTAATCGGGCTGAGGTTTTCAGTCACCAGCTCGTTACACGCGCCAATCCACCACTGATACGTCATGTAAACGGCACCTTTATTAGGACGCTCGCTCACATTCGCCCGTGTGATAACTCGGCCTTTGCGTGAATTGACCCACACCAGCGCTTCATCTTCGATACCCAAACGCGCGGCATCGTCGGTGTGGATTTGCGCATAGCCTGGTTCATCTGCCAGAGCTGCCAATGCCGCACAGTTGCCGGTCATCGAACGGCAAGAGTAATGGCCGACTTCACGCACCGTGGAAAGTACCATCGGGTACTCTTCGGTGACTTTGTCGATTGGCGGCGCCCAGTCGCAGGTAAAGAACTCGCCAAGGCCGTTTGCACGGTCGAACTTACCGTCGTACAAGAACGACGTACCCTGGTCGCTTTCAGCAACATCGCGGCAAGGCCACTGGATATAACCCAGCTCGCCCATTTTCTCGTAAGTGGCACCGTAGAAATCAGGGCACAGACCACGCAACTCATCCCAAATTTCCTGGGTGTTGTTGTAGTGCATCGGGTAGCCCATACGAGTGGCGATTTCACTGATAATCTGCCAGTCCGTTTTCAAGTCCCACTTCGGTTCTACCGCTTTAAAGAAGCGCTGGAAACCACGGTCAGCGGCGGTATAAACGCCTTCATGTTCGCCCCACGAAGTGGACGGCAAAATCACATCGGCGGCAGCCGCGGTTTTGGTCATGAAGATGTCTTGTACAATCACCAGCTCGAGTTCTTCAAATGCTTTGCGAACAGCTGAAAGCTCCGCATCGGTTTGAAGCGGATCTTCGCCCATGATGTACGCCGCATACACTTCGCCATGTGCCACACGGTGCGGCAGTTCGCTAATGCGATAGCCAGTGTGAGCAGGCAGCGATGGCACGCCCCATGCTTTCGCGAATTTCTCGCGGCTGAAATCATCTTTAACGTACTGATAGCCAGGATAAGTATCCGGCAGTGCGCCCATATCGCAGGCGCCCTGAACGTTGTTTTGACCACGAACCGGGTTAACACCGACGTTCGGTTTACCCAGGTTGCCAGTCATCAGCGCAAGGCTTGTCAGCGAGCGAACAGTTTCCACGCCCTGATAGAACTGGGTCACGCCCATGCCCCACAGAATCGTGGCGGTTTTCGCCTTCGCATACATGCGTGCAGCGCTGCGAATTTCCGCCGCAGTAACGCCAGTAATTTCTTCAACAGATTCAGGCGTGTAGCCAGCAACAATTTTGCGATACTCGTCGAAACCTTCGGTACGTTCGGCCACGAATGACTGGTCGTACAGGTTTTCTTCGATAATCACATGCCCAATTGCGTTAAGCAGGGCGATGTTAGAACCATTTCTTAACTGCAAATGCATATCAGCGATGCGCGCGGTTTCAATTTTACGCGGATCGACAACAATGATTTGCGCCCCTTTTTGCTTTGCGCGAATCACGCGGTTAGCAACGATAGGGTGTGAATCTGCCGGGTTATACCCGAACACAAACACTAAATCGGTATCCTCAATCTCGACGATTGAGTTGCTCATAGCGCCGTTACCGACCGATTGGTGCAGACCTGCAACCGATGGGCCGTGTCAGACGCGTGCGCAGCAATCGACGTTATTAGTACCAATAACGGCGCGCGCAAATTTCTGCATTACATAGTTAGTTTCGTTGCCTGTCCCACGGGAAGAACCGGTGGTCATGATGGCATCGGAGCCGTGTTTCGCTTTGATTTCACTCAGACGGGTGCTGACGTAGTTCAGCGCTTCATCCCAGGAAACGTTTTCGAGTTTGCCGCCTTTCTGGCGACGAATCATCGGAGATTTCAGGCGCGGAGTGAGGATTTTAGTATCGTTAATAAAATCCCAGCCGTAGTAACCCTTCAGGCATAAATCGCCCTGGTTAGTTTTACCCTGAGCCGCTTCCGCCTTGACGACTTTGCCGTTATCGACCACGAGGTTGATTTTGCAACCCGAGGCACAATAGGGGCAAACCGTGACGACTTTTTTCATCAGTGTTGCTCCAGTCAATATTACTTACCTTGCAGCTCTCTATGCATTATCTATGCCACATAGAAAGAGTGGGAATTACAGGCATCTTACGGTGATAAAAGCAGCAAAACCCTGACGAAAAACAGGACATCGTCAAAAGTGACGTGTCGACCACCACGAGGTTTGTGACACTGGTTGAAAATTCGGCACGGTCTATTGGGATTTATGCGGTACTCCATCAACAATCACCCACACTTATAATTTCCTAATGCATCCATCGCGGAGTACAACCATGAAACCTGCAATTTTGCTGGTGGATGACGATCTGGCAATCTGTGACGTACTACGAGACGTGCTAAACGAACACGTTTTTGAGGTGCGGGTCTGCCACACAGGAAATGATGCGCTGACAGCCATCGCGCAGTTTCCAGAAATTGCGCTGGTGCTGCTGGATATGATTTTGCCGGATATTAATGGACTGCTGGTGCTGCAACAGATTCAGCGCCAACGGCCAGATTTGCCGGTGGTGATGCTCACTGGGTTGGGTAGCGAATCTGACGTGGTGGTCGGCCTTGAAATGGGCGCGGATGATTACATCGGCAAACCATTTAACCCGCGAGTGGTAGTGGCGCGAGTGAAAGCGGTGCTGCGGCGTTCCGGCGCATTAGCGATTGAAACCCCGACAACCAAAACCAACGGCGTACATTTCAACGGCTGGCGACTCGATACCGGGCGTTGCCAGCTATTCAATTGTGCGCATGAACAAGTTGATCTCACCCAGGGCGAATATGGCCTGCTGCTGGCCCTGGTACAAAACGCCCGCAAAGTGTTATCGCGTGAGAGATTACTGGAACTGACCCACAGCGAAAGCCTGGAAGTGTTCGACAGAACGATAGATGTGCTGATTATGCGCCTGCGTAAAAAAATAGAACCGAACCCACATCAGCCAGCATTAATCAGAACTATTCGCGGTGTGGGATATGTATTTTCGGCTGATGTTATTCAGGCGGAGAATAGTGCGGCTTGAATTATATATAATAAATGGGTGCTTAAGACTACTCCCTTCATTCCTTCACAAGTTGGGCGGGGCGAACCCCGCCCGGATAGCTTTACTATTCGGAGCAGGCCAGCCTGGCCGCTACCTCCTGTTTATCATTCCTTATTTTCACTTCGCATAAATTACGGCGTGTTAATAAGGTAATTGCTATTAATGTTAAGCAAACAATTAATAAACATATGACAACAGTTCTTGTAGGCTTCATGCCTTTTTACTCCTTGCCTTGCGGCGAGTAAGAGGCTAACCTCAACTTGTTCAGGGTTGAGGATCAGCCTCGGGTTGTACTGACCCCAAAAAGTTGGACAGATTAACCGAGGCATCAGAGAAAGAGTCCATTTAATACATGGGCTCTTTTTTGTTCCCTATAAAGCTAAATAATCAATTTCGCAGCCGTATTATCCATTCCACAGCATTCCTACTGCACGTGCATTCTTGTCTAGCCATTAACTCGTTCACCATCTTCTCTCATGAAGTATGTCTATTGAACTAACCGCATGCGCACCATTTAATTATTGCTCATAAATTCCGAACATAAGGTCCTTTCGCATTACTGAGGGAGTCTGAGGAACAATGTCCGCGGCTGAGTTTGTGATGGTTTGAAACCATGGTGAATGTAGAAATTTTTGGCTTCTTCTGTGAGCGCATGAACCATGATTGCACGTACACCTATATTCTCGGCAACCCGATAGCAACGAAGCACTGCATCATGAAGTAAATCAGCGCCAAGCCCTTTTCCGCGCAATGAGAGATCGACAGCAAGGCGGGCAAGTATGATGACAGGGATGGGATCTGGCATATTACGCCGAAGATTCCCTGTCACTTCAGTATGATTGACGCTCCCGGTGGCCAGAGAGTAAAAGCCGGCTATTTGCTTCGTATCTTTCTTACATACCACAAACGTTCTGGCCGCTCCGAGAGCCTGGTTTTTAAGGCCTTTCTGCTTTAACCAGTCATCGAGCACAGTCTCACCGCTGACGAACTCAGCCACTTGATGAAAAGCGGACAGAGGTTCTGGTGCTGTTACATGTCCCACTGGGGTTTCCTTGCCAGCAGTTTTTCGATAATGGGATCATCTGCGACCGGTGCATCAAGCATATCGATGAACTCCGCATATTGCTCATCGTTAAAGTTAAATACCCGGCGATCGAGGATCACATTCTCGGCAGCCTGACAGGCCATTTCAAGAATGAAATCTGTACGTGACTTGTGGAGGATTTCCGCAGCCGCATCTATGAGCGCCCGCTGCGATTCCTTAGCTCTAAGGTTAAGTTGAACATCTGATTTCATAAGACACCCCTGTATAGCGTTTGCTTTACAAGAATAGCACAACGACCACGTATAGCAAATGCTATACAGAAAGTTATCTTTTTTCAAATTTTTGAATACTGATGTCCGCTGTGTGCCAGGAGCGGACATTGCTAACGCCACGGTCTAAAAGCAGGTGTGACTAATAGAAAAATAGTTGCAGACCCCGCTGGGCAGCATGCGAAATAGGATCGGGAGATAAAGAAAGTTGTTTTTATAAATCCGTCATTTTCACTTCTGATGGGCGCAATTAGACGCGCCCATTCTTTAAGCAATCATCATTGATAATTACTTAGATGCATCCCGCAGAGCTTGCTTGATAAAGGCAACTGAACTTTCGAGAGCCTGAACCGCTTCTGGCTGCATCATTGAGAAGAAATGCCAGGCGTGGAACATACCCGGCCAGACTTCCAGATTTACGCGAACGCGGTTATCACCCAGATGAGTTGCCAGACGCATCGCGTCGCTCAGCATGAGTTCGTTTTCGCCAATCTGAACGAGCACAGGTGGCAGACCCGTTACATCGGCAAACACGGGTGATGCCATTGGATGGTTAGATAATGCATCTCCCAGAAAGGTGCGTGCCAGAAAATCCAGACCCGCTTTTGTGTTTAGGGGATCGAGACCTTCTCTGTTGTTCATCGATACGCCAGTATGTTCAAGGTTTGCCCATGGTGAGATAGAGACACCACCGGCTGGAAGCGATAAGCCCTTATTGCGTGCAGCAACCATAACGGTGACCACCATCGCTCCACCGGCAGACTCGCCCGCCAGCACGATTTTGCTGGCGTCAAAGCCCTGTTCAATTAACCACTCATACGCACGAACGGTATCGTTAACGGGCGTTGGGAAAGGATACTCCGGCGCCAGACGGTAATCCGGCATATAAACCCGTGCGCCCAGCATGCTGGCGTAGTTGCCGCCAATACCGTGATAGCCAGCTGATTCGCCGACAATATAAGCTCCGCCGTGGATGTACATAACGATGGCATCGGTTTCAAGGTTGTCGGGAGTCACCAGTGTTCCCGGCACGCCCCCCATGTCGACCTCAGTAAAGCTCACACCGGCAGGTGCAGGGTTTTTAGCCAGCATACGGGTATAGGCGTCACGCACCTCACTCATAGGCGTTACGGTATCCTCACCCGTAAGGATTGGACCCAGACCGGCCAGACTTTCTGACCATTCTTTTACGGCTTGTTTGGTTTGTTGATTCAACATTGTTATCCCTGTTTGTATTTGCGTTAAAAGAGAACAGGAATCTATAATAGATAAACATTTGGGGAATGTGTTTCCCATATTAGGGTACGTTAACGCCCGTATTGGATGAGATAAATAAAGCATGGAGATCAACAGTATTGGTGACATCGCAGCGTTCGTCGCTGCTGTAAAAGCCGGGAGTTACACCCACGCAGCGGGATCTCTTGGGCTCACACGTTCTGCCATTGGCAAAAGCATTGTCAGGCTCGAAACGCGTATGGGGGTTCGTCTTCTTAACCGCACCACCCGGAGTCTGAGTCTTACCGATGAAGGGAGGGTCATGTTTGATCGTTGCCGTCAGATACTAGAAGACCTTGAGGAAGTGGATGCCACCATGGCCATGCGCAGAGTTAAGCCAACCGGGACTCTCCGGCTGAGTGCGCCGCTATCTTTTGGGCAGCGACATATTCTCCCCATTCTGGATGTTTATCTAAAAAAGTGGCCAGAACTTCGTGCGGAGGTGTCCTTTAACGACAGGTTTGTAGACCTTATTGAAGAAGGCTTTGATATTGCAATTCGTATAGGTGAACCGCGAGATGATTCGCGAATTCTTACCCGAACAATAGCATCGCAGCAAATTGTCACATGCGCATCACCCGAGTATTTATCCTCCCGAGGCATTCCAAAGACACCTGCAGATTTAACCGAACATGACACAATCTTTCTTCTTAGTGCAGAGAAAAGACGTAGCTGGCGGTTCGCCACCCCGGAAGGGACATTTGTGCATGAAGGACCAGGGCGACTGAACCTCGACAGTTCTGAAGCCATGCGTGCATCGGCTATTTCTGGGTTCGGAATCGTCCACTTACCCACCTATTTGCTAGGCGAGGATTTGCGTAGTGGAAGATTGATGCCTGTTCTTGAGGAATATCCTTTTCCTCCGGAACCTATTCGAGTGATTTATCCCAGTAAACGACACTTATCACCTCGAATCCGCTCTTTTATTGACCTGCTTATTGAAAGCTGGGAGCAAGGATCACCTTGGGAATAAGGAATTTCCATCCATACATATCCCAAACGCTGCTGTTCAAGATATTTCTTAAGGCCTAACGTCTACTCATCGCTCATAGCGGAAATGAGCGTCCTCGTGTCCTATGGCGCTTCGGCAACGGCATCTGGATGGTGTTTTAAACTCATTAGCCAGAAACATAAGAATCCAGAGCATGCAACTGGCTCTTATCTAAACGTTTTCCAGACAACCTCCTTGATAAAGTCATTGGTATAAATTCGTAGTGGATAGGTCTGTAGGCGATACTCAAGCGGGCTGAGGCCGTTGAATTTAAGGCTAATACGGCGGGTGTTGTAGTAACGAATGTAATCCTCGAGGGCAACCTTCAGTTCGTCAACATCATTGAATTTACGGGTGTAAAAGCATTCCGATTTTAACGTTCCGAAAAAGCATTCTGCACAGGCATTATCCAGACACTTTCCTTTTCTGGACATACTTTGCAAAACCCCGAACTCGCGCAACTGATACTGATACCACCTGTGCCGGTATTGCCAGCCCTGATCAGAATGAAGAACAGGATTGCTGTCAGCGTCCATTCTGGCAAATGCCTTAAGGAGCATTTCATCGATCATCGGCATGGTTGGTCGTTCGGAAATACTGTAGGAAATCACTTCGTTATTGAAGAGATCCAGGATGGGAGAGAGATAGAGTTTCCGGCCGTTTACAGCAAACTCAGTGACATCAGTGACCCACTTTTCGTTAGGTCGGCTGGCCTTAAAGTTTCGTTGAAGGAGATTGTCGACTGTTTCACCGCGTTGTCCGCGCCATGAACTGTAACGCTTAACTCTGATCGCTGCCTTAAGCGTCATAACATTCATAAGTCGTTGAATAACTTTATGATTGATTACACAAACTTCTCTTTTTAAAGCCATCGTTATTCTGCGATAGCCATAACGACCGTAATTGTCGTCGTAGATTTCCCTGATTCTGCATTTTAGCTCAGCATATTTTTCCGGTAACTTAAGTGCTTTCAGGTGATAGTAAAAAGTACTTCGAGGAATGCTGGCGATTTCAAGAAGTTCATCAAATGGATAGTGCTGCCTCAGTTCATCAATAACTTTGACTTTCTCCCTCACCGAACCAAGGCTTTCAGCTTTTTTAGATACAAAACCTTTAATTCCAGATACTTGACTCTCCTTTCAAGTTCCTTGATACGCTGAACTTTTGAACGTTCAATTGCAGCCTCAACCGCTTCAGGGGTTTCTATCATATGAAGTGCCCTTCTTTTCCCAACGCGAAGAGATCGGAGGCCGTCATATCCATTTTTATCGAAACTTTCAACCATTTAGCTATAACCCCAGGGCCTGCGATCTTATATTTAATAGCGACCTGATTATAGGACATCTTCCCTTCCAGCACGTCCTTTATAGCGGCCACCCGGATCTCAGGGTCTACTGAAACGCCTTTATATTTGGGTCTTAGCCCCTCTTCGCCATAGGCATCATAGGCAGCCACCCACATCTTCACCTGTGTTCTAGGGATGTTAAAACGTGCAGATGTTAAACGGTAACCTTCATCAGTAGTGGAATAGTGCATAACCACTGCCAGGCGCATTTCGAAAGGATATTTACGTTTTGACATGGGGCTCTCCAGTAAGAGAGTCCAACTAAATGGGTGCAGTGCACAGGTTAACGTAAAGTTGCCCGGGGCTTTCTTATTCTTAACGTTCAAGAATATCCCTCACTTATGCTCAGGACTGAAAGCCCTAAGCACCCGCCGCATAGTTTACTCAGTTTTTATTTATTTAATATGAAATCCACAATGTAATTTATTGATTGAAATTACATTGTTATGGAACGTCTCTCTCAAATAATATATTCACGCCATCATTATTAGTCGATGACGTAATAAATATTAACTCTGCTCACTAATAAAACTCTGTAATTCCGTTAATGTTTTTGCCCCATCTATCGCATTTGCGCATAAAAGATTAGAGCGCGCGCAGGCGTGGGCTAATTTCAGGCTGTCAGCCAACGACCATTTTTCATGGCAGCCATATAATATTCCGGCGCAAAATGCGTCACCCGCGCCGACGCTGCCGATAATTTCATTCCGGGCGAGCATAAACGAAGGTACCCACATACCTTCTTTTCCTTTTTCCACCCCCCATGCGCCTTCCGGGCAGTGAATGACAACTCTTTGCTTCACGCCCGATTCCAGCAGCAACGTTGCTGCTTGCGCAATATTTTCTATATGCGGCGCTCCGTTTAAATGGCGAATTTCCAGCCCGCTAAACTCACCGGCTTCCAGCTCGTTTATCACCAGATAATCGAGCCAACGCAGGGCAGGGAGCACCATCGGGCGGTAACGTGGGTCGCCCTGGCGCGAGACTAAATCCAGCGAGGTTTCATAGCCTTGCTGCGTCATCATCGCCAGCAATCTGGCGCTGCGCGTGCCGTATTCCGCATCCTCCATATCGAGGCTATCGAGCAGTAATAAATAACCCAAATGGAAGATTTTGAACGACGATTCAAGACGGTCAAAAGCGGGTAAATCAAGCAGGCGATTCGCACCTGGCGAGTGGAAAAACGTGCGCTGCCCGTCAGGGTCGGTCATCACTTGCGACATCGACGTTGGCGCAAAGGTGGTGCGGTGCACATGCTGGCGATTCACATGATACTGATCGAGCATGGCCATAATGTAATCACCGTCGTGGTCGTCACCGACTAAACCCACGGCCTGGAGCGGCAGGCCGACATGCATTTTTGCCAGTGTCAGCAGAACGTTAAGCGGAGCGCCGCCGGTGGAGCGTTCGCTGTGGACAATTTCCGCGAGCCAACCGCGCTGCGGCCACTGCACAATTTGATGCACATGATCGACTAACATGTTTCCGGCGGCGATAATGCCGCTGCGCTCTGTCATACCTACTCCTTACGCTTTACCCGAACTGCCAAAAATCTGCATCTGTTGTGCGACGACATCCGTAATCGCCTCTTCTATACCCAGTAATAACTCCGCGAATTCGTCATAAATGGCATGACGCTGATTCATTCTCTGCTCGACGGCACTCAGCGCTGCCTGTGACATCCCGGTGTAGAAATTAATTTTGTGAATGCCGAGCGTTATCGCTTTTCTGAAATCTTCATCGCTGATGCCGGAACCACCGTGTAGCACCAGCGGGAGACCGGTTTGGCTACGAATCGCGGCCAGGCGGTCGAAATCGAGTTTTGGTTCGCCCTTGTATTTGCCATGCGCATTGCCGATAGCGACGGCCAGCGTGTCGATGCCGGTTCTGTCGACAAAATCACGCGCGATTTTGGGATCGGTAAACTTGTTGCTGTCGGCTTCGCCATACAGCGCACCGCCTTCGTCACCGCCGACGGCACCCAGCTCCGCTTCAACCGAAACACCCACCGCGTGGCACATTTTCACCACTTCACGCGTCTGCCGAACATTCTCCTCATATTCAAGTGTAGAACCATCGAACATGACTGAGCTAAAACCGAGGCGTAAAGCGCGAACGACTGCCTCAAAATGCAGGCCGTGATCGAGATTCAGCACCACCGGAATATCATGGCGAGCCGCTTCGAATTTGACGGCTTCGACCAGCGAATCCAGCGAGACATACTTAAAATGGACTTCGGCAATATTGATGATAAACGGCGAGTTTTCCTGCTTTGCCGCAGCAAAAAGCGCGCGCAGAAAATGACTATCGAGGACATTAAACGCGCCTAACGCGTAGCCATTTTCCCGCGCGTGTTTCAGCCCATCGGCGAGCGATATCAAAGCCATAATAGTTTCCCCTGGTGTTGGAAAATATGGTTGGAAAATAAGGTCTGGAAATTAAAGGGTCTGGCGATATTCGTTGCACAGCAATTGCCGCGCGGGTTCGTCTTCAACAATGGCGTTAAAGCGCTCGAGCGGCTTGAGAAAACGGTTGTCATGGTCATCGTCATTCACCATCGACACTTCCCCAACCAGCACATCGCCATAACCCGGCTCGCCCCAAAAACTGTGGTAAATGCCCGGCACCAGACAAATGCTCTCCCCCGGTGAGAGACGTAGTTGGCTGCCCGCCGCGTGCGTCTGGCGGCAACCATCAATCACTACGGTGACGTCGCTTTCTTCGGCCTGTTCAAACTGATCGGCATTCCACAATTCGACAATCAGATTGCCGCCGCCGCGATTGATAATGTCCTCGCGTTTGCGCCAGTGAAAATGCATCGGCGTGATTTGGCCGTCGCGAACATGCATTATTTTTTCGGCATAACACTTGGCATACGGCGCGCCATCGGGTGAACCATTACGCAGCGTGAAAAGCGTCAGACCCTGAGTGAGAAAATCATTGCCACCGAATGCGGTAACATCCCACCCGAGTTTTAAATCAATCACTTCCTGCCAGATTTGTTTATCAACCTGCTGCCATTTCGCCAGGTCGAATGAGGCAAAAGGAGGCAAATGGACATCGTGCTGCATAAAGAAATGGCGCGTTTGAGAGAGGATTTGGTTTACTTCAGAACGTTTCATTTTCCCTCCTTTTACCCGTCATACTTCAAGTTGCAGGGGTGTTGGCTACGCTCACTTACCCCAGTCACTTACTTATGTAAGCTCCTGGGGATAAGCTCGCTTGCCGCCTACCTGCAACTCGAATTATTTAGGGTAAATATGCATTCCATAACCCGAAGGATTATTCACCTACGAGTTTGGAAAATCGGTTATTTCACCGTCCAGCCCTTATACGTGCCGATATTGTTTTTATCGATCATCGTCACCGGGATCAGCACAGGCTCTTTAGGCGCTGGTTTGCCTTGCAGAATGTCGTAACCAATCTCCACCGCTTTCGCCGCCATCACTTGCGGATCTTGCGCAGGCGTTGCGACAAACAGCGTATTTCCACCGCGTTTCAGCGCTTCTTCCGCATCCGGGCTTCCATCCACGCCGACGATAAAGAATTCGTTACGTTGAGCTTGTTTCGCCGCCAGATCGGCACCGATCGCGGTTGGATCGTTGATGGCAAACACGCCGTCGATCTTCGGATTAGCCGCCAGTAATGAGGTCATCACTTCAAGTCCTCCTTCACGACTGCCTTTGGCGTTCTGGTTAGAAGAAAGGATCTTAATGCCCGGGTGTTTTTTAAATTCGGTTTCACAACCTTCAACACGGTTTTGCACCGCAGAAACCGGCGGCCCGTTGATGATCACCACGTTGCCTTTTTCTTTCAGGCGATCCGCAATGTATTTACAGGCTATCTCACCCGCCTGGGTGTTGTTCGAGGTGATCGTTGCATCGGCACCTTCCGCCGCCACGTCCACCGCCACCACCACGATCCCGGCGTCTTTCGCACGTTTTACCGCCGGGCCGATCCCTTTAGAATCCGCGGCATTCAGGATGATCATGTCCACTTTCGCGGCAATAAAGTTATCAATTTGCGATACCTGTTGGCCGAGATCGTAGCCGCTGGAAACCAGCGTCACTTTCACGTTGTCACCCGCCAGTTTGCGGGCTTCAAGTTCCGCACCTTTGGTTATCTGTACGAAGAACGGGTTGGCGAGGTCGCCCACCGTCACCCCGATGGATTTCAATTCTTTTGCCTGAACGAAAGGCACAGCGGCAATCATGAGTGCAGCAGCGAGTAGTTTTAAACGCATGGTGAATCTCCTGTCTGGTTTTGTCGGATGACGCTCACGCTTATCCGACCTACGACTATTGTTGTGTTGTGTTTTGTTATGCACTTTGATGGTGACGGGTACGGTATTTATCGATCAGCACCGCAATGATGATCACCGCACCCTTGATCACCAGTTGCCAGAAATACGAGACGCCCATCAGCGTCATGCCATTGTTGAGCGTGGCGATAATCAGCGCGCCGACCAGCGTGCCGGTAATCGTGCCGATACCGCCGACGAAACTGGTGCCGCCAAGAATCACCGCAGCGATGGCGTCCAGCTCATAACCCATCCCAAGATTGCCGTTGGCGCTGTAGAGCCGCGAAGCACTCATCACGCCGCCTAGCCCGGAAAGCAAACCGCTCATGCCATATACGAACAGCAATACCAGCCAGACTTTGATGCCGGTCAGGCGTGCGGCCTGCATATTGCCGCCGACCGCGTAGATATGAACGCCAAGCGTGGTGCGGCGCAGAATGAACCAGCAGACCACAATCACCGCCAGGGCAATCACAACCAGCCACGGAATCGGCCCAAGATACGAGTTGCCTATCCATTCAAAATTGATATTGGAGTTAATCACCGTGGTGCCGTCGGCCAGCAAATAGGCCGCTCCGCGCAGCGCGGTATAAGTGCCGAGCGTGACGATAAACGGCGGTAGTCCGGCCCAGGCGACCAACATGCCGTTAAACAGCCCCAGCCCGGTGCCCATCATCAGCGCGGCAGGAATCGACAGCGATTCCCAACCCGGCATCAGCGAAACCACCATTGCGGTCACAGCCGTGGTGCCCAGAATGGAGCCAACGGAAAGATCTATCCCACCGGTTAAAATAATGAAGGTCATCCCGGCGGCGAGCACGATGTTGATCGACGACTGACGGGCGATATTCAACAAATTAGATTCGGTAAAAAAGTTTGGCGTGATAAAACCGAAAACGGCGACGATCAGGATCAAAATCGGCAAAATCCCGACGGTTTGCATCAAATCGCCAAACAGCGCTTTTTTCAGCGAGGCAGATTTGGCGACTTGTTGTGGCGTGGTTGGGCTAGCCATGGTGAACCCCTTTTTTATGGGCATCTTCAACGCCGGTTGCCAGCGTCATAATCTTCTCTTGCGTGATATCAGCGGCGTGCAACTCCCCGGCGATACTGCCTTCACGCATCACATACACCCGGTCGCTCATGCCGACCACTTCAGGCAATTCACTGGAGATCATCAAGATCGCCACGCCCTGTTTTGCCATCTGACTCATGATCCGGTAGATCTCACTTTTCGCACCGACATCTACCCCGCGCGTTGGCTCATCAAGGATCAAAATGCGCGGGCCGATCGCCACCCAGCGTGAAATCAAAAGTTTTTGCTGATTGCCGCCAGACAGCCCGCCAGCCCGTACTTGCGCGTGTGGCACGCGAATATTCAGCAAACTGATGGCATCGTCAGAAATGGTCTGGGCTTTTTTGCGATCCAGCCAGCCGTAGTGCGCGTCACGCTCAAGGGTCGCCATCGTGATGTTGTCTTGCGCGGCGAGTTCGAGGAACAAACCCTGCTCTTTGCGGTTCTCGGTCAGGAAACCGATCCCGTGGCTAATCGCTTCGCGTGGTGAATGGATTTTGACGGGCTTGCCGTCGATTTCTATCGTGCCGCCGGTGGATTTGCGCACGCCAAAAATCAGCTGTGCGAGTTCAGAACGCCCGGCACCGACTAGCCCCGCAAGGCCGACTATCTCGCCGGATTTCACTTGTAGACTGACCGGCTGGACTTTTACGCCGTCCGTCAGGTGGTGAACGTTCAGACGCACACTGCCCAGCGGAATATCGCGCTCTTTATTAAACAGATCGCTTAGCGGGCGGCCCACCATCATGCGCACCAGTTCGTTGGCATTGAGGTGTTCACGCGTCAGGCTACCGACGTATTGCCCGTCGCGCAGCACGCTCACACGGTCGGAAAGCTCGTACACTTCCGCCATGCGGTGGCTGATATAGATAATCGCCATCCCTTCATCGCGCAGCCGCATAATCAGCTCGAACAGGCGGTGCGTTTCACGCGAGGAAAGGGCGGCGGTGGGTTCGTCCATCACTAAAATGCGGCTGTTGCGGTGCAGCGCGCGGGCGATCTCCACCTGCTGCTGTTCGGCAATCGTCAGGCGCGAAACCAAATCGCTGGCCTTAAACTGCGCGCCGAGGCGGTCGATAACCGTCTGGGCCTGCATCACCATCTCTTTGCGTTTGACTAAACCACCGCGTGACAGCTCGCTGCCGAGGAAGATGTTCTCAGCGACGGTAAGATTCGGCGCAAGCTGCATCTCCTGGTAAATCAGCGTGATGCCTGCGTTGAGTGCGTCTTTCGGCCCTTTGATGCTGTAGGGTTCGCCGTTAATTAAAATCTCGCCGCTGGTGGCGGTATAGGCTCCGGCGAGAATCTTCATCAGGGTACTTTTCCCGGCACCGTTTTCCCCCATCAGCGCGTGAATTTCGCCGGGGAACACCGTTAAGTCGACACCTTTCAACGCATAGAACTTGCCAAATGATTTGGCAATATTGCGCATCTCCAGAATGGGAACGCTACTCATGGTGCGACTCCTGCGGGTGAAGGTTCGATTGCTGCCAGTTGAACACGTCAAAGTAAATGCAGAATGTCAGAGGCTGTTCACATTTGTCATATACCCATCATTCTTCAAATACCGGTACGTTGATTGCGCCTCGGAGAATGTTGGAAATATGAGTGAAGAACTTTTAGATGGAAGGTTATTTTTCTATATGCTTCGCTATTTTCCAGACCGCGACGATGACAATAAAAATTGAAAACAACGTTAACTTCCCCCAATGCTCAGGAAAATATCTGTAAAAAGTGCAGGACAAAATAATAATAATGGCCAACGGTAAATATGAATACAATGTTTCGGTTTTTATCCAGTCAAAAAAGAACTGTTTCATGAATCGTTTCATTTTACTCTCATCATATAGATACACATCAGCTGCTTAAGGTATTCTTAATCATTGGTTTAATCCTGTGACACTCCCGTTATTATCGATAAAAAAATCATAGTGATAATTAATACCATTCAAGTTATAACTTGATGAATACTGGTAGCCCATATTCAGGTCTACATTTATACAGGTATCAGGATAGGAGAGTTTAACTCTATCATTAACGACGAGTCTTTTTTCCCCACCTTGATTAGAATACAAAGTATAGCGACTTAGCACATCATTTTTATTCACACTGAAACATATATTTCCTCGTGTTACGTAGAATGGTTTATAATCTCCGATTTCTTTCCCTTCTCTATTTCCACCAGGGCAACCTGTTAATAATGTACATAAAAAAATTAAAAAAATAAGTTTTTCATTTAGGAAAGATCCCTAATACCTTTTCGTATATAGCCAACAGATCTATTTCTGGTGCATCAGCATTATAATCTCTGTAAGCATAAAGATTACTGTTCCCAAAGAATCCATAATTTTTTAACAACCAGTAATCACTCACAATACTTGCTTGTTGTTCTAACCCATAATCAAGCAATCTAGCCTTGTCTAAACTATAGGTGTAATCAGCAACCCAAGAGAAAGCTCCTCTGGTTCTTACCCACATTCCTCGTTGATGTTGCCAGACATGCATCATTTCATGAAGAAAAAGATGCTTAAAACTTGGCCCATGAGAAAGAGAGAAGTCATCCCGATATTTTTCCTGCCTAAACCACATTTCACCGTTAGGACTCATAGCTTGTCCTGGGTTCTGCAGATTAAAAGGTAGGTAACTTTCTAAGTGAATCCATACTTGATTGTAGTGAATACTGAAACCATAAAGTGTAGAGGCTAATTTAATCTCACCTAATGTTAATCGCCTCAGCCCTCCTTCCGATATAGCATTATATTTTGTTTGCCCTTGATACATATCTTGAATCCTACTTAGCTAATGAGTTGTCTTAGCGTCATTTAATATTTTACAAGTTAGTCATTACTTCGCATGCTGTTAGAGGACACGATCCATCCACAAACTATAAGAACTTGTTCCTGCGGTGCAATGTTCCCAACTAATTGCTTCATAAACAAATGAAACTGTCTCTTCCGCAAGCCCTTTGCTGTCGTCAACTACATGGGGGACGTGGAGCTGTAAGTCACAAATACGCGCGTCGGTCAATTTTATAATGTAATACAGCTCATTTATACCAAAGCGATTGGTCCTATACACAGGAAATTCACAAGTTAATATTTCATTGTCATTAATTGCTTTACTCAATAATGGTGAGGATTTATCAATAGGTTTTCTGATGGTTAGGCAGTGATGATTGACGTTATCAATGCGTGTTAGTCGGTGGTTTAACTCATATACCATAATTTGATCAAGATGTGAGATCTGCGCTTTATTTCCAATTGAATCAAGGGACATACATCCTACAGATATTAACCCCTAATTTTTTCCATTAAGTGTCAGATAAATTGAATTTGCCATGTTGCACCTTACTTTAGTGTAAATAATTAGTAATTTAATGGCTGCTTATTTATTGGATATTGAATTTTGAATTTCGAATAAATAATTCTACCGACTTGTCGAGGGAGCTATTAAGGTTTCCATGCTTTATTGCAGTGATTGCCTTTGAGTGGAGAATACTAGACACCAGTTGGAGAATATGGCAATTCTGTTTTCATACATTCGGCTACAACCCGGAGCCAAACCATGCCAACACCCCGCACACCCTTTCTCACCAGCGCCCGTGGACGTTTGCTGTCCTTTAACCTGCTGGTAGTAGCGGTGACTTTGCTGGTGTGCGGCGTGGCGATTTTAGGTTTTGATCACGCCAGCCGCTTGCAGGAGCAAGTTCAGGGGCAAACGCTGAGTGATATGTCCGGCAGCATGGAGCTGGCGCGGGATACCGCCAATGTGGCGACGGCGGCGGTGCGTCTCACGCAAGTGGTGGGTGCGCTGGAATATCAAAGTGAAGCGCAGCGTTTGCAACAAACGCAGCAGGCGCTACAAAACTCGCTTAATCATCTGGCTAATGCCCCGCTGGCTAGCCACGAGCCGGAGTTGGTTACACGCATCACGGAGCGCAGCAACGAGCTGGAAAGCAGCGTCACGCGGATGCTGGAGCTTGGTCATCGTCGCCATCTGGAGCGCAATGCGCTGCTCAGTGCGCTGTATCAAAACCAAAGTTACTTGCATCATATTCAGGATATCAATGCCCGTGACGGGTTAGCGCTGCCGGAGGCGCGGCTGCTAACGGAAATGGACCGCTTGATTCTGATTGCCATTCAAACGCCATCGCCAAAAGCGACCGTAGTGCAGCTTACGGACGTGATGGCGCAACTCCCGAAGCACGCCGATTCACCGCTGGTTGATGGGATATTGCAGGAGTTAACCGCTCATTTGCAGCAATTGCTGCCACTTGCGGATCAGCTTGAAAACAGCGATCTCGGGATTTCCTGGTACATGTACCACATCAAAGCGCTGGTCGCGTTTTTGAATCAGGACATCAACCTGTACGTGCAAAAAGTGGCGCAGGAGTCGCTCAACCGTACCGAGCAGAGCCACAAAGAGCTGCAATCAATGATTGCGTTTATCGGGCTATTTGCCCTGCTGGCACTGGTGATTACGGGTTTTGCCGGGTGGTATATTTACCGCAACCTCGGCTCGAACCTGACGGCGATTTCCCATGCGATGACGCGGCTGGCGCGGGGCGAGCGCGATGTAAGCGTGCCTGCGTTGCAGCGGCGTGATGAACTGGGCGAACTGGCGCGAGCGTTTAACGTTTTTGCGAGAAACACCGCATCGCTGGAACACACCTCGAAACTGCTGAAAGAAAAAAGCACGCAACTGGAAACCACCTTCCACGCCATGCGCGACGGTTTTGCGCTGTTTGATAACGATGGATTCCTGGTGGTGTGGAACCCGCAGTATCCGCTGCTGCTGGGGCTTTCGCCGGAGCATCTCCAGCGTGGGCAACATTATATGAACCTGCTAAAACAGGTGACGCCGCTCCAGGAACATATCGTTGAGAACCTTTCGCGCCCGCTCCCTAAACCGCAGGAGCTAAGGCTTGCGGACAATCGCACTATCGAGCTGCGTTTTAGCCCGGTGCCGGGGCGCGGCATGGTCAACGTGGTGCTGGAGCGCAGCGAGCGCAAAGCACTGGAGGAGGCGCTGGTTCACAGCCAGAAGATGAAAGCGGTGGGGCAGTTAACCGGCGGCCTGGCGCATGATTTCAACAACTTGTTGGCGGTGATTATCGGCAGTCTGGAACTGACCTCTGTGGATTCGCCTGATGCCATACGCATTCAGCGCGCCTTAAAAGCCGCCGAACGTGGCGCACAACTGACCCAGCGCTTACTGGCGTTTTCCCGCAAACAGTCACTGCACCCGCACGCAGTGTCGATGAAACATCTGCTGGAAAACCTCGACCCGCTGATCCGCCATTCGCTGCCTGCCGCTCTGACGCTTGAAATTGAAGCCCAGCATCCGGCTTGGCCCGCCTGGATTGACGTCAATCAACTTGAGAATGCGATTATCAATCTGGTGATGAACGCACGTGACGCGATGGATGGGCAAAGCGGCAGCATAAAAATTCGTACCTGGAATCAGCGTGTGGTGCGTTCGGGCGGTGGAAAGCAGGATATGGTGGCGCTGGAAGTGATCGACAGCGGGCAGGGGATGTCTGCGGAGATAAAAGCCCATGTCTTCGAGCCGTTTTTCACCACCAAACAGACGGGTAGCGGCAGCGGTTTGGGGTTGTCGATGGTGTATGGATTTGTGCGCCAGTCCGGTGGACGAGTGGAAATTGAAAGTGCGCCAGGGCAGGGAACGTTGGTACGTTTACAATTGCCGCGCGCGCCCGCGCAGGCGGTCAGCGAAGTATTACCGGAACCAGCAGGAGCTAATGCTGAAGAGAACCCGTTAGTGTTGGTGCTGGAAGATGAACACGATGTGCGCCAGACGCTCTGCGAGCAATTGCATCAGCTTGGCTATCTGACGCTGGAAACCAGCGACAGCCAGCAGGCCATGCAATTGCTGAAAGATGTGCCGGATATTCAAATTGTTATCAGCGATTTAATGCTTCCTGGGCCGATGAGCGGGGCAGAGGTGATCCAGCACGCTCGCGAGCATTATCCGCATCTGATCTGCTTGTTAATCAGTGGCCAGGATCTGCGCCGCAGCGGGCAGCAACTGCCGCCGGTCGAGCTTTTGCGTAAGCCTTTCAACCAGCAAAAACTGGCGCAGGCTTTGCGCCTTGCACGGAATCCATAACATTTTGTGTCAGGTTTGCAAATCAATGAAAAGGTCATCGTCAAACAATTGACTAAAAGTCTGGAAACGGACATTAATAGAACGACCCCTTCCAGTATCGCAGGAGGAAGTGGGTGGGTCCAGGACACAACTTAGCTGCCACATGTATTGATATGCACCTCACTGATCATCCTGTAGCAAGGACTTAGCCCCTCTGCAAAGAGGGGCTGACTTTACCCGTCTTTCCCCATACCCGTCTGCTGAATTAACATCAATGACACGCTATTAAACCAGCGATGCGCAAGACTCTGGCGTTGGCTCTCAACCGAAATTGCGGCGAGATTTTCCCGGTTAAGCTGCGCGGTTTTCCCGTCACCTTCAATCGACACGCGATACCACACGCCTTGCGGGCGCAGATCTTTTGCCTGAGCCGTCGGGTTCAGCTGCACCGGGCCGCCATGATCTTTAGCCAGCAGCAGCGAGGGCAGGCGCGTCACTACGTTATGATCGATAGAAACCACACGCCCGATAAGCGGATGCCATTCACCGTTCTGATAAATTTTGGCGGGTGAACCCACACGTAATCGCGCCAGATCTTCCTCGCCCACCAGCGCTTTCACTCGCCAACGGTCGGCATTCACCAGGGTCGCGATGTGTGACGTTGGCGAAACCCAGCTTCCAGGCTGCAACGACAAATCACGGTCTTCAATCCTTCCCGCAGACGCCGCCACCAGCCGCAGACGCAGCAATTCGCTGTTGCCCGCACTTTGCTGAAGCGAATACTGGCGTGCCATTTGGTCTGCCAGCACCTGTTTTGCCGGGCCGTCTTTATCCAGACCCAACGCACCCCGCGCGCTGAATTCCCAGGCACGACGCATCTCTTCGGCCTTGCGCTGTGACGTTTCCGGCAGCGGGGCGATCAACTCAAACAGCGGTTGCCCGGCTTTCACTTCTTGCCCGTCGGTGACAAAAACCTTCTCAAGTTTTGCGCTGTAAGGCGTATAAATCGGCTGCACAAAACCGGCTTCTATCACGCCCGGCAGGCTCACTTTATTCGACCACGGCACAAAAATGGCCAGCAACACGATGGCGGTAATCAACAGTAATCTGCGGCGATAAAACGGCTGGCTTTCCTGCCGACGCGCCCAAATAGTTTTGATTTCTCTGATCATCGGCTGCACCACAAAAGTCACAATCTCTATTAAAAACAGCACCACGCCCAGCGCCTTAAAGAACGCGTGATAGACCAAAACCGCGATGCCGATAAACAGTAGCAGGCGGTAAATCCAGGTTGCGAAAGCAAATACCGTCAGAAAGCGGGCGAAGGCCGGAGTGACGTTATCGGGCTTCGGGTCGTTGATGCCAAACAAATGCCAGCGCATCGCCCGCTTCGCCCAGTTTCCGGCGCGTTCGTGAAGGCCTGGAAAGTCGAGAATATCGCTCAGAATGTAGTAGCCATCGAAGCGCATAAACGGGCTGGCGTTGACTACCACCGTCATAATCCAGGCGGTGGTGGCGAGGAAAAACAGTGCGTTCTTTACGCTGCCTTCGGGGGCGAATGACCACAGCAACGTCGCCCACGCCGCCAGCACCAGCTCAGAAACAATCCCGGCGGCGGCGATTTTTAGCCGGTCGCGCGAACGAATCAGTTTCCAGCTTTCGCCGGTGTCGGTGTAGGCCATCGGCAACATTACCAACAGCGCGACGCCCATATGCCCGACCCGCACGCCATGCTTTGTAGCGGTCAGCGCGTGGCCCATTTCGTGCCAGCATTTAGAAAATACCAGCGCGATGGCAAACGCTACGGCACCGTGCCAGTTCACCGAATTATGCAGCGTGGCGACGACGGTATCCCACTGGCGAGCCGCCAGCACAATACCGGTGATTGCCACAAACAGCGTCAGCCAAAGAAAGGTTTTGCTGAACAGCGGTTGCACCCACGGCAGCGCTTTGCGCAGGGCTTTTTCCGGGTGAACCAGCGGAATGCGGATAAACAAATAGCTGTGCAGCAGCCATTTCCACGCCGACGATGCCGGGCGAAAACGGGCGGTGCGCAGCAGTTGCTGTTGCTGCAAAAACAGCACAAAGGCTTTGATATCTTCTTCTTCGACATTCAGCGTGGTTTGCTGATTAATTGCCTGCGCGATCTTCCCGGCATCGGCTAATTGCCAGCGCTTGAGGATTTCAATTTCCAGCCAGCCGAGACGGAAAAACAGGTTTCGCACCGGGTCCGATAAATGCCACGCCGGGGAGCCGTCGCGGTTGCTGCCCGCGCTGTTGAGGCGCAGTTCATCGCGCAGCGCAGGCCACGGTGGAGCGGTGGCAGCGGCGTTGATCACCAGCCGCTCCCGGCACGCAATGTGGCGATGGGGCGGCGCAGCAGCAAGTAACCGAGCAGCGCCCAGTCACCTGTCACGCGAGCCGTACCCTGCAAGCCGATACGCGCCACCGCCGGTTTACCATCAAGCGTGCCGCGCAGCAGATAACTGGCGATGCCGTTCGGCGCTTCGACGGTTTGATAGCCCGCGTAATCCAGTTTCGCGGTAAACGAGTCCAGCGGCGCGACTTTCAAAAACACTTTCATCGGCGCACCGTGATCAAGGTTGGTGGACTCGCTCACGGGTGCCCAGGCGCGAACGCCTAAATTGTTCGGATCGGCGAGTAAACCAATGCGCTCGCCGGTCTGTACCGGGCGGCCAGCCCAGTCATCCGGGTCGGAATAGACAAACACGCCGTTGCCGGGGGCGCGAATCGTCAGTTTTGCCAGATCGCGTTTTATCGACTCGACTTCGACTTTTTTCTCGCGATATTTGCCTTCTGCCATCGCCAGCTCTGATTTCGCCTGCTGATCTTCAATGGCTTGTTGCGAAGCCTGATGCAGCGTGGTTTCTGCGGTTTCCAGTTCCGCCTGCGCTACGGCGAGACGGTTGTGTAGCGTGGTGTCGTCAAGCGTCGCCAGCACCTGGCCTTTCTTCACATCACTATTAGGCAAAACCACCATGCGTTGAATCACGCCGGAATCCGGGGCGGCAATCACTTCACTTTGTAGCGAGATAATTTCAGCGGGAACCAGCGTGTATTCCCGCACCGGAATACACATCACCAGCACAATCGCCAGCAGGATATAAGCCAGACGCCGCCCGGTATTACGCTGCCAGAATTGCCGGAAGCGCGAGGGCTTTGCGGTCAATGCCCACCAGGCGTAACCGTATAAACCGCTCAGTTGCAGCAGCGCAAATTCCGGTGAATCCGGGGCAAGCGAGGTCGGCCAGGCGTCATCGCGCCCTAAAAACCACAGCGCGTGAATTTCGCCGTCGGCACCGGTTAACGGCAGCACCCAAACGTGCGGCGGCAGCCATTCGCTCCACTGGCGGGCGAGAGGTTCACTGAGTTGTGCAGGAGCCAGCGCCAGCACGCGGGCTTCGGGCGGCAGCGCCCGGCAATGGGGGGCGATTTCTTTGGCCACATCCGCCAGCCACAAGGCGTACGGTGTGTTGTTGTCGGTATCACTTAACCCGGAATGGGCGACCAGTTTTGCGCGGTTTGATGCACTGAGGGACAGCAGCGCCGCCTGGCGATATTCCACCAGTTGGCGTGTTTCATTACATATCGCGAAGCCTAACTCTGCGCAGTGGCTTATCGCTTCTACCCTTGCTGCAAGCTGGTAGAAGGCTGTTGGGGAAGTCACGAATTTGCAGCTCCGCTTTTCAGGCAACGGTTTTCATCCGGCGGGCAAATCGCCACGGCTTGCCCACTCATTCCTGGCAGCACGTCATCCGTTTTTTCCGGGAAGCGGGTTTCGATTTCGATGGTCTGGCTGACGGCGTCCACTTTGCCGCTGATATTGGTCACGGTGAGCGGATATTGTTTGCCCGTTTCACCGACCGAGGCATTCAGCTGCGAGCCAATTTTCAGCCACGCCACCCAATTTGACGGCACGTTTAAACGCGCGCGCAATGTGCCGCTGCCGACGAGATCAATCACCGGCGCTCCCGCACCAATGCCCTGGCCTTCTTTGACGTAGATTTTCGCCACCCGTCCGTTAAACGGCGCGATGAATTTGCACTGCGCCAGTTGGGCGTCAAAAATCCCCATCTGGCCTTTGGTACGGTTCACTTCGGAGGCGGCTAAACCCACTTCCAGTGCGGCGGCAGACTGCAAACCTTGTAGTTTTGCTTTGGCTTCGTAACGCAATTGCGCGGCGTGATATTCCGCTTCGGCGGCATTTTTACGCGCCACCAAATCGCTACAGTCCATGGTCGCCAGCACTTTGTTTTGCGTGACGGAATCGCCGAGCTGCACGTTGATTTTCGCCATGCGTCCGGGAACCACGCTGGAAAGCGGGCTTTCGCGGTTGGCGAGCACCAGGAAGCGCACCTGGGTGTTGCCGTCCTGGGCAAACGCAGGAACAGACAGGCAGGAAAGGGCGCAGATTAACCCGGCGATAAATTTTTGTCGGATGGTGCTGCGCTTATCCGACCTACGAAGACCATTCAAGGATGCATTCACCGGACGAAAATGATTCGCATGTTTTGTAGGGTGGATAAGCGTAGCGTCATCCACCATTGTTTTTGTATTCATAAAAGCCTCATGGCGTCGCGGTCAGAACAGGGGGCGCTCCTGCGAGCCTCTGCAAATCACTGGTAATGGATAACGTCGCGGCTTCTGCCAGGGCGGTAATGGAACGCGTACTGGTTTCGTTTGGCAGATAGCTGGTGTACTGGCGCGTCAGCACTTCGGCTCCGCTCGCATCCTTCACGCGCATCGTCCACACGCCTTTACGCGTGCCGCTGCTGGCTCCGGTGCTAAAGCTCATTTGCAGATTTAGGCTATTTGGCGACGGTTCCAGCGACAGGTGATTGGCTTCAATCACACGGCCAACCGACTGTTCGACAGCACCACGCGACACGCCGGACGGCACGCGCGTAATCTGAATCGCAATCGGGTGTTTTTCCACGCTGATGCCCGCGGTATGAGCAAATACGCTGCTTTCTTGCTGGCGCAAACTGGTGGCGATTTGTCGCGATAAGCTGGCAACGTCGGTTTTTGTGACCTGATCCGGCAGCAAATCAATCCCCACGGAGTTCAGCACGCGCCCGTAAGCGGCCTGGGCTTCGGCATACGATGAGGCTTCCTGGAAGCGCGACACAATCGAACGCGCCTGAGTACGCAATGTTTCGAGGTCACTGGTCAGCGAGTTGTCAGATCCGGCGCGGGAAATACTCGCCAGGCGTTGATCGACCTGTGCGGATTGCTCGGCAATCTGGAAGTCATACGAGGCAAGTTTGTAGCGCTCGGTGGCTACCCGCACCTGGGTCAGAACCGCCATACTCAGCGCCATGCGGCGAGCGTCGTCGGTTTGTGCGCGGGCATCGCTGGCGTTACTGATGGCCGGAATACTCAGCAGTTTAAACAGGTTCATCGAGACACCCACGCCGCCTTCAATCCAGTCATTGTTGTAGAGATAATCGTTGGAGTCGTAATTCAGCCCGGCGAACAAGTTCAGGCTCGGGAATAACGAGGCAATCTGGCGCTTGGTTTCGTAACTGTCGATACGCGTTTTGTAATCTTCTTCGCGCAGCTCAGGGCGGCGTTCGAGCGCCATTTGCTCAAGCTTATCAATATTTGTCGGGGCCGGAGCCAGCGGCGTTGGCGTGTCTTGCAACACCAGCGGCGTACCTGGCGGCAAGTTGATAAGTGCGGTCAGCTCGCTTTTCGCCAGTTCCATTTGCTGGCGCTTCTGGTTCAGCAAGGTCATGGCATCAAGCAGGGCGCGTTGATATTCCAGCCCTTCGATTGGCGGCAGGATCCCGGCCTGTTCGGCTTCACGCGTTTTATCCAGCGCCTGGGCAATTTGCTCGGCCAACGGTTGAGTTTCGTCGAGTAAACGCTGCGCACCCAGCGCACGCCAGTAGGCATCACGCACTTCCTGGACGATGTTTTGCAGCACTTTACGGCGGCGTTCTTCGGCAATGTTGACTTCATCGGCCTGCTGTTTGGCTCGGAAGTAGCTCATCCCGAAATCGAGCAGATCCCAGGAGAAGGTGGCGCTGGAAAGATAATGTTCGCGCTCTTCAGATGTGGACGGACGCAAGCTGACCAGCCCGTCATCAATGCCGACGCTGGTGCCGCCGGAGTCGTTATTACGCCAGCGATAGCCCGCATCTGCCATCAGTTTTGGCAGCATGTCTTGTTGCGAAACATCCAGCAAACTGCGCGACAGCGCGGTTTCCATCATTTTCAGGCGGTAGTCGAGGTTGTATTTCAACGCGCGCGCCATGGCGTCGGACAACGTCATCGGGCCGCTGAGTGCTTCCTGCCCGCGGTACATTTCCGCCCGGTCACGATTCACTCGCGCGGTTATTTCATCCTGAGAAAGCGGTTCCGGTTTAATGGTGCCACAGCCTGCCAAAATCAGCACCGCAATCAACCCGGCAACAGGTTTGACTAACGGCACGCCACGTTTTTTTTGTTCAGTTATCACGTATGCGTTCATCGTTGTTATTTCCATCTTAAAGCCTTTACCGGCGAGTCATTGTCGGGACCGCAATGTGTTTTCCAGATGCCAAAGTGTGTTTCTCTAAAGCCGCGAGCTGCGCCGTGAGTGGTTGTGCCCCCAGTGCGATAACCGGAGGTTGTTCAACTGTTTGTTCAACGGTTTGTTCAACGGGTGCTTCAACGGCTTTTTCAGGCTGCCCTACGGCGAATGGGCCAAATGAGTTCCCCAGCGAGTTTTGCCCCAGTCCGTTGCTTTCAAGGCCTGGCAACGTGCGTTGTTCGCGTGTGTCGCTGTACCAGCGAGAGAACAGCACCGCTTGTTGCATGACTGGCGCATTGGCATGTTCGATGCCATAACCGTAGGCGGCAAACCGACTGTTAAGGCGAGTTTGCAGACCCACTGAATCGCTTTGTAAATCATAGACCAACGGCAGAATAAACAAGCCCGGCTCGTAGCTTTGGCTATAAGGCGACAGCTGTTCCTCTTCTTCGCGACCGAAAATCTGGTCGCCGTCCCGGTTGTCGGTGTTTGGCATGGCGGTGATGCCATGAATCAAAATGGTCAGACGCGCTTCGCTTGTGTTCCCATCGCTGTCGGTGATGGTGTAAACGAACACTTCGCTCAACGACGCGTTGGCTTCAAGGGCTGCCACACGCGGATCGCTGCTGTTCACCTGGTAACGCCAGTTGCCCTGGCTGTCGAGTGTCAGCGTGCCGTATTGCCCGGACGTATTGCCGCCAATGATGCCCGCGCTGCCGGTATTTTCGGAACTCACCCCGGTGACTGGCCCGTTGTTTGCCGCCCCATCTGCCCCGATGCGGTCATCGTTAAACAGGTTGCCGCTGGCAGATTCCTGACCCTGGTCCTGCAAGATGTCGGCGTTGTCATCGGTGGCGGTTGGCGAATCGTTAAACACCGTAATGCGTAACTGACCGATGGTGGCTCCGTTCACCTGCACGGCGTAATCGTTGTACGTGCTGACAAACCCAGGCTGCGACACCGCTCCGCGCAGGGTGAAGCGGTAATCAATGCGGCCTTCGCCGTCGGCCGGGCTGTAATACGCCAGCAGCGTGATGGTGCCGGTCACGGTTTCGATAGTGATTGGCGACAGCGGATTGAGCTGCAAAAGCTGCTCGGCGGTGATCACCCGCCCCTGGAAGGTGAGGGTGCGCAGTTTATCCAGCGACAGCACATCCAGCGTGCCGCTGACTTCCTGAGCGCCAGGGTCAAGCGGCGTCAGGCCAGATTCTCTGACCTGAATTTCCGCCGATGGCGCGACCAGAATGCGCAATGTGCCGTTGGTTTCGCCCCCTTCATTGCCATCGCTCACGGTGTAGGTCACGGGCGGAACGAAGCCGAATTTACTGCTCACAGGCGTAAAGGTGTAACTGCCGTCGCGCAGCACCGTCAGGCTGCCAACGCCCGCCAGCACAGCGGTTTCGCCCGCGGCGTAACGTTGGCCACCAACCTGGAAGCTGGACAGATGAATCGGGTCGCCGTCCGGGTCCGAATCGTTGGTTAACAGGTTGCCGGAAACCGCGTCCCCTTGCGGGGTAATGACCCCTTCCGGGCTGACGACGGGCGCGCTGTTAATCACATGAACGGTGACGGTGGTGGTTTCAGTGACGCCGCCGCTGGTCACGGTGTAGGTGTAGGTATCGGTGCCGACAAAGCCCGCGCGCGGCGTATAGGTTATCTGCCCGTCTGGCTGCAAGACGGCGGTGCCGTTTGCGCCGTTAGTCACGGCGGTGATGATGGCGTTCGGGTTCTCGAAGTTATCGTTGGCGAGGACATCCGTCGTCACCGGGTTCCCGGCGTGGAGGGTGGCGTCGTCAGCATTAATATCAGCCACCGGCGAAATAATAATATTCAGTGTGCCGATGGAATTGCCGCCAATCAGCGCGTCGTTAACGGTGTAAGTGACGGTGGGCACCACGCCGTTCCAGTCGGCAATAGGGGTTAGCGTGTAACTACCGTCGCTGCGTAAGGTGAATGCCCCCACGCCCGCGATAATCACCGGATATCCTGCAGGCGCAGTTTGCCCGCCGACGCTAAATTGCGTGACGGTGAGCGGGTCGCCGTCGGGATCGGTGTCGTTATTCAGCACGTTGCCGCTGACGACATTATCTTCCGGCGTAATGTTGAGATCCGGGCGCGTCACGGGGAGAGTGTTTTCCACCGTCACGTTAACCGTCGCCCTTTCGATAATTCCGCCGCTCAGTACGGTGTAGGTATAGGTGTCGGGGCCGACATACCCCACGTTCGGCGTGTAGGTGATTTTGCCGTTGACGATGCTCACCGTGCCGTGGCTGCCCTGGGTCACGCTCTGAATAATTTTATCGCCGTTGGCGAAAGTGTCGTTGGCGAAGACATCGGTGGTCACGGAAGTGTTGCCGTGTACCGTGACGTTATCGTCAAAAGCATCTTTTACCGACGTGATGATGACCCGCAGTTTGGCTTCGGATTCGCCGCCATTATTGCCATCGCTGACGAAATACGTCACTTCCGGCAAAGTGCCATTCCAGTCGGCGACCGGGGTGAACGTCCAGTTACCGTCCTCCTGCATGACTAACACGCCCATATTGGGGATGTTGAGCGCGCCGCCCGCCGCATAAATCGTCGTGCCATCCACGGTAAAGCCGGTGAGGGTCAGTTTGTCGTTATCAGCATCGGTATCGTTGGTCAGCACATTACCGCTCGCCACGCTATCTTCTGGCGTGGAGTTACTGTCATCAACCGCCTGGGACGGGGTGTTGGTAATGTTGACGGTGACAAAGGTCACTTCACGCACGCCGCCGCTGGTTACGGTGTAGCCAAAGATATCATTTCCCACAAAACCCGCGACCGGGGTGTAAACCACTTTCCCGTTCACAATCGTTGTGGTGCCGTGCAGGCCGTTGGTGGTGGCGGTTATCTGATGGTCGCTATTTTCAAAGGTGTCGTTGGCCAGGACGTCAATTTCGACAGGCGTTCCGGCGTGTGTGGTGGCGCTGTCGCGGGCGATGTCCTGCACTTGCGTGACTGTCAGCGTCAGGGTGCTGCTGCTGGTGCCGCCGTTTCGCCCGTCGCTAATCTGGTAGGTAATCACCGGCAGCGTGCCGTTCCAGTCTTTGACCGGGACGAACGTGTAGGTGCCATCCGCGTTGAGGGTGAATTGGCCTTGCCCGGAGATAAATACCGGGCTGCCGACCACGCGAGAAAGCGAATCGCCAGCCAGGGTGAAGCCTGTGACGGTCAGCGTGTCCTGAACGGTGGTGCTGTTATCGGCGTCGGTATCGTTGGTTAAAACGTTCCCGGTGATGGTCGTGTCTTCGTCACCCGCGTTGACATCAGGCTGCGCCACCGGAGGGGAGTTGATGACGGTGATGTACACCGTGGCGGTTTCGGTAATGCCGCCGCTGGTGACGGAGTAGGTGTAACTGTCGTTGCCGACAAATGCAGGCGCTGGCGTATAGACAATATTGCCGTCAGCGCTAAAAGTGACGGTGCCATGTTGGGCGGTGCCCACGCTGGTGACTTCCCTGCCTGAGTTTTCGAACGTGTCGTTTGCAAACACGTTAGTCGTCGTGCTGGTTCCGGCGTGTATCGTCACGTTGTCATCGGCGATGTCCGTCACCGGATTTACCGCAATGTCGATTTTACCGACCACCAGCGCGCCGCCGTTGTCATCCGTCACGGTGTAGCTAATTTGCGGCACGATGCCATTCCAGTCGGCGACCGGCGTGAAGGTGTATTGCCTGTCGTAACTTAGCGTAAACGTCCCAACGCCTGGGATCACTGCAACGGTTGGGCTGCCCAGATTTAGCACCGGGAAACTGCCCGCTATGCCAGCCACTTCGAACGAGGTCACACGCAGGACGTCGTTGTCCGGGTCTGTCACATTCAGCTCACCACTTAGCGGCGTGCCATCTTCGTTCATCGTCAACTGCATGTCGCCGGTCAGTGGCGAAGTGTTCGTGACCAGAATCGAGACAATTGTGGTTTCAGTTATGCCGCCGCTGGTGACGGTGTAGGTGAAGCTATCGCGCCCCGCGTAGCCCGCAGGTGGCGAATAACGCACCGTGTTATTCGACAGCACTTCCAGCCTGCCACCCTGGGCACTGATCCCGGAAACCGAGACCTGGCGGTCGGCGTTGGTGAAGGTGTCATTGGCTAACACGTTAATAATCACGGCGTCATCAGAGTGCGTGCTGGCCTGGTCTGCCTGAATATCTACCACTGGCGTCACGGTAATCACCAGCGTGCTGCTGACTTCTCCGCCCTGGTTGCCGTCACTCACGGTGTAATTTATTGGCGGCACGATGCCATTCCAGTCAGCGAGCGGGGTAAATAAATACAGCCCTTGCTGGGTGATGGTGATTCGGCCCATGCCGGGGATATCAACCGGGGTGAGTCCCGCTGCGTAATCGGTGCCGTTAATCGTGAATTTAACAATGCTCAGATTATCGTTGTCGCCATCCGTCGCACCGCCAAGCAGGGTGTCGAGAATCGGGCGGTCTTCCGTGGTGGTGATATACACATTCGGCACCGTCGGCGCGACGTTGGTCATCGTGACCGTGACCGTCGCGATTTCGGTGATGCCGCCGCTGGTGACGGTGTAGGTGAAGGAATCTTCGCCGACATAACCCGCATCCGGCGTATAAACCAGTTGGTTATTCACAATACTCACCGAACCATGCGCAGGCACGCCGGTGCCGGTGATGGTGGCATCGGCATTACTGAAACGGTCGTTGTTTAGCGCGTCGATGGTGACAGGTGTCCCGGCATGTGTGGATACCGAGTCGTTCACCGAGTCCTGAACCTGCGTGACGGTGATATCCAGCGTGCTTTGGGTCGGCGGGTCGAAGGTATTATCCGACACGTTAAACGTGATGGTTGGCACTTTGCCGTTCCAGTCGGCAATCGGCACAAAGGTGTAAGTGCCATTGGCGCGCAGGATAAAGGTGCCTTTATCGGCAATAACGACGCTATCGCCCGCCTGGAATGTTCCTGTGATTCCCGCAATCTGGAAATCGGTCACGTGCAACGGGTCGTTATCGGGGTCAACAATGGTATGCAGCACGTCGCCATTCAGCGCCGTATCTTCCGGCGTTGAAGCCACCTGAGTGGTTGGCGTTGGCGGTGTGTTGGTCAGTAGAATAAACACCGTGGCGGTTTCGGTAACGCCGCCGCTGGTGACGGTATAGGTATATTTATCCTGGCCGACATAGCCCGGCGTCGGGGTGTAAATCAGCGTGTTACCGGGGCCGCGAGTCACGGTGCCGTGCGTACCCTGGCTGAAATCGGTGACGGCCCGATCCGGGTTTACAAATCTATCGTTCGCCAGCACATCGGTGGTAATGACGGTACCGGTATGCTCTTTTTCGATGTTATCGACCGCATCGTCTACGGCGGCAATGTGCAGCCCTAACGTCGCGGTTTTGTCACCGTTCATGTTGCCGTCGGTCACGACGTAACTGACCAGAATATCGCCGTGCCAGTCGCCGCCAGGAGTGTAGTTGTACGTCCCATTGGCATTAACGGTCAGAGTTCCGTGGCTGCCTGCCAGCGTCACGGTGGTGCCCGCGCTGTAAGTTTGCCCTTCAACGGTGAAGGTTTTCACCGTGAGGGTATCGACTGCGCCATCCGGATCGCGGTCGTTGGTTAAGACGTTGCCCGAGGCCGACGTATCTTCGTTGAGCGTCTGGTTTTCGTTGGCAACAATCGGCGCCTGGTTGGTGACATTAATCGTCACCGTTGCCTGTTCCGTTACGCCGCCGCTGGTGACGGTGTAGGTGTAAGAATCGGTGCCGACAAAGCCCTGGTTTGGCGTATACGTCAGCACGCCGCCGACGTAAGTCAGCGTGCCGTTTGTCGGTTGCGTCACCGTGGTAACGGTTTTATCCGCGTTGGTAAACGAGTCGTTAGCCAGCAGGTCGCTGGCATTTTTAATCAGCGGCACATTGGCGTGAGTGGTGAAGCTGTCGTTGTTCGCATCGGCCACTGCCGTAATATTCACGCCCAGGGTGGCGGTATTTGACCAGTGCGAAGTCGGGTCGTTATCGCGAGCAAAATCGAAGAAATTCACCCGACCGCCAAAGATCCCGTTGGCGGTGGTGTCGGTGGTGTCGGAGGCGCGCAAATGCAGACCGCCGCTGACCGAACCGTTGTAATCGGCGGTTGGCACAAAGCGCATCTGCGTGTTGCTGGCGAGCACAAAGGCGCGGTTCTCGCCCAGATCGGACGGGATCGCCTGCCAGGTGGTGCCATCAAAATATTGCCATTGGCCTTTGCTGGCATCGGTGTCATTGGCGTAAATCGCCACGTAACCCAATGCGCCGCTGGCGTTTCCGCCGCCTGCAATCGCGGTCTGGTTATCGGTAGCATCACCATAAACCGACTGGAACAGTTGCCCAACCGTCTGCGTGCCGTTGGTGTCTTCGGCGATAGTCAGCGTTTTATCACCCAGCGTTGGGCGGTCGTTAATGTTGGTGACGACGGTGCTGAGGGTGATGACGGTTTCACTGTAGATTGAGGTGCCGCCATGCCCGCCCGTGGTGTTGATATCGGTGACGCTGCCGTTGGGAAGAACCGTCGGCGTGGAAGATATATCGCCGTTGACGTTGGTTTCTACCAGCCGGACACCCAGCGTTGCCGGGTTGCCAAAATAGTTTGCGGCAGGCACAAAACGCAGTGACGAACTGGCCGTAAGGATTAACGCGTTACTGTCGCTGCGGTTGCCCACGGCAAGCCAGTTCACGCCATCGAGGGAATACTGCCATTCGCCCTGAGCGGCGTTGGTGGTTAATTGCGTGATAGCCACGCCGTAGAAGTTATCCGCCAGCGAGCCGCCCGCGCCGCCATTGGTGCTGTTATCCACGGTGTCGTGCTGGTCGTTGAAGAAGCCGCTAAACAGGCTGTTAACGCTTTGACCGTTCACTGAACTTCCGGGTGTGTCCTCTTCGAGCGTCGGGATTGTCACCGTCGGCGTGCCGACGACCACGGGCGCGTCATTCACCGGATTGACCGTGAAGGTAAAGGTGCGCGTCGTGATCAATGCCGACGAGGTGCCGCCAGGGCCATCTTCGTATTCGACCTGGCCTGGGTCAGAATTAGGATCGGTCATATTGGGTAATGTCACCGGGCGCGAACCGGAGTTGCCGCCATCGTTGACCGCCACCGTCACGCCAAAATTGCCGTTCCAGTCCGACGCCGTGGCACTTCCAGGCACGTCAGGCAGCGAGACTTTTAGCCCCGCGAGATAAGTATTAATTTGCGTGTATGAGCCGGTAAAGGTCAGCGTGTCGGTGCCTGCTCCGGTGACGGTGCCGCCGCTGCCGGTTGGCGCGACAAAGGTAAATCCGTTCGGCAGCTTAACCGTCACCGTCATAGTCTGGCTGCCCGCATCCACATCACTGAGGGTGATCGGTGGCAGCGTGACCGTGGCACTGTTTTCATTGGTGTTGAGCACCGGACTGCCGCCCAGATCGATATGCGCCGGGTCGTTGATACTGCTCTGGAAAACGGTGCGATACGTGGTCGCGACGTTTAGCTCAAGCCCGGTTGGGACTTTAGCGTAAGGGCTGACTTCAGTGGTCGGAACGGGTGATGTCCCATCGCCCGTAGGATTGGCATTATTCCCACCGTTGGCACCGGTCGTCAGTCTGCCGTTTGCATCGCGCATGCGGTCATCAACAATCACTTCAACGCGGAAATACTGGTCAGCATCATCAACCTGGATGCCGTTCATTCTTACCTGTAATTGCGCGAGATAAGCGTTGATTTGGTCGATAGTACCGGTGATCACCAGCGGTGCATTGACGCCATTTGCTGGCGGATTGACGCCATCCGGGCTGGTGGATTGCACCGTCACGCCCGATGTGGTGTTCAGCGAGGAGATAGTCACCGCCGAGTTTTGCTGGTCACGATATTGTAAAACATCGAACGGATTACCGTTTTGATCGGTGATCCGCACCGTCACTTGCACGATATTTTGTTCGCCTGTCGCAATGCCGCCCGCATCCGAAATATCCGGGTCGCTTATCACAAACCCGCCGACGCTGTTGCCACCGGGTGCGTTGTTATCAAGCAGAATCGTGTCTGTTGGCGCGGTCACGGTTGGCGCATCGTTAACCGGCGTAATGGTAATGGCGACTTGCACATCTGCCGGCACTGCGCTGGTGGTGTTCCCGACGCTAGACGCCGAGGTATCCAGATGAATATTGAGCGTCACATCGCCTGCCGCCGCCGCGTTTTGATCGTGGTTGGCATCTTTATCGCTGAGATAAGTCAGGCCACGGGTCGGGTCATTGAGCAACGCCTGAATGGCGCTGGCGGTGCCGGTTAGCACGAGTTGCCCGCTGTTATCGCCCGTAATCGTGACGCCATCAATAATAAAACCGCTGTTGTCATCTGCGCCTGCAATCCCCAGTTGGCCCTGGGCGACGGTCAGCGTCACGGTCACGTTTTTGCCGAAAGCCGCTGACTCGTCATCCGCGATAGTGATATCGCCACCGATAATCGTCGGCTGATCTTCGAAGGTGGTTTTGTCGGTATTACCGACCACCAGATTGCCGGGGTCATTGGTTTCGGAGGCGTTAATCACCACCTGATTAGCGGAGATGTTGCCGTTACTGGCGGGAACGCCGTCCAGATACCAGTTGTAAGTGGTGCCATCAACCGCGCCGGGCAGGGTGCCGAATGCCGGAGTCGCAGGCTGGTTTACCGGGCCGCCGTTAGCCGCCCCATCTAAATTACCGTTGTCGTCACGCAGGCGGTCATCGGTGATGACCTGCACCTGGTATTGCGCGTTGCGGTCATCAGGGAAGGTGACGGTCAAACCCGCCAGCGCCGCGTTAATCTGGGCGACGGTTCCGGTGATCACCAAATAGCCATTGATACCGCCTGTGACGGTCGCTCCGGTGTTTGCCGCCGCCGTCAGCACGATGTTGTTGTATTCGGCCTGGCTAAAGGTGCTGCCATTGCTGTGCAGTAAGCGCACGGTCGTTTCGAGGATATTGGTAGCGCTTGTATCGCTTGTGATATCCGGGTCGGCCACGGTAAAACCGTTGATGGCGTGCGAACTGCCGCCGATATCAATCGGGCCGGAAGGCGCGGTGACGGTGGGTTTGTCGTTGGTCGGCGTGACATTAATCGTGAAGTGATTCCCCGATTGCTCTTTATCGCCATCCGAAAGCGTGAAGTTAAAACCGTCGGCATTTAGCCCGGCACCAGCAGTTTCATCGCCGTTGTTCAGGTAATAAATACGGCCATTGTTGATGTCCGCCTGGGTAAAGGTGGAGCCATTGCCGAGGAAGCTAAAATTCACGCCGTCGGTGGAGTACGCCAGGCGTCCGTGAGCCGGGACGGTGGAAACCGTATATTGCACCTGCTCGGGCGAGCTGTCCGGGTCGTAGGCCTGAAGCTGAGAATTGTCGAGCTGGACGTAACCGCCTTCCACCACCGTAGCCGGGTTGTTAGCGGGCTGACCGCCGATGTTATTGGGCGAGTCCGGCGGCACGGTGATATCCGGGCTGTCAGGCGTTGCCGGGATCATCGGGCCATCGTTAACGTTGGTGATGATAATCCCCACCGTCGCGTTGGCCGCAGACGCAGTACCCCAGCGATCCACTGCCGCGACAATAAAGCTGGTGCTGCGGACTTCAGAGCCATTACTGACAAACCGCAGCCCGCTGCTGTTATCGTTTTTCAATAGGCTGGCATCGAGTTTTAGCGTACCGATATCGGCGCTGGTGATCGTGACCCAACTGGTGCCATTGAAATACTGCAATACGCCACCGGTTGGCAGCGACTGGAAGACAATTTTTAGGGCGTTAGCTCCGACAACTTCGTTATTGAGTGCGTAGTTATTACTGCCATTAATATTGGCGATGTTTTCCCACGGCGAGCCGCTGTTGGCGTCATCCGGGTCGCTTAAATTCAGCTGCGAGGTGGTGATATACACCGTTTCGCCTTCTGCCAGAACCGTGTTGGAGGAGCCTGTAATCACGGGCGCATCGTTAACCGGAGTGACGAAAATTTTAAGCTCTGGGTTCCACGTCACTGCCACCGGGTTGCCATTGGCGTCGAGCGTGACTTGCCCTGCGGAAACGGAGAAACGAGCATTAAACTCGAAGTTTTCGCCGCCGTCATGAACGATGCGCACCAGGCCTGCATCCAGTTCGGCCTGGGTGAAAGACCCAAACGCGTTAACCGCGACCATGCCGCCGTTGCCATCACTTTTCATGATGGTCAGGCCGCTTTGGCCCGCATCGGTCCCGAGATAGGTATACACGATTTCATTCGGGCTAATCCCTTGCACCACATAACTCATGCCCGGCGTGGCGTCGGAGATGTTTCCGGTGCCAGACAGCGCCAGCGAGCCGCCTTCGTTAATGGCGCCGTGCGGCGGCTGCGTTGGGTTATCGGGATCGGTGCCGATATAATCTGAGCTGTTCGTGCTGTCGGGAATATTCCACGGTGGGACGTTATCCGGCGTCGGGTTGTTTGCCAGGCGAACCAGGCCAATCGTGAACTGGAAATGGGTTAACCGATCGGTTGCCGCGTCGCCGTCCCAAATCCCGCCCTGGCGGGTAAATGTGGTGCCGTCCGGGTTCCAGCGCAGCGCAGTGGAGTGGTCAATGACGCGGAAGTTAAACACGTCGATGCCGCCCGGTTGCGCATTCAGATACTGCGCATACGCGACTTTACCTTCAATCACATCTTCCATAGTGAAGGTGTCGCCGGTCTTTAACAGCAAGCCGTTGAGCGTCAAATAACCGTGCGTCAGCCCGGCGGTATCCACAACAAAACTGACACGTTCGGCCGGGGAGTCGGTATCCAGGCTGGTGAGCATTTCGGGCGTAAGCACCACATCAGCCGGGCCTGGCACCACATCGGCGTGCAGGCTGGATTCGGTATCAAGGAACGGGTCGTCATCTACCGGCTGAATATCAAGTATTATCGTGTTACTGGCGCTGGCAGACGTAGCTGTACCACCGCCTTCGTCAGTCACGGTCACGCCGAATGAATCCGTTCCTACGTTGTCCTGGCCGTCATTTTCATAGGTCAAAAAATTGCGTTCGGCATAGCTGAACTGCTGGCCTTGTGTGACCGGCACGCCCTTAAAATAAAGTGTGCCGTGAGCGGGCAACGCAGTAATGGTTAGCGTGAGATTGATGTCCTGCGTATCGCCACCACTTTCGGCCACGATGTACTGCCCGACATTCCCCGTGTTGGCTGCGTTTTGCGGCTGACCTTCATACACAATGCCCCCGCCGCTAATGGTGGGCGGCTGGTTTTCAGGTGCTATCTCAAGGGTGACGTTTACCGTGTCGGATTGGCCGATGGGCGTTGCGCCGTCGTTCACTTTGGCGGAAAAACCATCGGCGGTGTTTTGTGTGTCACCCGTCGCGGTGTGGACATATTTCAGCGTACCGTTGCGCACATCTTGCTGAGTAAACACCGACCCCACGCCCAGGCGCGTGCCGTTGAGCGTCAGATAACCGTATTGCGGTATCGCCGTCAGGCTGTAGACAATTTGCGATGCGCTTTGCGCGCCAATCTGTAATTCAGGATCGAGTGCTGCGAGCGTGGCTTCAGTAATCACGGTGCCCGAACCATTTCTTTCCGGCACGATGAGCGTGCTGTCGGCGACCGTAACCGGATCGTTGGCTGGCGTAATCGAAATGTGCGTGACCAGGCTGTCGTTACCAGAAAGGCTAAGGACATAAAACTGCACATCGGTTGAGGCCGACTGATGCCCCAGTTCGGTGTCACTGGCGGTGAATTTCAGCGAGTTAAGCCAGGCCTGTGCATCCGCCACGCTTCCGACGAACTCCAGGGTTTTCCCGGAAGTTGCACCGTTAACCAAATCCCCTGCGGCAGCATTCGTTAAGCTCACGCTAATCGCGACGTTTTCATCGCTGACGTTAAGCGTTAAGCCACTGAAGCTCCCGGTTTCAGCACCCGGACGCAGTGCACTTGGCTCAGAAACCACCATATCCGGCACGCGAGTGGTGATTTCCGGCGCTTGTAAAACACCGTCATAAGCCAGGGATAACGAGCGCGTTTCAATGACGCCAGTGCTGGACTCAAGCGTCCAGTCTGCGGCTTTTGCCGCGCTGCCGGTTTCGTCATTCGACGCCGCCACATCCGCATGGGTGTAATCCGCCATACGCGTAATGAGCACGGTATCTTGTGCGGTGACATTGCAGCCATACAGCAAAATATCGCCATCAGAGGTGAGCTTTTCGCCCAGCTTTTCTAGCTGCTGCTGATACTGCGCAATCGTTTTATCGTTAAGTTTGTCGCTACCGAGGGTGATTTCATCGCTCGCGCCGTGGCTGATGATATGAATCGCGCTGATATTTTTATCGTTTTTTAAGGCGTCATTAATCTGCTCAAGCCCGGACTGCTTTGAGTCCAGCACCAGCACGCGGCTGCCCTCTGGCAACTGGCCTACCAGCGACTGCCAGTTCTGCACGTGGCTGTCGACAACATACACCTCGTGCGGGGCAGAGGCTGGTGCGTCAGCAGGTGCAGGCGTGGGCGCGGTAATGGACGCCGGAGCAGGGGCGGTTGATTGCGGCACAGTCACCGCTTTCGAGGCGTCCGGCGCGTTATTGTGATGCTGCGCGTCTAGCGGGTTATCCGTATGGCTTGCGGCTTCAGCGACGGCTGCGCCATCAAACAATTGTCGTGGCTCCAGAGCGAAACGATGATGGCGGGGGCGGGCGGGGTTGTCTCTTCTTTGTGTCGACATAGCGGTGCATCACTCTGGTAGCGCGTCGTAGCATTAAGATAATGATACAACGTGTTTACATAATATGAATGTATTAGATGGGCTTATTACATAATATTTACGAATGTATTGAGAGTGAGTTTTTCGAAATATTCACATGCTTTCTATAAGGTTTTTGGCAGAAAGGGAGATGGCGGGATAAAAGAACTAAATTGTTTCCAGAGTTAATAATAAAGCCACGTGCAGTTATTGTTCTATTTTAATTTTCGCATCACGGAATAGTTTCTATCTGAGAGTTTAATGCATTATTAAGCGTGAATTGCCAGGAACGAATCGAGCTAAATTAGATTAAATAGTAAGCAATACTTTTATATTTCTAATAATAGCTATTATCTGAGAAATAATGAGTTACCAAATAATGTTAGCAAGATGTGAAGATAAATAAAAAGCCACCGGATTCGGTGGCTTTGGGGGATTAAGCGTGTTGTCTATTCACGTTGCGGTTAACGTTGCGCTTGCGTCGAGGGCTTGAGGATGACAGTGGCATCATCAATTCGCGCACTGCGTTTTAACGCGTATCCGACAGCAAACACCACCGCAGCGCAGCCCAGGAACAGCAGGCGGCCCCACATTGGGTTTGGAATCAGCATCATCGCAGACAAGCCCGCAGCCATGTAGATAGTCAGGTCGCCCAGCTTGTTACGTTGCATACGGTCAACGATGTCCTGCGCGTCGTCTTCAACACACTCCGTTTCGACATCTTTAAAGAATGCATCTGTTGCGGCGACATTGCTGTCGGCCTGCGGTTTGTAGAACAGGGCGCTCAGGCAGAAGAAGCCGCCGGTCAGCACCAGGTGTGCAACGATAGGAATGATGGTTTTCAGCTCGCTCACTTCACGGCCAGTCAGTGTTTCAACCCCGAACCAGGACATGACGTACTGCGGCGTGAACACATCAACCACCATCCAGGAGACGCCCAGGCCGAATACTACGGTTGCCCATGGCGCCCAGGAAGGCGTTCTGCGAATCAGCATACCGAAGAACAATGGCACCAGAATCGGCGATTGCAGCAGGGTCGCGACTTGCATCATCAGGTCAAAAAGACTCAGGTGCTTGAGCGAGTTGAAGAACTGCGCCATGAAGATAACCAACAGGCCGTTCACCAGGCAGGCAATTTGGCCCGCACGCAGTTGCTCTTTGTCGGTCGCTTTGCCTTTGCGCACAATCGTTGCGTAGAAGCTACGTACGAAGATGCCGGAGTTACGGTTTAGTGCTGAGTCCATAGAAGACATGGTTGCGGCAAACAGGCCAGCCATCAACAGTCCAACGGTGCCAAGCGGCATCGCTTCGCGGGCAAACACCAGGTAAACCGCATCACGTGCTTTCGCGCCAAGTTCTGGATATTGTGCGCCTGCATTCGGGTAAAGAATCGCCGTCGCCCACGGTGGAATGAACCAAATCACCGCGCCAACCAGCATCATTAGCAGCGCCATTAAAGCGGCCTTGCTGGCGTTTTTGGAATCTTTAGCATTCAGGAAGCGATAGGACTCCTGCATGTTGTTGATACTTTGCAGTTGCTTCACCACGAAGAACAGGAAGGTGCCAACCATCAGTAACGGGTAATTCATATCCGGGCCAGTAAAGAAGCCGGATGGGAATTCAGTCACGATGTTTGCCGGGCCGCCCACTGCCCACAGGGCAACCACTGCGCAAGCGACGGAAATGACTGCGATAACCAATGTTTGAATAAAGTCGGATGCCACGACGCCCCATGCGCCACTCAACATGGAAATCGCCAGCACCGCGAGGCCGGTAATCCAGATAGTCGTGATGATATCGGCGTTAAATACAGCGGAGGCAAATACCCCAAGGCCGTTTAACCACACGCCTGCGTTAATCACGCTCAGCGGGATAATAACCCAGGTAAAGAACTGCTCGTTGACCGGGCCAAAACGGCGGCGAACCGCTTCAGTTGGGGTGTCTACGCGCATTTGGCGGAAGCGGCGAGCGAAGTAGGCCCACGCCAGAAGATAAGCAAACATGTTGCCGATAAACACCGCCAGCACGGCGAAGCCATCGGTAAAGGCTTTACCAGCGGCACCCGTGAAGGTCCAGGCGGAGAACTGCGTCATAAATGCCGTTGCCCCAACCATCCACCACAGCATCTTGCCGCCACCGCGGAAATAGTCGCTGGTGCTATTATTTGCCATTTTTTTAAATAGCAGGCTAATCGCCACCATTAACAAAAAATAACCCGCTATTACAATATAGTCGTAAGACATTTTAGTACCCCATGTCCGTATGAGTAAGTTTCAACTGGAAACATTAAAACACCGCAATCATATAACTTGAAATAGCGTTTCAATGTTTATTTTAAATAGCGGACGAGGATCATGTTTTAGGATTTTTCTGTTAGTGCTTGAGAAGGATCTTAGGGGCGGCGGGGGACGAATCATTAACCAGTAAGGTGATATGTAAGGGGAATGTTAGTTAAAAATTGGGATTTCTCCGCTACTGGCACACAGGCCTTTTTCTTATCGTTTAGCGAACCAATTTCATGAGACAGGCTTATGAATCGCTACTCCACTGTGCTGCTGCTCGGCACCCTGACCATGACCTCAATTGCCCACGCCGATGCGCTGGATGGCCTGTTTGACAACTCGATTGTCGGTTCTATTTCGCAGGCAATAAACGACGCTTATAAGCCAAACGATAACCGTGACGATGAGCAGGATGATAGCCGTTGGGAAGAGCAGGACAGGCAGCGTAGCGAAGATGGGCGTCGGCAGTATGAGGATCGCCGCCGTCAGCTTGAAGACCGACGCCGCCAGCTCGATGACCAGCAGCGTCAGTTAGACGAACAGCGCCGCCAGCTTGAGGAAGATGAGCGGCGCTTAGACGATAACTATCGTTAATTACTCGAACAAATTGTGGTGCAACTTCTGCACCACTTTTTCTGCGTCATCGCCCGGCACCAGGAAGCACAGGTTATAGCTGGATGCGCCGTAGCAAATCATGCGGATATTGAACGGTTCAAGCACGCCAAACACCTCTTTGCCCACGCCGCAGGCTTTCGACAATTGGTTGCCGATGATAGCAACCAGCGCGAGGTTTTCTTCCACTTCAACGCGGCACAATGAAGAAAGCTCGGTCAGCAAAGACGTCGTCAGCAGGCTGTCTGAGGTGGATGTGGAGCCGGTGGTGTCCAGCGTCAACGCGACGCTGACTTCAGAAGTGGTCACCAAATCAACAGACACATTGTGTTGTGCCAGAATGTTGAACACTTCCGCAAGGAAACCGTGGGAGTGGAGCATGCTCATGCTGTGAAGCGTCACCAGCGTTTGCTTGCGGCGAACGGCCAGCGCGCGGAACAGCGGCGGGTTTTCAGTTTGATTACACACCAGCGTGCCACCGGCTTTTGGGTCTTTACTGGAACCCACAAACACCGGAATACCGCAACGAACCGCAGGTAATAACGTGGCCGGGTGCAGCACTTTTGCACCGAATGTTGCCATTTCAGCCGCTTCTTCAAACGCAATTTTGTCGATGCGTTTTGCCGCGGGCACCATGCGTGGATCGGTGGTGTAAATGCCCGGCACGTCAGTCCAGATATCGACACGGCTTGCATGTAACGCCTCGCCCAATAATGCCGCGGTATAGTCGCTGCCGCCACGACCAAGCGTGGTGGTGCGGCCTTTCGCTTCGCTACCGATAAAGCCTTGAGTAATAACCAGAGATTGCGCCAGACGTGGCAGGAGCTGCTGGCTCGCCAGGTCCGCTAAGGTGGTGACATCCGGCTCGGCGCGGCCAAAACGGTCGTTAGTGCGCATGATTTTACGGATATCAAACCATTGCGCGTCAACTTTGCGCTCGCGCAGGATCTCGACAAACAGCAGCGTAGACATCAGCTCGCCGTGGCTAACCAGTTCATCCGTCAATGCGGTTGAAGTTGCAAGCGAAGCCGCTTCAGCCAGAGTGGTGATGTTCTCGAGCAGACGCTCGACTTCTTCGCGGATGATTTGCGGGTTAGCTAAACGTTCGACAATGTCATATTGAATTTTGCGAATCGCATCGAGCTTAACAAAACGCTCTGTAGCTTCCAGTCCGCCTGCCAGCGCCACCAGCAAATTGGTGATACCTGCCGATGCGGAAAGAACGACAACGCGAACGTTTTCATCAGCCAGCACCACGTCGGCGCTGCGGTTCATCGCGTCGTAATCTGCAACGCTTGTGCCGCCAAATTTGGCAATAACGGTTTGTGGGTAGGACATTACGGTACAGCCTCGTGTCAGGGAGCCATCGCTATGGCAAAAAAGTCAATCAACCTTGGCACAAGGGAAGAGCGGGATACGGGGCAGACGTAGAATAGAAGTTCTGAACTACGATACACCCAGAAGCGCCCCACCTTGTTTCCCCGATTTCTTGACGCCGCAGCGGCGTTGTCTGCGCTAACTCACCCGAATCACTTACTCAAGTAAGCTCATCGGGATTCATTAGCTTGTCGCCTTGCTGCAACGCCAATAAATTCGGGGAATAATTTGGAGCACTGAGTGCTCCTGGTGACAGCCCAAGGGATTCAGCCCCCGTGGCCGATAATACATGCTGCCATACATGCACTACCTCGGCGTCGCTCCCCCTCCTGTGTCGTCTGCGGATTGGCTCCTCAAACACGATACCTGGGCGACGCGCCTCTTCTGGCTTACTCACAAGTGAGCAAGTAGCCGTATACAAATAAAATGTTACGCGCCAGATGTCAACGTCTGGAAGCCGGGGATTTATCGGTCTGCACCAATGCAATCAAAGTGCAGGGCAGCGTTGGGGTGGTTTGTCCGTTTATCGCGATAGTTTTTCCTTCTTCCAGACGGGCAAAAAGTGGCACGACGCCGCGATTTTTCTCCAGATATTCCAGCCAGCCAAAATTTTCATTCAGGCGGGTCGCTTTAATGGTCGCTCCTTTGGCAAGCTGGCTGCTTAAATTGCTCCAGGTGACATCCTCAGGAAAAAGTTTCTCATGGCGACGAAAACGCGCGCTTTCGTTACTGCCTCGCCCTTTCAACGCGGAACCGGAACGGATAGCAAAAACCTTATCGTTGCCGAAAATATGGCTGAAGTGATAAACCGCCAGCGCGTTTTGGTGACGGTTCGGTGAGAGCGCGAGCACTTGCGCTGTGTTGCTTAAATCGAGCACGTTTTCCGCATGCTCCGACCACGCATTTCCGTAATAAGCGGGCAATCCTTCCATGCGGGCCAGGCGGTAATATTCCCAACTATTATCGGTGAGGATTACCGGAATGTTTTGTTTCACCAGAGCGTGAGCCAGCGTTCGCGCCACCGTATTTGCGCCAATAATCAGTACCCCTTTTGGTTTGCGTTGTTGCACGCCGAGCCACCTTGCCAGCGGGCCGCTGGTCAGGCTTTGTAGCACCACGGTGCCAATAATGATGGCGAACACCACGCTGACCAGTTTATCCGCGCCTTCGTAACCGCTTTTTTGCAGCGTCAGGGCGAATAACGAACTCACCGCCGCCGCGACAATACCGCGCGGAGAAATCCAGCTCAGCAGCAGCTTTTCGCGCAGGGTTAACGACGAACCAAGAGTAGAAATCGCAATGCATAACGGGCGGGCGACAAATTGAATCACCAGCAGCAAAACGACCAGCGGCCAGCCCATCGCCAGCACGCCATGAATATCGAGGCGGGCAGCGAGAATAATAAACAAAGCCGAGATAAGAATGGCCGACAACTCTTCTTTGAACGCGACGATATCGCTGACATCCACATCGCGCATGTTCGCCAGCCAGATGCCCAGCACTGTCACCGCCAACAACCCTGACTCATCGGCCAGCGAGTTTGAAAGGCCGAACGTCAGCAACACCACTGCGAGTACGGCAAAATTTTGCAGATATGCTGGAAACCACACGCGTTTTAACGCGGTGCCAAGCAACCAGCCAAACAGCGCGCCGCAGGCTAAACCCACCACCACGGTCTGAGCGAAGATCATCAGCAATTGCAGATGCGAACCTGCTTCCTGGCGCAGCGTGATGAACTGGAACACCAGCAACGTAAAAATCGCGCCGACCGGGTCGATAACAATCCCTTCCCAGCGCAGCACCCGGTTAATCGCGGCGTTCGGGCGCACCACGCGCATCAGCGGAGCGATAACCGTTGGGCCGGTCACGACCGTCACGGCACCCACCAGTGCTGCCAGCGCCGGTTCTAAGGCCAACAGCCACCAACAGGCGAGGCTAATCACGGCAAAAGTCGCCAGCATCCCAACGCTGACCAGGTTGCGCACCACGCCGCCTAAACCGCGAATCTCATCAAAACGCAGCGTGAGCGCACCTTCAAACAAAATAATGGCCACGGCGAGGGAAACCACAGGAAACAGCAGTTCGCCAAAAAGTTGGTCGGGGCTAAGCACATGCGTAAACGGGCCGAGAATCAGCCCGAATAACAGTAAAGGGAGGATAGCCGGAAGCTTAATCGCCCACGCCAGCCACTGCGCCGCCAGCGAGCTAATGGTGATAATCACCAATAAAAGGGGTACGGACAGTTCCATAAAATTTTTACCTTACCTGGTTTACAGCGCCATACTGTTTTTCTCAGTGTAGACGGGGTCCAGATGGGCTGAGTCCGCTTCGATAACTTTTTCGCTGGCACATAACCTGAAACGGTATTCCCTGTGCAATGGCAGAAAAATCATCACAAATCCCGTTTTGTGGATATACAATTGACCGCAGTCACAGTTCTCAAATCAAAAGGGTAACGCTATGAAAAATATCAACCCAACGCAGACCGCTGCATGGCAGGCCTTGCAGGCGCATTTTGACGAAATGAAAGACGTCACAATCGCTGAGCTGTTCGCGCAGGATGCTGATCGTTTTGGCAAGTTCTCCGCTACTTTCGACGATTTAATGCTGGTGGATTACTCCAAAAACCGCATCACTGAAGAAACCCTGACCAAGCTGCAAGCGTTGGCAAAAGAGACGGATTTGCAGGGCGCAATCAAGTCCATGTTCTCTGGCGAGAAAATTAACCGCACTGAAGACCGTGCTGTGCTGCACGTTGCACTGCGTAACCGCAGCAACACGCCAATCATCGTTGATGGCAAAGACGTCATGCCAGAAGTGAACGCGGTGCTTGAGAAGATGAAAACCTTCTCTGAAAGCATTATCAGCGGCAACTGGAAAGGCTACACCGGCAAAGCGATTACTGACGTGGTGAACATCGGTATCGGCGGTTCAGACCTCGGCCCATTCATGGTGACCGAAGCGCTGCGTCCATACAAAAACCACCTCAATATGCATTTCGTGTCTAACGTTGACGGCACCCACATTGCCGAAGTGCTGAAGAATGTTGACCCGGAAACCACGCTGTTCCTGGTTGCCTCTAAAACCTTCACCACGCAAGAAACCATGACCAACGCCCACAGCGCGCGCGACTGGTTCCTTGCAACCGCTGGCGATAACAAACACGTTGCGAAACACTTTGCGGCGCTGTCTACCAACGCGAAAGCGGTTGGCGAGTTCGGTATCGACACCGCCAACATGTTTGAATTCTGGGATTGGGTCGGTGGCCGTTACTCCCTGTGGTCCGCGATTGGTCTGTCTATCATCCTGTCAGTCGGCTACGAAAACTTTGTTGAATTGCTGTCCGGCGCACACGCTATGGATAAGCATTTTGCTAACACTCCGGCAGAACAGAACCTGCCTGTGCTGCTGGCGCTGATTGGTATCTGGTACAACAACTTCTTCGGCGCAGAAACCGAAGCGATTCTGCCATACGACCAGTACATGCACCGTTTTGCTGCTTACTTCCAGCAGGGCAACATGGAATCCAACGGCAAATACGTTGACCGTAACGGCAACGCGGTGGATTACCAGACTGGCCCAATCATCTGGGGCGAGCCTGGCACTAACGGTCAGCATGCGTTCTACCAGCTGATTCACCAGGGTACCAAAATGGTTCCTTGTGACTTCATCGCGCCTGCGACCAGCCACAACCCGCTTTCTGACCACCATCCTAAACTGCTGTCTAACTTCTTTGCTCAGACAGAAGCGCTGGCATTTGGTAAAGCACGCGATGTAGTTGAGCAGGAATATGCTGACCAGGGTAAAGATCCAAAAACTCTGGAACACGTTGTGCCGTTCAAAGTATTCGAAGGCAACCGCCCAACTAACTCCATCCTGCTGCGTGAAATCACTCCGTTCAGCCTCGGCGCACTGATTGCGCTGTATGAGCACAAGATCTTCACCCAGGGCGCGATTTTGAACATCTTCACTTTCGACCAGTGGGGCGTGGAATTAGGTAAGCAACTGGCTAACCGTATTCTGCCTGAGCTGGGCGATGCGGCTGAAATCAACAGCCACGACAGTTCTACAAATGGTTTAATCAACCGTTATAAATCCTGGCGTGCATAATTAGCGTCTGGAATTAAATATAAGCCGGCCTTATGGTCGGCTTATTTATTTAAATAAGATAATTCCCCTTGCCCCGTAAATAGCTTAATTCCCCGGCGTGAGGTTAATCCTAAAAACACCTATAACCTGATAGTTTTACGGGTTTACTTTCGGATTAAGTAGATTGTATTTCCTCTTGATTGTATTTTAACTGTCTGTTTTTTATCATCTAAATTAAATGACGATATTGCCAATATTGTTATATTTCCATTTATCTTAAAGCTCGTTCCTTATTCCCCGCTGCGGTCTGTCGCTATTACTTGTTGTGTATACTCGAAAGCGCCTGAAATTCTTTTGGGCAACCTCCATTCATTCAATGAAGGGAAATTGTTATGAAAAAAGTTCTTTATGGCGCTTTCGCCATATTCACGCTGGCAGCGGCTGGCGCGGCAAATGCTGACCCTGTTTCTGTGGGTGAAGCAGCTGGCGCACAAGCAACGAATGTGTCCGCAGGGAGTTCTACTGCGACCAGCGCCAGCACTGTCGGGTCGGCAGTGGGTGTAGCACTTGCTGCAACCGGTGGCGGTGATGGTTCCAATACCGGGACCACCACCACCACCACGACCAGCACCCGTTAATTTCGCGGGTGATTTAACTCTAACCACACTTCGGTGTGGTTATTTCGACTCCGGGGAAACCTCGTGCAGCGACTCGTAATTCTTCTTTCTTGCCTGTTACTTCAGGCATGTTCCGACACCACCAAAGGCCTTGGCTCCTCGCTCTGGCACAGCATGGTGGGGGATGACGGCATACAGCTAACTCATGATGAAATTCAAAATATGCGCTACGCCAGCCAGTACATGCGCATCAATAACGGCCCGCAAATTTTTGTGGTGCTGGCCTTTGACGAAAACGGCCAACAAAAATGGGTGACGCAAGACCGCTCGATGATCGTCACCGAACATAGCCGCATCGTGAAAACCACCGGGCTTGGCGACAACCTCCAGCAGGTCACTAACCTGGCAAACGACCCGCTAACCAACCCGAATCAGATTATTGATGGCGCAAGCTGGACGCGGCAAATGGCCTGGACTGAACGCCAACAGGTGCGCATGGCGACGGCGCGTTCGACCTTCACCTGGGACGGTACCGACACGCTAAAAGTGGCGATGAGTACCACGCCGGTTCGCGTGCTCGACGAAGAAATTACTGCCGACGGCAAAACCTGGCATAACCGCTTCTGGGTAGACAGCGAAGGTCATATCCGCCAGTCAAAACAATATCTTGGCCCCGATTATTGGCCTGTTAACACGATCCTGTTGAAGGCGGCGAAAGAATGAAAATAAAACGTAGGTCGGATAAGCGCAGCGTCATCCGACGGGTTTGCGCGAAAGGGTGGATGGCGCTTTGCTTATCCACCCTGGTATTCAATGCTTACGCTGCCGGAAATGTGACGATTTACCCACAAAATCAAACCATTAAAAACGTAGAAAGACTGGCTGATTTAGTTACACAACCTGCGCTGGCAAACGCCTGGTGGCCGGGTGCCGTCATCAGCGAACGCCAGGCAACGGCGGTGGCTGAACAAAATCACCAGAAATTACTCGCTCAACTAAGCGAATTTGCCGCGCAGGAAGACGGCGACGACGCCGCAGCTATCAACGGCATGCGCCAGCAGATGCAGGCCATACACGTCACCGGACGGCAGTTTGTTGACCTCGATCCTGACTGGGTGCGCGTTCGCCCGCGTGCCAACGTCCCACTTCAGGGCGAATACAGCCTGTGGACCGGCGCACAGCCGACCACCATCACGCTGATGGGTTTGGTCAGCTCGCCGGGCGAGAAGCCGTTTGTAGCCGGGCGCAGTGCCGATGAATATCTGGATGGCATCGACAAACTCAGCGGGGCTGACCGCAGCTATGCGTGGGTGATTTACCCGGACGGCAAAACGCAAAAAGCGCCGGTCGCGTACTGGAATAAACGCCATGTGGAACTCACTCCCGGCAGCATCCTGTTTGTCGGTTTCAGCGACCGACTTTTTAACTCTGATTTCAACAGCCTGAATCAGCAAATCCTCAACTCTCTGACCCATCGGAGACCGGATTGATGAAGAATAAAACGCTCTACAGCTTGCTGGCGCTGGCGGTCTCCGCGGCCTGCCATGCCGAAACTTTTCCGGCACCTGTTGGCCCGTCACAATCGGATTTCGGCGGCGTCGGTTTGCTACAAACCCCAACGGCACGCATGGCGCGTGAGGGCGAATTCAGCCTTAACTACCGCGATAACGACCAATACCGCTTTTACTCGGCTTCGGTGCAGCTTTTCCCGTGGCTTGAAACCACGCTGCGCTACACCGACGTGCGTACCAAACAATACAGCAGCGTCGAGGCTTTCTCGGGTAATCAAACCTACAAAGACAAAGCGTTCGACATGAAAGTACGCCTCTGGGAAGAGGGATATTACCTGCCGCAAGTGGCGGTCGGCGTGCGCGATTTAGGCGGTACCGGGTTGTTCGACAGTGAATATATTGTGGCGAGCAAAGCCTGGGGGCCGTTCGATTTCACACTCGGAATGGGCTGGGGCTACATGGGCACCAGTGGTAACGTGAAAAACCCATTCTGCGAAGTCAGCGACGGTTATTGCTATCGTGATAACAGCTACAATCAGGCGGGTTCGTTCAACTTTAGCGGCATGTTCCACGGCCCGGCGTCTCTGTTTGGCGGCATTGAATACCAGACGCCGTGGCAACCGCTGCGCCTGAAAGTGGAATATGAAGGCAATAATTACACCCAGGATTTTGCCGGGAAACTCGAGCAGCGTAGCAACGTTAACGTCGGCGCTATCTACCGTGTCGCCGATTGGGCCGACGTTAACGTCAGCTACGAACGCGGCAACACCTTCATGTTTGGCGTGACGTTGCGGACCAACTTCAACGATTTGCGACCGGGCTATAACGACAATCGTCGCCCGCAATACCAGCCGCAACCGCAAGATGAAATTCTCCAGCCGACGGTGGTCGCCAATCAGCTCACACAGCTTAAATACAACGCGGGGCTGGCCAACCCGAATATCCAGGTCAAAGGCGATACGCTGTATGTAACCGGCGAGCAGGTGAAATACCGTGATTCCCGCGAAGGTATTGAACGCGCCAACCGCATTATCATGAACGACCTGCCGGAAAATATTCGCACCCTCCGCATCACCGAAACGCGCCTGAATATGCCGCAGGTGACGACGGAAACGGATGTCGCCAGCCTGCAAAACCATCTGCAAGGCGAGCCGCTGGGGCATGAAACACAACTGGTGCAAAAACGCGTCGAGCCGGTGATCCCTGAGAAAACCGAGCAAGGGTATTTCATCGACAAATCAAAGGTGAATTTCGCGATAAACCCGGTGCTCAACCAGTCGGTTGGCGGGCCGGAAAGCTTCTATATGTATCAGGTTGGCGTGATGGGAACCGCCGACTGGTGGGTCACGGACCACTTGCTCACCACCGGCAGCCTGTTTGCTAACATCGCCAATAACTACGACAAATTTAATTACACCAATCCGCCGAACGACTCGACGCTGCCGCGTGTGCGTACCCACGTTCGCGACTACGTTGAAAATGATGTTTACGTCAATAACCTGCAAGCCAACTACTTCCAGTACCTGGGCAACAGTTGGTACGGGCAGGTTTACGGCGGCTATCTCGAAACCATGTACGGCGGCGTGGGCGCGGAAGTGTTGTACCGCCCGGTCGATAGCAACTGGGCGATTGGTGCCAACGCCAACTACGTCAAACAGCGTGACTGGACCAGCTCGCTGGACATGATGAAGTTCACCGATTACAGCGCACCAACCGGGCATATCACCGGTTACTGGACGCCACCGTTTGCGGACGATGTGCTGGTTAAACTCAGCATCGGCCAGTATCTGGCGAAAGATAAAGGCGGCACGCTGGAAATCTCGAAACGCTTCGACAGCGGCGTGGTGGTCGGCACCTACGCGACGATCACTAACGTCTCGAAAGAAGAGTACGGGGAAGGGGATTTCACCAAAGGTTTCTACGTCAATGTGCCGCTGGATATCTTCTCTTCATCGCCAACCCGCAGCCGCGCGCAGGTAAGCTGGACGCCTTTAACTCGCGACGGTGGGCAGATGCTGGGACGCAAGTTTGAGCTGTATGGCATGACGAGCGACAGAGATATTAATTTCCGCTAAGTTTGCGAGGGGGTTTCCGGTTTTTGGTAAGGGAATAAAAAACCGGATACCCTGGTGATATGTTCTTCTGGTAGCTTCGTAGGTCGGATAAGCGAAGCGTCATACGACAACAAACAAGGATGCTTCAATGTCGAATTACCGCCGTATGCGTGTTGCGGGTGGAACATGGTTCTTCACTGTAAACCTGCATGACCGTCAATCCGATTTGCTCACCAGAAAGATTGTTGAGTTAAGGCAATCCATTCGAAAGGCAAAAACGTTTTTGGGAGCACAGCATTCGGGATGAGCGGGATTATCAGGCGCATGTCGATTACGTGTATATCAACCCGGTTAAGCATGGATTAGTGAAATCAGCCATTGAGTGGCCGTATTCGTCTTTTCACCGTGATGTCAGAAATGGGCTTTATCCAGCGGATTGGGCGGGGAAAGTCGAAGATTTTCAAGCCGGAGAACGAAAAGCCGGTGGATGACGCCTACGGCTTATCCACCCTACAAAATCGCAAATCGCAAATCGCAAATCGTAGGTCGGATAAGCCGCAGGCGTCATCCGACAAAAACACTAATCCACCCGAATAACCATCCCGTCAAACCCGGCTTCAAACCCTTGCGGCAACGCATTGTCCATCAGCCAGCAATCAAATTGATGGCTGATGTGTGTGAGGATCACGCGCGGGCAACCCATGTGTTTATTCAACTCGATAACCGTATTGAAATCGCAATGGTTTTTCGGTGTTTCGGCACGCGGTTCGTGGCTGCAATCAATCACAATCACCTGCGGTTTATTGTTCGCCAGAAACTTCAGCGTTTTTTCCGGCAGGCCAGCGGTGTCGCATAGCCACGCCACACGGCTGTGCGGAGTTTCAAACAGATAACCAAAAGTGAGTTTTGAATGGTTGAGCGGCAGAGGGGTTATGCGCAGCGCCTGCAGCGTAAACCCGACAAACGGTTCCAGCGTGTGGCTGAAATCGAGAATTCCAGGATGTTTAAACAGATCGTCGCAGCCTTGCTCATCCGGTGGGCCGTAAACCGGGATTTTATCGCCCACGCCCCAACGTAGCGGGAACAAGCCCTGAACGTGGTCCATATGGTAATGGGTGAGCAAAAACTGCTGAAATTCTCCAGGCAGCCAGTGGTCCATTAAATCGGGAATGCCCGCATCCAGCAGCGTGACCGCGTCGTTAAACTTCACGACTGCGCTACAAGGCTTGCGGCGATAGTGTGGATGATTGCGCGCGCGCTCGCAGGCCGCGCAAGAACAGCCGAAAGCGGGCACCAGTTGCGCACCGCCGGTTCCGCTAAGGGTTAACGTCAGGCTCACTCAAACTCTCCACCGGTTTAGTAAAGCGGAAATGGGTATTTTGATAGCCTTCGCGCTGGTAGAAACGGTGCGCGTCGAGGCGTTTGGCGCTGGTGGAAAGCTCGGTGAGTTCCGCGCCTGCAATCCGCGCCTGTTCTTCTGCCCAGGCTAACAGTTTGCTGCCCACGCCGTGGCCGCGTGCGGCGGGCATCACCACCAGCTCCTGGATTTCACCCACCCAGTTCACATGATGCAGGTGAAATTGCATATGCAAACTGATCATGCCGACAACAGCACCGTTAAGTAACGCAAGTTGGTAGCATAAGTTGCGATCGTCGAGGTTGGCTGCGAAACCCACGTTAAATGCCTGGCGGTTAAACTCCGCCTGTTTTAGCTCACAAATCAAAGCGTAAACGGCATCGCTATCGGCGAGTGTGGCGCGGCGTAATTCAAGCATGGCGCGTTTCCTTGTGAATTTGGTGGATGACGCTACGCTTATCCACCCTACAAAATCATGCACTTGTAGGTCGGATAAGCGTAGCGTCATCCGACATTAAAGCAGCTCAATAGATCAAATGTATAAACGACGAGACAGATTCATCAAGACTATCGTCGTTATTCAGTATCAAGCACTCGTCCAAATTCGGGGCGTAAAGTGCCGCACGTTGCAGGCGCTGCTCGATTTGCAGCGCGGTTTCGCGCCCGCGAGCTTCAAGGCGCTGGCGCAACACGTCCGTCGAAACATGCAGGCAAATGGGCACTAACGCTTTGCCGTAACGCGCCCGCGCCTGGGACAGATGCTGGCGCGAACCGTTCACCACCACGTCGAACCCGGAATCGAGCCAGATATCCAGCTCGATGCCCACGCCGTAACGTTGGTGATGCGCCTGCCAGCACAGGGCAAACAAGCCCTGGCGCTGGCGCTGAGTAAACTCCTTTTCACTCAAGGCGATATGATTTTCACAGCCAGCGTCGGCGGCGCGGGTGATATATCGGTGCGCCACCAGCAGTTGATTATTCTCCTGCTGGCGCAGCGCGCCGAGCAGGCTGTCTTTCCCGGAGCCTGACGGCCCCATCAACCAGACTATTTTGTTCATCAGAACACCCGTACTCCCTGACGCCAGACGTGGCCGACGTGAATGTGATCGCCATGTTGATGTGCCAGTACCATATCGGCACGTTTGCCTTCTGCGAGCACTCCGCGATCGTCCAGGTTCAGCGCTTTGGCCGGGTTGCGTGTCACCAGTGCTACGGCTTGTGGCAGGGTGAAAGGGTTGGTTTCTTCAAAAGCGACCCGGAACGCGGCATCCAGCAAACTCGCCGGATAATAGTCGGAGGAGAGAATATCCAGCAGGCCAACTTGTGCGAGTTCATGTGCCGCCACGTTGCCGGAATGCGACCCGCCGCGCACGATATTCGGTGCGCCCATTAATACGCTCAAACCATGCTGGCGCGACGCCTGTGCGGCTTCCAGCGTGGTCGGGAACTCGGCGATGACGCTGCCCAGTTCATGAGATTCTGCGACGTGCGCACGGGTGGCGTCGTCGTGACTGGCGAGCGCAATATTGCGTGCGCGGCATTCAGTGGCAATCGCCAGGCGGTTGGGTTGCGACCAGCGATCAGCCAGCGCCAGCTGTTCCGCTTCATAGTGGTCCATGTCGGCGTCGTTAAGCTGATATTTTCCCTGATAATATTCGCGATACTTCACCAGATTAGAGAACTGACGCTGGCCTGGTGAATGGTCCATCAACGACACCAGCGACACGCCGCCACGGTCGATCAACTGCTGGAACAGCGGCAGCGTGGTGTGGTGCGGTAGTTCGCAGCGCAGATGCAGGCGGTGCTCGGCGCGGTTCACGCCACGCGCCTGGCTGTCCATCACCGCGTTGATCATTTTCTCTAAGTTTTCCAGGCGGTCGCCGCCGTCGCGCACATCGCCAAGGGCGACGGCATCCAGCACGGTCGTGATCCCGCTCGCCACCATTAAAGCATCGTGGCTGCTCATCGCCGAATGCGCGGGCCAGTCGACTTTTGGGCGTGGGGTAAAGAATTTGTCGAGGTTATCAGTATGCAGCTCGATAAGCCCCGGCAGCAGCCAGCCACCTTCGCCATCTTGCGCCTGCGGCAACTGGCTTGGGCTGTCGGCAAAATTACGAATCACACCGTCGGCCACTTCCAGCGAGCCGTTAACCACTTCATTTTCCAGCACCAGCTTGACGTTATTAATGATCATTTTTGGCCTCAACGGTTGCCATATTGTGTAAACGATCTGCGACCTGGTTGCGCACGCTTTCATCGTGGAAAATCCCGACCACTGCCGCGCCGCGCGCTTTGGCTTCCAGTATCAAATCCACCACGGCGGCGCTGTTTTTCGCATCCAGCGAGGCCGTCGGTTCATCAAGCAGCAAAATCGGGTAGTCGACGATAAAGCCACGGGCGATGTTTACGCGTTGCTGTTCGCCGCCGGAAAACGTTGATGGAGCCAGGTTCCACAGGCGCTCCGGCACATTCAGGCGCGTCAGCAGCATGGACGCTTTGTCTTCACAGACGTCACGCGAGACGCCCAAATCCAGCAGCGGCTGCATCACGACTTCAAGCGCTGAAATTCGCGGGATGACACGCAAAAACTGGCTCACCCAGCCGATGGTCTGGCGGCGCACCGCCAGCACGTCACGCGCCGGAGCCTGCACAATATCGAGCCACTCGTCGTTATGTTTGACCCAGATATGGCCCTGGTCAGGCAAATAGTTGGCGTACAGCGAGCGCAACAAAGTGGATTTTCCGCTGCCGGAATGGCCGTGCAGCACCACACATTCGCCCGATTCCACTTCCAGAGAGGCATTCGCCAGCACCGGCAAACGGATGCCGTGTTGATGGTGTAACACAAAGGTTTTGCTGAGGTTTTCAACCCGTAATCTGTACATGTTGGTTCCTTAAAACGTATGCCATGACGTCGGATGACGGCTTCGCCTTATCCGACCTACAGGTTCGTTGTTCGTAGGTCGGATAAGACGCGTCAGCGTCGTCATCCGACAAATGTCAGTTCTGCAACACCGATGACACCAACAACTGGGTATACGGATGGTGCGGGTCGTCCAGCACACGGTCGGTCAGGCCGCTTTCCACCACTTGCCCCTGTTTCATCACCAGCAGGCGGTCGGCCAGCAAACGCGCCACGCCCAAATCGTGGGTGACAATCACTACCGCCAGGTTGAGTTCACGCACCAGGCCGCGCAGCAGGTCGAGCAAACGCGCCTGCACCGAAACATCCAGCCCGCCGGTTGGCTCGTCCATAAACACCAGTTTCGGGTGCGTCACCAGATTGCGGGCAATTTGCAGACGTTGCTGCATCCCGCCGGAAAAGGTGGTTGGCAGGTCGTCGATGCGCGAAGCCGGGATTTCCACCTCTTCTAACCAGCGCTCGGCGGTGGCACGAATGTCACCGTAGTGACGCGCACCGGTTGCCATTAAACGCTCGCCGATGTTGCCGCCCGCGGAAACATGGCGGCGCAGGCCGTCCATCGCGTGTTGGTGCACCACGCCCCATTCGGTGCGCAGCAGGCGGCGGCGCTCGCCTTCGCTCATGTCATATAAAGAAGAGTCGAGGTACACCACTTCACCATTCTGTGGGGCGAGGCGTGCGGAAATGGATTTCAGCAGCGTGGTTTTACCGGAACCAGATTCGCCGACTATCCCCAGCACTTCGCCAGGATAAAGCTCGAATGACACATCGCTGAAGCCTTTGCCCGGCGCGTACAGGTGGGTCAGGTTATTGACCGAAAGTAAGGGTTGAGTCATTTGCTTGCGGCCTCGCTGTTCTGGCGGCAGAAATCGGTATCGGAGCAGACGAACATGCGGTTGCCCGCATCGTCGAGCACCACTTCGTCAAGGTAGCTGTGGTGCGAGCCGCAAATCGCGCAAGGCTCTTCCCACGCCTGGACGGTAAACGGATGGTCGTCAAAATCGAGGCTTTCGACGCGGGTGAACGGCGGCACCGCGTAGATGCGTTTTTCACGCCCGGCACCGAACAGTTGTAGCGCGGGCATCATGTCCATTTTCGGGTTGTCGAATTTCGGGATTGGCGACGGGTCCATCACGTAGCGTTCGTTCACTTTCACCGGGTAGGCGTAAGTAGTGGCGATATGGCCGAAACGGGCGATGTCTTCGTACAGTTTCACCTGCATCACGCCGTATTCTTCCAGCGCGTGCATGGTGCGGGTTTCGGTTTCGCGCGGCTCGATAAAGCGCAGCGGCTCAGGGATTGGCACCTGGTAAATCAGGATCTGGTCCTCACGAAGTGGCGTTTCCGGGATGCGGTGGCGCGTCTGAATCAGCGTGGCGTCGGCGGTGGATTCGGTAGTCGCCACGTTGGTGACGCGCTTGAAGAAGTTGCGAATCGACACGGCGTTGGTGGTGTCGTCTGCGCCCTGGTCAATCACCTTCAGCACGTCGTTTTCGCCGATCACGCTGGCAGTGATCTGGATGCCGCCGGTTCCCCAGCCATAGGGCATCGGCATTTCTCGCCCGCCAAACGGCACCTGATAACCCGGAATGGCGACCGCTTTGAGAATGGCGCGGCGCAGGGTGCGTTTGGTTTGCTCATCCAGATAAGCAAAGTTGTAGCCGGAGAGTGCCTTAGTCACGATGACGTTCCTTTTGCAGACGTTTGAGCAGTTCCAGTTCGGCCTGGAAATCGACGTAGTGCGGCAGTTTCAGGTGCGAGACAAACCCGGCGGCTTCGACGTTATCAGCGTGGGCCAGCACGAACTCTTCGTCCTGCGCCGGGCCTGCTACCGTTTCATCGTAGTCCGGCGCTTGCAGCGCGCGGTCAACCAGCGCCATCGCCATCGCTTTGCGTTCGCTCATGCCGAACACCAGCCCGTAGCCGCGCGTGAAGTGCGGGTCTTCATTTTCGGGGGCGACAAAACCATTGACCATTTCGCACTCGGTAATCAGCAGTTCGCCGACGTTAAGTGCAAAACCCAGCTCTTCCGGCACAATTTCCATATCGACATAGCCACTGCGAATCTCTGCCGCAAACGGGTGATTGCGTCCGTAGCCGCGCTGCGTGGAATAGGCGAGGGCCAGCAAATAGCCTTCGTCGCCGCGCACCAGTTGTTGCAGGCGCGAGGAACGTGAACACGGGTAAACCGGCGGCTGGCGGGTGATATCGTCAGGTTTTTCGCCGTTATCTTCTTCGGCTTTCGCCAGCCCCTGTTTTGCCAGCAGGCTGAATACGTGCGGCGCGGGTTCGGCGTGGTCATCCGTGGTTTTAAGCTGTGGCGCTTCGCCGTTTGCCAACAAGGTGAAATCCAGCAGACGGTGGGTGTAATCGTAAGTTGGGCCGAGTAATTGCCCGCCCGGCACGTCTTTGTAGACCGCAGAAATTCGGCGCTCGATGCGCATCTCGGCAGTGTTCAGCGGCTCGCTCACCGCCAGGCGCGGCAGCGTGGTGCGATAAGCGCGCAGCAGAAAGATGGCTTCGACCATGTCGCCGCTGGCCTGTTTGATGGCGAGAGCGGCGAGTTCCCGGTCGGCAATACCGCCTTCGGTCATCACGCGATCCACCGCCAGGCCAAGCTGTTGCTCGATTTGCGCGACGCTCAGTTCGGCCAGGTTTTGGTTGCCACGACGATTGTGTTCCTGGAGTTGGTGGGCGGCGGCAATCGCCTTCTCGCCCCCTTTGACGGCGACGTACATCAGCACACCTCCACATGAGTGGTGCGAGGGATCGCCAGCAGGCGGTCGCCGCAGGTGAGAATCAGGTCGATGCCCAGCGGGAACGGGTGCGGGCGTTCGGTGAGTTCGTGGATCACGCAGTCCGGCAGTTGTGGGGCAATCATGCGTTCTTCGCGAATACCCGCGCCGGTTAAGCGCAACATGCGGCCACCGCTCAGGCTCGGCACCTGCAAAATCAAAGTCGCGCTGGTGTCGGGGGCGACGTCGGTGCCTTGCGCCAGCGCGTTCAACTGCCCGGCGGTGATTTCTGCGTCGGCGACGGCAAACTGCGCGTGCTCAGGCGTCAGGGAAATGGGGGCATTTGTATGGAATCGGACATTTTGCAGCGTGACGTCATTGCTCAGAGCGTCGCTAATCCACACCGGAGTGTCGTTATCGGCAAGCGTCAGCAGCACGCTGGTGGAGGCGACATTCAGCGGTTTCCAGCCATGTTGCAGGGAATGCAGCGCGACGATTACGCCCGGCTCGCTCATCGCTTTTAGCAGGCGACGGAAGCTCTGTTGGGCGTCCTGCACGGGCAGGTTGAAAGCGGTCATCAGGGTCATGCGTTATCTCCGCGAACCAGAGTGAAGAAGTCGACTCGGCTGCTGTTAATTTGGGTGCGGCGAGCAGCTAAACGCTGTTCGCGATTGGCGGCCAGAGGCGCAATAACAGTTTCTTGTAAAGTCTGGAATCGAACTTTTTCCTGCATTAGCGCGTCGATCACGGCACAGCGTTCGGCGTGGGCTTTGTCGCGCCCTAATAGGTAGCTGTAGCCGTAAGTCCCGTTGGCGAGCTGCACCACGGCGCGGGTGAGCGTGGCGTCACCGGCAAAAAAGCGTTGCCCGGTTGCGCCCATTCGCGCCTGAATTTGTGCAAGTCCGGTTTCGGCCTTGCGGATAACTTGATATTCAGGGTTGAGATTTTGTTCTGCCCAAATGGCTGCCAACTCTTGCGGCAGGCTGTGGGCGAGCACGGCCATCCACTGCTGGCGCTGTGCGGTGTCAAAATGCGGTGCGTCCATTTAGTGCTCCATGGTGAATTCAATCATGTCGGCGCGCGTCAGGCTGACGGAGTATTCCGCAGGCGAGGCGTCACCTTCATGGTGGTTGAGAGTGCGCACGCACAGCAGCGGAGACATATTCGGGATCTCCAGCAGGCGACTTTCTTTGGCCTGAGCGCGGCGTGCGCTGATGCGTGTTTGGGTGCGTGTGAGGTTGATACCGAGTTGGGTCTGAATCACGTCGTGCAGCGAACCGCTGGTGAACTGTTGCAGCGTGGGCCACCAGGCGAGTTCCGCAAAGTAATGGTCTATCAGGCACACCGCGATACCGTTAACGCGGCGCAGTGTGCGCAGGTGAATAATGTTTTCGCCTTCGGTGACGCCGAGCGCGTCTGCCACACTATTGGAGGCCGGGCGCAGCACCGCGAGTAAGCGCTCGCTGGTGGGGTGGCTTCCCTGGTCGAGCAGGTTCTGGCTAAAGCGGGCTTGCGAATTTAACGGGTAGTCGAACGGGCGCATCAGCACTAACACACCAATTCCCTGGCGGCGCTGCACCCAGCCTTTCTCAACTAACTGGTCGATGGCGCGGCGCAGAGTGTGGCGATTCACTTCATAACGCGCTGCCAGTTGGCTTTCGGCGGGCAGGTAGTCGCCGCAGCGGTAGTTTTTACGCAGCTCCACTTCGAGCAGGGCGGCGATTTCCTGGTAACGCGTCGGGTAACTGGTCGGATGTCTGGATAAGTGCATTTTCAACAAAGCCTCGTTAAATGAAATGCTTACGTAACCGTTGCGACATGAAATCCAACAGGCTGACGGTGATGATGATGACAATCATCAGCGCGCAGGTTTGCTGGAACTGGAATCCACGAATCGCTTCCCAAAGTGTGACGCCAATCCCGCCTGCGCCCACCATGCCAACCACCGTTGCCGAACGGACGTTCGACTCAAAGCGATACAGCGAGTAGGAAATCAGCAGGGGCATCACCTGCGGCAGCACGCCGTAGATAATTTCTTCAAGTTTGTTGGCACCGGTGGCGCGAATGCCTTCTACCGGGCCGGGTTCGATAGCTTCCACCGCTTCAGAAAGCAGTTTGGACAGCACGCCGGTGGTGTGAATAAACAGCGCTAAAACGCCAGCGAAAGGGCCGAGGCCAACGGCGACCACGAACAGCATGGCGAACACCATTTCGTTGATGGCGCGGCAGGCGTCCATCAGGCGGCGCATCGGCTGGTAAATCCACCATGGCACTAAATTGTCGGCGCACATCAGGCCGCAGGGAATGGAAAGCACGATGGACAGCGCGGTGCCCCAGACGGCGATTTGTAGCGTGACGCCCATTTCACCGAGGTATTGTTGCCACTGGCTGAAATCAGGCGGGAAGAAGTCGGCGGCGAAGGTCGCCATGTTGCCCGCATCGCGGAACAGAGTCAGCGGAGCCATTTCCGCGCCTTGCCAGGAGGCAACGAGTACCGCTAACAAAATCGCCCAGCTCAGTAGCGAGAACCAGCTACGTTTTGGTGCGGCGACCTGAATGGTTTGTTGCATGGGGTGCTCCGTGTTTGGGTTTTGCTTAACACTGTCGGGTGACGCTGCGCTTACCCGACCTACAAGCTCTGGGCCGTAGGGGGGATAAGCGAAGCGTCATCCACCAACAATTTACTGAACCGCTTTATTCACGTTGCTCATCGCAGACAGCGCGGCGGTCAAACGATCCAGGTCACTAAGCTGGTTTTGCAGGGCAGTGACTTTGGTGGTTTTTTCCGGCTCGGCTAACCCTTTGTTGTCCTTCACACCTTGCATCTGTTTAAACAGGGCGAGTTGGCGAATTGGCACCAGTTGCAGGTCGCTGGATGGGCGGAACGGCGCCCAGGTCAGGCCTTTGAGCACCGCAGCTTCTTCCGGCGTTTTGCCGTAAGTCATGAAGAAGTCATAGATTTTGTCTTTGGTGGCTTCGGAGAGGTTTTTACGCCACACGATCGGATCGCCTGGGATCAACGGAGATTTCCAGATGACTTTCAGATCTTTGAATTTCTCAGGGGCGGTTTGCTTCAAACGATCGAGGTTTTCAGTGTTGTTGGTCGCCACATCCACTTGTTTATTTGCCACCGCCAGCGCGTTGGTTTCGTGGTTGGCATTCACTGAGCGTTTGAATTCGTTCGGTGCCGCGTTGTTTTTGGCGAAAACGTAGTATCCAGGGACCAGATAACCCGACGTAGAGTTAGGGTCGCCGTTGCCAAAAGTCAGCTCTTTACGTTTCGCTAACATGTCCTGCAGATTATTGATTGGGCTGTCTTTGTTAACGATCAACACGCTCCAGTAACCCGGCGATCCATCTGCCGCGACCGTCTGAGCAAACACCTGGCCGTTGGCGCGATCCACCGCTTCCATGGCCGAAAGGTTGCCGTACCAGGCGATATCCACTTTGTTAAAACGCATCCCCTGAATGATCCCGGCGTAGTCCGGCGCGAAGAAAGCATTCACTTTCACGCCCAGTTTCTTCTCCATATCCTTCAGGAACGGTTCCCACTGCGGTTTCAGGTTTTGCTGGGATTCGGTGGAGATAATGCCGAAGTTCAGGGACTTTTCTTGCTCATCCGCATGGGCTGCGTTGAACAGGGCGCTAACGCTCAGGAGGCTGGTAAAGGCGAGTGCTTTTACGGCTTTGTAGCTCATGGCTGACTATTCCTTGAAGTAGATAGCAAAGTGGTTAAGCAGCAACCGCATCAACGCGATTTATGCTGCGGTAAAGATTTCCCAGCCGTTCGTTGTCGAACGCCGAGCTGCTTCCGTCGTAAAAAACATGACCCTGTCGCAGGGCGACAATGCGTTCGCAATAGCGCAGGGCGTAATCCACCTGATGCAGCGTCACGACTACGGTGATGCCGTCCAGACGGTTAATGTCGTGCAGCGTTTCCATCACGATGCGTGCGGATTCCGGGTCGAGTGAGGCAATCGGTTCATCGGCCAGAATCACTTTCGCCTGCTGCATCAGCGCCCGGGCAATCGCCACGCGCTGCTGTTGCCCACCGGACAGGGTGGAGACGCGTTGATACGCAAATTGCGCCATGCCGACGCGGGTCAGCGCCTGCAACGCACGTTGCTTTTGTTCGCGGGTAAACCAGTTAAAACAGGTGCGCCAGAACGGCGTGGCACCGAGCGCGCCAATCAGCACGTTTTCGAGTACTGTCAGGCGATTCACCAGGTTGAACTGCTGGAAGATGTAGCCGGTGTGAGCACGACTCTTGCGGATATCGCTTGCCAGGCGGCCTGCTTTTTGGACGGTGCGGCCAAGCAATTCAACATGACAATCGGCTGATTTATCAGAAGTAATCAGGCCGCTTAGGTGACGTAAGAGAGTGGATTTGCCTGAACCAGACGGTCCCAGCAAAGCGACCATCTCACCTTCATTAACTTCCAAATCAACAGCATTTAATGCCTGATGCTGGTTGAAGGTTTTGCTCAGTTTGTTGACGCGAATAATAGTTTGCATCACACGGCTCCTTAAAAAGTTGCCTCATGGTGCCGATGAAATGTGACGATTTTGTTAAGGATAAGTGTACATATGATGAAGAGTGAGTCTCAGCCTGGAAGTCATCAGGCTAATCAACTATTTGTCGTATTGTTTAGCGTCTCGTTTTTGGCTTTGCTTACAGATACCCTCTGGCCTTGGGAATTCAGCAATGAGCAAAAATATTATTTTTTGTGCCGATGGCACATGGAGCGCTCCTGGTGTTGAAGAACAAGCGGATGACGAAGCCGCGGCAAGTAATGTTTATCAGTTATTCGTTGATTTAAAAGGTGCTGTAGACCAGCAAAGTTTGCTACTGGCAAATGAACAAGAAAAGACGCTTACCGATAACAGCGGCAATGTGCTGCAAGTGGCCAAATATATTCATGGCATGGGCGATCCGCATAACGGCCTGGTAAAAAGCCTGGGCGGCGCATTTGGCGCGAGCCTGATCATCCCGATTATTCGCGGCTATACGTTTATTAGCCGCCACTGGCAGCCTGGCGACCGGATTTATATTGTCGGATTTAGCCACGGGGCTTATACCGCGCGAATGCTGGCAGAAATGATCGTCGATCGCGGCTTACTCAACCGCGACAGGCTGCATTTAAACGTGCGCAATAAAGAAGAGGCCTGGCGTTTTGGTTCGTCCATCTGGGCGCAATATCTGGCTCATGGGCCGGATATGAGCCCGAGTATTTTGGGCAGCGTATTGCGTGAGCTTCCTGGGTTTTTCTGCGACAGCGTTGATCCCACTTGTATTACGCGCCCGGCTTCCATTGAAGCGGTTGCGGTCTGGGAAACCGTCGGGCAGATGGGCATTCCTAAATATTTCAACGACAAACGTTACGATATTTTTCGCTTTCACAGTACAGAGCTGCATTCGCGGGTCAAATACGGGCTACAGGCGATTGCAATAGATGAACAGCGCGTCGATTTAACCCCGGTGCTGTGGGATAACCGCGACCGTATTTTGCAGGTGATGTTTCCGGGGATTCATCATGATGTGGGCGGTTATTACAGCGGCACTGATGAAGATCGCTGTTTGTCTAATGGCGCGTATTTGTGGATGCACGATGCGCTCGATGATTTGGGTATTCATTTGGCGCGGGGCGAAGTGGTGTCTGATGCGCTTGGCCCGATGCACTGCGAATGGTATCCGCCAACGCGCTATTTGCGCATTATGCCGCGCCAGCTTCCTGCCCCCGTTAGCTCGTCAATGATGGTGCATCAGTCGGTTATCGAGCGGCTTAATGGGGGAAAATCGTTGCTACAACAGTCGGCGGTAAGCGGGGAGTGGCAGACCGGGCCTTATGTTCCGCACCCATTGCTGGATTACCAGCATGCGGCAAACGTGATCCCCATTAATTGGGCGATTGCGCGGTAAAAAGTGTTACCCATGTGCCCGGTTTGTACCGCTAGCGTCATCCACCATTTTCGCCAGATTTGTCGGATGACGCTGCGCTTATCCGACCTACGTTTGGCATCAGGTCGAACCGGTTACATCGGTTTTTCGACATTCACCATCCACGGAATACCGTATTTATCGGTCAACATGCCAAAGCCTTTCGCCCAGAAGGTTTCTCCGTACGGCATGGTGATATCGCCTCCGGCAGAGAGGCTATCAAACCAGCGTTTGCCCTCGTCGACATCTTTGCTGGTAAGACTCAGCGCGTAACCCGTGTGTTTCACTTTATCGGCGCACATATTGCCGTCACTCATCATCACTTCGCCGCCGCTAATACGTACATTGGCATGCATGATTTTATCGTCAGGCCAGTTAAATCCGCTGCCGCAACCCTCGGCGGTGTCGCTTGCTTCATCCTTCGGCATTTCGCCAAAAGTCATTTTAAACAGTAACTCAGCACCAACGGCTTGCTTGTAGAACTCGATAGCTTCTTCGCAGGTGCCGTCAAAAAAGATGTAGGGGCCAATAGACATGGTCTAATTCCTCATAGAGAGAGATTATTTTATGGACAGAACAAGTTTAGATGCGGGGCGCGGGGCTAGCCAGGCGGGGGGAGGGGGAATGGTGGATGACGCTGCGCTTATCTACCCTACAACGACCCTTCGTAGGTCGGATAAGCGCAGCGTCATCCGACACTAAGTTAGTTCTTTTTAACGAACTCAGACTTCAGCTTCATCGGGCCAAAACCATCAATCTTGCAATCAATGTTATGGTCGCCTTCAACCAGACGGATCCCTTTGACTTTAGTACCAATCTTCAACATTGAAGAGCTGCCTTTAACCTTCAAATCTTTCACTACGGTGACGTTATCGCCGTCAGCCAGCAGATTACCGTTGGCATCTTTAACAATCAGTTGGTCGCTGTCTTGCGCAGGTTCGGCATCATTCCATTCATGGGCACATTCCGGACAAATAAACATGCCGTTGTCTTCGTAGGTGTACTCGGAATTGCATTTCGGGCAGTGAGGGAGAGTCATAAATAATATCCTCAAAAATAGCGGCGTTCCGCCAAAAGTGGCACGATTATACATTAAAACCCTGCTTTTGTCGGGACTACTGCTGTAATGATGAGTGCTTTCAGACATGCAGCAATAAGAAAGTGCTATTTTAAAACGTTATTTAATTTCCAAATTCGCGACGAAAATACAGAATTGGATTATCAAAATGCGTTATTGTATTCTTTTCCGAGTTATTCAACTGGCGACTCGTCCAGGTCTTTTCTATATGAAAAATTAGTCTTAATTATAATATTAACGAATAAATGATTTCCGCACGTAATTATAATTACCGGTACTGCATTTCCACAAAAATATAAAGACTTTTAAAAATCCGCGTAATTTGATTTAAGTAAGGATTTTTTATGCACGCACAAGCAATATTTGAGTTAAGTCAGGAAGTCGAACGGTTATTGCAACTCGCCCTGCAAAACCTGAATACTTTAAAAACGACCTCTTTTACGACACAGCATAACAATAATTATTTCGCTCAACCGTCAACAGGCAAGGTTGCAGCCTCGCAATTTTGCCCACGCAGCATTCAGGCGCAACAGGCGCTGCTGCAAAATGAGCTACGGAAAATTACCCAGCATGAAATGGTGCTGGCGATAGTCGGAACGGTAAAAGCGGGAAAATCCACCACCATTAATGCCATTATTGGGACGGAAGTTTTGCCTAATCGCAACCGTCCGATGACGGCGTTACCGACGCTTATTCGCCATACGCCCGGCCAGCGTGAACCGGTGCTGCATTTTCCCTATGTTCAGCCCATTGAAAAGCTGATGGAGATATTGCAAACCCGTTTGCAACAAGCGGACAGCGAAACGCTGACAAAACATCTGGAAATTGACAAGGATATGGCGGGGTTATTAACCCGAATTGCCGAAGGAAATTCATTCGCTAAGCATTATCTTGGTGCGCAGCCAATATTTCATTGCCTGAAAAGCTTGAATGACCTGGTGCGTTTATCTAAAGCGCTGGATGTGCCTTTTCCTTTTAAAGCGTACGCGGCGATTGAACATGTTCCGGTTATTGAAGTGGAATTTGTCCATCTTGCCGGAATGGATGAAACCCATGGCCAACTGACACTATTAGATACGCCTGGGCCAAATGAAGCTGGACAGCCACATTTGCAAAAAATGCTTCAGGAACAACTGGCGCAGGCATCGGCTGTGCTGGCGGTGCTGGATTACACCCAATTAAAATCGGTTTCTGATGAAGATGTGCGCAAAGCTATTTTGGGCGCTGGAACTTCCGTCCCGCTTTACGCGCTGGTGAATAAGTTTGACCAGAAAGATCGCAATAGCGACGATGAAGAACAAATTAAAGCGCTGATTTCCGGCACATTAATGAAAGGGGCAATCGATCCCAGCCATGTTTTCCCGGTGTCATCTATGTGGGGATATCTGGCCAATCGCGCTCGCCATGAACTGACATTACACGGCAAATTACCGCCTCCCAATGAGCAGCGCTGGGTGCAGGATTTTGCTGACGCCGCACTTGGCCGTCGCTGGCGCAATGAAGATCTGGCGGATGCTGGAGCCTTACGCCACGCGGCAGAATTACTGTGGGAAGATTCGATGTTTGAAGCACCGGTCAAAACGGTGCTCCATGCCGCTCATGCTAACGCGTCGATGTACGCGCTGCGTTCTGCCTGCCAGAAATTGCTGAACTACACCCAGCGCGCGGAAGATTACCTGAATTTCCGTTGCCACGGCCTGCAAATTGCCAGTGAGCAATTGCAGCAAAATATCGCAGCACTGGAAGATGATATGAATCTGGCGGCGTCCAGTCAGCAGACGGCCAATACCGTTGCACGTAATAACGTCAAACAAGCCATTGATGCAATGGGTGATTTTATTCGTCGCTATGAGCTGCAAATTATCACCCACATTGAAGATTACTTTCGTAATGGCATGGTGCCAGAGAAACTCACGCGCCAGGCGCTCTCGTTTGGCACTCAGCGCGGGCGCGACTTTGACGCCCGCCACGCCACTCTCAGTTTTGACGACGAGCCTTCGGCGCAAATTGCGCTCCATAGAATTCGCGCTTCATGCGAAGTCATTCTGACTGCCGCACAAGAAAAGATGACCGAGGAGTTAACTCATCTTTTCAGTTATCTCGAAGTCGAACTGGCCGATACGCTGCGAAATACCCTCAAACCGATTGAATGTCGCGTCGCGCAGGGGCTAACGCAGGCCGGGTTTCGCACCAATATTAGCCTGCCGGTGTTTCACGTCGGCTTATTAAACTTCAATGCTAATCAGGCATTTAACGAGCTTATCGAAGAGCAGGATATTCCCGTCGCGCGATTACGCCGCCCGGAGGGAATGCGTGGAACGGTGGCTCGCTGGCTCAATAGCGACGACTGGGGCTGGGAAGGCTACACCGTCATGCAAAGTCGCTACGTGATTTCCCTGGCCGATGTGCAACGCAGGCTGTGCCAGCATGTGGCTGAGTTCTTGTTGCAGCTTAACCAGAACATGGCGGCACAAATCGAAATGTCTGTCACGGAGGGAATGACCGCCTTCTTCGATGATTTTTCCCAGGCGCTGGATGCGATACGCCTGAATCTGCAACAAAGCCTGATGGCACGTTCGCAAAATGAAGAGGCGGTGATGATCTTGCGCCAGCAGCTTCAACAGTGTGTCCGAACCACACGCTACATCCACGAGGACACCCGCCTGTTGCGGGATGATATTCAGACGCTTTTTACGGTAGAACAGCAATGAGTGGTTTATTACCCGGAACGCAAACACGCGCTTTGGAATGTGTTGCAGAGAAGTTTGTCGTCGACTTTGCCAGAAACAGTGGTGCCATGCGCGAGTCGTGGCGTAGTCAGCACAGCAAAGCCTTTTATCAACGTCTGACGAAGGAATTCATCGGCCAAAGTCAGTTGCAGAAATGGGCGCTGGACGACGTATTACTGGATGCGCCAGAAGTGACGTTGGCGATGCTCGGGCAGCTTTGCCAGCGGGTTGCCAAAAAGCACCGGGCAATGGTCAAGGTACAAGAGAGCATGCGTACGCGCGTATCCTATGATGTTCCTGAGATTCGCCAGCAGTTCGTGCAGTTACAGCAACTGCTTGCGCAGCGTATCGACAAACTGGAAATTCAATTGAACGCCAGCGATATGACTCATCTGGGGCTGGTGCATTGCGAGCAGGTTATTGCCCGCTGGCAGTCCGGGCATTACTCGGCATTTTCTCCGGCCGGTCGCTGTTATATCGCGCTACAAGAGTTGTATTGGGGTGCGTTTGGCGAGGCGCTACGCTTCGGTAATGCATTGCAAACCACTGAGTTAATTGAGCAAGCACGTGCGCTGGCTATCAGGCAATTAGCGCAAGATGTGAATGCGTCTGTCCGCACTCGCCATTACTACTATGAATGGTTGATGTTCCCAACAACGCCAGAAATGATGGAAAGCAAAGAAGCGCTGGCATGGCTTGGTGATGATTGTGACAGCGAAAAACACCCGGTTAGTTTTGCTACAACGCAAACACATCAGGGCGTTTCGCTGGGGATGCCGCGTATTTGTTCGGCAATGCGATTGGGTAGTGCGATGGTCGATGAAGTTTTTAATTAAAATAACGAATAACAGTAATGACTTCTGGAATATATTTATATTCCAGAAGTCATAATGTTCAGCGATATAATCCCATAACATCGCAAATATGAATAATATTTGCGATGGAAGTAACAGCCCTATCTTACTGTTTATCATGCCTAAAAATTAAGAAGTACCATCATCTGCCTGAAAGTACCAATTGTTAAAATTCATTCTGTGTTGTCCCTCTCTTGCTGCTTTTTACGGCTCGCCGCAAAATCTAATTTAACGCATGTCGAGCAGAACAAGACTTATTACAAAAGGGGATATGATGAAGAAGATCTTTTTATGCTGTGCAGCCGGAATGTCTACCAGCATGTTAGTGGAAAAAATGAAGCAGTCCGCCACTCAACGCGATTTTACCGTTGAAATTACGGCGGTGCCGGTTTCTGATTTTGACCAAATCATCACTGAAGCAGATGTCATTTTGCTGGGGCCGCAGGTGAAATTTCAACTGAAGAGTTTATCCACCGCTGCCGCTGCGCACGGCGTCCCTGTTGCAGCCATTGATATGATGCAGTATGGCTCAATGCAAGGTGACAAAGTGCTGGATCACGCCCTGTCTTTACTGAATAACCCACAATAAGGGCAGGCTATGAATTACGATTTTCCTGATAATTTCTGGTGGGGAACCGCCACCAGTGCAACACAATCCGAAGGGCATAAATCCGGTGATGGTAAAGGGGAGAATATCTGGGATTATGCCTCGCACCATTTTAATCAGCGATTTCATAATGGCGTAACTGCCGATGACACCTCGACCTTTTACCAGAATTATCGGGAAGATATTCAGCTTGCCAAAAATATCGGTCTGAACTCGTTTCGCACCTCTATTTCCTGGTCACGATTAATCCCTGATGGTGATGGGGAAATTAACCCGCAGGCAGTCGATTTTTACAATTCAGTCATCAACGAACTGCATGACCAGGGTATTGAGCCGTTTATCAACCTGTATCATTTTGATATGCCGATGGCGCTTCAGGAAAAAGGCGGATTTGAAAACCGCGAAGTCGTGGATGCGTTCGCCAGATATGCGGAAATCTGCTTCGACCTATTTGGCGATCGCGTCCGTTATTGGTTCACGTTTAATGAGCCGCTTATCCCGGCAGAAGCCGGATATTTGCATCCGCGTCATTATCCGTATGTGACCAATTTCCGTCGCGCAGCTCAGGTGCTCCATCATATTGTACTGGCCCACTGCAAAGCCGTTGCAGCCTGGCGACGTATGAATTTGCCGGGAAAAATCGGCATTATCATGGATGTTATTCCGGTCTATCCGCGCAGTGATTCACCGGAGGATTTACACGCCGCAGAAATGGCAGACTTGTTTTATACCCGCAGTATTAATGAACCTATTTTGCTGGGGCGATATCCTGACGAACTGATAGCGCTGCTGAAAGAACACGATCAGCTGCCGCAGAGTTTGCCGGGTGACTGCGAGCTTATTGCCAGCACCAAAATTGATTTACTGGGAATAAATTACTACCGCCCTCGCCGCGTCAAAGCACGTGAAACGCTACTCGAAGAACCGCATGGTTTTGTGCCGGAACGTTTTTTTGAAGAATACATCATGCCGGGTCGCAGGATGAATACATCCCGCGGCATTGAGATTTATCCCGCAGCGCTTTATGACATTGCGATGGTGGTGAAAGAGCGTTACGGCAATTTACCGTGGTTTGTTTCTGAAAACGGAATCGGTATTTCTGATGAAGAACAGTTCATGGTTAACGGCCAGGTTCAGGATGATTATCGGATTGAATTTCTTCAGGAACATCTGAGTTATTTACATAAAGCGATGGCCGATGGCAGCAACTGCCTGGGCTATCAAATGTGGACGTTTATCGACTGCTGGTCATGGCAAAATGCTTATAAAAACCGCTACGGCTTTTACCGCCTGGATTTAGAAACTCAGCAACGCTCATTGAAAAAGTCAGGGCTTTGGTTCCGTTCGGTAATTGAAAATAATGGCTTCGAGAGGGCATAAGATGTCTTACTTTGAAAGACTGGCTGAAAAGATGCTCCCGGTGGCGAATGCCATCGGCAATCAGCGTCATATGCAGGCAATCCGCAACGGGCTGATTTCTATTTTGCCACTGACGATTGTGGGTTCATTTTTCGTTATTTTACTCAATATTCCGATCAAAGGTTATATGGACTTTATCGCGCCATGGCGCGATATGCTGGATGTTCCCTTTCGCTTCACCGTCGGGCTGATGTCGCTGTACGCCGCCTTTACCATCGGCTCGTTCCTCGGGAAAAGTTATAAACTCAACGATATTACCAGCGGGCTATTAGCGATGCTGGCGACGCTGCTGATGATTGTGCCCGTCAACATTAAACAAGGGGTTACTGTTGCCGGAGATGTGGTGTCGGGGCGTTATATTCCAATCACATCGTTAAGTTCCCAGGGGTTATTTGGCGCAATTATTTCATCGTTAATCGCCATCGAGATTTATCGTTTTATAAAAGTCAGAAATATCGAAATTAAAATGCCGGAAGGTGTGCCGCCGGTTGTAGCCAGTTCGTTCTCAGCGTTGTTCCCGACGCTCGCCGTGGTGCTGGTTTTCTGGATCCCGCGTCACTTCTTTAATATTGATATTAACGCCATCATCAGCTTCATTATTATGCCGCTCAAAGGGTTTATGACCGGCACGAATCTGTTTGGCGGTATTGTGACTCAATTCTTTATCGACCTGTTCTGGGTGTTTGGTATCCACGGTCATGCAGTGATGGGGCCGCTGATTCGTCCACTTTGGGATCAGGCGATTGTGCAGAATATGGAGATGTTCCAGGCCGGAACCAGCGCCTATGAGCTGCCGAATATCTTCACCGAGCAATTCTTCCAGTGGTATGCGCAGATGGGCGGGACGGGCTCCACACTGGCGTTAGTGGTGCTGTTTATTCGTTCTAAAGCGATATATCTGAAACAACTGGGGAAATTATCGTTTATTCCAGGGTTATTTAATATCAATGAGCCAATGATATTTGGTGCACCGATAGTGATGAACCCGATTCTGGCGGTGCCGTTTATTCTGGCACCGATGGTGAATACCGTGGTGGTGTATCTGTTTACTATCACCGGGCTTATTCCGCGTATGATGGTGAAACCACCGTTTACCATTCCAGCCCCGCTCGGCGCGTTGATTACCACCAACTGGAACCTGATTGCCTGCGGGCTGGTGTTTATCTGTTTCTTTATTTCTCTGGCGATTTATTACCCGTTCTTCAAGGTATACGAGAAAAAAATGCTGGAAACTCAGCAGCAGCAACAAGAAGAAGAGAAAGCAAAGCAACTGGCTGATGCATAAAACTGACTCAGGGTGTTCACGCTTACATGGGAAGGATTTTTCCCTTCTCATGTAAGCGTGAGACGGTTGTATTCAAAAATAACAATTAAGATTCAAACGTAATAATTGAAATCCCTATCCTACGTATGTAGTCCAAAATAGATCATTCAAATATGATCGAAATCATTTTTCTCCATTATTCCTACAGGGTGTAAATATTTAAGAACACTTTGCCAGTGATGTTAAAATTTAATCTACGCCAGAATCATCTCTAAAAGTAATAATATTACGCGCTTCGCTGTTTCCTTTTCATACCAGGATGTTTTAACGCAATGAACGCGATAATCGTTGACGATCACCCATTGGCGCGTATAGCCATTCGCAATTTGCTGGACACCAATGGCATCACTGTCACCACCGAGCTGGACAGCGGTGAGCAGGTGGTGCAAACCGTAGAAAGACTCAAACCTGAACTGCTGATTATTGACGTCGATATCCCCGGTCTTAGCGGTATCGAAGTGCTGGAGCAATTACGAAAGCGGCACTATCTCGGCATTATTATTATCATCTCTGCCAAGAATGAACTGTTCTACGGTAAACGTAGCGCCGAATTTGGTGCCAATGGATTTGTGAGCAAAAAAGAGGGGATGAACAATATCCTCGCGGCTATCGAGGCGGCAAAAAATGGCTACAGCTATTTCCCTTTCTCTCTCGAACGCTTTAGCGGTTCGACCCTCACCGAACAGGATAAGCTGGATACCTTGTCTACCCAGGAGATGAAGGTATTACGCTATATCCTCAATGGCATTGATTACACCACCATTGCCAGCAAAATGAATATCAGTAATAAAACCGTGAGCACCTATAAAAGCCGCTTAATGGAAAAGTTAGACTGTTCTTCATTAATGGAACTTTACGATTACGCGCAAAGAAATAAAATAGGGTAATACGATGCGATCTGGTTTATCTATTTATCTGGTAGCACTGTTTTGCTTGAGTATATTTTCGGTTCCGGCGGCGACGCATTCCATTGAGCTGAAAAGTAATTATCATCCGGCGCAACTGGATGTCCGTTTAAACGCTGAAGAAACGCGTTGGCTGGCGTATAAAACCACCTTAACGATCGGTACCTGGTTGCCGGAAGTCTCGCCTATTGATTACGAAAGCGGTGGCGAACTTTACCAGGGCGTGAATGCGGATTACCTCGCGTTGCTGCAAAAAAATATCAACACTAAAATCGCTATCAAACAATATGATAACGAAAAGGAAGCGTTGGCTGCGCTATCGCGAAATGAAGTCGATACTTTGCTGACTCAACTCTCCGACCGTGAAGAGGTTGGCAGCCATTTGCTGCGCACTTCCGCGCTGATTAAGACCTGGCCGACGCTGGTTACTTCGCTGAAAAACACGCTGCTGCCGCTCAAGAGTGACAAACAAGTGACGGTGGCTTGTGTGCGCGGTTGTTCGTTTCTCGATGTGATTAAAGTGGCTTTCCCGAAAGCTAAAATTACCTTTTATGATAGTGATTATCAGGCGCTGTCATCGGTCATGTCCGGGGTTAACCAATATTTTATTGGCAACAATGTCACCACCGGGAATTGCATCTCGAAATATTTCTCACAATCGCTGGTTATTACTCACTACTTTAATAAACAGGAGCAATATAACTATTTTGTTACCAACCAAAATCAGCCGCTATTGCGAAATATCCTTGAGCGTTTCATTACTTCTATCAGCAACGAAACGCATATGCGGGTGATGCAGAACTGGTTGAATCGCGGCAATCTCTCCTATCTTAATTCGCCGATCCCTTTTAGCCGTGAAGAGGAAGAGTGGCTTAAAAAGCACCCTAAAGTCCGGGTGTTGATTAACCCAAACTACCCGCCGTTTACGCTGATCGATAGCGACGGTGAATTGCGCGGCATTATGGCGGATTTACTCAATATTATTCAGTTGCAAACCGGCCTTGAGTTTCAACCGGTCATCGTCAATTCCAACCGCGAAATGACGGAGAAAATGAAGCCTGGTCAATGGGATATGATTCCCGCTGCCACGCTCAGCAGTGAGCCGCAGCGCTTTATCTCGTTTAGCGACCCGCTGATGAATGTCTCGTTTGTGCTGGTGACGGCACACCGCGAAAACGCCAGTCTGCTGCTTGCAAAACCGCAGCGCATTGCCGTGGCCGCAGGGCAAATTTTGACGCGTGACTTAAGGAAACGGTTCCCGCAGGCGACCTGGGTTGAAATAGACAATGTCAGCGTGGCGATGAGAATGGTGGAGGAGGGCGAGGTTGACGCCGCAATAACTACCGAGCTTTCAGCGCGTTATATGATTGACCATTACTACCCGCAGAACATGCACTACATGCGTTTGCCGGGCATGCCGAGTGCGTCGCTGAGTTTTGCGATGGCGCGTGACGAACCAGAACTCAAGTCCATTTTGGGTAAGGCGCTACAGGCGATTCCTCCGCGTGACATTCTCCAAATGACGGAGAAGTGGTCGAAAATATCCAGCGTGCAAATCGATACCTGGAGCCTGTACAGCAAGCAGTTTTATCAGCTGGTGATTTTCGCGTTGGTGTTGATTGCCATCAGCCTCGCCTGGGGGCTGTCGCTGTCGCGAGAAGTGCGTAAAAGAAAACAATCCCAACGTGAACTTGAAGAACAGCTTTACCTCAAAGAGGCGCTTTCTCACGAGTTAGAAGCGGAAAAAGATAAAGCCATTCAGGCGACTAAAGCGAAAAGCCGCTTCCTGGCGAGCATGAGCCATGAACTGCGCACGCCGGTGAGTTCAATAGTCGGTTTTTTAGAGTTGCTGTCCGGGTCAGATCTCAGTGCCAGCCAGCGTAAAGAAGCGATAGCCCTGGCGGGAGCAACGGCGCAATCATTGCTGGGGCTGATTGGTAAGATTCTGGATGTCGATAAAATTGAGTCCGGTAAATATCAAATTGCTCCGCAATGGACGGATTTATCGCAACTGATCGACTTGCAGTGCCATTCGTTCGATGCGCTTGCCCGGCAAAAAGGGATTGCGCTGCGTTGCATCAGCCATCTGGCTGCCGACCAGCGGGTGTTGGTTGATCCGCAGGCATTGCGGCAAATACTCACGAATCTGGTGGGAAATGCGCTGAAATTTACCGAAAAAGGGCATATCCAGGTTTCGGCTCGCCTGATTCCTGAAGATGAAAAACACGGCACGCTGGTTGTCACGGTGAGTGATACCGGCTGCGGCATTAGCCCGGAAGAACAGGAGATGCTGTTCCATCGTTATGCGCAGGCGCGCCAGGGGCGCGAACAAACCGGCTCTGGCTTAGGGCTGGTTATCTGCAAAGAGCTGGTGACGCTGATGGGCGGCACTCTTGAGCTGACTAGCCGCCAGTCGCAGGGCACCACATTTACGATAACGCTGGACGTTGAAACCGGGCGCCAAACGCTGACGCCGACGCGTGATACTCCCGCAGCACTATCGCCCCTGCCGCGTTTGTCGATTCTGATTGCGGACGATAATCCGACTAACCGTCTGTTGCTCAAGCGCCAGTTGAACGCCATTGGTTACAACGTGGATGAAGCCTGTGACGGTGAAGAAGCGGAGGCGAAAATCCTCAATAAGCCGTACGACTTGTTGATAACGGACGTCAATATGCCGAAGAAAGATGGCCTGGAATTGACGGCATCTTTGCGCCGCCAGAATCAGCGCCTGCAAATTTGGGGGCTGACCGCCAGCGCGCTTTCGCAATCGCGCGAGCAATGCCTGCAAAGCGGGATGGATGAGTGCCTGTTTAAACCGGTGTCGGTTCAAACGCTGACGCATGAGTTGAGCAAACTCGATACTGGCCGTGCGTCGCCTGGCGTCACCCGTCATTTAAAGCTCAGCATTCTGACCGAGAATACCGGCGGTGACAGGAAGTTAATGAATGAAATTCTGGAAACTTTCCGCGAAGCCTCTGCCAATGATTTGCAGGCGGTCGTGCGCTCCATCGAACTCGATGAGCCGCAGAAATTTTTGCACGCGTTACACCGTTTGCATGGCTCAGCGCAAATACTGGAAATCACTGCTTTGCAGAAAGTTTGCGAACCATTTGAGTCACGTCGCCATGATGCGCTGCCGCTTGAGGAGCGACGGGAGGCGTTAGAGGAAATTGCGACAGTTATGCGTGAAATCGAGGTGGAGATAGAGAGTTTGATGAGCCATTAAAAATAGGTGGATGACGCTTGCGCTTATCTACCCTACGAAACCGGAATCGAAATCGTAGGCGGATAAGCGCAGCGTCATCCTGCATCCGGCATGATAATTTTAGTTGCTGGCAGCAAACATTTCGCTATCCACCACGATGCCGTCTTCCGCACTTTTCAGCACCAGATTCGCTTCATAGTATTTGCCATCCGCCAGCATTTTTTGTGCTGTAGCCACCGCTTTGCGGGTCTGGTTCAGCGGCATTAAATACTGATCTTCCATCACGCCAATTCCGGCCAGACGCAGTGTATCAATCGCGCCTTTCTGGTCGCCTTTAGCCAGTTTTGAGTTGGCAGATTTGATGGCGCTCTCTTTTTCTGGTGTCGCGATATAGTCTTCAGACAGCGCAACGGTGGCGTTAATAATCACATACTGGTCGTCAATCATCTTCGCTTTAGCGTTGGTTTTAACGAATTTCTTCCAGTCGGTACTGTCGTCTTTCAGAAGCGTTGCGGCGTCATCTGTCAGCTTTTTGGCGCTGGCTGGAACGCCATGGAACAGCGCGAGACGGGCAAGCTGAATATCGCGCATCGCATTTGCACCCTGAACGGCAATCTGCATCACATCAGTGGCTTCTTTTTGTATCTGAGCGGTTGCCGCAGTTTGCGCCGCAGTATTTGCCGTCGCCGCCATAACCGATGCGGAACACATCATCGTTGCCATCATGCCTGCCAGAATTAATTTTTTCATTTTCTTCTCCTTAATAAACCAGGTGGTTATCACCGAACGCCATCAGAATAAAAAATAACTGTCACGATGAAAATCAGAGCGCCGAATGAATAATGCAGGTGCAGTCTTACAAATGTCGGAAAGCGAATACAGACGTCAGACTTAGCGTATAACAATGACCCGTCACTCTTATTTACCCGCCTGGTGGCAAGCACTACCATTTCAATCATTAACTATACGGCGGAGATGTTATGTTTATATTTAACCAATATAGAATGAAAGTGTTGAGTGAAGTTTCTCGCCTTCATTATAAAAAGCATGCTTTGGTCATGGCGATATTACTGCTTATTTGTGGTGCCTGCTGCTTACTCTTTCCCTTTATGGCTGGCATGTATCTCGCTTATATAACCGGCATGATGTTTATGATTTGCGGATTTTATACTCTTTATTGCCTGCTGGTGTTCCGCACCCAGCACTGGAAATCGAAATTGATTAGCGCTGTCTTCGCGATAGCCTGGCTATTGCTGGGCTACAGCTTCATCGCTAACCCGCTGGTAGGCATCAACTCTTTGTCGATTGTTTTCTGCTGTTTGTTCATTATCGGCGGGGTTTCTCGCATCGTATCCGGCTTTACTATGCGTGGCCGGGCAGGCGCAATCTGGAACGTACTCATCGGTGTCTTCGACCTGTTGATTGCCGCCATCTGGCTTGGCCTCAACCCGAGTCAATCTTATTTATTCACCACCGCCTTTATTGGCCTGGAGATGATTTTTAGCGCTGGAGGCTTTATTTCTCTGCGTAAGAAACTCTCTCTCGCTCAGCCCAAAAAATTGGCGATGAAAGATTCGCAATAATTAATGAAATTATTTAATTTATATTAAGGAATAATTATGACTATGCTCAATAAGCCCGTCGAAAATGATAATGACGACGTTTATGCTTCCGTAGAATTGTCCACTTCATTGCCAAAAACCGCATTTCCGGTGCAGGAAAGTAACCCGCGTAATGTTTTTCACGCCATCCACGATGAATTGATGCTCGATGGTAACTCCCGTCAAAACCTGGCCACTTTTTGCCAGACCTGGGTGGATGACGAAATTCGTCAGTTGATGGATTTGTCCATCGACAAAAATATGATTGATAAAGACGAGTATCCGCAAACCGCTGAAATTGAACAGCGCTGCGTGAACATGCTGGCCGACTTGTGGCACTCCCCCGCGGCTACCGACACCCTGGGTTGCTCCACAATTGGTTCTTCCGAAGCGGCGATGCTGGGCGGCCTGGCGCTGAAATGGCATTGGCGTAAACGTCGTGAACTGGAAGGTAAATCAACCGACAAGCCAAATATGGTGTGTGGTCCGGTGCAGATTTGCTGGCACAAATTCGCCCGCTATTTTGACGTTGAGCTGCGCGAAGTGCCGCTGGACGGCGATCGCCTGATGATGACTGCGGAAGAAGCGCTGAAATACATTGATGAAAACACCATCGGCGTGGTGCCGACTCTGGGGATTACCTTCACCTGCCAGTACGAGCCGGTGAAAGAGATTCATGATGCGTTGGATGATTTGTTTGAGCGCACCGGGCTGGATATTCCAATGCACGTTGATGCGGCGAGTGGTGGTTTCCTTGCTCCATTCTGCGCACCAGAAATCGACTGGGATTTCCGTCTGCCACGCGTGAAATCTATCAACGCATCCGGCCACAAATTCGGCCTGGCCCCGCTGGGTGCGGGTTGGGTGGTATGGCGTGAAAAACAGGATCTGCCAGAGGAACTTATCTTCAACGTGAATTACCTCGGCGGCAATATGCCGACCTTTGCGCTGAACTTCTCGCGTCCGGGTGGGCAAATTGTCGCGCAGTATTACAACTTTCTGCGTCTTGGTTGTGAAGGCTACCGCAAAATTCATATGGCTTGTTACAACACCGCGCAGTACCTGGCCCGCGAAATTGCCGCGATTGGGCCGTTTGAAATCATTTTTGATGGCAGCCACAAAAAGGGGATTCCGGCACTGACCTGGGCGCTGAAACCGGAACATCAGCATTGCGGTTATACCCTTTACGATCTTGCCGATCGCTTGCGCAGCCGTGGCTGGCAGGTGCCTGCTTATTCTATGCCGACCCATCGCGAAGACTTAGTGGTGCAGCGCATCCTGGTTCGCCACGGCATGAGCACTGACCTGGCTGAATTGCTGATTGCTGACCTGAAACGCACCCTCGACGCGCTGGAAAAAAATCCCGTCACCCATTCGTTGACCGCTGAAGAAGCGGGTGGTTTTAACCACGCATGATTCATGTCGGATGACGCTAACGCTTATCCGACCTACACAAATCATCATCCGCGGGCCGCGCTGCCTGCGGATGCGGAGAGATTTATGTCCACCACAACGACCAATCCCCCAGCCCGGCAACTCACTTTGCTCGGCTTTTTTGCTATTACCGCTTCGATGGTGATGGCGGTTTATGAATATCCGACTTTTGCGACCTCAGGCTTTAGCCTGATTTTCTTCCTGCTGATGGGCGGCCTGTTTTGGTTTATTCCCGTTGGCCTGTGCGCGGCTGAAATGGCAACGGTTGAAGGTTGGGAAGAGGGCGGTTTGTTCGCCTGGGTTTCCAATACGCTCGGGGAACGCTGGGGTTTTGCGGCTATTTCCTTTAGCTATTTGCAAATCGCTATCGGCTTTATTCCGATGCTTTATTTTGTGCTCGGCGCGCTTTCCTACATTCTTAACTGGCCTGCGCTGAATACCGACCCGCTGGTCAGAACCGTAGCGGCAGTGCTGATTTTGTGGGGGCTGGCGCTCACCCAATTTAAAGGCACGCGTTACACCGCCCGCATCGCAAAACTCGGTTTCTTCTTCGGGATTTTATTCCCGGCTGTCGTGCTGGTCGCGCTGGCTGTTGCCTGGTTGTATAACGGCCAGCCGCTGGCGATTGAGATGTCGGCGCACACGTTCTTCCCTGATTTTTCCCAGATTGGCACTTTAGTGGTGCTTGTGGCGTTCGTGCTCAGTTACATGGGCGTTGAAGCCTCGGCGACTCACGTCAATGAAATGACCAACCCGGCGCGCGATTACCCGCTGGCGATGATCTTACTGGTGATTGCCGCCATCGTGCTCAGTTCCGTGGGCGGGCTCTCAGTTGCGGCGGTGATCCCAGAACACGAAATTAATCTTTCTGCCGGTGTGATGCAGGCATTCAGCACGCTGATTGGTTATTACGGTCCTGGGTTTGAATGGGCGATTCGTGTGGTTGCCGCACTGTTAATGTTGGGCGTGCTGGCAGAAATCGCTTCGTGGATTGTCGGCCCATCGCGCGGCATGTTGGTGACGGCGCAAAAAGGGCTGCTGCCTGCGCGTTTTGCCAAAGTGAATAAAAATGGCGTGCCGGTCGCGCTGGTTATTTCCCAGTTAATCATTACGACTATTGCGTTGATTGTTCTCACTAATACTGGAGGGGGTAGCAATATGTCGTTCCTGATTGCCTTGTCACTCACCGTGGTGATTTATCTGTGCAGTTACCTGATGTTGTTCCTGGGATACATTCAACTGGTGCGTAAACAACGCGATAAAAAACGCGCTTTCCAGATCCCTGGTGGCCAAAAAGTCAAACTGGTGGTGGCGTGTTCAGGCCTGGTGGTTTCGGTGTTGGCGTTTGTCGTTTCGTTTATTCCACCGAGTTCTTTGCCGGGCGCACATGCTCACGATGTTTACGGCGGCTTGCTGGTTGTCTGCTTTGTGCTGGTGTTTATCCTGCCGTTTAATGTTTATCTGTTCCGCGATAAAGCCAATAAAAAACATGCACCTGAGATGGTCCATGTGAAAGTCGATAACGCACCTGACGGGCACTTTGCGGTGCATCCGAAAGCGCGTCCTTCGCACCTGCCAAAACCTTAAAACGGCTGTCGTGCCATCCACCGCGCAAAGTGTGGATGGCACCCTCGCTATTTTTCTTTATTGAAGGATAATGGTCGATTCTGAAACGACAGTTTAATTTTGGTTAAGGGAAGAGGCGTGAGCAATAACGTTTCACGGTTTACTAATAAGAAAATCGCATGGATGGGGGCCGCTTTTTGTTGCCTGTTATGGGGTAGCGCTTACCCGGCAATTAAAAACGGCTATGAAATATTTCAGATAGCGACGGATGACCTGGCGGGGAAAATTGTCTTTGCCGGTTATCGGTTTGTGATAGCAGGCCTGCTGTTGCTGGCGTTTGCGTCTCTGCAAGGCAAGTCTGTTGTGCGTTTATCACGCCAGCAGTTTTCGCAACTCGCGCTATTAGGCGTGACGCAAACCGCGATTCAATACATCTTCTTTTATATTGGCCTCGCCTATACCACCGGTGTGAAAGGTTCAATTATGAACGCCACCGGCACCTTCTTTAGCGTGTTACTCGCGCACTTTATTTATCAGAACGACAAGCTCAGCATCAATAAAGTGGTGGGCTGCGTACTCGGTTTTGCCGGTGTAATGGTGGTGAACTTCAACAGCCAGCTGATGGATTTTAGCTTTAGCCTGATGGGCGATGGTTTCGTGGTGCTGGCGGCGTTTATTCTTTCTGCCGCGTCGCTGTATGGTAAACGGATTTCGCAGACCATGGACGCCACCATTATGACCGGCTGGCAACTGGCGATAGGCGGCCTGGTGCTGACCATTGGCGGGTATGCCAGCGGCGGCACACTGACGTTCCACGGCTGGGAGTCGGTGGCAATTCTTGGTTATTTAGCGCTGTTATCTTCCGTGGCGTTCGCGCTGTGGAGCCTGCTTTTGAAACACAATCGCGTGGGCATGATTGCGCCATTTAACTTCCTGATCCCGGTGTCGGGTGCAGTATTGTCGGCTATTTTCTTGCAAGAAAGCATTCTTGAATGGCGCTATGCGCTGGCGTTAGTGCTGGTGTGCTTCGGCATCTGGCGTGTGAACGTGGTGAAGTCTCGCTTAAATTAGACCAGGCAAAATCAGTAAATACAGGCCATTATTTATGGGGCGTTGGTGGATGACGCTTCGCTTATCCACCCTACAACGGCTTGCGTAGGTCGGATAAGCGAAGCGTCATCCGACATCAAACTGACCAATATGACGGGCCTGCAAATGACACGACTTACCGCGAAAGATTTCCCTCCTGAATTACTCGAATACTTCGATTTTTACGTTCATGGCAAAATCAGCAAACGTGAGTTTCTCGATATCGCGGGCAAGTTTGTTGTCGGCGGGCTTTCGGCGGTGGCGCTTGGCACCTTATTAACGCCGAATTACGCTTTCGCCACGCAGGTGGAATTTACCGATCCGGATATTGTGGCGGAATATATCGAATACCCCAGCCCGCAGGGACATGGGCAGGTGCGGGCTTATCTGGTGCGCCCGGCAAAAGCGGCGGGCAAAGTGCCAGGCGTGGTGGTGGTGCATGAGAACCGTGGCCTGAATCCATACATTGAAGATGTGGCGCGACGCGTTGCCAAAGCCGGTTTTATTGCGCTGGCACCGGACGGTTTAAGCTCGGTGGGCGGTTATCCGGGTAATGACGAAAAAGGCCGCGAGCTGCAATCGCAGGTCGATCCCACCAAATTGATGAATGATTTCTTCGCCGCTATCGAATTTTTGATGCACCACGACGCGGTGACAGGCAAGGTCGGCATCACCGGTTTTTGTTACGGTGGCGGCGTGGCCAATGCTGCGGCGGTCGCTTACCCGGAACTCGCTGCTGCCGTGCCGTTCTATGGCCGTCAGCCGAAAACCGAAGATGTGCCACGCATCAAAGCGCCATTATTGCTGCATTTTGGCGAGCTGGATTCGCGCATCAACGAGGGCTGGCCCGCGTATGAAGCGGCGCTCAAAGCGAACAATAAAGTCTACGAAGGTTATATCTATCCCGGCGTGAATCACGGTTTTCATAACGATTCGACACCGCGTTATGACAAAGCCGCAGCGGAACTGGCGTGGAAGCGCACGATTGATTGGTTTAATAAATATCTGGCTTAGCTTTGAATGAGAATTCTGGCCCCCAGCGCCACGCCATTTTTACCGGTGCGTTTAATCAGATACATTGATTCGTCGGCACGTATCACCGCATCGCTGAAATTGTCGCTGGCCCAGGATTCATTGACGCCAATCGAAGCGCCGACTTTTGCCGCCCCGTTACCCAGCTCAAACGGAGTAATCGCGGCATCCAGGCAGCGCAGGGCGATACGCATAATTTCCTGATTATCCAGCGTCCACGGTAACAGCAGGATAAATTCATCGCCTCCGATGCGGCCAATGGTCACTTCTGCCGGGCAGGCATCACGCAGACGCTGGCTGAGTTGCAGCAGGACTTCGTCGCCGCTGCGGTGTCCCAACGTATCATTCACGTTTTTGAAATCATCAAGATCGATAAACGCCACGGATAGCGAACCGAGATTTTTGAGCAAATCGAACTGCGCATGCAGCGCATACCGGTTGGCCAGCCCGGTAAGCGGATCGTGATTAGCCAGCGTGGAAAGCTGCTGTTCGTACTGCTTTTCTTTGGTCATATCGATGTGGGTGCCGGTTACTTTCAGCGGTTTCCCATCATCACTCCACTCCGTCACACGACCCCGATCAAGCACCCAGGAAATGGTGCCATTTTTGGCCTGCATCCGGTGTAGCGCTTCGTAGAATGGCGTCTTGCCCTCGAGATGGTTATAAAACGCAGACAGCACCATTTCTTTATCTTCAGGATGAAGATGCTCCCGCCACACGTCAAAATGAGCGCTAAGTTCTTTGGGCTGATAACCCAGCATGGAACCCCATCGGCGGTTAAAAATAATTAACTTTCCGCTCGCGATATCGAGCTGCCATAAGCACAAACCCGTGCCGTCAAGAGCCGCACTCAGCTTGTTACGCGAGTCGTGCGCAATTCTCTTAAGACGGGCGTTGTGCCTCTTGAGGTTCTGGATCTGCTGCCTGAGGATTTCTTCTGACATTGACCGTAGTTATGTTCAAATAATATCCATTCTTAACAGCTATTAATGTGTTGTAAATATGGCTGAGAAAAAATCGTTCTAATTTAAGTTAAGTTGCGATTCAGAGCCGCGTTTTTTGCGTTGCACGTAAAGACACGCAAACATGATGACCGCGACGACCACGGCCAGCGCGCCTTTCCAGCTATCGCTCGTCGCATCGCGGAACGTTTCTTGCAGGAAAAATAGCAGCGACATCAATGCCAGCGACGCGCCTGCAAGCTGTAACAGGCTGGTCGGGGCATTGAGTACCACAATGGATACCAGAAGAATAGCCACCGGCATCGCGGCAAAAATAATCGCGACGGTGCTGAGATTGATGAACTGGCCGCCATAAATCACCAGCGTAAGAGGCAGGCAAAACCAGAACAAAAACCCGCAAAACCGGAAAAGCCGATGCCCCGTCGGGAATAACACTTTCGCTTGATGCATGGGAAGCCTCCTTCTGGCGTTAACTCAATGATCGATATAGAGATAATGCATCCAGCTTGTCATGCGTAGCAGGATTTTGCGGATAATAGAAACGTGTTTGAAATAGTCTGAATAAATCGCCACCTGGCCCATCGTCCCGGCGGGTAAGTTCTTCATATCAGCCATATTATTCAACTCTATTTCTGCATAAATACCGTCGAGTTTCGGGTCGAGACTTAAGCCTTGTAGATGGCCTTGCGCCTGGTAGCTGCTGCTGGCGACTACCGGCAGAATTTGCTTCACTTTCCCTTTAACCACGCTGCCTGGCAGGCCGTTAAACACCACTTCCGCTTCATCACCGGCGGTTAAACGCAGGGCTGAGTTTTGGCGGAAGACGGCAAACACGCTGTTTTTCTGCTCCGGAACGAACACCATCACCGGGCGCAGCGGGAGCGGGCGCACGAACATGCCAGGCTTCAGAAGAAGCTGCGTGGCGTAGCCATCGCTCGGCGCGTAAACGACGGTTCTCGCCAGGAAATATTCCGCTTCTTTGAGTTTAGATTTAATCCGGTACACTGCCGCGTTTTCGCCGTTGATCATGGCATTTAACTGGGCCGCGGTTTCATCCCGTTTCGAGAGAACCGAGCGCCACTGGGCCTGTGCGGCGAGGTAATTTTGTTGCGCACGAACCACTTCCTGGTCGGTAAACGGGCTTTTCATTTTGTCTTTGCTACCGTTCTGGTAGCGATTGGCATCTTTCAATGCTAAATCGCGAACGGCTTTTGCCTGGGCAATATCCGCATTTTCGGAAGCCAGGCGTGCTTTAAGCATTTCCACGTTTTGCCGGGCGGTTTCTATCTCACCTTTCAGGGCTTCGAATTTTGCCTCGTAGGCCGTCGGGTCGATACGGAACAGGAAATCGCCTTTTTTCAGTTTCTGATTTGCGTGTGGGGTGACTTCAACCACCACGCCTTCCACTTCAGGAATGATAGGCAGCGTCACCGTGACCATCTGCGCTCGCTCAGAATACGGATGGTTATAATTCATTAATAACAGTAGCGAACCAATCAGAACAATACCGCCCAAGACTGCGGTAGGAACCGTCCATTTATTTAACGGGATTTTGAAAAATTTAAATATACCGAAACAGATCGCGGTATAAGTCAGAATAAGTAATAAGTCCACAGTAAATCCTGATCGGTTATTCGGCCGTTGATGGCTTTGTTTGCGTTTTTTGATGCTGGGCTTCGAGTTGCGCTATTCTTTCTCGCAATGCATCCATTTCGTTATTTTTAACCGTGAATCCCCAGCCCCGGTCTTCGCGATATAACATTGCCCAGATCCACAAAAATGGCCACAAAACATGGAGAGTGAATAAACTTACCCAACCCGCAGCATGAATAGCATCCTGATGAGGATGATTTCGATGCACGGCTATTTCATAGGGAATATCGTGTACCACAATCACGCCATAAAATAGCGTCAACCCAACAAAGATAAGTGCCACTAAGGCAACATAATCGAGAAACATACCTGGAATCCCATGAAGAAATTTCAGCAGACACTAATGAGAAGACGTGAATGGCACCACTTTTATTTTGTTTAAAAATAAATAATGAGTCATTTTTCAATTGCACAAAGCGCCAATATTGTGCAATAGGAAGAACGGATAATTACACTTCTTTTCACCGCTGAAACAGTTGTGGGAAAATTGCTACAACTTGTTTAGGTTTTATTATGGACAGTTGAATCTATAAGTGAAACACCGCATGGTATGGCTCCCTGCCATATCGTTGGCATGGTATATACTTCAAGGAAAGATTAGGCATCTTAGGATTAAAAATGATTATACCCCCTCCCACGCGGCCAGAAGCTGCCATTCAGAATCTCATTACAGCTCTCGAACCCTATGGAACCCCCATGGAGGTTATTCCGCGTAAAAGGATAAACTGGGAATATAAAGAGATCCCTCAGTTCTATGTCTTTAAAAGTGGTGAGCTTTCTGTTCTGCGAGCCACAGACGGCCTGGTCATCACCACGGTCTACGACCAGAATTTGTTTGGTATTGCCGAGAGCATTCAGCCAATGCGCAGCCATATTCTGCGTGCAGAAACTGAATGTACCATGCTGCGTCTTGATGCCAGCCTCGGGCATGAACTCATCACCGAGAAAGGGTTATGGAAAGATATTGCTATCATCCTGGCTTATTACACCACTCATCTTTTCTATCGTGATTCAGTCGTTGTGCAGCAGCGGACCTATTCGATCATTCGCGGTCATCTTCTTGAAATGAATCGCCTTTCAACAGAATTACGTTCAAGAGTTTCTATTCTTGACTATATTCAGGAACGAACACATTTATCCCGTAGCAGTATTTTGAATGTGATGTTTGCCTTAAAGAGCGGTGGTTACATTGAAATAAAACGGGGTGGATATTTAATCGAGGTGATTAATTTACCCGAGAGGTTCTGAGATGACTTTACTGTGAATATTTAAATGGAGGTCATTTTCACCTTCCGCTGCCTGCCAACACATCGCCCTTAAAATTAATTCCACAGGTAATAGCTATCCTGCTAATCAAAATTATGAACTCAGGATGGCTTTGCTTCATTTGAAAGCGTTATGCCGATCTTCTTATAATAATTAGATAATTTTGCTCGCCTTTTTTAATGTAAAATTAAATCAAAATGAAATTCCTTCCTTCGTGTTCTCTGCATACCATCCGTCGCTGAAATAGTCATGCTACTGAGTAATCTCTCCGGGACCACTTCAAGGATTAATATGAAAAAGACTCTTATTGCGTTAATCGTCATCAATGCCTGCGCAGTAACCAATGCTAATGCCGCAGCGGATGCTAATACCTGGTACAGTGGTGCGAAATTAGGTTGGTCACATTACTCAGATATCAGTGGCAATAATAATTTTAATGGCAATCAGAATAACGCTGCTGAATTTGATACCGACAGTGACAATGTGGGTGGCGGTGTATTCTGGGGCTATCAAATTCTTCCCTGGTTGGCGGTAGAAAGCGGATACGATTATCTCGGTAATATGCAGGTTCAGGGAAATAACGGCGCAGAAAATGGCAAAATGAAGGCCCAGGGTCTGCAATTTTCGATGAAAGCCAGCTACTCATTCAACGAGAATTGGGATATCTACGGCCGCGCGGGGGCCATGGGGTATCGTGCGGAAACTGACCAGGCCGAACACAGTAATTTTGAAACCGGTGTGCGCCCATTGGCCGCCATTGGTACGGAATACGAATTTAATGATAACTGGGCTGGCCGCCTGGAATATCAGTGGGTGAGCAACGTCGGCAATTCAAATCAGATTGGCATGTCCGCTGACATCAATACCGTCACCGCAGGCGTGGTCTATCGCTTCGGGCAAAATTCAGCAGCACCGGTTGCTGAAACCGCGCCAGTGGTAGAAGGCCCGCCAGAACCACAGCGCTTTAACCTCAAATCTGACGTGATGTTTGAATTCAACTCTGCGGTGCTTTCTGCGCAGGGGGAATCGGCGGTACGTGACCTCTACAATCGCCCTGAAATTCAGGCCGCTAAAGAGAAAACCACGATGGTGATTGGCTTTAGCGATCGCCTCGGTTCGGCAGAATACAACCTCAACCTTTCAACAAAACGCGCCCAGGCCGTAGCCGATGAACTGGTGCGTTTAGGGATGCCCGCTCAAAACGTGCAGGCCGAAGGCCGTGGTTTAAGCGAGCCGGTGACCGGAACAACATGCGATGCGCTGCAAGAACGCAGTGAACTGATTAATTGCCTGGCACCTGACCGCCGCGTGGTGGTCGAAATCGCCGGTGTCGGCGAATAACCTTAATAATCCCAGTAGTCATAAAAAAGCAGTGATGTTCGTTTTGCCCGATGCATTTGTGCCAGTCGGGCTTTTTTTTGTCTGCTAACCCCACGAGTAAAAATAAGGAACGCGATGAAATTATTAAAAATGGTTTTTCTGATTGGTGCGGTATGCGCCGCAAATTCGGCTCATGCCGTGTCGATTCATGGTGAAGCGGGCGCCAAATGGACCAATTTCGGCGTGAGCTTTGGCGCGAACGAACCGGGTTTTACGTTCAGTGGAAATTGGGCGCATAACGATAACGACGGCGACGTCGCCAGCCTGGGAATGGGTTGGAATATTCCGTTAGGTTCGGTACTCGTAACGCTCGGCGGCAAGACGCTTTATCTCAACCCGGATGATAACGATGAAGGTTATGCGGTGGCTGTCGGCGGCGGCGCGCAGTTACCCCTTGGCGATCACTTCTCTTTATATGGCGATGCCTATTTCTCGCCTGACTCGCTTTCAAGCGGCGTGAAACAATACGGTGAAGCGAACGCGGGTGTGCGCTGGAAAGTGAACCCAACCTTCTCTGTTGATGCCGGATACCGCTATTTGGGAATGGAAGGGAAAGATGGGCATAGTGATAATATCTTAGCGGACGGCGCTTACGCTGGGGTTAACTTCAATTTCTGATCTGTTTATTTTTATACATTTATAGAATTGCTGGTTAATAAGTATCTGGTTAAAATTATTATGTTGATGCACTGAGTCTCATTGCTATTATCAACCTCGAGCAATCGATCCTTTAATATTGTTAGCGCATGTATTTATGCCAATGCAGTATACCCGCCTGTCCGGCGGGTTTTTTTTATACCCTTCATACTTCAAACTACCTCTTTGTTGGCTGCGTTCATTCACCCGAATCACTTAGTTTACTAAGCTCATCGGGATTCTTTCTCTCGCCGCCGCGATGCAGCTTGAATTATTTTGGGTATAAAGCGGGGAGTTTATTTTTAAACGAAAGGCTAATTGAATGTCAGCCTTGCTAGCCTTATTCTTAATTTATCCCATACGGATGTGGGATATGTAAGCAATCATCAAATAGTCAGTCACAAATAGTAAGCAGCAAACGCCACACTATGGCAACATAGTGTGGTGTCCTGTGTTTAAAATTTAAGGATATAGAATGAATAAAATATTTAAGCTTGTCGTGATGGCAACTGCGCTGTCATTTTGCGGTGTGGCTTTGGCTTCTCATTCTACTGACACGCTACCGCAAGACTCGCTGGTTAAACAATTACAGCTGACACCTGAACAAATTCAGCAGGTAAAATCACTGCGTAAGAACACGGAAGAAGAAATTGGCAAAATTAACACCGATGCTTTAAAGCAGGATGCGATTATTGATATGTTCAGTTCCGGAATATGGAACGATGCTGAGGCTAAAAATCAGCTCGACGCCATTGGTGATATTCAGAATCAGGTGCGGTTCCAGAGAGCAAAATATCTTTTTCATGTCAGCCAGATACTGAGTCGAGAGCAAAAACAACATTTACAGCAAATATTGATTGAGAAACAACTCTATTAAATGAATTCTCTTTGTCGGTCGGATTGGCGGTAGCGTCATCCGACAAAACAGGCAAAATGGTGGATGACGCATGCGCTTATCCACCCTGCAAAACTCCTTTTTATTTTCATTATGATGCGGTATCCGTTACCGGTTTTAATATATTACTAATCTGAATCAGCCCGCTCTTATTCTCGTCGTGTAGATAGATATCATTGAGTTCATTAATTTCTTCCAGTTTGGTTAACGCCTGGAACACATTATCAATGCCATAACGATTATCAAAAACATCCACGCTTCTGAGGTCATCAACCCGCGCTGATTTAATGCCTGCGGTCAGGTTGGCAATGGTGTTTTTATTCAGAGTATGCAGGTTTTTTAACTCTTCCGGATTCTTGCTTTCACTTGGGGCTGATGTAACCGGCTGGAAATTAATCGTATTCAATGCTTCTACGGTTTCATCTGCTGGTTCAGCACATCCGACAATAACTAAGGCGAGTAGTAATACGCAGTTCTTTAACACGGTAGTTCCTTGCAGTTTGCGGGCGGAATAATTCAGACGGCAAGTTACCTGCAACGGTCAGGCTGAAACTATAAAAAGTTTGTTTAATTTTAAATTTTATATATCCGTGATATTGCAAGTTGCAGTATCACGGACATATATGTGGAGGAATTACTTCTCTAATTTATCCTGAGTGCGTAACTCAAAGTCTGACGCATCATGGCGCTCATGCAATTGCTGTGACGGTTCGCCAAAGGTGCGGTTCACGATACGCCCACGCTTCACCGCCGGGCGGCTTGCAACTTCATCGGCCCAGCGGACAAAGTTTTTGTACGAGGCAACATCGAGGAATTCCGCCGCGTCGTACAGCCCACCTTTTGCCAGCGCGCCGTACCACGGCCAGATCGCGATATCTGCAATGGTGTATTCGTCGCCGGCAATAAAACGATGCGTAGCCAGTTGCCTGTCGAGCACGTCCAACTGGCGCTTGGCTTCCATGGCGAAGCGGTTAATTGCGTACTCAATTTTCATCGGTGCGTAATTGTAGAAATGGCCAAAACCACCGCCCAGATACGGCGCGGAACCTTGCAGCCAGAAGAGCCAGTTCAACGTTTCAGTACGTGCCGCAATCTCTTTTGGCAAGAAGTGACCAAACTTCTCTGCAAGGTAAAGCAGGATGGCACCGGACTCAAACACGCGAATCGGTGGTGTCGCCGAATGGTCCATCAATGCCGGGATTTTCGAGTTCGGGTTCACATCCACAAAGCCGCTTGAGAACTGATCGCCTTCGCCGATGCGAATCAAATGCGCGTCGTATTCAGCCTCACTCACGCCCAGAGCCAGTAGCTCCTCAAGCAGAATAGTGACCTTCTGCCCGTTCGGTGTGCCGAGGGAATAGAGCTGCAAAGGGTGCTTGCCAATCGGCAGCGTGCGTTCATGAGTCGGGCCTGCAATGGGGCGGTTGATATTAGAGAAGGTGCCGCCTTCGCCTTTTATCCACGTCCAGACTTTTGGTGGCTGATAGTTGTTATCTGACATGTTGTGTTTGCCTTTAAGTTGCCAGGGAGTGACTGGAAAGTGTAACCCCACTTTGTTTTGTTCGGTAATCGCCCGCTATTTTTTTTAACTTCCGGGTGCGTGATCTGGGGTAACAATTAATTAACTATAAATTTGCAATATGAACCAAATGATACAACATTAACCGACTTATCCCGACAGACCAGGAGCCATCATGCAGCGTTCAATTGCAACCGTATCAATCTCTGGCACGTTGCCTGAAAAACTGGCCGCAATTTCGGCTGCTGGTTTTGACGGTGTCGAAATCTTCGAAAATGACCTGCTTTATTACCCAGGCTCGCCCGCCGACGTGCGCAGAATGGCGGCGGATTTGGGACTGACCATCACGCTCTTTCAGCCGTTTCGCGATTTTGAAGGAGCATCGCGTCCTCAGTTTGCCAACAATCTGGAACGGGCGCGCCGCAAATTTGACCTGATGCATGAGCTGGGCTGCGACACCATGCTGCTGTGCAGCAATGTGGCCCCTGATTGCTCAGCTAACATTGATTTGCAGGTCAGCGATCTCGCCCATCTTGCTGAACTTGCACACCTTAATGAAATCACCGTCGGTTATGAAGCGTTAGCGTGGGGCACGCACGTGAATCGTTATCGCCAGGCGTGGGAGCGGGTAAAGCAGGTTAATAGCCCGGCGTTGGGGCTGGTGCTCGACAGCTTCCACGTGCTTTCGCTCGGCGATCAATTGATTAATCTCGACGATATTCCTGTCGAGAAAATCACCTTCCTGCAACTGGCCGATGCGCCACTGATGAAAATGGATGTGCTGGAGTGGAGCCGCCATTTCCGCTGCTTCCCAGGGCAGGGTGAGTTGCCGGTGGTGGAGTTCACACGTTTGCTGACCGAGAAAGGTTTCCGCGGGCCATGGTCGCTGGAGATTTTCAACGACAGTTTCCGCGCCACGCCGAACGCGCCAACGGCCAAAGATGGCTATCGCTCGCTGCTATGGCTGGAGGAACAGGTCTGGCAGACTCACCCGCAAATTGACGCCCCGCTTTTTCACAGTGCGCCGCAGGCCAGCTATCAGGGAATTGAGTTTTTAGAATTTGCCACCGATGATAAAGATGCTGTGGCATTGGGCGAAGCCTTGCAACCGCTGGGTTTCGACCATGCCGGAGAGCACCGTTCCAAAGATGTTTCGCTGTGGCGCAACGGCGGCGCGAATATCATTATCAACCACCAGTCGCACAGTTGGGCGGATGAATTTCATCGCCGCCACGGTGTTTCGCTCTGTGCGATGGCGTGGCGGGTGAAAGGTGCTGCGAACGTTTTGCAGCGTGCGCAAGATTACGGCTACCCCGTCTGGCATGAAAAACACGGCCCGGATGAGCGTGCACTGGCAGCGGTTTGTGCGCCAGATGGCAGCTTGATTTACTTGATTGAAGCGCCTGAGCAGGGCGAAAGCGATATTTATCAAACCGATTTCACGCTCTCAGAAACTGCCGCCAAAGGCACTCTGCGGGGCATTGATCACCTGGCGCTTGGCCTGGTGGAAGGCAGTCGAGATAACTGGATTATGTTCTTCCGGGCGGTATTTGGGTTCGAACTGGATACCGAACTGAGCGTGCCGGACCCGTATGGTCTGGTCAGGAGCCAGGTGATGCACAGCCCGTGTCATTCGATTCGCCTGCCACTGAATATGTCGCACAGTCTCGATACGCAAATCGCCCGGTCGGTGGCGAGTTATCAGGGAACCGGCCTGCAACATGCAGCATTTGCCTGTGATGATTTACCTTCGACGGTAGAAAGCCTGCAATCTAAGGGACTGAAGTTACTTCCTATTCCGGCGAATTATTACGGCGATTTATTGGCGCGCTACGGAGTCAATAACGCGTTATTACAAGGGCTTGAGCGTCTGAATATTCTTTATGAGCGGGACGCGCAGCAGCATGAGTTTTTGCATGCCTACACACCGCCATTCCGTCCTGACCGTTTCTTCTTTGAACTGGTCGAACGGCGGGGTGATTATCAACAGTACGGTGCGACTAATGCGGCAGTTCGTCTGGCTGCAATGCAGATGCGGTAACTCGATTTAAAACAATAAATGAACCTTAAGGTTCAAAAAAGGCACCTGTAACCTACGACATAAGAAGGAATTACTGATGGCAAGTTATGAACAGGGCGATATCGCCGCCCCGAAAACTGCTGTTGAAAAACGCTCGCGCACGCGAATGGTCATCCTGACGCTGCTGGCTATCGGGACCATGATTAACTACCTCGACCGGACGGTATTAGGTATTGCCGCGCCGCAACTGAGTGCCGATCTTGGAATCGGTGCCGCAACTATGGGCATCGTATTCTCGGCATTTGCGTGGACGTACGCCGCAATGCAAATTCCCGGCGGCATCTTCCTTGACCGCTTCGGCAATAAAATCACCTACGCGCTGGCGCTGTTTTTCTGGTCGGCATTTACCTTATTCCACGGCTTGACGATGGGCCTGAAAACCTTGCTGCTGTGCCGCCTGGGATTGGGTATTAGTGAAGCGCCGTGCTTCCCGGTCAATAGCCGTGTCGTGGGCAAATGGTTCCCGCAACATGAACGCGCTCGCGCCACGGCGGTGTACACGGTCGGAGAATATGTCGGTCTTGCCGCGTTTGCGCCGCTGTTGTTCTTTATTATGGAAACCTTCGGCTGGCGCGCGCTGTTTATCTCCGTGGGCGTGGTCGGCATTTTATTTGTGCTGGTGTGGTGGCGTTATTACCACGAGCCGCATGAGTCTAAAACGGCTAACCAGCTCGAGCTTGAGTACATCGGCCACGACCAGCAATCGGCTGAACCTGAACCGACAATGAACTTTAGCTGGGCGAACGTCGGCAAGCTGGTGAAATGCCGTCAAATTCTCGGCGCGGGTATCGGGCAGTTTGCCGGAAACACGACGCTGGTGTTCTTCCTCACCTGGTTCCCGACGTATCTTGCGACGGAACGGCATATGCCGTGGCTGAAGGTGGGCTTCTTTGCGATCCTGCCGTTCCTCGCGGCGGCGGTGGGTGTGATGTTTGGCGGTTGGGTTTCAGACCAAATCCTGAAACGCACCGGGTCGGTGAATATTGCCCGTAAACTGCCGATTATTTCTGGCCTGCTGATGGCGAGCCTGATTATCTCAGCGAACTGGATGCCAACCGACGCGCTGGTGATTACGGTGATGTCCGTCGCTTTCTTCGGGCAGGGCATGGTCGGACTTGGCTGGACGCTGATTTCCGATATGGCGCCGAAGAACCTGGCGGGACTGACCGGCGGCTTATTTAACTTCTGCTCCAACCTGGCTTCCATTATCACGCCGCTGATCGTCGGTTTTATCGTCGCGGCAACCGGCAACTTCTTCTACGCGCTGGTGTACATCGGCGGTGCCGCGCTGCTGGGCGTCTTCGCTTACGTCTTTATTCTTGGCGATATCAAACGTATTGAGATGGAAGATTAATCATGGAAATCAGTGGCAATACCCGTTTAATCGCGCACCTGGGCTATCCCACCACCACGTTTAAAGC
>NZ_JMPI01000007.1 GCF_000735355.1 Buttiauxella agrestis ATCC 33320
GATTTACAACCCGTGGTTTGAAAGCCAGGGCATTGATATCAAAGTGGTGCCGATGGGGGTCAGGGCTGAGGATTACGCGCAACTGATTCCTTCTTTATTCCGTATGACTAACATTATTGGCGCGCTGGTGACGATGCCGCATAAAGTCTCGACCTGCGACTTAGTGCAAAGCCTCAGCCCGACGGCGCAAATTGCCGGAGCCTGTAACGCCATTCGCCTGGAGCCGGACGGTCATCTTCGCGGTGATATGTTCGATGGCGACGGCTTTGTGCGTGGCATGTTGCGCAAAGGGATTCAGGCGCAAGGAGCGCGTGCGTTGGTGGTCGGTAGCGGCGGGGTGGGGTCGGCGATTGCGGCCTCACTGGCGGCGGCAGGCGTTGAATCTCTGGCGCTTTATGATAGCCGCCCGTCAAGCAGCGAAGAGCTGGCAATCCGGCTGCGCAGGCACTACCCCACGCTGACGGTGCAAACCGGTTTGCGCAACCCGCAGGGGTTTTCGATAGTGGTGAACGCAACGCCGTTGGGCATGAATGCAGGGGATGAATTGCCTGTGGATATTCACGCGCTCCCCCCCGGAAGTTTCGTTGGCGAGGTGGTGATGAAGAGCGAAATCACGCCATTTCTGCGCGCTGCAATGAAAAGAGACTGCCAGATACAACCTGGAACAGATATGTTATTTGAGATGATTCCTGCATATATGGAGTTTTTTGGCCTGCCAGAAGTGACGCCAGAAGCCCTGCGAAAAGTCGCAAAAATAGATTATTAACAACGCATTAGAACATAGCGAGGCGGGTGTAACTTCGTATGATTTACACCCGCTAAGCGAAGCGCTAAATGAGACGTAATTTAACTACAGAGCTGTGGACGGCTAAAATAATCCTTGTCATTCATCGCCTAAGCATGAGTTAATACGCCCCATCGGTTTGACGTACAGACCTTTAAAGCAACCTAGTAAAGCAGTCCTTCAAGAGTCATCCCTGGATACCCTTTGTCGTGTGCTCCTCTACCGCTTCATAAAATCTGTAAAGCATACCAAATCGCCGTAAGGCACACTCAATTCAAAAGGTAATACACATGTCTAACAAAATGACTGGTCTGGTAAAATGGTTCAACGCTGATAAAGGTTTCGGCTTCATCACTCCAGACGACGGTTCTAAAGACCTGTTCGTTCACTTCTCTGCAATCCAGAACGACGGTTACAAATCTCTTGATGAAGGCCAGAAAGTTTCCTTCACCATCGAGAACGGCGCTAAAGGCCCAGCAGCTGGTAACGTAACTAGCCTGTAAGGTTAGCGTTAACTAAGCTCTAAAGAATTTAAAAACCCGCTTCGGCGGGTTTTTTCGTTTCTGTCCGATACCGCTCTGTATCGAGATCTCTTGTCAAAACAGGCTGTTGTAGGGTGGATAAGCGCTAGCGTCATCCACCGTTTACGCCTGTCATTGCTGGTGGAAGTGTCGGATGACGCTGCGCTTTTCCGACCTACGAAGCTATGATTTACTGTTTTGGCGATTCCGGAACACAGGATTTCGGGTCAAACACCGTTCTCCAGTCCTGCTTCATATCCACCACCGTCCAGCCTTTTTCCTTCGCCATACTTAGCCCTTCGACCAGTTTACCGCTGGCAGGCGGATGGCTATCGTAAGCATATTCACGCTCGGCATCGGTATGGTGAACCAGCAAACCGAAGGTTTTATAGTCCGGGTTGGCTGCGGTGTACTGCATCATCGCCAAATCGCCATCGCTGTTACCAAACGCCGCAACTGGGCGTTGGCCCATAAACAGATGGATAGCAACGGGCTTGGCGGCCGCATCGTCGTAGAAAGCCCCTTTCATGGTTTTGCGTAACTGCGTGCCGTTGTCGGTCAGGGAAAACTCGCTAAGCGAGAATGAGCCGATCACTTGCTCAGGTGGAATGCCGTACATTTTCTCCGCGATCACGCGCATAAAATCAATGCCGCCGCCGGATACAATCCACGTTTTGAAGCCGTTTTCACGCAGGTAATCGAGCAACTGGCGCATCGGCTGGTAGCCCATTTGATCGTACCGGCAGCCAAAGCGATTATCCCGGTGGCTACCGACCCAATTGGCTACGCGCTGGTCGAATTCTTCGGTGGTGATGTTGCTGTGCGTCAGCTCTAAAAGCTGCATCAGCCCTTTTTCACCCGCGGCAGCAACGGTTTTTAAATCATTATTCAGCACCGCGCTCACAATGGGATCGTTTTTCCATTCCGGGTGCTCTGGCGCGAGGCGTTTTACTTCATCAATAGCGAACTGGAGCTGGAACGTTAGCGGTGCTTCGGGCCACAACGTGCCGTCGTTATCAAACACCACGTAGCGCTTTTGGGGTGGAATATAGGTTGAGCGGTCTTGATTGGTGGCATTTTGCACCCATTGTTCAATGGATTGTTTCGCCGCCGTATCTTTCCACGCAGACAGCGGGTCGGCGGCGTGAGCCGTACCCATTGCACCCAGAATTAGCGTTGTGAGTAAGAGTTTATGTTTCATCGTTCACCCCTTTTGGTGGGAGTCAGTTTGGGCAATGGGACAGGGTTCCAGAAGCGCTGCCAGACGTGGTGCAGATACCTGAAACTGCGCCGCAGCGGGCGGCGCGTAAACCAGAGAAGCAGCGCCATCAGTACGACGGCGCTAATCATCGTCGCGATGCGCCATTTTCCTTCATCGGTGGTGCCGCGCAGTGCCGATTCACTTCCTGCGGCGCGCGCTTCGGCAACTTGCAGGGTGGAACCGGGCAATTGCGCCACTTGCCATCGCTGATTTGCCGTGTCCCACCAGCGTAATTTCAGTGGCGGGATGGTGATGGTGCCTGCCTGGGATGGCAGATAACGCAGGGTTTCTTCACGCTGTGCGCCTTCGATTTCACCTCGTCCTGTTTTCAGCATGGTGTTCACTGGTGTCAGGCGCTGGGTTTCGGTGCCAGGAATGGCGTACAGCAATTGCGGGATTTGTGTGGCGACAATCCCGTTGGCTTTGACGGTTACAGTGCGTTCAACCACATCGCCCGCATGAAGCTTGTCGTCTTTGCTTGCGTGATACTGGGTGATTTTCTGGGTGAGCGTTAAGTTGCTGGCGGGCAGGAAGCGATCCGGCTGCTCAATACCTTCCGGCCAGACCACCTCTTTTTTCAGCTCGGGTAATTGCACCGTGATGGGCGGTTGGTTGGGCGAGGTGAGGGTGATTTCCACCGCAGGCATCAGCAGCACACCCTGATCCCACGCGGTGATTTGTCGCTCAAGGCGCACGCCGCTCCAGCTAATGCCATTTTTCTGGCGACTCAGCAGTTGGTTTGGCAGCGGCGTGGTGAGTAACGAGCCGTTCTCAATTTTAAAATCAGGCCATTGCGGAGGGGGATTAAACCAGCTATCGGTCCAGAAGGTGATAGCCACCCGCACGGGCTGACCGGGCGCGACATGGTCTGGCGCTTCAAGCTCACGCGTAATGTCCATCGCCGCTCGGGCAGGTAACACCGCCAGCAAAAGCACCATCAGCAAGGCTCTCATGGCGTCTCCTCCGTGTTGGCGCGGTAGAGATTTTCCAGCAGGCCGGAAGGGGAAACCTCAAGGTTTTCAAACCACTGATTGACCTGCGGGCTGCTGCTGGCAACGGGTTGGATATCCTTCTGATTGACGCCCTGATCTTTCTTTAAATCGTGTTTAATTTCGTCCGGTTTATAGTCCTGTTCTTTACCCTGAGCCGCCTGGCGATCGCGTTCTTTCTGGCGCAATTCCATAATGATTTTGGCGATGGCGGCGCGGTTTTTCTGGGCCATTGCCCAATCCGGGCGCAGGCTTAAGACGCGGTCATAGCTGTTAATGGCCTGCTGCCACTGCTTTTGCTGGGCGTAGCTGTTGCCCGTCCATAACAGCGATTCAGCGGTTTGCGGCGCCTGGCGAAATGCGGAAGTAGCCGCGACAAAATCTTCGGCGCGGTAGTAGGCGATGCCTTGCCACAGCGGGTCCTGAAAACGCTCTGCCGCTTTTTTATATTCACCTTTATTGAAGGCGAGTTGCCCCTGCATATCCGGGCTAATCCACGCATCCTGCCATGCGGCCTGGCTTTGCGGCAGATACAGCAGCGGCACCAGCACAATCAGCCAGCAAATCAGCTGTCGCCGTCCGAGCAGCAGTAGCAAAAGCATCGGGATCACCAGCAGATAGCCGCTGTTTTTCCAGTGCAAATCGCCGCGAGCGTTGTTTTGCGCGCTCACCGATTGCTGGATGTGGCTGGCGAGTACCGATAAATCGCTGTCGTCGCTGGTGACGAGCGTGACCGGAATGCCGCCATCGCGAATTTGGCTAAAGCGTTCGACGTTCAGACGTGTATCAATCCCACGCTGGGCGTAGCTTTCGGGTAATTCACCCCCGCGTGCAGTCCCCGGAACCCAGATTTGAATGGGCGCTTTTTGTTGGGCAAGCCAGGTTGCGTCTTGCGCCGAAACGGTGTCGGCAATCAGTAAAATATTGCGCGGCATATTCGGTGTTTCTGGCATGTTTTTCATCGCCAGGGCGATAGCCTGTTTTAGCCCCGAGCCTTCACCTTCTGGCAATAAATTTGGGCTTTGGGCATGCAAGAACAGCGAGTAAAACGTCGGGTCGGAAGTGAGCGGTGTGGTCAGATATGCATGAGCGTTGTAAACCACCAGGCCGAAATGCGTGCCTGTTGAACGATTCATCAGGTCCATGATTTTGCTCTGCATACGCTGGTGGCGGCTCGGCGCTAAATCCTGCGCGTACATCGCTGGATCTTGCTGTAACACCACCATCATGTTGCTTTGCTGCGTCAGTGCGGCTGGGAGTTCACGCTGCCAGGTCGGGCCTGCCAGAGCGATGACACCGAGTGCGCACAACCACGGTAAAATCTGGGTCAGGCGTTTTTGTCGCCCAATAATCAGCGCTTTGGCAAAGGGTTTGTCCATAATCTGGTGCCAGGCGCTGCGTTGGCTGCTGGCGACAAACCACAGCAGCGCACAAATCAGCAGGCCGAGCAGCCGCCAGGGGTAAACAAAATGGAAGTCACTCATGCTGTTTTCTCCCGCACGAATCGCGTGACCGCGAGCAAAATCAGCAACACAAGCGCCAGTAGCAGCGGCCACTGGAACAGCGGGATGTGCCACGACCAACCGATGGATTTCACCTGCACGGGGGTGATGGCGTCGATTTCCTGCCATACGCTATCGAGAGCCGCGCCGGAACCGGCGGCAGTCCAGGATTTTCCGCCGGTAATACGCGCGATATCCTGCATTAGCGGCAAATCTACTTTGTCATCGCCAGTGCTGTTCAGATCGCCAAAGGCGATGGTGTGTACCTGAACGTGGTGTGTTGCCGCCAGTTGTGCGGCGAGCGGTGGCGCTAATTGCGATGCGGTGTCGTTGCCGTCGGTGAGCAAAATCGCCAGTTTGCTGGCGTCTTTGTTAGCGGTGGTATCGAGCAGTTTCACACCGATTCCCAGCGCGTCGCCAATCGCGGTTTGTTGACCAATCATGCCGGGCGCGAGTTGGTTAATGCGCGTTTGCAGCGCCTGTTTGTCTTCGCTAATCGGGGCGAATGGCCACGCCTGGCTGGCAAAAATCACCAGCCCGATGCGGTCGGTTTTACGCGCCGCCACGAATTTTCGCACCGATTCCTGAACGGCCTGTAAGCGCGTGATCCCACCCTGAACGTCGTTTTTGCCCATCGAACCGGAGACATCCAGAATCAGCACCACATCGCGCATCGGTTTTTGAATATGCTGCGGCGGTGTCAGGTATTCCGGGCGCGAGAGGGCGGCAACCAGCAGAATCCACGTCAGCCAAAAAATCAGGCTTGAGAGTTTGCTGGTGCGCACCGGCTGGCTGTTGAGTTTCAGCTCATCAATTAATTCCGGTAAGAACGGCACGCGAACATGTTCTTTGACTTCGCGATCCTGCGGTAAAAAATAGCGGCCAAGCAGCGGCAGGAAAATCAATAACCACGCCCACGGCCAGGCGAAATCGAGGCGGCTCAGAAACTCAGACATAAGGCAGTTTCTCCAGCCAGTGTTTCAGTTGAGTTTGCAGACGTGCGTTTTGATTCGCCTCGAGCTGGTTATCCGGCTGGCAATATTTGGCGCTCAATTGCTGGCGCAAATCGGCGTCGATTTCGACATGCTGCAAGAGTTGTTCTGGCGAAAGCGTGTGGCTAATTTGGCTGCGCGGCTGGTGCATCAGCAGAATGCGTTTTATCAGTTCCAGCCAGCCATCGGCGCTGTGCGGCTGCTGCAATGCCGCCAGCGCTTCACGACGCCACACATTGCGCCGCCATCTCGCCAGGCGGAATAACCCGAAGATAATCAGCGCGATAAGTAACACACCGCCGAGCACAAACCAGCCGGGCGGCAAGGGAAACCAGGAGATGCTTCGTGGAAGCGCCGGGTTTAACAGCTCCGGCACGCTAAATCCTTTCTCCAGCATTCAGACTCCCTTTTGTAGCTGCTTGAGAAGATCGTCTGTGACGACTATCTGGTTCACGCGGATGCCAAGCCGTGTCAGTCGGTTTTGCAGGCCGGAAAGTCGCGCAGTCACGCTTTGTTGAATCTCATCTTTTAGCCGTGGCGAAAGCGAAAATGCGGCTTCATGACCCTGATAACTGGCGGCCAGGTTTCCTTGCGCCGGGAGGGTGAGATGCAGGTTGTCGAGTGTGACAAATGCGCTAATCTCGCAGCGCCGCCGCAGGGCAGCCAGCAAGGCTTCACCGGACGCATCGAGATCGTGGAAATCACTGATGACGGCCACCCAGGATCCGGCGGGGATCAGATGCATGGCGTGTTGCAGCACGCTGCCGAGCGTCACGGTTGCGGGCGTTTCATCAGGGTAGCGTTCGGGTAATTGTTGGTTGTATTGCAGCAGGTCATCGAGCACTGCGGGCAGATTGGTGCGTGGGGCGCGGCATTTTTGCAGGCTGTAATTCGCATCGCTGAACACCGCGCTGCCGATGCGGTCGCCATCGTGCCAGCTTCGCCATGCGAGCAGGCCCGCAATTTTGGCGGCTGCGACAGATTTAGTTTGCCCGCGGGTGGCAAAAAACATATCCAGCCGCTGATCGACGATTAAGAACACCGGGCGCTCGCGCTCTTCGTTATACATGCGGATCCACGGCGATCGCAGGCGGGCGGTGGCTTGCCAGTCGATCAACCGCACGTCATCACCTGGTTGGTAGCGACGGAGACTATCAAAATTAAGCCCGCGCCCCTGCTGGCGTGAAACACGCTCACCCGCCAGCGCTCCCGGTGGGATCTGCCCTGGCGGGTTCGACAGCAAACGTGCTTCGCCTGCCAGCGCCATCAGGGTTTGGCGATCCACCTGTAACGCGCTATTCATTACGCTACCACTGCGTCGAGCAACATCCGGATCACGTCGTCCGGCGAGGTGTTATCGGCGTTGGCCTGGTAACTGAGCATCAGGCGATGGCGTAACACTGCCGGGGCGACGAGCTTGATATCTTCTGGCAATACCGCATCGCGCCCTTCGAGCCAGGCCAGTGCGCGGCCGCAACGGTCGAGTGCTAAGGTGCCGCGCGGGCTGACGCCAAACGTGATGTAACTGGCGAGCGTGTCGCTGATACCCTGCGGATGGCGGGTCATATCCACCAGATTGACGATGTAGTTTTCAATGGTTGGTGCGACGTAAACCGCCGAGATTTCCTGCCAGCAGGTGGCAATATCTTGCTGCGATAACATCAGGGTTTCAGCCGGTTTTTCCGTTTGTTCATCGCCGCTTGCCAGGTATTTTTGCTGCTGCTCGGAGCGCACCAGTTGCATCACTTTTTGCTCGTTTTCTTTGGACGGATAATCCACCAGAACTTTCATCAAGAAGCGGTCAAGCTGGGCTTCTGGCAAAGGCCAGGTGCCTTCCTGGTCGACCGGGTTTTGCGTCGCCAGCACCATGAAAATGCCCGGCAGCGGCCAGGTTTTCCCGGCCACCGTGACGTGGCGTTCTTCCATCGCTTCGAGCAAGGCCGATTGCACTCGTGCCGAGGCGCGGTTTATCTCATCGGCCAGAATAATATTGCCGAAGACCGGGCCTGGACGGAAACGGAACTGGTCTTCTTCACGCGTGGCGTTTTGCTGGTAAATCTCGCTGCCGGTGATGTCTGACGGCAGCAGATCTGGCGTGAACTGTATGCGGCGGAATTCACCTTCGACGTGTTTAGCTAGTTCACGCACCGCACGGGTTTTTGCCAGACCCGGCAAGCCTTCGAGTAGCACGTGTCCGTCGCAAAGCAGCGCGACAATTAACATGCGTACCAGTGATTCCTGACCCAAAACCTGTTGATTCATACGCTGCTCAAGTTCGAGCAGTTTCTCTCTGTTTGTCATTTGCGCAATCCTGCAAAGTCACGTTTCAAAAGCGTGGCGAGGCCGACAAGAATCGGCTCGGCGTAATTGAAGAAAGCTTTGATACCGGGGCAAAGATAATTAAGGCCAGGCTCGCCGTCTGGCGTGCGGACAAGGCGGTTTTTCGGGCATTCACCCCAGCATAATTTCAGGTACGGGCACTGTTTACAGTATTCCGGCAGCGTGTCTTTCTTACCCATGCCAAAGGCTTTCTGGCGTTCGGAAAATGCCATGTGCGCGAGTTTGGTGTCTTCGATATTGCCAATCTGATATTCGGGATAAACGTAGTGGTCGCAGGAATAGATATCGCCATTTTTTTCAATGGCCAGCCCTTTGCCGCAGAACTCAGACGCAGTACAAATTTGCGCGGGCATACCCATGGTTTGGGCGACGGCGGTTTCAAACAGGTTGACCTGCACGCGGCCTAAATCGTTATTCACCCACTCTTCAAATACCGTTTTCAGGAAGGTGCCCCAGTCATCGGGGTCCACTGACCAGTCGGTGACGATGGAATCCAGATCGCCCGGTTTTGCGCGGCGCGTACCGGTAATGGGAATCGTGTCATCGCGCCAGAATTGCGGGGCGGTGACTTTGAAATCAACCGCTTCTACGCACGGGTTAAATTGCACGTAGGTTGCGCCCAGTTCGCGGGTGACAAAGCGGTACACTTCCAGCGGGAAACGAGCATTGGTGCGGTTGACGGTGACGAGCGCGTTGAATGGGACTTTGTATTTTTTGAGCGCTTCGACGCCTTTCATCACTAAGTCGAAAGTCGGTTTGCCGCTGCGCGTGACGCGATAGCGGTCGTGCAATTCTCGTGGGCCGTCAATCGACAAGCCAACCAGAAAACGGTGTTCTTTGAGGAATTCAGCCCATTTGTCGTTAATCAACACGCCATTGGTTTGGAGGTCGTTTTCAACGCGTTGACCGGGCTTTTGGTACTGCTTCTGGAATTTGACGACTTTTTCAAAAAACTCCAGCCCCATCAAGGTCGGTTCGCCGCCTTGCCAGGAGAAAACCACTTGCTCGCCATCCTGGCCGTCAATGTACTGACGAATGAAGTTTTCCAGCACTTCGTCGCTCATGCCGGTGTGGCGGTCTTGATGCAGCAGATCTTCTTTACTCAGGTAAAAACAGTAGGTGCAATCGAGATTGCAGGTGGAGCCGGTTGGCTTCGCCATAACGTGAAAACGACGCTTATATTCAGGGCCTTTGCCATCATATTTCTCTGCTGACGGTAATGCTTTAACCGGCAATGTTGTGCTGTACTTCATAGCGAACCCCTGAGAGCACGACGAATTAACCGGGTGGTTGCCCACCCGGTTACACGTCATTAATTATTGATATTGGAGCCTTGTTCGATCATTGCTGCTGCATCGGAAACCGTGAATGAACCTGGTTTCTGACGTGGCGGGAACTCTTTGAAGGTTGCCAGCATTTCTTGAACATATTTCTGCGCACCGCCCATCAGGAACAGACGGTCGTAGAACCAGCTCTGGTAACCCATACCGTCGGAACCTTTCTCCAGCGGATCCACTTCCAGATCGAAGATCATCGGTGCACGCAGTTTGGTGAACGGATAACGCCACAGATCAAGGCCGGTGTGTTCCTGGATCATGAAGTGCGCTTTCCAGCGGCCGTAACGCATCGCCAGCAGGTCGCCGTCATCACTCCAGTAGAAGAACTCTTTACGCGGGTCTTCACCTTTGCCCTGGATGAAATCGAGCTGGTTGTAACCGTCAAGATGCACTTTGTAGGTGATGGACGGGGTTTTGTAGCCCTTCAGCAACTGCTCTTTGATATCCGGAATACCTGCGGCGGCAACCAGAGTAGGGAACCAGTCATTACTGCCGAAGATGTCGTTAATCAGCGTGCCCGGTTTGATATGGCCCGGCCACTTGATCATTGCAGGTACGCGGAATCCACCTTCCCAGCCGGTATTTTTCTCACCGCGGAACGGTGTGATACCGCCATCAGGCCAGGTTGCCGTCATTGGGCCGTTATCGGTGGTGTAGAGAACGATGGTGTTGTCTTCGATACCGAGGTCTTTAATCTTTTGCAGCACTTCACCGACCATTTTGTCGTGCTCAACCATGCCGTCTGCATAAGTCCCAAGCCCCGTCGCACCAATGCTGGCGTCTTTGAGGTGAGTTTTGTTGTGCATACGCGTGGTGTTAAACCAGGTGAAGAATGGCTTCCCGGCTTTGGACTGGCGTTCCATAAAGTCGTTGTTGGCGGCGAGTGTTTCTTCGTCAACGGTGCCCATACGTTTAATGGTAAGCGGGCCGGTATCTTCAATTTTGCCGTCGGCGGTGCTCTTAATCACGCCGCGTGGGCCAAATTGTTTACGGAATTCAGGATCTTTCGGGTAATCCGGGTTTTCAGGTTCTTCTTCGGCATTCAGGTGGTACAGGTTGCCGAGGAATTCATCGAAACCGTGCGCGGTTGGCAGGAATTCGTCGCGGTCGCCAAGGTGGTTTTTACCAAACTGCCCGGTCGCGTAACCCAGCTGTTTGAGGATGTTGGCGATGGTTGGGTCTTCTTTTTGCAGGCCTTGCGGAGCACCAGGCATCCCCACTTTACTCATCCCGGTACGGAAAGGCATTTGCCCGGTAATGAACGAAGAACGCCCTGCGGTCGAGCTTTGTTCAGCGTAATAGGATGTGAACTTCGCGCCTTCATTGGCAATGCTGTCAATGTTTGGCGTTTTGTAACCCATCATTCCCTGGTTATAGGTACTGAGGTTCCAGTAACCAATATCATCACCGAAAATAACGACAATGTTAGGTTTTGAGGCATCTTGTTTCGGTGCATTTTCGGGCGAGGCTGTTGCGGGAGCGGCATGAACAGCGGACACGGCGCCAGACATTAATGTCAGCATGCTGGCTATCATTGTCCTTTTGAAAGGGACGTTGTTAAGCATCTTTGGGACTCCGTTCATTTAAGGGACTCAGTGAGTATAGTAAAGGGATGAAATTTGCTATTACGTTTTGAAATCTCATGAAAATGAGCTAAATAAACGAGCTGAGATTGTTCTTAAGTGTATAAATAGAGGGTTGTTACCTAACTCATTGAATAAAAAGAAATAGCGGCATATACAGTAACATTTTCACTAAAGAGGATTTTAACTAACTCATTTAAAAATAAACGGAAATGCTCAAAATCAGGCCGGGATTCAAGTTGATAGACAGGAATAACCGAGCAAAATAATTGTTTTGCCCGGCTATTTTATTGGTCAAATGGGATGGGAAGAGAAAAAATAAATGTAATTACTTCCTGGAATTATTTAAATTATCTTAATTAAATATTTTAGTAATTTACTCGATTTCTACCTTGTTCCTTGGCTTTATAAAGTTGCTGATCTGCCTTTTCAACCAGTGCTTCGAGCGTCATTCCTTCTTGCCATTGTGCTATGCCCTGGCTGATGGTGAGCACCGAGGAGATACGCGAGCCTTTGTGGGCAATATGCGCATGAGCAATATTGTGCTGAATCCTGTGGCTGATAGCTTTTACCTGTGAGATGTCATCGCAGACGGTCAGCACCACGAACTCCTCACCGCCAAATCGAAACGCGCTGTCGCTGTCTTTACGCAAAGATTTTTCAATGCATTGCGAGACTTTAATCAGGCATTTGTCTCCGGCAACGTGACCATACATATCGTTGTATTGTTTGAAGAAATCAATATCCATTACAATCATGAATAGCTTCTTTTTGTTGCCAGCAAGCGCGCTGACACACTCTTCAAAGAAACTCGTCATGCTGAGTCGGTTAAACAATCCGGTCAACGCATCGTAATGCGCCTGCTGCACCAGCTTCTTAATCAGAATATTTTTCTCGTATTCGCTGCGCTGAACGCGCTGGTACCACTCGAGCAGAATGTAGCGGGCAGAATAAATCACCATCAACATGATCACGGCCCCGACAACCTGCGCCACGCTGAATTTATCCTGCAAGAAGAATTCGACATACAGCAAGCAGACCACCAGTGGCGCGGAGAATAGCAGCAGCAAACGCCCTGAAATGTAAAAGGTAATGGTCGCCGGTAATAATACCGAGACGGTTAACATCAGTGTGATAAGCGGGTTTTGATAATAAAGAGTGAAGTTCAAAAATAACACCGACCACAATAGCCCAAACGCCAGAACCACAAAGGGCAGCAGTTTGTGGTAGAAACCGTCGTTAATGTTCTTCTTTATTTTTACTGTGATCAGCAGATTGATTAATGAAAGAGCAATGATGCATCCGCACAGTATTTGCAACATCAGCGGCAGGTCTTCAACATCGCTACGGTGCGTGCCACGTAATAATAACCAGGCGCAGAAGATAATATTCAAAGACAAAAACCACATATAGCCTTTGGTGCTGGTAATGACGCTTTCGCCCGTGCTGTGATTAATGTCCACTCATCCCGCTCCTTTTATAAATTTAATAAATGATAACCTGCGTGCCCTTGAGATGCCACCTGGTGAAATGCGCGTCAGGCAACTCCTTAACATCTCTCAAGTTATCTTGAATATGCCTCACGCTGGTCTATGCTCAACGTAGTATAGAGACGGGTGCGATTGATCTCGTGTGATTGAATAATAAAACAAAATTCTTTCTTTTCCGGGTGATAAATATGATTAGGGCGCTGCTAATTTTTTTGGCATGGACCACTCTGTATACCTCTGGTGCGTTGCACGCGGCGGAACCACGGCAACTTCCTTCTGAACAGGATAAAGCACGCACGGTTTATATTTTTCACCATCCGATTGTTATGTTGCAGGCCAAATTCGGCCTGACAACACCGGAAGAACGTGTGCTGCGCATCCGCCAGATGCTACGTTCGCTCAGTGAAGATGATATCCGCCATCCTGTGCAAATTACCCCGGTTCAGCGCTACAACCAGCAAGGGCGGCTCTTCACCATTAACGGTAAAGTCGTGATGCTACTGGCGGAAGGTGACCTGGATGAAGGCGATGATTTAACCCTGGACCAAGCCGCACAGCGGGTATTAACGCGCATGGATGAACAGCGCACTTCGTTAAGGGATCAGTATTCTTCGTCTTATCTCGCCATCGCAACGGTAAAAACGCTGGTCGGAACGGCCGCTTTAGGGTTGCTGTTCTATGGCGCGTTTAGATCCTGGCGCAGAGTGAAGCGCTACTTTGAGGCAAGAGTCAGCCAGAAAAAGGGGCTTATTCCGGCGAAATGGCGAGAATTGGTTGGTGCAATTGAAGGCTATCTTTACGGTTTACTGATGATTTTGCTGGGGATCGCCGCGTTTTATGTCTGGCTGAGTTGGATCTTCCGGCTTTTTCCGTGGACGCGAGTCTGGGGAGAATCATTAGGTGACTGGTCGATTAATGTGTTTCAGAAAATCGCGTTATCTATTGTTTCCGCGTTCCCCGGTTTGCTGATTGTTTTGATTATCTTTTTAATCACCGCCTTCATTCTGAAGTTGCTGAAAATCCTGCTGACACGTGTTGAGGGCGGCAAGATGATGGTGCCGGGCCTTCATCCTGAAACGGTCGGTGCCACGCGCAAACTCATTTCCGTCATGGTCTGGCTGTTTGCTCTCTCGGCGGCTTATCCGTTCCTGCCCGGTGCTAATTCGCTGGCCTTTAAGGGGATCAGCGTGTTCTTTGGTTTGATGTTAACGCTTGGCTCCGCGGGGGTGATGAACCACGCCATGAGCGGCCTGGTGCTGACTTATTCCCGCGCGCTGCGCAAAGGCGATGTGATTCGTATTGGCGATAACGAAGGGTTGGTCAATGAAGTCGGTATGCTGGCGACCAAAATTCTGACCCGCGAAAACTACATTGTTACGGTGCCAAATGCGGTGGTGGTCAGCGGCAAAATCACCAATCTCAGTGCGCAAAATCCGGGTGGGGGCGTCAATCTGACGACCAGCGTCACCATCGGCTACGACACGCCGTGGCGGCAGGTTCACGCGATGCTTGAACTGGCCGCTAAACGTACCAACGGCATTGAACAAAATACGCCGCCGCTGGTGCGCCAGCTTAATTTGATGGACTGGTATATCGCCTATGAATTGCAGGTCAAACTGCGCCCGGGTGAATCGTTGGCAGGGGTGAAGAGCGAATTGCACAGCCATATTCAGGATGTGTTTAACGAATTTAACGTGCAGATTATGTCGCCGAATTTCGTCAATCAGCCGGAAAATGCGGTGATGGTGACGCCAGAAAATTGGTTTGCACCCCCGGCTATACAGCCTGAAAAACCGTCATGAATAATTTCACGCGCGCCTTTGCAGCACTTCTTTGCGTCGGACTGTGGTTACCCGCAGATGCGCGTGCCAGCGGATTTATCGACGACTCCGACGGTATGCTGGACATGAGCCAGTATCTGAGTGAAAACCGCTACGGCTTTTTGCCGATTCCGGTGGTGATCACCGAACCGGCGATAGGCTATGGCGGCGGCTTGTTTGGTCTTTTCTTGCATGACACGGCTGATAGCGAAGCGTCAAAATCCCGCACGGACGGGCGAAAAATACCGCCAGCGATGTCGGCGTTTGGTGGCGGGGCGACGCAAAACGGCACCGGGTTTGTCGGCGGCGGGCATCGCCACACGTGGAACAATGACGGAATTCGCTATCTGGTGGCACTCGGTTATGCCGATATTAATCTGGATATCTATTCTGGTGATATTGCAGGCTTTGACCGGGGAAAGGGCGTTAGCACTCAAACGAAAGGCTACGGCGGAATACAAAAACTGCTGTTTCGCGTGGCCGATTCACCATTTTTTGTCGGTGCGTCGCAGTTTTATGCGAATATGGAAATCTCTGCCGATAACACCTTTATTAACCGTGGGTTACAACGTGTCCTGGGTGAGAAAAGCTCTACCTCTGGTGTCGGGTTACTGGCAGAATATGACACCACGGACAACTTTTTCTACCCGCGTAATGGGTTGTCCGTCACCGGGGAATACCAGTTCTATACCAACTTCCTCGGTGGCGATTATCGCTACGACACGCTGACGCTCGACGGGAAATATTTCCAACCGTTGAGCACTGATTTTACCCTGGCGCTGGCGGCAAATTATCAATCGCTGTCACGTCACGATAAACATTTGCCCCCGATGGCGCGGCCCTACATTAATTTGCGCGGGATCTCGCGCTATCGTTATCAAGGGGATTACGTCAGCACCGTGCAAGCGCAGCTCGAATGGCAGATGACACCGCGCTGGGTATTGCAGGGGTTTGTTGGCGCGGGGAGTGCCAGCAAAGAAGCGGATGAACTTTATGAGCAAACCGAAGTGGCCTATGGCGGCGGGTTCCGTTACCTGATTGCCCGCCAGTTTGGTTTACATACCGGAATTGATGTTGCGTTTAGCGACAATGAACAAGCGGTCTATTTCAACGTAGGGGCGGGGCTGTAAAAGGAATTTGCCGCCTGACTGACAACGCAGACATTAAAAGAGAACGTAATGAAAACAATGCTAAGGGGCGTGCAACAGTGTCAATTGATTGCACTGCCGTTACTGTTTTTATCCGGAGCGGCGTTTGGCGCGGCAACGGATACAGCGACAGAGAGCAGCACGTTTCCTATCTGGGGAGATGAAGCTCGTGCGCGGGGATACTCCATCCCACTGCCGTTTGGCGTGAATCTCAGCTACATGAATATGCGCCAGAATGTTGATGTCGATAGCATTACTTTCTCCGGGCTAAAACTGGGGGCGCACCCGATTCCCAGCGATATGTTTAATATTGACGTCGGCCATACACGCGAGCGCAGCAAATCGGAAAACTTGCGCCTCGATATGTGGGTTTTCCCGTTTTTGAATATCTATGGGATTGTGGGCTACACCAAAGGCTCGTCGGTTTCGAACGTTTCGGTTGATGCTGACCCGTCGCTGTACACCGGTATTGACCGGATTATTGCCTCGTCGGTACATCGCCTGAACCAAAGCGGTGATTTGCAGAATATTGATTTCACACTCGATTTCGAAGGCCGAACCTACGGCACCGGTTTTACGCTGGCGGGTGGCTATAAAAATTGGTTTACCCTGGTGGACACCAACTACACGCGCACGGATTTCGACATTCTCGACGGTAAAATCTCGGCGGTAACGATATCGCCGCGCGTGGGTTATCGTTTTGATATGCCGTCTATTTCCGGCCCGTCGCATTTAAGCGTGTGGGTGGGGGCGATGTATCAGGACGTTCAGCAGGAGTTCAAAGGTAGCCTCGCTGACCTGAAGATGCCTCCCCAACTTCAGCCGCTGATTAGCGCGGTGAATAAGGATAACGAAGGGCGCTTTGACGTTAAGCAGCACCTTACCTCACCGTGGAACACGCTTATCGGTGCGCAATACGAGCTCACACAAAACTTTAATGTGCTGACTGAGATTGGTTTTAACGAGCGTAATAGCTTCTTTATCGCAGGCGAATATCGATTCTGATGAACAGAAGTAGCGCGCTATTTTTGAGTTTGTTAAGCCTCATGATGATACCGGCCACCACGGACGCAATGACGCGCGAAGAGATCGACGGTTTGCTGGGAAAACTCGGTGCCGATAACCAGTATGATGCCAGCAAAGGTATTAACTGGAGCGTGCTGCCTGGGCCATTTTATACCCCGGAGCTGAAACTCGGTTTAGGAACGGCGATCGCCGGGATTTATCGTGTTGATCCGAACGATCGTGTGACCCAGAACTCTTCGGTATCGTTTACCGGGTTCGTCAGCAGCAGCGGCGCGTTGGGAATGGGTATGAAGAACTACACCTTCTTTAGCGGCGATGAATGGCGACTTTTTGTTGATGCTTCTCTGGCAAAAATCCCTACCGGGTTTTGGGGGATTGGCTACGACGCCGCACAAGGTAACGAACAAAAATATACTCAGCAATCATTCAGTCTCCATCCGCAGATTATGCGTCAGGTGGTTGATAATCTTTATGCAGGCTTAGGCTGGGATTATTCAACTTACGACGCTGAAGATATTGATGACCCACATCCTGACGATAACTTTTCCCGCTACGATGCGGGCGGTAACTCGAACAGTTCCGGTGTTACCGCCGCCATTAACTACGATTCGCGGGATGTGATCACCCGGCCCCAGCACGGGCAATTTTTCAGTGCTGAATACAGCCTTTTTGATCCTGCGGTTGGCTCAGATACCCACTTCACCATATTGCAGCTGCAATATAATTATTACTATCCGCTCAACGATCAGGACGTTCTGGCGTTTGATCTTTGGGGACGTTTTGCACGGGGTGATGTGCCCTGGGATCGTTTGTCCGAGGCTGGCGATGACAACCGAATGCGCGGTTATTATCAGGGGCGCTATCGCGATAAAGACGTGATGAGCACGCAACTGGAATACCGTAAAAAGCTTAACTGGCGACACGGCTATGTTTTATGGATTGGCGCAGGGGCGCTGGGCGACAGCCCGCAGCATCTGTCAGATAACCCGCTGCTACCGACCGTAGGGGCAGGCTATCGTTTCGAGGTGAAGCCAGACATGAACATCCGCCTCGACTTAGGATTTGGAAAAGAAAGTGCAGGGTTTTACTTTCAAGTGGCGGAGGCATTTTAATGCGGGTTTGGTTTTTGGCAGCGCTATTGGGCGTGGCATTTCAGAGTATTGGCGCACCACCGAAGCCCGCAGATATCTTGCCTTTCGAGCAGGCGAGACGCGTGTGGCCGGTGGCGCAAGATCTTACCGCGCCCGAGTCGCTGCGCCCTTGTTGCGCGTTTGGCTACGATTTACAAGTCCGCGCAGTGGGCGTGCCGATTCCGGTCTATCAGATTGGTAATATTTTGACGCTCTCGACGCTCGGTCAGCATCGTTATAACGACAGCGCGCTGGGGGCGGTTAAAAATATCGTTGGTCTGAGCGAAGAGAAAAGCGGCCTGATTTACACCCACCGTGGGGGCTTTATTGATATCGCCCACGTCCGCGATACTGCCGATAACACCTTCTACCTTTTTACGCAGATTTATTCCCGACTTGGCCAGGACTGGCGCCTGTTTTATAGCGAAGAACTGGGCGTGCGACGTGTCCAGCTTCATGCCTTCACGCCGCCAGCCTCTATGGTTGAACGCTACACGATTGCGGCCTGGCTTGCGGGGCATCTCGCGTTTCAACTGGCACAATGGCATGAAATTGCCCAGTGGTATGGATTCCAGTCGGTCCCCGGTTTTTCTGAGGAAATATCCGCTTTCTCGCCAGAAGATTTGTACTCGAATTTGTTGGGTGCCAGGCTTGCGATAAACGTGATTCTGCATGGACATGGCCGCTCGGTTGAGGCCTACAATGCCGCGATGGATAAAGCGTTGCACAAAGCGTTGGTGCAACTTGGCGCGGTGCGGAAAACTGAAACGGAGAGAAAATTTCGCGAAGTGGACGGCGACTGGTGGAACAGCAAACGCCGGGTGCCGGATAAATTTCTGGTGCTCAATCGTAACTACGATTTAAGCGAAAACCGCTTCCCGACGCCCGTGCCGTTTGAAAGGGCAAAACCTTACCGTCTGCTGATGCCGGCAACCGTCGCGGGTGTAACAATAAGCCAGCTTGGCGAGTTGCAAATCCATACCGGCAGTGACATGCGCGGCCTTAAAGTACCGGATAGTTTCTACCTTCCGGCACAGTTCCCGGCGCTGGCTGAACAAGCCAAATACGCCGACCAGATACAGCTCCAGCAAATGAAGAAGTGAGTCTATTTGTGCAAAATAAGAAATGACTGCTGGGTAGGGATACTGTCTACCGGGCATCTGTAGGGTAATATATTCGTTGGACTCAATGTGAGGTATTAATTGTGAAAAATAAAAACACGTTTTTTAATATTTGTGCGTTAGCCGTGGCGGCGACTCTATTAACAGCTTGCGCGGGTTCATCAAAACAAGAAAGCACCGGTGGCTATATTGACGACAGCGTGATCACTACAAAAGTGAAATCTGCGTTACTTGCTGAAAAATCTATTAAATCCACGGCTATTGGCGTTGAAACCTTCAAAGGCCGCGTACAGCTCAGCGGTTTCGTCTCTTCTGCGGCAGAAGCCAATAAAACCGTTTCAGTCACCAAATCGGTTAAAGGCGTGAAGGCTGTTGAGAACGATCTGATCGTGAAGTAATAACAAAATTGAACTTCAAATAAGCAGGAAAAGGGCGTTGTCATTTTCCTGCTTATCCTCATTTCAAAAAATGAGTTGTGATCGTATTTAAAAATCAGCGTCATAAGTAATCGTTATTGGACTGGCATGCGGTTGTTCGATTTGATGTTACGAATATGTAACTAACAACCAGGAAGCCGAGCATGTTCACCATCAAAACCGACGATCTTTCGCACCCGGCGGTGCAGGCATTAGTGGCCTATCATATTTCCGGCATGCTGGAGCAATCTCCGCCAGAAAGCAGCCATGCTTTAGATGTGCAAAAACTCCGTGACCCGACCGTGACATTTTGGTCGGCGTGGGAAGGGGAGCAATTAGCCGGAATTGGTGCGCTGAAAATGCTCGATGATGAGCATTGCGAGCTGAAATCCATGCGCACTGCGACGGAGTTTTTACGCCGTGGCGTGGCGAATCAGTTCTTGCTGCATATCCTGGGCGTGGCGCGTGAACGGGGATTTCAGCGCATCAGCCTTGAAACAGGTACTCAGCCAGGGTTTGCGGCCTGTCATCATCTGTATCTCAAGCATGGCTTTGTGGATTGCGAGCCGTTCGCGGATTATCAACTCGACCCGAACAGTCGCTTTATGACGATGGTTTTGTGAGGGGAGTTAGAAACTCAAATCTCAGAAAGCAAAAAACCCGCCATAGGCGGGTTCTTCTAAATGTGGTGCCCGGACTCGGAATCGAACCAAGGACACGGGGATTTTCAATCCCCTGCTCTACCGACTGAGCTATCCGGGCAACGGGGCGCATTAAACCGTAAAGGCCGTTGGGCGTCAACGGCTTTGTCATAAAAAACGGGTTAAATGCGTTTAACTGCCTGCTTTTCATTCATATTGGCGAGAAAATCACTCATCAGGTTAATGCGCCACCTTGTCGGCATTGCGCAAAGCGCAGAATGTCTTCGGCAAGTTGACGAGCAGTCTCAATGTCAGCCTGACTGCGTTTGACCAACAAACGGCTCAGGCAGCCTTCCAGCACCAGTTCCATTTGGTGAGCCACCATCGTTGGGTCGTCCACTTCCAGTTGCGTCAGCATTTCATGAGTGAATTCCCATGCGGCCTTTTTCTGCTGATCGGCCAACTGGTGAATCGGGTGCGACGCGTCCGGGTAAAACGTGCAGGCAGCGATAAACAGACAGCCCGGATAACGATGGTTGTTGACGCATTCGGTCAAGGCTTCGTAGCGTTTTAATAGCTTCTGCTCAAGCGATAGCTCTTCGTTAAGCACGAGCTGGCGACGCCAGATATCCACTTGCTGGCTCAAATAACGCAGGGCGTCGTACAACAGCGCTTCGCCATTAGGCCAGAAGTTTCGAATCTCATTGACTGGATAGTCAGCCTCGGTTGCGACCATCTCAAGGGTGGTGCTGGCAATGCCTTCACGTTCAAGGACGTGTAGGGCGTGCTCAAGTACGTCTTCGCGTTGCACGGTTTTCTCCTCCGTCGTTCAACGGTTTGTCCCACATTAGTGTTGTTTACTGCGCGTGTTTCTGCAAATGCGTACGGAAATCGTTGGCATCCATAAAACCGGTAACGCGTGCATCGGGCTGTTCCTGTCCAGTTGTATCAAAGAACAGAATGGTTGGCAGCCCTAAAACCTGTAAATGCTTTAACAGGGCATTGTCTTGCGCATTGTTAGCGGTGACATCTGCCTGAAGTAAAACGGTATTGGCCAGTTGCTGCTGAACTTGCGGATCGCTAAAGGTGTATTTCTCGAACTCTTTACAAGCCACGCACCAGTCGGCGTACAAATCGAGCATCACCGGTTTGCCTTTTGCATCAGCAAGCGCTTTGTCGAGCTGCTCAACGTTGGCAATTCTGGTGAAGTTAAGATGCGCCTGGCTGGTGGCGACGGGCGCACCAAACGCCCAGTCTTGCAGTGGTTTTGCTGATACTAACGCGCAACCCAGCAGGATTATTTGCACCACGCGCATCCACGATTTTGTCGCCCCGAGGCTGGTGATAAAAGCCCAGCCGAAGAACGCCACGCCAAGCAATCCCCACAACCTAATGCCCCACGTGTCTCCCAGTATGCGTTCCAGCAGGAAAACCGGCAGTGCAAGGATCACAAAACCGAACGCGATTTTGACGGTTTCCATCCACGGGCCACTTTTTGGCAGCAGACGGTTGCCGAAAACGGTGATCAGCATCAGCGGTAAACCCATGCCTAACGCGTACAGATATAACGTGCCACCGCCGAGCCACATGTTTCCGCTCTGGGCGATATATAGCAGGATTGCACTCAGCGGCGCGGTGGTGCAGGGCGAGCAAATCAACCCGGCCAGCGCACCCATAGCAAACACACCACCTGCTGAACCCCCTTGCTGGCGATTACTCATCAACGTAAGTCGAGTTTGCAGCGACGACGGCAGTTGGAGTGTAAACAGGCCAAACATGGACGCGGCGAGCAGCACAAACAGCGCTGATAAACCGATAAGCACGTAAGGGTGTTGCAGCGCGGCCTGGAATTGCAGGCCAGCGGCAGCGACGACAAGGCCGAGCGCGGTGTAAGTCAGCGCCATGCCTTGCACATAGATGAAGGTCAGCAGCAGAGCGCGAGCGGTGGATAAACGCTGTTTGCCGCCCAGCACGATGCCGGAAATCAGCGGGTACATCGGCAGCACGCAGGGCGTGAAGGCGATGCCGATGCCGATTAAGAATGCCCAGAGTGCGGAGAACGGCAATTGAGTGGGTTCAGTGTTGTCTGAACCCCTCACCCCGCCCCTCTCCCCGGGGGAGAGGGAGGAAGGCGAGTCAGCCGATGCCACCACTTCACTCAGTGGCACCACGCGCGTCTCAGGCGGGTAACAGAATCCCGCTTCGGCGCAGCCCTGATACGTCACACTGACCGTCGCCCCTTTGACCGCCGATTTCACCGTGACCGGCAAATTCAGCCGTTGGGTGTAAATCTCGGTTTTGCCGTAGAACTCGTCTTCATGCCAGGTGCCTTTTGGCAGGTCCAGCGGGGCGAGTTCGGCCTGGGCTGGGTTGAGTTTGATTTGCTGGCGATAAAGGTAGTAGCCCGGTTTTATCTGCCAGTTCAGGTTGAGCTGGTTTTCAGACTGCTGAAAATCAAAGGCAAAAGCCTGGTCGACGGGAACAAACTGAGATTTGCTCTGGTTGTCGAACAGACCGGCGAATGCGTGTGAACTGAAGAGCGCAAAGATTAGCGCAAAGATGCGTAGAGCCATGAGAGGTATTCACTATCTCCGTGGGTAACTGGCAAAACCAGTAATTCAGGGGTTTGGTATGGGTGATGCGATTTCAGGCAAGCCAGCAGGGCTTCCTGATGCTCAATGTCACTTTTGAGCAGCATTTGCACCTCATACTCCTGTTCCATTTTCCCTTCCCAGTAATACAACGAGGTGGCACCGGGTAATAAGGTGACGCAAGCCGCCAGTTTTTCAGCCAGCGCCAGCGCGGCAAGTTCCTGCGCGGTGGCTTCGTCCGGGGCAGTACAAAGGATGACAACAGCCTGGGTAGTCGGCATAGCTAACCTCGTATCTGGTGGGTCAGCGGTGACTATAGCATGAGGGAGCGAGGGGAGGTGTTAAACGGGCCGCGAGGCGACCCGTGTTTTAAAAGATTTACAGAACCAGCCCGCCGACAATAAAGCCGAGGATGACGCACAGCGAAATCGCAATCACGCCAGGAATCAAGAATGCATGGTTAAACACGTACTTACCAATACGGGTGGAACCGGTGTCGTCCATTTCTACCGCCGCCAACAAAGTTGGGTAGGTTGGCAATACGAACAACGCAGAAACGGCAGCAAAAGAGGCGATAGCGGTGAGCGGGCTAACACCGAGCATCAGAGCCGCAGGCATCAACGCTTTAGTGGTCGCCGCCTGGGAGTAAAGCAGAGTGGCCGCGAAGAACAGCACTACCGCTAACATCCACGGATAGCTTTGCAGTAAATCGCCCGCCACAGCCTGAATATCCTGAATATGGTTTTTGACAAAGGTATCGCCCAGCCACGCCACACCCAGCACACAAATACAGGCGCTCATGCCTGATTTGAAGGTGCTGGCATTGAGAATTTCACCGGTGTCGATTTTGCAGGTGATGCAAATCAGAGTGGCGATGGTCAGCATGAACACCACAATTGCTTCGTTACGCGGCAGAATTGGGTTTTGAATCAGGCCCACGGTGTCGCTGATGGCGGTAGCGTAGAACATCACCGCGACGATACCGATAAGGAACAGTAAAACGGAGCGTTTGGCGTGTGGTTTCAGCTCAAAGACGCTGCTGCCACGCAGCTTCACTTCACCTTTTGCGACGCGTTCCTGATAAACAGGATCGTCTTTCAGCTCGCAGCCGAGGAAGTTACAGACGATAGCCGTCAGCATAACGGCAACCAGTGTGACGGGAATGCAGATAGACAGCAGGGTCAAATAGCTGACGCCTAACGGCTCCAGAATCCCGGCGAAGAACACCACTGCCGCAGAAATCGGTGATGCAGTAATCGCGATTTGCGAGGCGACAACGGCAATAGACAGTGGGCGAGATGGGCGAATGCCTTGCTCTTTTGCAACTTCGGTAATGACCGGCAGCGTGGAAAAAGCCGTGTGGCCTGTTCCGGCAAGAATCGTCATAAACCAGGTCACTAACGGTGCCAGGAATGTGATGTATTTTGGATGACGACGCAGTAATTTTTCGGCGAGGCTGACGAGGTAGTCCATTCCCCCCGCCACCTGCATGGCAGCAATGGCGGCAATAACGGCCATGATGATTTCGATGACATCGAACGGGATAGCCCCGGGTTTAATCTGGAAAAACAGCGTTAAAACCAGCACACCAAAACCGCCAGCAAAGCCAATGCCTATGCCGCCGAGTCTGGCTCCCAGGTATATCGCTAGCAGCACGATAACAAGTTCAGCTCCAAACATGATTTCCTTCCTTGTGTTTGATTATTTGATAATTATATGTTGTGTTTTTGTGATTGGTGCAAATGAAAAAGGCACGTCCAATGGACGTGCCTTTTGTCGACTACCTAAGAAGATTACTGTTCATTTTCATCGGTATAACGTTTTGCTTTATAGACCGGGTGCATCAGGTTGTTGATGGAGAAAATGTCGTCCAGCTCGGCTTCGGTAAGCAGGCCGCGTTCCAGCACAACTTCACGCACGCTCTTGCCGGTTTCAGCACAAATCTTGCCCACGATATCACCGTTGTGGTGACCAATGAACGGGTTCAGATAAGTGACGATACCAATCGAGTTGTAGACATAGCTTTCACACACTTCTTTATTCGCGGTGATGCCGTTAATGCATTTTTCCAGCAGGTTGTAGCACGCATTGGTCAGGATGTGGATGGACTCAAACATCGCCTGGCCAATCACGGGTTCCATTACGTTCAGCTGCAGCTGGCCCGCTTCGGAAGCCATGGTGACGGTGATGTCATTCCCAATCACTTTGAAGCAAACCTGGTTAACCACTTCTGGAATCACCGGGTTGACTTTGGCTGGCATAATAGAAGAACCGGCTTGCAGTTCCGGCAGGTTGATTTCGTTCAGGCCGGAGCGTGGGCCGGAAGAGAGCAGGCGAAGGTCATTACAGATCTTCGACATTTTCACCGCCAGGCGTTTGAGCGAGCTGTGAACCATGACGTATGCGCCACAGTCGGAGGTCGCTTCAATCAGGTCTTCGGCAGGTACGCATGGCAGGTTGCTGACTTCAGCCAGTTTCTGTACCGCCAGTTGTTGATAACCTTCTGGCGTGTTCAGGCGAGTACCGATTGCGGTCGCACCAAGGTTCACTTCCAGCAGCAGTTCTGCGGTGCGCAGCAGGTTGCGGGTTTCTTCATTCAACAAGACGTTGAAGGCATGGAATTCCTGGCCCAGCGTCATTGGCACGGCGTCTTGCAACTGAGTACGGCCCATTTTCAGAACGTTTTCAAACTCAACTGCTTTGCGTTGGAAGCCGTCGCCTAACTGATTAATGGCATCAATCAGTTTCACAATAGAAGCGTACACCGCGATACGGAAACCGGTTGGGTAGGCATCGTTGGTGGACTGGCATTTGTTGACGTGGTCGTTCGGGTTCAGGTACTGGTACTCACCTTTCTGGTGGCCCATCAGCTCAAGCCCAATGTTGGCGAGCACTTCGTTGGTATTCATGTTGACGGAAGTACCGGCACCGCCCTGGTAAACGTCCACCGGGAATTGGTCCATGCACTTGCCGTTATTCAGCACTTCATCGCAGGCCTGGATAATGGTGTTTGCAATGCTTTTTGGAATGGTTTGCAACTCCTTGTTCGCCATTGCCGCTGCTTTCTTAACCATAACCATGCCGCGTACAAATTCAGGGATGTCACTGATTTTGCTGTTGCTTATGTAGAAGTTTTCAATCGCTCTCAGAGTATGAACACCATAATAGGCATCCGCTGGCACTTCCCTGGTACCCAACAAATCTTCTTCGATACGAATGTTATTTAACATGTGAACCTTCTTAATTAAAGCTGCCATTGATTGATCATTGCACACACAGGATCTCTGGTTGTGCGATGAATAGACCGACGATTATGTCCATATTCGGTCTGCGTGCCGTGATGATATGCTGATGATAGCGAAAAGCAGTAATCTGGATCACTTATTAAAGGTCATCTCACATAACAATTATTAATATGTGATGCCGATCAATTGTTGAAAATTTCCAAAAAAATAATGCGGCACGAAGATTGATTTTTGGCTAAGGCGTCGCCATCTCTTTGGCTAAGCATAATCGCTAACCTATTTTCGCAAATGCCTGAAGGCGCTTGCCCAACTACAGGAGTGTACGGTGCGCTGGATACCGTTAATTGCCGTCTTTCTCTATGTGTACATAGAGATTTCATTGTTTATTCAAGTCGCTCATGTGATGGGTGTCTTCCTGACACTGGTGCTGGTGATATTCACCTCAGTTATTGGTATGTCTCTGGTTCGCAATCAGGGCTTTAAAAATTTCATGCTGATGCAGCAAAAAATGGCAGCGGGTGAAAGCCCGGCCGCTGAAATGATTAAAAGCGTTTCGCTTATCATTTCTGGCCTGCTGTTGCTGTTACCTGGCTTCTTTACCGACTTACTCGGTTTGTTGCTGCTACTGCCACCAGTGCAAAAGCATCTGACGCTGAAACTGATGCCGCATTTGCGTTTCTCACGCACCCCTGGCGGCGGTTTTAGCGCGGGTACTGGCGGTGGTTCAACGTTCGACGGTGAGTATCAACGTAAAGATGATGCGCCGAAGCAGCTCGACGATCGCGATAACGACGATCGTCACAATCGTTAAAAATCGAAAATTTTTTTGTTTTCCCCCTTGAAGGGGGGAAGGCTCATCCCCATCTCTCAGGTCACCAGCCGATAACCCATTTTGGGCCGGCGTTACCTAAACAATTGATACTGACTTTCTCAAAGGAGAGCTATCACATGAGCATTCGTCCATTACATGACCGCGTTATCGTCAAGCGTAAAGAAGTTGAATCCAAATCTGCGGGCGGCATTGTTCTGACTGGCAGCGCAGCAGGCAAATCAACTCGTGGCGAAATCATCGCTGTCGGTAAAGGCCGCATCCTGGAAAACGGTAACGTGCAACCGCTGGACGTTAAAGTCGGCGATATCGTGATTTTCAACGATGGTTACGGTGTTAAGTCTGAGAAGATCGACAATGAAGAAGTGTTGATCATGGCAGAAAGCGACATCCTGGCAATTGTTGAAGCGTAATACGCGCACTAACTGAACGAACATAAACGAATTTAAGGAAAGTTAAGAATGGCAGCTAAAGACGTAAAATTCGGTAATGACGCTCGTGTGAAAATGCTGCGTGGCGTTAACGTACTGGCAGATGCAGTGAAAGTTACCCTCGGTCCTAAAGGCCGTAACGTTGTTCTGGATAAATCTTTCGGTGCACCGACTATCACTAAAGATGGTGTTTCTGTAGCGCGTGAAATCGAACTGGAAGACAAGTTCGAGAACATGGGTGCGCAGATGGTTAAAGAAGTTGCCTCTAAAGCGAACGATGCTGCGGGCGACGGTACTACTACTGCAACCGTGCTGGCTCAGTCCATCATCACTGAAGGCCTGAAAGCTGTTGCTGCAGGCATGAACCCAATGGACCTGAAACGCGGTATCGATAAAGCTGTTATCGCCGCTGTTGAAGAGCTGAAAGCCCTGTCTGTTCCTTGCTCTGACTCTAAAGCAATCGCTCAGGTTGGTACTATCTCTGCTAACTCCGACGAAACCGTTGGCCAACTTATCGCTGAAGCGATGGAAAAAGTGGGCAAAGAAGGCGTTATCACCGTTGAAGAAGGCACTGGCCTGCAAGACGAGCTGGACGTTGTAGAAGGTATGCAGTTTGACCGTGGCTACCTGTCTCCGTACTTCATCAACAAACCAGAAACCGGTTCTATCGAACTGGACAGCCCGTTCATCCTGCTGGCTGACAAAAAAATCTCCAACATCCGTGAAATGCTGCCAGTTCTGGAAGCCGTTGCGAAAGCAGGCAAACCACTGCTGATCATCGCTGAAGATGTTGAAGGCGAAGCGCTGGCAACTCTGGTTGTTAACACCATGCGCGGTATCGTGAAAGTCGCTGCAGTTAAAGCACCAGGCTTTGGCGACCGTCGTAAAGCTATGCTGCAAGACATCGCTATCCTGACTGGCGGTACTGTTATCTCTGAAGAGATCGGTATGGAGCTGGAAAAAACGACTCTGGAAGATCTGGGTACTGCAAAACGTATCGTGATCAACAAAGACACCACCACCATCATCGATGGTAACGGTGAAGAACCTGCAATTGCAGGCCGCGTGTCTCAGATTCGTCAGCAAATCGAAGAAGCAACTTCTGATTACGACCGTGAAAAACTGCAAGAGCGCGTAGCTAAACTGGCTGGCGGCGTTGCAGTAATCAAAGTCGGTGCGGCTACCGAAGTTGAAATGAAAGAGAAGAAAGCACGCGTTGAAGATGCCCTGCACGCTACCCGTGCTGCGGTTGAAGAAGGCGTGGTTGCCGGTGGTGGTGTTGCGCTGATTCGCGTGGCTTCTAAACTGTCTGAACTGCGTGGCCAGAACGAAGACCAGAACGTGGGTATCAAAGTTGCGCTGCGCGCAATGGAAGCTCCACTGCGTCAAATCGTTCTGAACTGCGGCGAAGAGCCATCTGTTGTTGCTAACACCGTGAAAGCGGGCGACGGTAACTACGGTTACAACGCAGCAACTGAAGAATACGGCAACATGATCGACATGGGTATCCTGGATCCAACCAAAGTGACTCGTTCTGCTCTGCAGTACGCAGCTTCCGTGGCTGGCCTGATGATCACCACCGAGTGCATGATTACCGATATGCCAAAATCTGACGGCCCTGACTTAGGCGGCGCAGGTATGGGCGGTATGGGTGGCATGGGCGGCATGATGTAAATGCCCCAACACCTGGTGTGAAGTTACACCGTGTTAAGAAAACCCTCAGGCAGAAATGTCTGAGGGTTTTTTCTTTTTGGTCGCAGTCTGGTATAAGATCTCACCGGGCGAAGACGGCCCGCTACTTTTCAAGACAGCATTGATAACGGGGAACAACATGCGCATTAAAGTTTCAGCAGGAATGGCTGTAGCAGCGCTGCTGCTGGCAGGCTGTAGCACCAGCAATGATCTTTCTGCTGGTGGGCAGGGCGTCCGTTTTGTTGAGGATAAGCCAGGCACTGAATGCCAGCTATTAGGAAATGCAACCGGTGAGCAAAGTAACTGGTTTTCCGGGCAGCAGGGCAGTGAAGGCGGTTCTATGCGTGGCGCGGCAAATGCTCTGCGTAATAACGCAGCGGCAATGGGCGGTAACGTGCTGTACGGCGTGAGCAGCCCGAGTCAAAACTTGCTGTCGAGCTTCGCTCCGACTGCCAGCACCATGACTGGCCAGGTTTATAAGTGCCCGAACTGATTTTTGGGTGAAACC
>NZ_JMPI01000008.1 GCF_000735355.1 Buttiauxella agrestis ATCC 33320
TTCCCTCTCCTGGGGAGAGGGTTAGGGTGAGGGAGAAATTCTCGAAAACGATCAGCTCTGTCGTAACTGCAAGTCTATCGGGGTCTTGCTCGGCTCACCGCCAATCTCACGGGCAAGTTTAGGCACCATATAGCCTGATACCATCGTCAGCAACTCACGCATAATCTTGCGTGCTTCATCGTCACTCACCATGAAATGCGCCGCGCCCTGCACTTTATCCAACACATGCAGGTAATACGGCATTACCCCTGCATCGAATAACGCATTACTCAGTTGCGCGAGTGTTTGTGCATTGTCATTCACATCGCGCAGCAAAACGCTTTGGTTGAGTAACGTCACGCCAGCCAGGCGCAAATTCGTCATCGCTGCTCTGAACTCGTCACCAATCTCTTGCGCGTGATTAATATGATTAACCAGAATCACCTGCAAGCGTGAACGCGCAATGCGAGCCACCAGTGTTTCGGTGATACGAGCCGGGATGACAATAGGCAAGCGGCTGTGAATGCGTAACCGTTTAATATGCCCGATGGCTTCCAGTTCGTTAATCAACCAGTCCAGTTCACTATCTTTCGCCATCAGCGGATCACCGCCTGAGAAAATAATTTCGTCCAGTTCCGGATGTTCACTGATGTATGAGATAGCGGCCTGCCAGTTGCGCTTGTTTCCCTGGTTATCGGAATACGGGAAATGGCGACGGAAGCAATAGCGGCAGTTAACCGCGCATCCGCCTTTGACCAGCAATAACGCGCGGTTGCGGTATTTGTGCAGCAGACCGGGCACCACGCTGTGCTGCTCTTCGAGAGGATCGGTACTAAAACCGGGCGCGGCAATAAACTCTTCTTTTGAGGTTAGGACCTGGCGTAAGAGTGGGTCGTTCGGATTGCCTTTTTCCATGCGCGCAACAAAAGCTCGCGGTACGCGCAAAGCAAAAAGTCGACGCGCATCACGTCCCGCCAATAGCTCTTCGTCAGCGTTTAGCTCTAAAATATGCAGCAGTTCATCAGGATCGGTTATAACATCGGCAAGTTGCGTCAACCAATCTTCTCTGCGGGGGGGATTTAGGGTTACAATGTGTGCCATTTTTTGGCTAAGCTACCAATTAACAATTTCAGAGGGCCTTATGGCGACTTATTCTAGCAACGATTTCCGTGCCGGTCTTAAAATCATGTTCGAAGGCGAACCTTACGCGGTTGAATCCAGTGAGTTCGTGAAACCAGGTAAAGGCCAGGCCTTTGCTCGCGTTAAAATGCGCCGCCTGCTGACAGGCACCCGCGTAGAAAAAACCTTCAAATCTACCGACTCCGCTGAAGGCGCAGACGTTATCGATATGAACCTGACTTACCTGTACAACGACGGTGAGTTCTACCACTTCATGAATAACGAAACCTTCGAGCAGCTGGCAGCTGACGAGAAAGCCATTGGCGATAGCGCTAAATGGATGCTGGATCAGGCCGAGTGTATCGTGACCCTGTGGAATGGCCGTCCAATCGCTGTTCAGCCACCAAACTTCGTAGAGCTGGAAATCGTGGAAACCGATCCAGGTCTGAAAGGTGATACTGCTGGTACTGGCGGTAAGCCTGCAACACTGTCTACTGGTGCTGTGGTTAAAGTACCTTTGTTCGTTCAGACTGGCGAAATCATCAAAGTTGATACTCGCTCTGGCGAATACGTTTCTCGCGTTAAGTAATACGTGAAGGTTGGCGGTGGCGCGCTTTGCGCATCACCGCCGCTTGCATAAGGCAGGGAAGATGAACCGTTTGATTAAACATTTACTTTTCATCACGTTGTTAACCACTGTTCTCACTGGCTGCAACGCCACCCGTGGCTTTGGCGAAGACCTGCAACACCTCGGCGGTGCCATCGAGCGCGCTGCAAACAAGTAATTACCAACACTCCTAAAAATCTGCTTTTTCCTTCAGTCTGCCAATTTTTGTCTATGCTTTAACTGCTATACACAAACAATATGGTCAAAAAAGGAAACGGTCATGATTAAGAAAACTATTGCAGCGTTCTTTTCTCTCATAGTGCTTTCGTCGTTACTTACTGCGTGTAATACCACCAAAGGTATGGGTGAAGATATTCAGGATGGTGGTCAGGCGATTTCCGGTGCCGCAACAAAAGCGCAGAATTAATGTATTAGCGGACGGTACGGTATCTTCGCCGTACCGTTGTTTATTTCATGATGACTGATACTGTTCGATAAATAATGAAAAGCGATTGCTAATGCCGAGCTTCATACGAATATTACGCTTATAGGTATATACCGTCTTCGTGCTAATCCCCATCATGCTGGCAATAAAATCATTATTGGCTCTGTCGGTCCATAACTTTAATATGCGTTCCTCACGTAAGGTGAGTAATGGTGATGTGAATTGCCTGTCAGAATTAAAGGGTGGGCGCGCGCTCAGTTGTTTGTGAATGACTGCGTACAACTCAGGCAGTGGCACGGTTTTGTTATATATCGAGCGTGAGCCTTGCACCAGGCAATACTCTTCAATCATTTTATGACGCATGCTGTTAAGCAGCATCAAACGAATCGATGTGCCGCAGGCGGAATAAATCGACGAGAGTTGTTGGATATTATGTAGCGAACTGGCAAAGCTTGTAAAATCAGCAATAACCAGATTAGGTCGCCACTGTATTATTTTTTCACGGGCTAAAAGTAAGTTATCAGTTTCAGAAATAGTAAATGCAGTATTTTGACTGAGCCAGTTCTTAAAACCCTGCCGGGTATAATGGCAGCGGTCAATTAACAATATCTTATGCATACTTACCGTTCACGTAACTCACTGATACAGCCTTTTCTGAATTCTGAAGAGTGCACATAATATGAAAAAAGAGTAGAAGTGAATTGTGGATATACGGGGCGTTTTGCAGCCAATTCCTGGCTTAACAACTCACCATCTGATTGCTAGAATAGCGCCTTCAACCGCCTTATGGGACGACCCATAAGCGCGTCTTTATTCCGGGGACGGCCCCATTGACTGGAGCTGTATATGGCCTGGTTTGTTCTTGTTATCGCCGGTTTGCTAGAAGTCGTTTGGGCCGTTGGCCTGAAATATACCCACGGTTTTACCCGCTTGTGGCCAAGTGTCATCACGGTTGTGGCGATGATCGTCAGTGTCGCGCTGTTGTCATGGTCGATGAAAACGCTGCCGACGGGCACGGCTTACGCCGTCTGGACCGGGATTGGGGCCGTTGGCGCTGCAACCACTGGCATTATACTGCTAGGCGAATCAGCAAGCCTGGCCCGCATCGCGAGCCTGGCCTTGATTGTCATCGGTATTATTGGTCTGAAACTCAGCACCCACTAACTGGCGGGCTGTTTAATCCACATAAGTTTATCAACTGAGAAGCCCTGCTGCGTGGCGATGTTCAGCATTTGCTGTTTCACGTCATTGCTGATGGTCGGCGTGCGGGACAAGATCCACAGATAATCTTTATCCGGCCCGCACACCAGTGCGTGCCGGTAATCTTTATCGATGGCTATTACGTTATATCCACCATAAAACGGCCCAAAGAATGAAACCTTCAGGGCAGCCCGGCTTGGGTCGCCGGTGAAATAGGCCTTGCCAATACTTTGCTGCCACATTTGCCTGTCAGGGTTAAAACCTCGGTTGATGACCTGAATGCCCCCGTCATCCATAGTGCTGTAAGTTGCCGTGACTTGCTCCAGCCCGCTTTCAAATTTATGGTCCATGCGGGCAATTTCGTACCATTTTCCCAGGTACCGTTTAGCCTCAAAATTATTCACTACTTTGGTGCCAGGTGGAGGAGTGGGTGAACTACAGGACACAACGAGAAACGCAACTGCAAGGGCGGTGATAATCGGCCAGATGCGCATAGCAAATTCCTTCTCGGTTTTTTGCTAAGTGTAGATTGTGGCAGGAATTAAGGTGGCTTAGAGAAGAAATAAAAAGGCGGGTAATGGATAACGTCACCCGCCACAAAATATGCTACTGCAATGCATTTAAAATCGTATAGGCCGCTTTTACGCGCTCAGGGTTGGGATAGCTTTTATTCGCCAGCATCACGATGCCAAGTTGCTGCTCAGGAATAAACGCCACGTAGTTGCCAAAGCCACCCGTTGAACCCGTTTTATGCACCCACGAGGCTTTTACTGCGGCCACTGGTGGGTTTATTGCTGTGACGGGTGTCAGGGCAAGAGCGACCTTATTATCGCTCCCGTCAATCACCGTATTGGCTTGCAATGGCCAGTTCAGCATCTCCCAGCCTAAGCCTTGATACATGCTGCCAGCACGCCAGTAGCGCGATTGTGCAAGCTCGATTCCCTGGCGTAACGTCTTATCGGCCACGAGTTCAGGAGAGATGTTGTATTGCACCCAGCTCGCCATATCTTCAATGCTTGATTTCACCCCATAGGCTTCGGCATCCAGCATTCCGGGCGACACGCGCACGGGCTTACCGTTGCGATAACCATGGGCGTACTGTTTTTCCTCAGACGCAGGGACTTTTATCCAGGTATGAGCCAGTTTCAGCGGCTGGAACACACGCTGCTTCATCGCCTCTTCAAAGGTTTTCCCTGAAGGTTTAACCGCCAGCGCACCGAAAAGGCCAATACTGGCATTGGAGTAAAGGCGCTTTTCCCCAGGTGCTCCCTGCGGCTGCCAGGTCTGGTAGAAATTCAGCAACGCGGCCTGGTGGGTGACTTCATCCGGGACTTGCAGCGGCAGCCCACCCGCCGTGTAGGTCGCCAGATGCAGAAGAGTGATATCTTTCCATTGGCTACCCGAGAGCGCAGGCCAGTATTTCGTTGCCGGATCGCTTAATTTGATTTCACCGCGCGCAATAGCGTCGCCACCCAGAACGCCGGTGAAGGTTTTACTCACGGAGCCAAGTTCAAACAGCGTCTGTTTTGTCACCGGGATATTTTGCTCAATATCCGCTTTACCGTAAGTGAAGTAGTACGGCTTGCCCTGATAAACCACCGCCACGGCCATGCCGGGAATGTCCTGCGCCTTGAGTAAAGGGGTAATCGTCTGTGCGACGGTTTTACCGATTTGTTGTTCGGTGAGGGTTTTCGGGGCAGCAAAAGTGGCACATGAAACGCTGAGTACCAGGGCACTGCAAAGGGTTCTTTTGATCATTGGCGATCCTCCATGAAAGTGACACTTTAGCCGTGAGCGCTACAAATAAAAAGGCCTGCGCAATTAATGGCAGGCCTTGTTTAAATCATCGGAGTGATTAAAGCGTGATGACGCCAATCAGTGTCACGACGCTCAGAATCGCAGCCAGACCATAGAACACCCATTTGCCAGATGGCACGTGAATCTTCAGGTCATGCATCGCGTGGTGAATACGGTGCAGCCCGCACCACAGCGGCAGCACAATCATCAGGAAGATGAACAGGCGGCCAATCAAGCTCTGTGAAAATGCCAGCACACGGTCATAGCCCAATGCATCGCCTGGGAAAATACCCAGCGGCAGCATGATGCCAACCAGCAGCACGATAACTGGCGCGATGATGGCGCCCCACATGCCGCCTGCGCCAAACAGACCCCAGAATACCGGCTCGTCGGAGCGTTTTGGATTTGGATTAATCATGACGTCCCCCTTACCAGAACAGTGCAATAAACAGAATGACGGCCGTGGCGACAACCGTCACCGCCCATAAGCCTTTAATCACCGGCTCCGGCCCCATTTTTTCATCTTTAATGATGATATTGGCGGCCTTCGGTGCCAGTTCAAACCAGGTTTTGGTATGCAGTAAAGCGGCGGCCAGAGTGATGAGATTGAGGATAATCACAATCGGGTTTTGCAGGAATGTAACAAATCCCGCCCAGCTTTCCGGCCCACTTTTTAGCGAAAACAGACCACAGATCAGCAAAATGCTGAACCAGACCGTTGGCACTGAAGTGCCTTCGCGAATCATATAAAAACGGTAGAAACCGAGTTTTTGCCACCAGGTTGGCGTCATCGCCCGTACATAAGGCTTACGTTTCGTAGTCATTTTGCACTCCTTAGCGTGGTTTCAGGGTGGCAATCAAAAAGTCTTTCGAACTTTCGACTTTACCCTGCTGGATGGCAGCGGCGGGATCGACGTGTTTCGGGCACACTTCGGAGCAGTAGCCCACGAAAGTGCAGCTCCAGACGCCATTCTTGCCGTTTAACTGCGCCATACGCTCTTTCTTGCCATGGTCGCGGTTATCCAGGTTGTAACGGTGAGCCAGCGTAATGGCCGCCGGGCCAATAAACTCAGGGTTCAGACCAAACTGTGGGCACGCTGAATAGCACAAGCCGCAGTTGATGCAGCCGGAGAACTGATGGTATTTCGCCATCTGTGCCGGAGTCTGGTTATTTGGCCCCTGATCTGGCGTGCGCGAGTTGCCAATGATGTATGGCTTTATCGCTTCCAGGCTTTCGATAAAGTGGGTCATATCGACCACCAAATCGCGCTCGATAGGGAAGTTCGCCAACGCTTCAACCTTCATGCCCTGCGTGTATTCACGCAGGAAGGTTTTACAGGCCAGTTTTGGCACGCGGTTGACCATCATGCCGCAAGAGCCGCAGATAGCCATACGGCATGACCAGCGGTAGGTCAGGTCTGGTGCCAGATTGTCCTTGATGTAACCCAGCGCATCCAGCAGCGAGGTTTGTTCATCGTAAGGCACTTCGTAGATTGCGCTGTGCGGCTCGTTGTCCGTTTCCGGGTTGTAGCGCACGATTTCAATCTTCAGGGTCTTCATCACATCAGCCATTCGACGTCTCCTTCTTCTTGTCGGCCGCTTCTGATTCCGCACCGTAGACGCGTTTAGCCGGTGGCAAAGTCGTGATTTTCACATCGCTGTATTCCAGACGCGTGGTTCCATTGGCGTCACGGAAAGCGAGAGTATGTTTCAGGAAGTTCACGTCATCACGCTCGGTGCAACCTTCGTCCAGGCGCTGGTGTGCGCCGCGTGATTCTTTACGTGCCATCGCTGAGTGCGCCATACATTCCGCAACGTTCAAGCCGTGGCCCAGTTCGATGGTGTACAGCAAATCCGTATTAAACACGCTGGAAGTGTCATTAATGCGAACGCGTTTGAAGCGCTCTTGCAGCTCAGCCAGCTTATCAATGGTTTTCTGCATCAGTTCTGGCGTGCGATAAATCCCGCAACCTTCTTCCATCGACAGACCCATTTCATCGCGAATCTTCGACCAGTTCTCAGAGCCTTCCTGATTAACCAGTTTCTTGAGGCGAGTTTCTACGTCTGTGGCTTGTGCATTCAATGCAGCGTCATTGGCGGGCGATGCTTCGTTGGCACGACGCATCGCGCCTTCACCCGCCAGGCGACCAAACACCACCAGTTCAGCAAGAGAGTTCGAACCTAAACGGTTCGCGCCATGCAGACCAACAGATGAACATTCGCCGACTGCGAACAGGCCTTTAATGCGGGATTCGCACTGGCTGTCGGTTTCGATACCGCCCATGGTGTAGTGCGCGGTAGGGCGAACGGGGATCGGCTCTTTAACCGGGTCGACGCCAACATACGCTTTTGCCAGTTCGCAGATAAACGGCAGACGTTCGAGAAGTTTTTTCTCGCCCAGATGACGCAGGTCGAGATAAACCACATCGCCACGTGGAGTTGGAACGGTGCGACCTGCACGCCATTCGTGCCAGAAGGCCTGAGAAACTTTGTCGCGCGGACCGAGTTCCATATATTTGTTGCGCGGCTCGCCCAGCGGAGTTTCTGGACCCATGCCGTAATCTTGCAGGTAACGATAGCCGTCTTTGTTGACCAGAATACCGCCTTCACCACGGCAGCCTTCCGTCATCAGAATGCCGGAACCAGGCAGGCCGGTTGGGTGATATTGCACAAATTCCATATCACGCAGCGGTACGCCGTGGCTGAGTGCCATGCCCATACCATCACCGGTCACAATGCCGCCGTTGGTGTTGTAGCGATAAACGCGACCCGCACCACCTGTTGCCATCACGACCGCATTAGCGCGGATTTGTACCAGCGAGCCTTCCATCATATTCATGGCAACTACGCCACGCGCAGCGCCGTCATCAACCAGAATGTCGAGCACGAAATGCTCGTCAAAACGCTGGATTTGCGGGAACTGTAATGAAGTCTGGAACAGGGTGTGAAGCATATGGAAGCCGGTTTTATCCGCGGCAAACCAGGTGCGTTCAATCTTCATGCCACCAAAGCGGCGCACGTTGACGGAACCGTCCGGGCGACGACTCCATGGGCAACCCCATTGCTCAAGCTGCGTCATTTCGGTCGGGCAGTTATGGACGAAATAGTCGACCACATCCTGCTCGCATAGCCAGTCGCCACCGGAAACGGTGTCGTTAAAATGATATTCGAAGCTGTCGTGATCCTGCGTAACGGCAGCAGAACCCCCTTCGGCGGCCACAGTGTGGCTACGCATTGGGTAGACTTTGGAGATCAGAGCGATTTTGGCTTGTGGATTGGCCTGGGCCGCCGCGATGGCTGCTCGTAAGCCCGCTCCGCCAGCGCCAATTATGGCAAGATCGGCTTGAAAGGTTTGCACGACATTCCTCCAGATTTTTAGTTATTTCGCATAGCTAATTTAACCAAAGGTAGTTCACCGATACGGCGGCAGCTATAGCGAAAGGGTTTTCCCTGCTCCTTTGTAGGTAGCGGATTATAGCCGTAGGCTTTTTAAGGAAATTTGACGTGTTCGATTTTTTTGCTGTTAAGTTCAGCAATTAATTAATTGTAGTGATGATTTATGTCACGAAATCACGATTTGTCGCGGCGGAGTAGATTGAGAAACGATGAAAATTTACTGCGCAAAATTTGTCTCGCCTATGCGTTGCGGGTAGACTTCTCGGCCTTGTATGAATACGGAGACTCCACCATGAGCGAAACGGCCACCTGGCAGCCGAGCGCATCCATCCCCAACCTGTTGAAACGCGCTGCGATCATGGCTGTTATTCGGCGCTTTTTTGCCGATCGCGGTGTACTGGAGGTGGAAACACCCTGCATGAGCCAGGCTACGGTAACGGATATCAATCTGTTCCCGTTTGAAACCCGTTTTGTTGGCCCAGGCCACGCTCAGGGCGTCAATCTGTACCTGATGACCAGCCCGGAATACCACATGAAACGCCTGTTGGCGGCGGGCATTGGCCCGGTATTCCAGCTGTGCCGCAGTTTCCGTAATGAAGAGATGGGCCGTCACCATAATCCAGAGTTCACTATGCTGGAGTGGTATCGCCCATGCTACGACATGTATCGTTTGATGAATGAAGTTGATGATTTGCTGCAACAGGTTCTGGAAACTGATGCGGCGGAAACGCTCTCTTATCAGCAGGCTTTCCAACGCCACCTGGAAATTGACCCGCTTTCTGCGGATAAAACTCAATTACGTGAAGTTGCGAGAAAACTCGATTTAAGCAACATTGCCGATCAGGAAGAAGACCGCGATACCTTGCTACAACTGCTTTTCAGCATGGGTGTCGAGCCGCATATCGGTAAAGAAAAGCCGACGTTTGTGTACCACTTCCCGGCAAGCCAGGCCGCCCTGGCGCAGATCAGCACCGAAGACCATCGGGTTGCCGAGCGCTTCGAGGTCTATTTCCGAGGTATTGAGCTGGCAAATGGTTTCCACGAATTAACCGATGCACGTGAGCAGCAGCAGCGTTTCGAGCAGGATAACCGTAAACGTGCTGCCCGCGGTTTGCCGCAGCAGCCGATTGACGTGAATTTGCTCGAAGCACTCAAAGCAGGGCTGCCTGATTGCTCTGGTGTCGCGCTAGGTGTGGATCGCTTGATTATGTTGGCGCTCAAGGCTGAAAGCCTGTCCGACGTGCTGGCGTTCCCGGTGGACAGGGCTTAGAG
>NZ_JMPI01000009.1 GCF_000735355.1 Buttiauxella agrestis ATCC 33320
GGAGAAGGCCGGGATGAGGGCTACCAGGCTTACAAACTTCCCGGCGTTCTGCCTGCTTTCCCTGAAGATGTTAGCGTCTTGTTGCTACGTTGCCCGCCCAGACTATCCAGACGCATCTGGAATGGTGGGAACGGCAGTTCGATACCGTGTTCGCGGAAGCCCTGCAGAATCAGCTGGTGAATCTCATGGCGCAGCGGCATACGGTGGTTCATCTCTGCGGCATAAATTCGCAGCTCAAATATTTGAATGCCCGCCTGCAAGTCCACAAGGAATGCTTCTGGCGGAGGGTTATCAATCACCAACGAACAGCGCTCGGCTGCCTGCAACAACACCTTCGTGACTTCCTCGCTGTTTGCATCAGACGGGGCTGGAACAGTTAGCACCACACGCGTTACCGAATCCGACAGCGACCAGTTGATAAACTGCTCGGTGATAAACGCTTTATTCGGCACGATGATTTCTTTGCGGTCCCAGTCGCTGATGGTGGTAGCTCGCGTATTAATTTTAGTGACGCTGCCGGTCAGATCGCGAATCGTCACGGTATCGCCAATACGGATCGGTTTCTCGAACAGAATGATCAGGCCCGAGATAAAGTTGGCGAAAATCTCCTGCAAACCAAAACCTAAACCAACACCAAGGGCTGCGACCAGCCACTGCAATTTCGACCACTCAATGCCAATCATCGAGAAGCCGACCAATGTCCCCACCAGTAAAAGCAGATATTTGGTGACCGTCGTGATGGCGTAACCGGTACCAGGTGCTAAATCCAGGTGCTGGAGGAGTGCGAGTTCAAGCAGAGCAGGGAGGTTACGCACCAGTTGCATGGTGATAATCAGCACCAGAATGGCAATTAACACTGAGCCCAGGGTTATCGGCTCGATGCTTTCCACGCCTTGTACCGTTGAGGTGACATCCCACAACGTGATGTTCTCAAGGAAGCCAAATGCAGAATGGATTTCCGACCACAACACGATGACCGATAGAAGTGCAATGAGCATCAGAATCGAACGCACCAGGCGCAGAGACTGCACGCTGATAGTATCCAGATCGATTTCTGGCTCTTCGATAGTTTCTGCCGAACCTTCAGTGCTGTGGCTGTGAGCGGGTTCTTCTTCGCCACGAGCACGTTGGGCGAGTATTTCCGCACGACGATGTTTGGCGCGATCGAATGCCAGGCGGCGGCGCTGAATGAGCATCCAGCGACGGAAGATATGATAAACCACCAGTAACAAGAACCAGATGGCGACCGAGGTTTCAAGCCTTGCCAGCAGAGCTTGCGCGGTTGCCAGGTAACCTACCACGGCGGCCAAAATAGCCAGCAATGGAGCCGCCAGCAGCAGGTTCCATAATATCGTGTTGGCAATGTTTTCGCTGTTGCCCTGTTTATCCAGATACAGTGGAATTCCTGCCCGTTTCAGGCTTAACGTGACCAGTGCCATCGCACCGCAAATCAAAATAAAGCACAGCCGCCCAAGAGAACCGGAGAACTCCCGGTCACTGAGATTATCAAACATTATCAATGCCATAATTAGCGGCACGATAAGCCCGATACTCATCAGGTAATAACGCATAGCGCGGGCGACACGTTGCTGGGGCCAGCCGAAATGCACAATGAACAAACCGTTAGGACGGGCGAATGTGGCACAAATCATTACCGCCCAAAGCAGAGGAACGGTGGCGGTCACGCCATCGCCAATCGCCACTGCGAGGGGATATGGCCAAGCCGCTTGTAACCCGAAACCAAGCGTTGCCCAAAGCACCGGCAACGGTAATGCCACCAGAATCGACCAGAACACGGTGCGCAGCGTTAAGCTGAAATGATCCTGCGTCACTTTCCCCACTTTGGCGCTGGAGCGCTCCAGGAAAGCCGTAAAGTGGCGGCGCGAGCTGATACTGAAGCCTACCAGGATCAACGCAGCAAACAGCGGCAGCAGCGTCTCTTTGCTGGTCAGCATCATGACGGTGGCGCTGCCAAGCTGGCTGAACGTGTCCATCGATACCAGTCGACGCAAATCTTGCACGATCTCAACCGGCCAACTGAAGCCTATCGGGCTGACGTCTGAGGTCCAGAACAAATAACGGTGCGTCGCTTCGTTCACCTCTTTGAGCGCATCTTCCAGTTGGCTGTTGGCCACTTTCAGTTTGGTTAGTTCGAGAATGAGGTTATCGCCCCCTTGTAGCAGGGAGTTGAGCAGCTCGCGTTGGGTACGTAACTGCGCTTCCAGAATGCGATTTTGCTCGGTGGTGAGTGGCTGACCATCAAGTTGACGAATCTGGCGCAGTTGCTGGTGTTTGCTTAGCAGATCTTCGTAATGCAACCGCTGAACACGCAACTGGCCCAGCTCGGTATCCACTTGCTGCGGCTTTGGCATCTCCGGCAAACGTGCCACCTGGGCACGTAATGCTTCTCCCAGCACGTTAGAGACCCCAAGCCATTGTGACTGTTCACGCAGCGTGTTGAGCGCCTGGCGCACCTGCAACGTCTGGCTGCTCGCCTGGCGCTGCTGAGAGGCGACTAAATCCATGCGCTGAGCCTGTTGATTCAACGCCTGAGATAGCTCCCGGTTATTTTTGAACTGGGCAACAATGTCTGGTGGTAAATTCGCGCTGCTTTCAGCCAGCAGTTCGGTGCTTTCCAGCGCTTGTTCTGCTTCGCGCTGACGCTGATTATTCAATTGGTTACGCAACGCTTGCAGATAAGCATCCAGTTGCGTGCTCTGCTTTTGAGCAAGCTCAGCCCGCAGGCGTGAAAGTTCCTGGCGGTTACTGGCGGAAAGCTGCGCCAGTTCCAGTTCATCGACCAGGGCTTTCAGGCGTGAAGATTCAGCCTGCAAAGAGAGATTCTGTGCCTGCGATAATGGCGTGCTGGTGGTGGTTTGCGTGCCCAACCGCCGTTCGACTTCGTTTAACTGGCGGCGAGCGTCAGTTTGTTGCTGCGGAAGCTGGCTGAGGGAATCGGTGATTTCTCGGGTGCGTTCTTGTTCTTGCTGCGCCAGGCGGCTTTTATCCAACAACTGGCTACTGACTTGCAGGATTTCCTGGTTTAAGGCATCGGTAGACATACCTTCCGGCACTTTCTGCGGCTCTTCGCGCAGGCTGCTAATCTGACGGCGTAATGTTTCAGAAAGCTTTGGAAAGTTATCAATGACTTGCTGATATTGCGTTGCACGTTCCTGAGAAGCTTTACGTTCCTGAAGTGCATTGAGAGCGGCCTGAAGCGTTTCCACGGTTTCAGCCTGAGCGGGCTGATCTTTTGCAGATTTAGCTTGTTCCAGTTCCTGGGAGATTTGTTTGGCATCAGGGGCTGGGGCGGCATACAGCGGTAGGCTTAGGCACCAGGCCATCAGAAAAGTGAGTATCAGGCGCACGTAAATACCTATCTTAGTTAACCCCTTCATCCTTCAAGCCGCAGCTGCGTTGGCTGCCTTTACTCACCCCAGTCACTTATTTATATAAGCTCCTGGGGATTCGCTCAGTTGCCGTCTTGCTGCAACTTGAATGATTTTAGGTTGAGCTTTAAGCGTTAAACGTCGGGTTTGGTTTCCTGATCGGCGGCAACTTCTGCTTCAGTAATCTCACTGACAGGCACTTCCGGTTCGCCCATAGGTTCGGTAGATACGGCCAGCGGTTCACCAATCTTAGTCACAGACAGGCTTTGCAGCTGCTCGGCCAGGTTCACTTTGCCCGGTGCGAACAAGTTAATCACCGTTGAACCCAGTTTAAAGCGACCCATCTCCTGGCCTTTTAACAGTGCAACAGAACCTTCGCTTTCACCGGCAGGCCACGTCCAGCGTTTGATCACGCCTTCACGCGGTGGCGTGATAGTGCCTGCCCAGACGGTTTCGATGCTGCCAACAATGGTCGCGCCGACCAGAATTTGCGCCATTGGGCCAAATTCAGTATCGAACAGGCAGATAACACGTTCGTTACGGGCAAACAGGTTCGGGACGTTTTGCGCCGTTAAATGGTTCACGGAGAACAAATCGCCCGGCACGTAAATCATTTCACGCAAAATACCGTTACACGGCATGTGAACACGGTGGTAATCACGCGGCGACAGGTAAGTGGTCACGAAGCTGCCGTTACGGAACAGATCGGCCATTAAGTAGTTACCGGCAAGCAGGGCTTCCAGGCTGTAGTTATGGCCTTTTGCTTGCAGGATTTTGTCTTCTTCGATTGGGCCTAACTGGCTCACTACGCCGTCGGCTGGCATCACCAGTACACTTGGGTCGGTGTTAACCGGGCGTACGTCGTCACGCAGTGGACGGACGAAGAATTCGTTGAAGGTGCGATAGCTGGCGGTGTCCGGCTTTTGTGCTTCCTTCATGTCGACTTTGTAGTATTTGACGAACAGGTCGATAACCAGTTTGGTCAACCAGCCAGCTCGTTTGCTTGCACCCCAGCCTGCCAGGCGGGTCAGCCATAGTTTAGGCAGGATGTACTGGAGCGAAAGTTTAAAGTTGTCTAACAAGATAGCCTCCTGGCTAAGTACCCATTTTAGCGGGCATACACAAAAAGGAGCGCGATTTTAGCGATGCCCAGCTTAATTGTCAGCGTTCAGTATCGGAAAAGGTTTTACGCGATTTTACCTCGGACATACTTTCCAGTATGCGATGGTAGTTGTCGAAACGCGTTTCAGCGATCTCCCCACGCTCAACGGCTTCGCGCAGCGCGCAGCCTGGATCGTTGGTGTGGCTGCAGTCACGGTATTTGCAACGACCTAAATAGTCGTGGAATTCAGTAAACCCATTCGTGACTTGATCCGGCTCTAAGTGCCACAGACCGAATTCGCGCACACCTGGGGAGTCGATAACATCGCCGCCGCCTGGGAAGTGGTAAAGACGCGAAGCGGTCGTTGTGTGCTGACCTAAACCTGAGTTATCAGAAACGTCATTAACCAGAATCTGGACTTCTTTAAAGCCGAGAAGGTTGTTCAGCAGGCTTGATTTGCCCACGCCGGATTGCCCGGCAAAAATACTGACGCGGCCAATCAATGCTTCTTCAAGCTCTTTCAGACCTTCAACTTTGTGGCTGGAAACAAACAGAACGCGATAACCAATCTTGCGGTAGATATCCATTTGTTCGTTGACGAACGCCAGGCCTGCTTCGTCCAGCAGGTCGGTTTTGTTCAATACCAGCAGTGGTTCGACGTCGAGGGTTTCGCACGCCACCAGATAACGGTCGATAATGTTTAGCGACAGCTCAGGCAAAATGGCGGAAACCACAATTATCTGGTCAATGTTAGCGGCAATGGGTTTTACGCCGTCATAGAAATCAGGGCGTGTCAGAACGGTGGTGCGCTCGTGTACTGCATCCACAATGCCTTTAATCGTGACACCTGCCGCCGCTTCTTTAGCCGGGCGCCAGACTACGTTGTCGCCTGTTACCAGCGAACGAATGGTACGACGGATATTGCAGCGGTGAATTTCACCACCGGGTGATTCGACATCGGCATGTTGGCCGAAACGGCTAATGACGCGACCATCGCGTGGTTCACCAAACTGAGAGTCGTCAGGATCGGCTTTCTCCACAGTCTGTTTAAGCCGACGCTGGTGATTTGCTGAAACCCGGCGCTGCTGTCCTTTGGAGAGTTTATTTTTGCTCAATCTTACTGGCTCCTGGTCGCCCGTGATGGGCAAAACCTCTATGATACACACTATTTTATACGAATTAACCCATCGACAACGGTGGGCTACGCACAAGAAGGGTGGAAAATAGCATGAGTGGAAATGAAAACAATCTGATTTGGATTGATTTAGAAATGACCGGCCTGGACCCCGAGCGGGATCGCATAATTGAAATTGCCACGCTGGTTACTGATGCCAATTTGAATATCCTCGCCGAAGGGCCAACGATTGCGGTTCATCAGTCTGACGAACAGCTGGCGCTGATGGATGACTGGAATGTGCGTACTCATACCGGTAGCGGCCTGGTTGAGCGTGTGAAAGCAAGTCAGCTGGACGATCGCGCGGCTGAACTGGCAACGCTTGAGTTTCTGAAACAATGGGTGCCAGCGAATAGCTCGCCAATCTGCGGTAATAGTATCGGCCAGGATCGCCGTTTCTTGTTTAAGTACATGCCAGAGCTGGAAGAGTACTTCCACTATCGTTATCTGGATGTCAGCACGCTGAAAGAGCTGGCGCGTCGTTGGAAACCTGAAATTCTCGCTGACTTCAAAAAGCAGGGCACGCACCAGGCAATGGATGATATTCGTGAGTCTGTGGCAGAGCTTGCGTTCTATCGTGAGAATTTTATTAAGCTTTGACAGGTGTTCGGGAGGAGCTAAACTCCTCCTTCGCTGAGAAATTAATCATTTTGACGCTTAAATCACCATTCAAACTAATTTTGTGAAAAAAACCTTTTGAAGGGCTTGCGACTAAAACGATTTCTCGTATAATGCGCCTCCCGTACCGATGCAGAATTTGCAGCGTTACACAGAGCGGGAATAGCTCAGTTGGTAGAGCACGACCTTGCCAAGGTCGGGGTCGCGAGTTCGAGTCTCGTTTCCCGCTCCAAATTTGATTACAGCAGTACCACCAAATTCGATGGCTTTTAAGCATCAGCTTGAAAGACGAAGAATATGCGGGAATAGCTCAG
>NZ_JMPI01000010.1 GCF_000735355.1 Buttiauxella agrestis ATCC 33320
CACGACCTTGCCAAGGTCGGGGTCGCGAGTTCGAGTCTCGTTTCCCGCTCCAAAATTTGATTTGGCTTTTAAAGCCAGCACCACCCAAGCGGGAATAGCTCAGTTGGTAGAGCACGACCTTGCCAAGGTCGGGGTCGCGAGTTCGAGTCTCGTTTCCCGCTCCAAATTCTAATCTTCAGTACAAATTATCCACAACGCTAAGTCGCGTCGGTGGTGGTTTTTACGTTCCTCAAAAACTCTTGTAAACAGACTTATCCACAGCTTACGTTTTTTCCCTTCGATCGCTAATTATTTATTAACTTTTACACCTTTAGTTTAACTATTTGATTTACTTAATTTTTATAATATTTAAAAATGTTAACTCGATCGCTTGCAGATTTTACATCGCTTGTGGGGCAAGGCTTTCAAATTTTTATTCACATCCTGTGGACATTTCACGCATCACGTTTTAACCCCTTTTCTATGACCCGAACCAGACGCTGCTTTTGCGGTAACTGAACCTCAGTTGCATTAGCGCTCCGTTTGCTTAATTGTTGCGCAATCGCCCATTCAATATGCTCATCAAGAAGTGGGTGCTCACCTTTTCGTTGTTGCAATGCTTCCAGAATCACTTCTTCCCAGGGGGCATTTCCTAATGCGACTGCAATATTTCGCAGCCAACGTAAATGACCGATGCGGCGAATCGCTGAACCTTCAGTCACGCGCAGGAAATATTCTTCACTCCAGGCAAACAGTTCAACCAGCGGCGGAGCATGCAATGCGCGACGCGGACTAAAGTCATCTTCCACGGTCAATTGTGAAAAGCGATTCCACGGGCAAATCAGCTGGCAGTCGTCGCAGCCGTAAATTCGGTTTCCGATTAGCGGTCTGAATTCTTCGGGGATTGCGCCTTCAAGCTCAATAGTGAGATAGGAAATGCAACGCCGCGCGTCGACCGTGTAAGGTTCAACTATCGCGCCGGTTGGGCAAATCGTCATGCAGGCCACGCAGCGCCCACATTTTTCCTCGACAGGTTTATCTATGGGTAATGGAATATCGACTAATAGCTCACCGAGGAAAAAGAACGATCCTGCTTCCTGATTCAGGATAAGTGAGTGCTTACCTGTCCATCCCAGGCCTGCTTTATCCGCTAATGGGCGCTCAAGAATCGGCGCTGAATCCACAAAAGGTCTAAAATTCAGCGTGGAACAATGGGACTGGATCATTTCACCCAGTTTTTTGAGTCGATTGCGCAGCAGTTTATGGTAATCACGTCCGAGGGCGTAACGGCTGATGTAACCGATTTTTGGGTTCTTGAGCGTCGAGGCAAAGGCCGCGTTTGCCGGGAGATAGTTCATCCGCACGCTAATTACGCGTAATGTCCCCGGCAGCAATTCGTGTGGTCGGGCGCGCATCATGCCGTGACGAGCCATCCAGTCCATCTCGCCGTGGTATTGTTTATCCAGCCACAACTGAAGCGCGGGTTCACTGGCGGAGAGATCGGTATCGGTAATCCCCACTTGCTGGAAGCCGAGTTCGATTCCCCACTGTTTGATATTTTGCGCTAACTGATTGAGATCGAGGGGCTGTGACATGACGGACCTGAGCCTAAAAATAACCGCCAAAAGTATACCACATTCAGTTTGGTCAGCAGACTGGTTGCGCACCGCTGAAAAGCAGGCGGCGGATGAATTAGGGCTAACGCTCTATGAATTGATGCAGCGAGCGGGCGCTGCGGCATTTAACCTTGCCCGCGAACTTTATCCGCAAAGTCAGCACTGGCTGGTCGCATGTGGACATGGCAATAACGGCGGCGATGGTTACGTATTAGCACGCCTGGCTCAGGCTGCGGGTGTGCGCGTTACGCTTCTGGCGCTGGAAAGTGATAAGCCGCTGCCACAGGAGGCGGCGTACGCGCGTGATGCCTGGCTAGATGCCGCAGGTCTTATTCATGCGCCAGAGCATCCATGGCCTGATGATATCGACCTGGTGGTCGATGGTATTCTGGGAACCGGGCTTGCGCACGCGCCACGAGATAATGCCGCGCAGCTTATTGAAAAATGTAATCACCATTCTGCTCCTGTGATTGCCTTGGATATTCCTTCGGGCTTGCTCGCAGAAACGGGTGCCATTCCCGGTGCGGTGATCAACGCTTCGCACACCATTACGTTTATTGCCCTTAAGCCTGGTCTTCTGACCGGAAAAGCGCGCGATGTGGTGGGTGAACTGCACTTTGATGCGCTTGGCCTTGAAACCTGGTTGAAGGGGCAGACTGCGCCGATAACTCGCGTGGATAGCACACAGTTAGCGGGCTGGCTAACACCACGTAAGCCCACCTCACACAAAGGCGATAACGGGCGACTGGTGATAATAGGCGGCGACCACGGCACGGCGGGGGCGATTCGTATGACGGGCGAAGCGGCTTTGCGGGCTGGAGCGGGGTTGGTCAGGGTTTTGACTCGCTCAGAAAATATCGCACCGTTGCTGACCGCACGGCCTGAGTTAATGGTTCAGGAACTGACTTCACAAACGCTTGATGAAAGTCTTGAGTGGGCCGATGTGATAGTGATTGGCCCAGGATTAGGGCAACAAGAGTGGGGCAAAAAAGCCTTACAAAAAGTAGAGAACAGCCGTAAACCGATGCTGTGGGATGCAGATGCGCTGAACCTTCTGGCAATCAATCCCGATAAACGTCAGAATCGCGTGATTACGCCACATCCTGGCGAGGCTGCGCGGTTGCTAAATTGCGCCGTGTCACAAATTGAGAGTGACCGCTTACTTGCCGCAGACCGCCTGGTAAAACGTTATGGCGGAATTGTGGTCTTAAAAGGTGCCGGTACGGTTGTTGCCAGCCAACATGGTGAATGCGCCATTGTTGATGTGGGTAATGCAGGCATGGGCAGCGGTGGTATGGGGGATGTGCTATCCGGAATCATCGGAGCATTGCTGGCACAGAAGATAACCCCGTATGATGCAGCCTGTGCCGGATGTGTAGCTCATGGCGCTGCCGCTGATGTGCTGGCTTACCGCTTTGGTACACGTGGCATGTTAGCGACCGATTTATTATCGACGTTGTACCCTTTTGTTAACCCGGATTTGAATAGCCAAAAAAATGATTAATCGAGTTATCGCATTACCTGATGAAGCCGCGACCTTAGAACTGGGCGCACGCCTGGCTGAAGCCTGCATCGGTGCCACCGTGATTCATCTGTATGGTGATCTTGGCGCGGGGAAAACGACTTTCAGCCGTGGTTTTGTGCAAGCGCTGGGTCATAAAGGGAACGTGAAAAGCCCAACTTATACGTTGGTAGAACCGTATGAACTCGGTGATTTGATGGTGTATCACTTTGATCTCTATCGTCTTGCCGATCCAGAAGAACTCGAGTTTATGGGAATTCGTGACTATTTCACCAATGACGCAATCAGTCTGGTGGAATGGCCGCAAAAAGGTCAGGGTGTGCTTCCAGAACCGGATGTCGAAATCCACCTAAGTTACCAGGCCGAAGGGCGCGAAGCGTGCCTGAAAGCAGTTTCCTCATCTGGTGAGTCGTTACTGGCGCGGTTGGCCAAATAACAAGGATGACGGGATGATCTATCGCGTGAAAAGTGTGTGGATGGCGTTGTGTTTATTGGTGCTGGCGGCACAAGCAAGCGCGGCCAGTTTAGCGGATATTCAGGTATCGAACGGCGATTCTCAGGCGCGGATCACGTTTAGTTTTATTGGCGATCCTGAATATGCTTTTTCTCAGGATGATAAGAAAAGCGTTGCTCTGGATATCAAACAAACGGGTGTGATCAGAGGTTTACCGCTGTTGTTCAGTGGCAATAACCTGGTGAAAAGCATTCGGTCAGGGCAACCAAAAGACAGCGATTCCTTACGCCTGGTGGTTGATCTCACTGAGCCTGGCAAAACTCGCGCTGTAAAACAGCAAAATGGTTCTAATTACACGGTAGTGTTTACGATCAACGCCGATGCTCCGCCTCCGCCACCACCACCTCCGGTTGTGGCTAAACGTGTTGAAGCGCCACCCGTCACCCGTTCAACCGAGCCTGCAAAAAATCCCTTTAATCCGCAGACCGTGACGGGAGCCATCAGTTCTAATACGGCGATGCATCCTGCACGGACTCAGCGCCCCACGACTCAATCCGATACCGTCGTTGTGGCTATTGATGCGGGGCATGGCGGGCAGGATCCGGGGGCAATTGGCCCTGGTGGCACGAAAGAGAAAAACGTCACTATTTCGATTGCCCGTAAACTTCGCTCATTGCTGAATGACGACCCGATGTTTAAAGGCGTGCTGACCCGCGATGGTGATTATTTTATTTCGGTGATGGGGCGTTCAGACGTCGCACGTAAACAGAATGCCAATATTCTGGTGTCTATTCATGCTGATGCCGCGCCTAATCGCGATGCGACGGGAGCCTCCGTTTGGGTGCTGTCGAATCGTCGTGCGAACAGCGAAATGGCGGGCTGGCTCGAACAGCACGAGAAACAATCGGAGTTGTTGGGCGGGGCGGGTGATGTACTGGCCAATAGCCAGGCTGACCCGTATTTAAGCCAGGCGGTTCTGGATTTGCAGTTCGGCCATTCCCAGCGCGTCGGGTATGATGTGGCAACAAAAGTGCTGGCGCAAATGCAGCGCGTAGGCTCGTTGCACAAACGTCGCCCGGAACACGCAAGCCTGGGCGTATTGCGTTCGCCGGATATTCCTTCGGTGTTAGTGGAAACCGGGTTTATCAGCAACAACTCGGAAGAGCGCCTGCTCGATAGCGATGACTATCAGCAAAAAATTGCACAAGCTATTTATCAAGGGCTTAGGGATTATTTCCTGACGCATCCGTTGCAATCCGCGCCACCAACTGGTCAAACTGCACGCTCGCAAGGTGCGGGTATTGATCCCGTCGCGATGACTCAATAAGGAGATTTCATGCCGATTCAGGTTCTGCCGCCGCAACTTGCCAACCAGATTGCTGCTGGCGAAGTGGTAGAGCGCCCCGCATCGGTGGTGAAAGAACTGGTTGAGAACAGTCTTGATGCAGGCGCCACGCGTATTGATATTGATATTGAACGCGGTGGCGCCAAGCTCATTCGTATTCGCGATAACGGCTGCGGTATCAAAAAAGATGAGCTGGCATTAGCCCTGGCTCGTCATGCGACCAGTAAAATCGCCACACTTGATGACCTTGAGGCCATTATTAGCCTCGGGTTTCGTGGTGAAGCGTTAGCGAGTATTAGCTCGGTCGCACGACTGACGTTAACCTCGCGCACCGCCGAGCAAAGCGAAGCGTGGCAGGCCTATGCCGAAGGGCGTGAACAGGATGTGACGGTAAAACCTGCGGCACATCCAGTCGGAACCACGCTTGAGGTGTTGGATTTGTTCTACAACACGCCCGCACGTCGCAAATTCATGCGCACCGAAAAAACCGAATTCAATCACATTGATGAGATAGTCAGACGTATTGCGCTGGCGCGTTTTGATGTGTCGATAAATCTCACCCACAACGGCAAAGTGATTCGTCAGTACCGTGGGGTTGCAGAGGGTGCACCTCGCGAACGCCGCCTTGGCTCGATTTGCGGCACGGCTTTCCTCGAACAAGCGCTGGCCATTGAATGGCAGCATGGTGACCTGGCATTACGCGGCTGGGTGGCTGAACCTACGGCGACGACTTCCGCCTTGTCAGAGATTCAATATTGCTATGTGAACGGTCGCATGATGCGCGACCGCCTGATCAATCACGCTATCCGCCAGGCCTGTGAAGACAAACTCGGTGCCGACCAGCAACCGGCGTTTGTGCTGTACCTGGAAATCGACCCGCATCAAGTGGATGTGAATGTGCATCCTGCCAAACATGAAGTGCGTTTTCATCAGTCGCGCCTGGTGCATGATTTTATCTACCAGGGCGTGTTGAGCGTGCTGCAACAGCAAAGTGAAAATCGCCTGCCACTGGAAGAACCTGCGGAAGAACCACAACCGCGCTGGCAGCCGGAAAACCGCGTGGCATCCGGGCGTAACCAGTTTGCAACGCCTGCTGCTCCCACAGCTTCTCGCGAATCAATACCTCGCGAATCAGCACCTCGTAATACGGCCCCGGTTTCTGGCGGCTATAGTGAAGGAAGTGCGAGTAAAGGCAGTGCGCCTTTATGGCCGCATGCGGCACCAGGTTTTCAGAAGAAAGAAGGGGCGGTGTATCGTGAATTGTTGAATACACCGACACCCGCAGCCTCAAAAAATCGAGTTGCTGAACCTGAGTCTGAGCCTTACGAGGCTTTAGACGGTCACGCACAAAGTTTTGGGCGCGTGCTGACCGTCATCAATCCGGATATCGCGTTACTCGAGCGTGACGGCAAAATCATGCTGCTTTCCTTAAGCGTGGCTGAACGTTGGTTGAAAATGGCGCAGTTAGTACCAGGCTCCGAAGGGGCACGTGCTCAACCGCTGCTGATCCCCATTCGTTTGAAAGTCACCAAAGAAGAACAGGACGTTCTGATTAAAAATCAGCCGCTTTTACTGGAAATGGGCATTGAATTCGCCATTGAGTCGCGTCAGATAACAATTCGCTCTGTACCTTTACCTTTGCGTAAACAAAATTTACAAATCTTGATTCACGAACTGCCAGGATACCTGGCGCGACAGACAGAGGTGAATGCAACACAGATTGCTCAATGGTTTGCTCGTCAAATGGACGGTAATCATGAACAATGGAATCAGGCGCAGGCGATTGCCCTGCTGGCTGATGTGGAGCGCCTTTGTCCGCAACTGGTGAAATCACCACCTGGCGGTTTGTTACAACCTGTTGATTTACATATGGCGATGAACGCCCTGAAACATGACTGAAGTTAAGCAAAGCCTGCCACAGGCAATTTTTTTGATGGGGCCGACGGCCTCTGGTAAGACAGCGTTAGCCATTAATTTGCGTAAAACGTTGCCAGTAGAGTTGATAAGCGTCGATTCGGCCCTTATCTATCAAGGGATGGACATTGGTACAGCGAAGCCCACGGCTGAAGAACTGGCCCAGGCGCCGCATCGGTTACTTGATATTCTCGACCCGGCACAAGCCTATTCCGCCGCTGATTTCCGGCGTGATGCGTTGGCTGAAATGGCTGAAATTACCGCGGCAGGGCGTATTCCCTTGTTAGTCGGGGGAACAATGCTCTACTTCAAGGCATTGTTAGAGGGTTTATCACCATTACCATCCGCTGACCCGCAAGTACGGGAACGGATAGAAAAACAGGCTGCAGAGCAAGGATGGGAAGCGTTGCATCGTGAGTTAGCACAGGTTGATCCTGTCGCCGCTGCACGTATTCATCCAAATGATCCACAAAGGCTTTCCCGTGCACTGGAAGTTTTTTTCATTTCGGGTAAAACTTTAACGGAACTGACGGAAACGTCAGGAGAAGCTCTGCCTTACCAGGTGCATCAGTTCGCCATCGCCCCGGCGAGCCGTGAACTGCTCCATCAAAGAATTGAGCAGCGTTTTCATCAGATGTTAGCTTCTGGATTTGAAGCTGAAGTGCGGGCTCTTTTTGCCCGTGGTGATTTGCATACGGACATGCCTTCCATTCGTTGTGTGGGATACCGGCAGATGTGGTCTTATCTGGCAGGGGAAATTTCACATGATGAAATGGTTTATCGTGGTATTTGCGCGACGAGACAATTGGCTAAGCGCCAGATGACCTGGTTGCGAGGTTGGGAGGGTGTTCACTGGTTAGACAGTGAGAATCCGTCTCAATCTTACAACGATGTACTACAGGTAGTTAGTGCGAAGCACCAATGAATGTGTACAATTGAATCGTTATGGTGCGCAATATTTTACGCAGTTTTTCAGAGCCTCAGGGTTCTTGAGTTACAAACAACAAGCATATAAGGAAAAGATAGAATGGCTAAGGGGCAATCATTACAAGATCCGTTCTTGAACGCACTGCGTCGCGAACGTGTTCCAGTTTCTATTTATTTGGTGAATGGTATTAAGCTGCAAGGTCAGATTGAGTCTTTTGATCAGTTTGTAATCCTGTTGAAAAACACGGTTAGCCAGATGGTCTATAAGCACGCGATTTCTACTGTTGTTCCGTCTCGTCCGGTATCTCATCACAGCAATAACACCGGTACTAGCGGTTCTGGCAGCTACCACCATGGTGGAAGTGCGCAAGGTTCTGCGCCACAACAAGACAACGAAGACGCTGAATAAGGCGTAACGTTGTTTTTCCAAGCCGGGGAACCAGGGATGCTGGGTTCCCCGCTGGTCTTTTTGAGAGGTTATACGCTTGTTTGACCGTTATGATGCCGGTGAGCAGGCGGTGCTGGTACACATCTATTTTACGCAAGACAAAGACAAGGAAGATCTAGAGGAGTTTGAATCTCTGGTCTCTTCAGCCGGTGTCGAAGCATTGCAGGTGGTTACTGGTAGCCGTAAAGCTCCTCACCCGAAGTATTTTGTTGGTGAAGGTAAGGCAATTGAAATTGCCGATGCAGTGAAAGCCACTGGGGCATCGGTCATTTTATTTGATCACGCGTTGTCTCCAGCCCAGGAGCGTAACCTCGAAGCGCTGTGTGAATGTCGTGTCGTCGACAGAACCGGCCTGATTTTAGATATTTTTGCTCAACGTGCGCGTACCCATGAAGGTAAGTTGCAGGTTGAACTGGCTCAGTTACGTCACATGGCAACTCGCCTTGTGCGCGGCTGGACCCACCTTGAGCGTCAGGGAGGGGGGATAGGTTCACGAGGCCCTGGGGAAACTCAGCTCGAAACCGACCGCCGTTTACTGCGCAACCGGATTATGCTGATCCTTAATCGCTTAGAACGAGTTGAAAAACAACGTGAGCAAGGTCGGCGATCGCGTGCCAAGGCTGATATCCCAACCGTTTCTCTGGTGGGCTACACCAACGCCGGTAAATCCACCCTGTTTAACCAAATAACAGCGGCTGATGTTTATGCCGCAGATCAGTTGTTTGCCACACTGGATCCCACATTGCGCCGTATTAACGTCGCGGATGTCGGTGAAACAATATTGGCCGACACAGTAGGTTTTATTCGTCACTTGCCACACGATTTGGTGGCAGCGTTTAAAGCGACCTTGCAGGAAACACGTCAGGCAACACTGTTATTACATGTGATTGACGCAAGTGACCTGAGGATCGAGGAAAACATTGCCGCGGTTGATACCGTTCTCGAAGAGATTGAGGCTAATGAAATTCCTACGCTGATGGTGATGAATAAGATAGATATGTTGGATGACTTTGTTCCGCGTATCGACAGAGATGATGAAAATATGCCGATTCGGGTCTGGCTTTCTGCCCAGACCGGTGACGGTATTCCACTGCTTTTCCAGGCTTTGACAGAGCGTTTATCTGGTGAAATTGCACAGCATACGTTGTGCTTGCCCCCCCAGGCTGGGCGACTTCGGAGCCGGTTTTATCAGCTTCAGGCAATAGAAAAAGAGTGGATGGAGGAAGACGGCAGTGTTGGCTTACAAATTCGTATGCCTATTGTTGACTGGCGTCGCCTCTGTAAACAAGAACCGGCACTCGCTGACTATATTGTCTAGCCAGTCAAGGGAATGTCCTGAAGACTTTTTCCCCTTCGGGGGATATCACCGCACAACAAATATGGAGCATAAACATGGCGTGGAATCAGCCCGGTAATAACGGACAGGACCGCGACCCGTGGGGAAGCAGCAAACCTGGCGGCGACTCTGGGGGTAACAAAGGAGGGCGGGATCAGGGTCCACCTGATCTGGATGATATCTTCCGTAAATTAAGCAAAAAATTGGGTGGCCTGGGCGGCGGTAAAAGTGGTGGCAGTGGTTCCGGTGGCGGTTCTTCGCAGCTTCCGCGTCCGCACATCGGTGGTCGTATGGTCGGTATCGTTGCCGCCGTCGCCGTCGTTATTTGGGCAGCAACCGGGTTCTATACCATCAAAGAAGCTGAACGTGGTGTAGTAACGCGTTTTGGTCAATTCAGCCATTTGGTTGAGCCGGGCCTGAACTGGAAACCGACATTCATTGATAGCGTCCGAGCGGTAAACGTTGAAGCGGTACGTGAATTGGCTGCGTCAGGTGTGATGCTGACTTCCGACGAGAACGTGGTTCGCGTTGAAATGAACGTGCAGTACCGTGTTACCGATCCGCGTCGTTATCTGTTTAGCGTAACCAGCGCGGACGATAGCCTGCGTCAGGCAACCGACAGCGCACTGCGTGGTGTTATTGGTAAATACACCATGGATAAAATCCTCACCGAGGGTCGTACCATTATTCGTAATGATACGCAGCGCGAACTGGAAGAAACCATTCGTCCGTACAACATGGGTATCACCTTGCTGGACGTCAACTTCCAGGCTGCTCGTCCGCCTGAAGAGGTGAAAGCTGCGTTTGATGACGCGATTTCCGCACGTGAAAACGAACAGCAATACATCCGTGAAGCAGAAGCTTACACCAACGAAGTTCAGCCGCGTGCTAACGGTCAGGCGCAGCGTATTCTTGAAGAAGCTCGCGCTTATAAAACACAGACCGTGTTAGAAGCGCAGGGTGAAGTGGCTCGCTTCGCCAAAATGTTGCCGGAATACAAAGCTGCACCGGAAATTACCCGTGAGCGTCTGTATATCGAAACCATGGAAAAAGTGCTTAGCCATACCCGTAAAGTTCTGGTTAACGACAAAGGTGGCAACCTGATGGTTCTGCCTCTGGATCAGATGCTGAAAGGTGGCTCACAGCCAGCGGCAAAGACTGATAACACGGGGGCGAACAACTTGTTGCGTCTGCCACCTGCGTCAAGTTCAAGCAGCGGTAGCGCCAGCACACAGTCCTCGTCAAGCCGGGGCGATATCATGGATCAGCGCCGCGTGAACGCGCAGCGCACTGATAACCAGCGCGTAGGGAGTGAATAACGATGCGTAAGTCAGTCATTGCTTTAATTATCATCGTGCTGGTTGTGCTGTTTACCTCGGTCTTCGTGGTACAGGAAGGCGAGCGCGGGATTACCTTACGCTTCGGTAAAGTGTTGCGTGATGATGAAAACAAGCCGGTGGTCTACGAACCAGGTCTGCATTTCAAAGTACCGTTTATCGAGTCTGTTAAAACTCTTGATGCGCGTATTCAGACCATGGATAACCAGGCCGATCGCTTTGTGACCAAAGAGAAGAAAGACCTGATCGTTGATTCCTATATCAAATGGCGTATCAGTGATTTCAGCCGCTACTACCTGGCAACAGGCGGTGGTGACGTTTCTCAGGCAGAAGTGCTGTTAAAACGTAAATTCAGTGACCGTCTGCGTTCTGAAATTGGTCGTCTTGATGTGAAAGACATCGTGACCGATTCTCGTGGCCGTCTGACTCTGGATGTGCGTGATGCGCTGAACTCAGGTACCGCGGGTACTGATGATGAAGTGGCTACACCTGCTGCGGATGATGCAATTGCCTCTGCTGCTGCGCGTGTCACTGCGGAAACCAAAGGCAAAGTACCGGTGGTTAACCCGAACAGTATGGCGGCACTGGGTATCGAAGTGGTCGATGTGCGTATCAAGCAGATCAACCTGCCTGCTGAGGTTTCTGAAGCTATCTACAACCGTATGCGTGCCGAGCGTGAAGCTGTTGCTCGTCGTCACCGTTCACAAGGTCAGGAAGAAGCTGAGAAGCTGCGTGCTACCGCCGACTACGAAGTGACTCGTACTCTGGCAGAAGCCGAGCGTCAGGGCCGTATTAGCCGTGGTGAAGGTGATGCAGAAGCTGCCAAACTGTTTGCTGATGCATTCAGCCAGGATCCAGACTTCTACGCATTCATTCGTAGCCTGCGTGCTTATGAAGCAAGCTTCAGCAATGGTCAGGACGTGATGGTGTTAAGCCCGGATAGCGATTTCTTCCGTTACATGAAAACACCTGCGAATAGCACACGTTAATACTCGCAAAAAACTTATCAAGAGCCGGTCTGACCGGCTCTTTTTTTATTGGTGTTAGAGGGAATTATGAATTCGACTATCTGGATGGCATTAGCGCTGGTTTTGGTGCTCGAAGGACTCGGACCGATGCTTTATCCACGCATGTGGCGCCGAATGATCGCCGCGTTAACGCAACTTCCCGACAATACGCTTCGCCGTTTTGGTGGCGGACTAGTGGTTGCAGGTATCGTTATCTACTACATGTTGAGTCGAGCCGCTGGCTGAACCGCATTGAGGTGGACGATTACCATTTTGTATACTAAAAGGGCTGATCATCTAGGAAACCGATGGTAGAATCCTTTTTTAAGCAAACGGTGATTTTGAAAAATGGGTAACAACGTCGTCGTACTGGGCACCCAATGGGGTGACGAAGGTAAAGGAAAGATCGTAGATCTTCTGACTGAACGGGCTAAATATGTTGTGCGCTACCAGGGCGGTCACAACGCAGGCCATACTCTCGTAATCAACGGTGAAAAGACCGTTCTTCATCTTATTCCATCAGGTATTCTGCGTGATAACGTTACCAGCATCATCGGTAATGGCGTTGTGCTGTCTCCTGCTGCACTGATGAAAGAGATGAAAGAGCTGGAAGACCGTGGGATTCCGGTACGTGAGCGCTTGCTGTTATCTGAAGCTTGCCCGCTGATTCTTGATTATCACGTAGCGCTGGATGTGGCTCGTGAGAAAGCGCGCGGTGCGAAAGCTATCGGTACTACCGGTCGCGGTATCGGCCCTGCGTATGAAGACAAAGTGGCCCGTCGTGGCCTGCGCGTTGGCGACCTGTTCGACAAAGCCACCTTTGCCGACAAACTGAAAGAAGTTCTGGAATACCATAACTTCCAACTGGTTAACTTCTACAAAGTTGAAGCGGTTGATTACCAGAAAGTTCTGGACGATGTCATGGCAGTTGCTGACATTCTGACCAGCATGGTAGTTGATGTGTCCGATCTGCTGGATCAGGCACGTAAACGCGGCGACTTCATCATGTTCGAAGGTGCTCAAGGCACGCTGCTGGACATCGATCACGGTACCTATCCGTACGTGACCTCTTCCAACACCACCGCGGGTGGCGTGGCAACAGGTTCCGGCATTGGTCCACGTTATGTTGATTACGTTCTGGGTATTATCAAAGCGTACTCTACTCGCGTTGGCGCAGGTCCGTTCCCTACTGAACTGTTTGATGATATCGGCGAGTTCCTGTGCAAACAAGGTAATGAGTTCGGTGCAACTACCGGTCGTCGTCGTCGTACAGGTTGGTTGGATATCGTTGCTGTGCGTCGTGCAGTGCAGATCAACTCCCTGTCAGGTTTCTGCCTGACCAAGCTGGACGTACTGGACGGTTTGAAAGAAGTTAAACTGTGTGTAGGCTACCGTCTGCCAGATGGCCGTGAAGTGACTACCACTCCAATGGCCGCTGACGATTGGGAAGGTATCGAGCCAATCTACGAAACCATGCCAGGCTGGTCAGAAACGACCTTCGGCGTGAAAGAGCGTAGTGGTTTGCCGCAAGCAGCGCTGGACTACATCAAGCGCATTGAAGAACTGACTGAAGTACCAGTAGACATTATTTCTACCGGTCCGGACCGTTCTGAAACCATGATTCTGCGCGATCCGTTCGACGCATAATGATGTGATGGGGTGTGCTTAGCACGCCCCAACTGCTATATCCTGCCGTTTTATCCACCTTCCCCGTTAAATAAATTAGCTGGCAACCTTATGGCTGGTTTATCATCAATCTATACCCGTCATACTTCACGTTGCAGCGGCGTTGGCTGCACTCACTCACCCCAGTCACTTACTTAAGTAAGCTCCCGGGGATTCTTGAGCTGGCCGCCTGGCTGCAACCCGAATTATTTAGGGTATAGTATTTACAGCTATTAAGCGTTTCCCCTCCCACCCAAGAGGTTGATGTGCAGTTAACGAGTTTTACTGATTACGGTTTACGTGCTTTGATTTACATGGCGTCTTTGCCCGAAGGCAAGATGACGAGCATTTCTGAAGTAACAGAAGTGTATGGTGTATCACGTAATCATATGGTGAAAATCATCAATCAACTCAGCCGTGCAGGCTATGTGACGGCAGTGCGCGGCAAAAACGGTGGCATTCGCCTCGGCAAACCGGCGGTATCTATCCGTGTCGGTGATGTGGTGCGCGAGCTGGAACCGCTTTCTTTGGTGAACTGTAGCAGTGAGTTTTGTCATATCACCCCCGCATGTCGCCTGAAACAGGCACTGGCCCAGGCGGTGCAAAGCTTTCTTACAGAGCTGGATAAGCACACCCTGGCCGATTTGGTGGACCAAAACCAACCGCTCTACAAATTATTGCTGGTGGAATAAATCACGATTTCCTCAGCAAATGACAACGGAGGAACCGCAATGTCAAAAGATCCTTTTCAGGAACGAGAAGCCGAAAAATACGAAAACCCGATCCCAAGCCGGGAATTTATACTCGCTCATCTCTCCAAACGTGAAAAACCAGCCAATCGTGACGAACTGGCTGAAGAACTGAATATTACTGGTGAAGAACAACTTGAAGCGCTGCGTCGCCGTTTGCGAGCCATGGAACGCGATGGACAGTTGGTCTTTACCCGCCGCCAGTGTTACGCCCTGCCAGAACGTCTCGATTTGCTAAAAGGCAAAGTCATTGGCCACCGCGATGGCTTCGGTTTCCTACGTGTAGAAGGCCGTAAAGACGATCTCTACCTTTCATCTGAACAGATGAAAATGTGTATGCATGGCGACATCGTGCTGGCACAGCCACTGGGTGCCGACCGTAAAGGCCGTCGCGAAGCGCGTATTGTACGCGTGCTGGAGCCAAGAACCGGGCAAATTGTTGGCCGCTACTTTACCGATGCTGGTATCAGTTTCGTGGTGCCAGACGATAGCCGTCTGAGCTTCGATATCCTTATCCCACCAGAAGGTGTGATGGGCGCGCGTATGGGCTTTGTGGTGGTGGTTGAGCTCACCCAACGCCCAACTCGCCGCACCAAAGCGGTGGGTAAAATCGTTGAAGTGCTGGGCGACAACATGGGTACAGGCATGGCCGTCGATATGGCGCTGCGCACCCATGAAATCCCGTATGTCTGGCCGCCAGAAGTGGAAGCTCAGGTTGCTTCGCTGAAAGAACAAGTGCCGGAAGAAGCCAAAATTGGCCGCGTGGATTTGCGTGACCTGCCGCTTGTCACCATCGATGGTGAAGATGCGCGTGACTTCGATGACGCCGTGTTCTGTGAGAAGAAACGTGGCGGCGGCTGGCGTTTATATGTCGCTATCGCCGACGTAAGCTATTACGTTCGCCCGCCAACCGCGCTGGATAAAGAAGCTCGCAACCGTGGCACGTCAGTTTACTTCCCATCGCAGGTTATCCCGATGCTGCCGGAAGTGCTGTCCAACGGTTTGTGCTCGCTGAACCCGCAGGTTGACCGTCTGTGTATGGTCTGTGAAATGACCATCTCTTCGACTGGACGCCTGACCGGCTCTAAATTCTACGAAGCGGTAATGAGTTCCCATGCGCGTCTGACCTACACCAAAGTGTGGCACATGTTGCAAGGTGATCAGGAACTGCGCGAGCAGTACGCGCCGCTGGTTAAGCACATCGAAGAGCTGCATAACCTCTACAAAGTGCTGGATGTTTCTCGTGCGCAGCGCGGTGGTATCTCGTTTGAAAGCGAAGAAGCGAAGTTTATCTTCAACGCCGAGCGCCGCATTGAGCGCGTTGAACAAACCGTTCGTAACGACGCGCATAAACTTATCGAAGAGTGCATGATCCTCGCGAATATCGCAGCGGCGCGCTTTGTTGAGAAGAACAACGAGCCATCTTTGTTCCGCGATCACGATCGTCCAAGCAACGACGCCATCACCGCGTTCCGTTCTGTGCTGGCCGAACTGGGTCTGGAATTGCCTGGCGGGCAGAAACCAGAACCGCGTGATTACGCAGAATTACTGAACTCGATTGCCGATCGTCCGGATCATGAAATGCTGCAAACTATGCTGCTACGTTCCATGAAACAGGCGGTGTACGATCCAGAAAACCGTGGCCACTTTGGTTTGGCGCTGCAATCCTATGCGCACTTTACCTCGCCGATTCGTCGTTACCCGGATTTGCTGCTACACCGTGCAATTAAATATTTGCTGGCAAAAGAACAGGGCCATAAAGGCAACAGCACCGAGTCTGGCGGCTGGCACTATGACATGGAAGAGATGCTGCAACTGGGCCAGCATTGTTCTATGGCTGAACGCCGCGCAGATGAAGCAACACGCGATGTTGCCGACTGGCTGAAATGCGACTTTATGCAGGATCAGGTCGGTAATACCTTTACTGGGATTATCGCCAGCGTCACCGGTTTCGGCTTCTTTGTTCGCCTCACCGATCTGTTTATCGACGGCCTGGTGCACGTTTCTACTCTTGATAACGATTACTACCGTTTCGACCAAATCGGGCAGCGCCTGATTGGTGAGTCCGGTGGTCAGACTTATCGTTTGGGTGACCGTGTCGAAGTGCGCGTTGAAGCCGTCCACATGGACGAGCGCAAAATTGATTTTGCTCTGATCTCCAGCACTCGTGTTCCTCGCGGCGCGGGTAAAACTGAGAAAGACCGAGCGAAAAAAGGCGCAAACGGCAACGGGCCAAAACGTCGTCAGGGCGGTAAACGCACCAACTTCGAGCCAGACAGCACTTTCCGTAAAGAGAAAGGGCCAGCCAAGCCGAAGAAAGCGAAAGCCGAGAAAAGCGTCGACAAAAAAGCAGAGCCGAAGGCGAAGAAACCAAAAACGCAGTCGGACAAAACTCGTAAAATAGCCGCCGCTACAAAAGCCAAGCGCGCAGCGAAAAAGCAGCCGAGCTAAGTCTCCAATTGCTTTTCGTAGGTCGGATTAGCGTAAGCGACATCCGACCTTTACGAGCAAATTAACACTGGTGCATCAGCACCTGAAATGAGTAACAGTAATGAGTGAAATGATTTACGGCATCCACGCCGTCCAGGCACTGCTTGATAACGCCCCTCAGCGTTTTCGGGAAGTCTTTATTCTTAAAGGCCGTGAAGACAAACGTCTGATGCCTTTAATTCATGCGCTGGAAGCTCAGGGTGTGCCGGTTCAAATGGCAAACCGCCAATGGCTGGATGAAAAATCTGAAGGCGCGGTGCACCAGGGCATTATTGCTCGCGTGAAACCGGGGCGTCAGTATCAAGAAAATGATATTCCAGACCTGCTTGCCAGTATCGATACCCCGTTCTTGCTCATTCTGGATGGCGTTACCGATCCCCACAACCTCGGTGCCTGCCTGCGTAGCGCAGATGCTGCTGGCGTGCATGCGGTAATCGTACCAAAAGACAGATCTGCGCAACTGAACGCGACGGCCAAGAAAGTGGCCTGCGGTGCTGCTGAGCACGTTCCGCTGATCAGTGTGACCAACCTGGCTCGAACTATGCGTTTATTGCAGGAATCGAACGTCTGGATTGTCGGTACGGCGGGTGAAGCTGACCACACTTTATTCCAGAGCAAAATGACCGGCCCAATGGCGCTGGTGATGGGCGCTGAAGGTGAAGGCATGCGCCGCCTGACGCGTGAACATTGCGATGAGCTGATTAGCATCCCAATGGCGGGAACCGTTTCTTCATTGAACGTTTCCGTTGCTACCGGTATTTGCCTGTTCGAAGCTGTGCGTCAACGCAGTTAATTAGCCAATTCTGAAAATAGAATAACCATCCTTTCTCGGATGGTTATTTTTTTATGGGTGCTAGTATATCTTTTGTAATAAACAATATATTTATAATGTGAATGAATATTTAGAATTCATTGCTTTGTATTATGAAAGGATATAATCATGTCATGGAATATAGATTCACTGTATGAAGAATTAGCTAAGAGTAATAGTTACACTATCGATCGCTATGACAATGCCTTATCTATTCAATTAAATGATTATGGCGATCTTCAAATCACAATCACTTTGACGAATAAACAGATCCTCGTTGAAACATGTATCTGTCCCGTGAATGTTATAGTTCGTCCGGCAGAGTTCAACCTATTACTTTTACGCCACCAAAAAATCCTGCCTCTTTCTACCGTAGGGATATCCTGTATCGATCAGGATGAGTTCTATATTGCGTTTGGTGCACTGGCTACCAACTCCTCAAAAGAAAATATTATTTTAGAAATTGAAACGCTCGCGGAAAACTCTCTTGAATTAGCTGAGCTGATTGAAGAATTTATTTGATCCCATCGTCTTATCTGAAGGTGTTAATTATGGGTATTTTAAAAAAGCTATTTACCATTGGTAAATCTGTTGTGGCTGATGTTGAAGATAATCTTGAAGAAAGCCAGGGCATTCGTTTACTTGAGCAACATATTCGTGATGCACGCAATGAGTTAGATAAAGCAGGAAAATCGCGTGTCGATTTACTCGCCAGAGTGCGTATGAGCAAAGCTAAATTAGCTGGCTTGCACGAACGTCAGGCAACGCTTGAATTAAGTGCCGTGCAGGCGATGGAAAAGCAGGCTGATGAAGCGCTTTTGCAAGAAGTTGCAGAAGAAATTGCGCGTCTGGACGATGCGATTAGCACTGAAGAAAAGCTGCTGAAGAATCTTGAATCCTCTCAACAGGCCGTTGAGCAAGCGGTGAAAGCGACAGGTTCACGTATCGCTCAGTTTGAGCAGCAGCTAGAGATGATTAAGGCGACGGAAGCGACTCAAAGAGCCCAGCAAGCGGTAACGGCATCTTCGCTAGGTGCGACAACGAATGTTGCCACTGCAGCAGAGTCACTTAAACGTATCAAAGCCCGCCAGGCAGAACGTCAGGCCAAGCTGGATGCTATCGATGAACTCGAAAAAGTGAACTCTGGAACCAGCCTTGACGAGAAATTAGCGGAAGCAGGAATCGGTAACAACAATCGAACGTCAGCAGATGATGTTCTTGCTCGGTTAAGGAAAAAGAGCAGGTCGTAATGCTTTTTAACCAGGTTCTGAAGCTCTGTCAGCTTCATTTAGCGCGTCTGTCATGGATTGGCTTACTGGTTATGTTTATTGCTCATTACATCAGCTGTTATTGGATTTTGCGATGTATAGGGGAGCAAAAACTTACCAGCCAGCTAATTGACTTTATTTATTATTGTTCAGTTCTGGGCTCCACGATAGGTTTTGGTGATCTTAGTCCTGCAACCCCGGCAGGACGCCTTTTTACTGCTTTATGGCAGATTCCAATTGGCATAGGTCTTTTTGGTGCACTGATGGGGAAAGTCATCGGTATCGTGCAAATGGTTATCAAAAAGGGACTTAACGGCATGGCAGATTTCAGTGGCTTACAAAAACATGTGGTTGTTGTGGGCTGGCGCGGTCATCAGACACAGAAAATGATTTCGCTGCTGTTGGTGGATGAGCGCCGCCAGTTCGACAGGATTTTGCTATGTGAACCTAACGATCTGGACTCTCATCCTTTGTCGGGAAACTCGCTGGTCGATTTTGCGCGCATCTCAAATTTTAACGACCCCTCCGAGCAGCGGCGAATTGCGTTGTCTCAGTGCCATAGCGTCATTATTTTTGCTCAAAGTGATGAGCAGACTTTTACTATCGCACTGTCTATTGCAGGAAAAATTCCGCTGAGTAGCCATATCGTGGTGTATCTCGAAGACGAACGCTACGCCACTCTGCTCAACATGCACTGCCCTAATATCGAGATCAATCGCAACCTCTCGGCAGAACAACTCGCTAGATCCATGCAAGATCCCGGATCTTCACAATCCGTCGCATCGATGGTCAACCCGTTACTTGGAGATTCAGGTTGTGTATTGGCTATCCCTGATGACGCCGGAGTTTTTCATTACGGGGAGCTCATGCGCTATATCAAACTGCACCATGATGCGACCGTGATAGGCATTAGTCGTTTCAAAAATGGAAGGGATGTTGAGCTTAACCCAGTGATATCGACCGTAATTCAGGGGGGGATATGGCTACACATGATAGGTAATGCTCGCATCCTTGCGCAGGATATTAACTGGTCAGAAATAAGGAACATTCATGACATCTCTTCTTAATCGTTTAAAAGGGATTTTTGGCAGTGAGAATCAGCCTGAGAAAGAGGTAGGCCCTCTTGGGTTACATCTGCATGCGGCATTTACACTGGATATACTGGAGTACCGGCTATGCGAAAAACAAATGTTAATGGAGCTGCCTGGCGAAGAGTTTCTGGTTGCGGCGCAAAGCACCATCGAACTCGGTGCCGGGTGTGATATTTATCGTTACTACACCTCCGGAGATGAGTTCATTCAGATCAACACTACAGGTGGATTTGAACACGATAATGTTTCTGACATTAAGCTTTTTGTCTACGACGATAGCACTGGCATAACGGATCGTCTTGCCTGGGAAAAGACCATTAGCCCCAATCATATCGGGTTACCGAATTTAACCTGGCGGGGGAAATCCTGGTCGCGCGTATTTAATAATGAAGAACCCGGTGCGGCTAAACCGGTTTATATGCTGGAAAATGTCACAAACCAACAGGATGAGACATGGCCGGTTCATAATTTCACCATGGTTTACCAACGGGAATTGGATAATTCAAGGTATGAATATCTGATGATTACCGGAGAAGAAACTTTCGATGAGCAAGAACAACCTGAATGGCTTGTTTCTTATGCTTTAGGAATTGATTTAACATTTCTTCAAATCAATGTTATCGGTTAATTAACTTTACAGGATGTATGGAATGCATGTTTTCACTTCATTACTCGCTTTCTCGACCTATTTTTTCATTGGTCTGGCAATGATCTGTTGCTTTATGTTTATTTATACACGCATCACACCCTATAACGAATGGCAACTAATTAAAGAAAATAATGTCGCTGCGGCATTGGCCTTTAGCGGCACATTTATTGGCTATGTCATTCCATTATCCAGCGCTGCTATTAATTCGGTCAGTATCCCGGACTATCTGGCATGGGGGCTGATTGCGTTGGTAGTACAGTTGGTAATCTATTTAGCCGTACGTATCTATATGCCTAAACTTAGCGAGTACATTACTAATCATAATAATGCCGCTGGTATGTTTATGGGGGCCGCTTCTTTGGCGGGTGGTATTTTCAATGCAGCCTGCATGACCTGGTAGAATGAAAAAATGAGTCGAAAAAAATTAACAAGAAATAAAGCTATTGCCCCAATACTTACCAAGTCAACGGCTAAGCGCAAAGGACCACGATTTTTAACCCTGGCCATTATGGGCGGTGCTGCTTTATTAATCCTTAAGGGATGTGATGATGATGAAGTAGGTGACAAGGTTTACAGCACTCCTTATGAATGTTTAAACGATGGTCACTCTTCTGAAGTATGTAATGCCGCATATGATGATGCGAAAATAGAATTTCACAATCAATCACCAAAGAATTTAGCTCAAAGCGATTGTGAACAACAATATGGCTCAGGGAGTTGCCATTTCGAATCGAGTGCAAATGGATTCATCCCTGCTTTCGCCGGTTTTATGCTAGGACAGGCCCTGGCAAGTAACTCGCGACAGGACTGCCGATATGTTAGTGAATACTGCAATAATTATACTTCCCGGCCTGTATGGGGTGGTTCGTCAGGTTATTACTCTTACTCTTCAAGTTCGGGAAAAGGTTATAGCGATGATGGGCATTCAACACGACCCACTAAGATAACGACGGTTTCTCGCGGCGGCTACGGGAAATCTTCCAGCGCCCGCGGAAGTTGGGGAGGGTAACCATCGTGCTTAGACGTAAACTACCCGTACGCCCCAATCTTGATGAGCAAGCAAAGCTGCATGGCTTTGATTTTCATATTATTGATGACGAAATTTATTGGGATGAAAGCCGGGCTTATTGCTTTACGCTTCGTCAGATAGAAGAGCAAATCGAAAAGCCGACCGCAGAATTGCATCAGATGTGCCTTGAGATTGTCGATCGCGCAGTGAAAAGCGAGAAAATGATGGAGCAATTAGCCATCCCTCCTCTTTACTGGGATGTCATTGCTGAAAGCTGGTGTCAAAAAGACCCTTCACTCTATGGCCGGATGGATTTTGTCTGGACAGGTCCAGGACCGGTCAAGTTATTAGAATACAACGCAGATACACCGACGTCACTTTACGAGTCTGCCTACTTCCAGTGGACATGGCTTGAAGATGCAAAGCGACAAGGATTGATCCCTGGCGATGCGGATCAATTTAATTCCATACAGGAAAAGCTGATCGCCCGCTTCGCCGAGATCGCCAGCTCTAATCCATTCTACTTTTCTTGCTGCCAGGAATCTGAAGAAGACCGGGGAACCGTTCTCTACCTGGAAGATTGCGCCCGACAGGCTGGGTTAGATACGCGTTTTATCAATTTAGAGGATATCGGTTTAGGTGTCGGTGGGTTGTTGACCGATCTTGACGATAACGTGATACGCCACGTGTTTAAACTCTACCCGCTTGAATGGATGATGCGTGATGAAAATGGCCCACTGCTACGCCGTCGCCATGAACAATGGGTTGAACCGTTGTGGAAAAGTATCCTCAGTAACAAAGGATTGCTTCCTTTACTGTGGCAGCATTTTCCCAACCATCCTAACCTTTTGCCTTCCTGGTTTGCCGGAGATTTCTCCAGGCAAAATCCAACCATAGAAGCGGAATTAAAAGCCAGCCGGGGTTATGTGCGTAAACCGCTTTTCTCAAGAGAAGGTGGGAATGTCTCCGTTTATGACATGACCAACAATATTATGGAGGAAGAAGGTGGCGACTATGCTGAAGAGCCTATGATTTATCAGGCCTTTCAGGCACTTCCTCGCTTCGGTAACAGTTACACCTTAGTTGGAAGTTGGGTCGTGGACGACGAGCCGGCCGGAATAGGTATTCGCGAAGATATCTCGCTGATTACCAAAGATACCTCGCGTTTTATCCCTCATTACATCTCTGGCTAACAGTAAGCGGGTGCCAGCGTTTTTGTGATAAACCTTCAGGGCGGAACTGTCATCACCGTCCATACTAATGGCATTGCCATAAATGGAGGGAACACGATGCGCTGGCAAACTCATACCGTTTTTAACCAACCAATACCCCTCAATAACAGTAACCTTTTCCTTTCTGATATCTCGTTAACCGAGGCTGTAGCCCGTGAAGGTGCTGGCTGGGATGCGGAACTTCTGGCGAGTATCGGCCAACAACTCGGCTCGGCTGAATCCCTGGAACTCGGGCGACTGGCAAACGCGAATCCCCCTGAATTACTTCGTTATGATTCTAGTGGCGAGCGGCTTGATGATGTCCGCTTTTATCCCGCCTGGCATTTGTTGATGCAGGGATTGTGCGCCAACCGGGTGCATAACTTACCGTGGCAGGAAGATGCTCGTCATGGCTCATTTGTTGCTCGTGCCGCGCGATTTGTTCAGCACGCGCAGGTGGAAGCTGGCACGTTATGCCCGATAACCATGACATTCGGCGCAATTCCCCTCTTGCAAAAGCACTTACCGAAAGAGTTTCAGTCATGGCTTAAACCATTACTGAGCGATCGTTATGATGCCCATCTCTCACCCGGTTCGCAAAAACGTGGCCTGCTGATTGGAATGGGAATGACCGAAAAGCAAGGTGGTTCCGATGTGTTAAGTAATACCACTCGCGCTGAACCGATTGAGAGACGTGGTCCTGGTGAAATGTATCGCTTAGTGGGCCACAAATGGTTTTTCTCGGTTCCACAAAGTGATGCTCATTTGGTGCTGGCTCAGGCAAAAGGCGGGCTTTCTTGCTTCTTCTTGCCACGATTCTTACCCGACGGCCAACGTAACCAGGTTCGCTTTGAGCGTTTGAAAGACAAACTTGGCAACCGTTCCAACGCCAGCAGTGAAGTTGAATTTTGCGATGCCATCGCCTGGCTGATAGGTGAAGAGGGCGAGGGTGTGCGCTCGATATTAAAAATGGGCGGTTACACCCGTTTTGACTGTGCGCTGGGTAGCCATGGTTTGATGCGCCGTGCGCTGTCCGTTGCGTTGTATCATGCACATCAACGGCAGGCATTCGGCAAAAACCTCATTGATTTACCCCTTATGCGCCAGGTGCTTGGGCGTATGGCTTTGCAGCTTGAAGGGCAAACGGCATTTTTGTTCCGCCTGGCTCGGGCCTGGGAATCACCAGGCAATCCACATGAATTAGCCTACAGCCGCCTGTTTACACCAGCTGCCAAATTTAGCATTTGTAAATCAGGTATCCCATTTGTTGCAGAAGCGATGGAAGTCCTTGGCGGAGTCGGTTACTGCGAAGACAGCGAACTGCCGCGTATCTATCGTGAAATGCCGGTGAACAGCATCTGGGAAGGCTCAGGAAATATTATGAGTCTGGATGTATTGCGAGTGCTGGCAAAACAGCCCGGTACGATGGAAATGCTGCATGCAGAATTTGATGAGGTGAAAGGGCAAAACCGACATTTCGATCGCAGTTGGCGGCAACTGCAACAGCGGCTGCATAAGCCACAAGAAGAGTGGGGAAGGGATCTCACCCGATTGTTGGCTCTTCTGGCAACGGGTGCACAAGTTTTGCAGCATTTGTCTCCACCGTCAGGAGAAGCCTGGTGCCGCATGATGTTGGACTCGCGAGGAGAAAGTGTATTACCGAATCAGGTATTAATTGATGTATTGCTACGGGCGACGGGACGCACGGGATAGGAAAATATAAACCAGCGCCATAGAGTTGAATGACATGGTCGCTGGTTTATTTATGCATAAATAATGGCTTGTACACGCCAGCCTTCAGCAAGCTGGTTTTCCTGCATTTTTACGATGCGATAATAAGATGCACCGTGTTCATCAGCCTTTAAGGCAATCACTTTTTCCACATCTTGCACGCTACCGGCAATACCGTTTACTGAAATCATGCCGATTTCATTCAAACCCGTCACACAATCTGCGGCAACATCTTCTGCCGATTGCGCCGATGTTGTGATGAGTCCCACGGACAGCAGTAGTGAGGTTAAGGCAAGCGATCGTTTCATAATTAACTCCTTTTTACTTACCCTAAATCAGCAGGGCATTCCTTCGCGTTGTCGAACTCCAGACCTGTCCGTTGGCTGAAGTTCATTGTGCATAACAAACGATCAATTGGTGCAAGGCTTTGTAAATCTGCATAAATAAGTCAGCGCTAATTACTTACGGTATAAAATCGCCTGGGCATACCACTGGCCTGGCACTACCGTCTCATCGTTTAACAGGATGACGTAGTAATCTGCTTTTGCAGCAATTGCCTTCTCTTTTAGCGCCGTCTCAGTATCCATGGGTGAGCCGTGCTCAAGTGCTGTTACCGTTCCTATCTTGGTTAAACCCTGCGTTTGATAACGCTGAATTTCCTGAGGCGTTCCGGTTGCTGGCGGTGCAGGCTGTGGCGTACCTTGTAACACGCTACAGGCACTGAGCGTCATCGCAATGAGCAAAGCTGATAACAGTCGCATGATCGTTTCTCGTCTCTTAATAGTCATAGTGTAGCTCCGGTTTTTTTCGAAGAAGAGGGAATGTTCCCATTCTGTTAGCTCCCCCGCGCTTTTTAATCACTTTCGAATGAAAATCGCTAAGCAGATCTCATAGTTAAGAATTCTCCCCTGGTGCCATGAGCTTGCCATCCCGTGGTTGCTGGCTTACAAAGGAAGTCTCACCCTGATACGGAACGAATCCCATGATAGAAATGTACACCGAACAGTTGGCTGGTATTGAAGTTCTGCATGCTGTACCTGCCGGGAAAAAAGAGAGCCAACTTCCCGTTGTGTTTTTCTATCATGGTTTTACATCATCGAAACTGGTTTACAGCTACTTTGCCGTGGCATTAGCTCAGTCTGGAATGCGGGTGATTATGCCCGATGCCCAACAACACGGGGCGCGTTTTGATGGTGATGAAAGCGCCCGTCTGTACCAATTCTGGTCGATTCTCAAAAGTAACATTGATGAGTTTTCACAGCTTCAGCAGGTTTTATCTGAACGCTATCCAGTCGATGAGCAACGAATTGCCGTGGGTGGCGCTTCAATGGGAGGAATGACAGCGCTGGGAATTATGGCGCGTTACCCGCAAGTGCGCTGCGTAGCGTGCCTGATGGGGTCGGGATATTTCATGTCGCTTGGAAAGAATTTGTTTCCCCCGCAGGCGCTGGACCTCGAATCCCTTAACAAACTTGCAGACTACGATATTAGCCATCAACTCGAAAAAGTTGGCAACCGCCCACTATTGCTGTGGCATGGTGAGCAGGATGATGTCGTTCCGGCGACAGAAACATGGCGTCTGGAAAACGCGCTGATTGAAAAAGGGTTGGATAAACACATGCTCTGTTTACGGGAGGCAGGCGTAAAGCATCGTATTACGCCTACTGCGCTTGAGGCGACCAGCCGATTTTTTAGCGAGCACCTGTAATGGGATGCATAAAAAGGCCCCCGCAAGCGGGGGCAACGTTGGCTTTCTATGTCGTTGTGGTATTCCTGGTGTTAACGCATTACTTCACTACTTCATTGCATTCAGTTAGCGGTAGATGTCGGCACTGACATGCATATTGCCGTTGCTACCGGGTTCTCTCATCAATATCGAGTGGTAGTACTTTGCTCCGTGTTGATCCGCGTCGTTTTCGATCGCGACTTCAGCCTCTTGCTCAGTAGCAAAATTATGGTTGATGTAAATCACGCCCAAACTCATTACATCATCCATATTTTTGGCCTGATGGTTGTCGATTTTGATAGCGGCTGTCGCATTCGAGCAAAGCAAGAGAACAGCGACAAAAGCTAAAGTAATCATTTTCATGGTCCGCTCCACTACAACTTAATGTGTCTACTGCGGTCGTCGTTCCTGTTAATAAAAAGTGGCGGCCTATGACAACAAGTGTAATCCCTCATAATTGAATAAAAAGCGACCATTTCTGATGGTGTTGGTCAAAAATTTTAAGTGATTCAGCTCAAACTTATAGATTTCACTGAGTTAGCCTGTTGTTGAAACTTTATCCTTCATGCAAAAGAATTAATTTCCATATCACCTTGAGTTAATTGGGCTGCGCTTGTATGATTACGCGTCAATTTTTCGGCCGCCTTTATAAACACGTTCCTTGCTTCCATGGGCCGCGGCTGACCCTGACAGGAGGCTGAATAATCCGTAAGGAGCAATTCGATGCGTCATTACGAAATCGTTTTTATGGTCCATCCTGACCAGAGCGAACAGGTTCCGGGTATGATCGAACGTTACACTGGTGCAATTACTGCAGCAGAAGGTACGATCCACCGTCTGGAAGACTGGGGCCGCCGTCAGCTGGCTTACCCGATCAACAAACTGCACAAAGCACACTACGTTCTGCTGAACGTTGAAGCTCCGCAGGAAGTGATCGATGAGCTGGAAACTAACTTCCGCTTCAACGACGCCGTTATCCGTAGCATGGTTATGCGTACTAAGCACGCTGTAACCGAAGCTTCACCAATGGTTAAAGCTAAAGACGAACGTCGTGATCGTCGCGATGACTTCGCTAGCGAAACTGCTGATGATGCGGATGCTGGGGATTCTGAAGAGTAATTTCCAATGACGGTCAACCGCCTGGTGTTGTCTGGCACAGTGTGCAAGACGCCCCTTCGCAAGGTTAGCCCGTCAGGAATTCCTCATTGCCAGTTCGTGCTTGAGCACCGTTCTGTGCAAAAGGAAGCCGGTTTAGATCGGCAGGCGTGGTGCCGTATGCCAGTTATTATTAGCGGGCACGCACACTCAGCCATTACTCAAAGTATAACGGTCGGCACGGTACTCACAGTTTCTGGTTTCATTAGTTGCCATCAGGCAAAAAATGGGCTGAACAAAGTGGTATTGCATGCCGAGCAGATTGAATTGATAGATTCTGGAGACTAGCCTAATGGCACGTTATTTCCGTCGTCGCAAGTTCTGCCGTTTCACAGCGGAAGGCGTTGTAGAGATTGATTATAAAGATATCGCTACACTGAAAAACTACATCACTGAAAGTGGTAAAATTGTCCCGAGCCGTATTACCGGTACTCGTGCAAAATACCAGCGTCAGTTGGCTCGCTGCATCAAGCGCGCTCGTTACCTTTCTTTGTTGCCATATACTGATCGTCATCAGTAATCGGCCACTGTCCATTAATGACTTTGAGAGGATAAGGTAATGCAAGTTATTCTGCTTGATAAAGTAGCAAACCTGGGTAGCCTGGGTGATCAGGTTAACGTTAAAGCGGGTTATGCTCGTAACTTCCTGGTACCACAGGGCAAAGCTGTTCCTGCTACCAAGAAAAACGTTGAATTCTTCGAAGCACGCCGTGCAGAACTGGAAGCTAAATTAGCTGACGTTCTGGCTGCTGCTGAAGCTCGCGCTGCGAAGATCAACGCACTCGAAACTGTTACTATCGCGTCTAAAGCTGGCGACGAAGGTAAACTGTTCGGTTCCATTGGTACCCGTGACATCGCTGATGCAGTAACTGCAGCTGGCGTTGAAGTGGCTAAGAGCGAAGTTCGTTTACCGAACGGCGTTCTGCGTACTACTGGTGAGCACGAAGTGGACTTCCAGGTTCACAGCGATGTATTCGCTAAACTGACTGTAAACGTGGTTGCTGAAGCGTAATTTACGCGGACGTATATACGTTAAGACGCCGGCCTTGTGCCGGCGTTTTGCATTTCTGAATCTAATAATAATTCCCTAAAAAATTAGCGAGCGCGTATAAAGCTGCCATCTGGCTGGCGTGTAAACAGCACCTGCTGATCGTTACCAATATCAATCGTTAGCCCCGTCACTACGCCATTCGCATTCTGGCGAATCTGCACCATCTGCCCGGTTTGCAAAGTACTCAGCGGCTTATTGCTGCCTTCTACCTGCGCCATCGAATAGACATCTGCGGGCGGTAAATTATGATCGCGGAACAGCTGCGCCATCGTCTGCCCGGACTCCACACGATACGAACGCCATTGCTGCTCAATGTCATTATTAGCGTGCGGAACAGGTGCCTGGGTTTCTGCTTGCGGCTGTTCTTCAATGCGAGAAGGTTCGACAGGAGTCGCAGGCTCAGTATTGGCTGGCGGGTTGACTAAATGGGCACGAATTGGGGATTGCGATTCAATGGATAGCTGCGCGTCGCGCGCGACCGGGCGAGTGGTTTCATCTGGCGTAGGCCACAGGAAACCGAGCACCACCACGATCGCTGCAATAATAATTCCGCGTCGATGCATGACCGGAAGTGGGTCCATCAGGCGAAAATTATCGGGTGCATGCCAAATCCGCGCAAGCCAGGGTTTAATAGCGAATCGCATCGACATCACTCCTCATTTCCACACAATGTGCTCGGTTCATTTATCCACTCCATTATAGAACGCTAACTGTTTGATGCATTGAACAATCCGGCTTTACGTGACGCTCAACAGTAATTTAACGCTCAGTTAAACCATTGTTCCTGTTTCCTCTGCATTTGTCACCTTTGCCGCTTTTGCATTTTACCCGTCCGGATGACGCTGTTATGCTGCGGGCTTGCTTTTAAATACATTAAAGGAAATCCCATGACGACCCCTTCTTTTGACAGCGTCGAAGCGCAAGCAAGTTACGGTATTGGTTTACAGGTAGGTCAACAACTGAGCGAGTCTGGTCTGCAAGGTTTGCTGCCAGAAGCACTGGTCGCTGGTCTGCGTGATGCGCTGGAAGGGAATGCTCCGGCAGTTCCGGTTGACGTGGTTCATCGCGCACTGCGTGAAGTTCACGAGCGTGCTGATGCTGTTCGCCAGGAACGCCAGAAAGAAATGGCTGTTGAAGGTCAGAAATACCTGCAAGAAAACAGCAGCAAAGAAGGCGTGAGCAGCACCGAATCTGGTCTGCAATTCCGCGTTCTGACTCAGGGTACTGGCCCAATTCCGGCACGCAAAGATCACGTCCGCGTGCACTACACCGGTAAACTGGTTGATGGCACTGTGTTCGACAGCTCAGTACAACGTGGCGAGCCAGCTGAATTCCCGGTCAGCGGCGTTATCGCAGGCTGGATTGAAGCTCTGACTCTGATGCCGGTTGGCTCAAAGTGGGAACTGACTATCCCCCATAACCTGGCATACGGCGAGCGTGGCGCAGGCGCGTCCATTCCTCCGTACAGCACGCTGGTATTTGAAGTTGAACTGCTGGAAATTCTGTAAGCGTTCAAACGACCCCGCTGCGGCGGGGTTTTTATTTGGCTATTAACAAAACCAACACGATTTTATCTGGTAAACACTTCCTTCATGAGTGTTTGTGTGAGGCTTCTCACTCTTTAGCCGTGATTTTGCACTCAAAACAAACATCAAATTAACAAATAATTTCATTCTTAGTATTCAATCCGGCAATTCTTCCCTACTATCATTGCGTTCCCTGGAACAACAACATCACATCCTCAAAATTTTAATAAAGGCCAGCAGAGCCTGAACACAACAGACAGGTACAGGATAAACACAACATGGTAGATCAGATAAAAGTTGCAGACGAAGCTGAGGCTCCGGCTGAGCAGTCGCTACGGCGTAATTTAACCAACCGTCACATTCAACTTATCGCGATTGGCGGAGCCATCGGAACAGGCCTGTTCATGGGCTCCGGTAAAACAATTAGCCTCGCAGGGCCATCCATCATTTTCGTCTACATGATTATCGGCTTTATGCTGTTCTTCGTGATGCGTGCGATGGGGGAACTGCTGCTTTCAAACCTCGAATACAAATCCTTCAGCGATTTCGCAGCCGACTTACTCGGCCCGTGGGCGGGGTATTTTACCGGCTGGACTTATTGGTTCTGCTGGGTCGTTACCGGCATGGCCGATGTGGTGGCGATAACGGCCTACGCGCAGTTCTGGTTCCCGGGGCTTTCAGATTGGGTCGCATCGCTTTCGGTTGTCGTCCTGTTGCTGACCTTAAACCTCGCCACCGTGAAAATGTTCGGCGAAATGGAATTCTGGTTTGCGATGATTAAAATCGTCGCCATTGTCGCGCTGATTGTGATTGGCCTGGTGATGATTCTGACCCATTTCCATTCACCGTCGGGTGTCGAAGCCTCTATCAATAACTTGTGGAATGACGGCGGTTGGTTCCCGAAAGGTATCAGTGGTTTCTTCGCGGGCTTCCAGATAGCGGTGTTTGCGTTTGTCGGCATTGAGCTGGTGGGCACGACTGCGGCTGAAACCAAAGACCCGGAAAAATCCCTGCCACGCGCAATCAACTCCATTCCGATTCGTATCATCATGTTCTACGTGTTCGCGCTGATTGTGATTATGTCAGTCACACCATGGCGTTCAGTCGTGCCGGATAAAAGCCCGTTTGTTGAACTGTTTGTGTTAGTGGGTCTGCCTGCCGCCGCGAGCATCATCAACTTCGTGGTGCTGACTTCTGCGGCTTCTTCTGCAAACAGTGGCGTGTTCTCGACCAGCCGTATGCTGTTTGGCCTCGCACAAGACGGTATGGCACCGAAAGCGTTCGCCAAACTCTCTAAGCGCGCGGTTCCTGCGAAGGGTTTAACCTTCTCGTGTATCTGCCTGTTGGGTGGCGTGGTGATGCTATACGTTAACCCGAACGTGATTGCTGCATTCACCATGATCACCACCGTATCGGCGATTTTGTTCATGTTCGTCTGGACGATTATCTTGTGTTCGTATCTGGTGTACCGCAAACAACGCCCACACCTGCATGAAAAATCCATCTATAAAATGCCGCTCGGCAAGTTTATGTGCTGGATGTGTATGGCATTCTTCGTGTTTGTGATTGTGCTGCTGACACTGGAAGCAGATACCCGCCAGGCGCTGATCGTAACGCCATTGTGGTTTGTGTTGTTGGGTGTGTGCTGGATGTTTATCGGCAAGAAACGCATCGTGACAATGCGTAAGTAATTTTTGCCCTCACCCTAACCCTCTCCAACAGGAGAGGGGACTGACCGATTTGCTTT
>NZ_JMPI01000011.1 GCF_000735355.1 Buttiauxella agrestis ATCC 33320
TCCCCCTCTCCCTCAGGGAGAGGGCCGGGGTGAGGGTGAACTATTCACCAGCTAAAGCTCGCGGAAACAGCACATTATTCTCAAGACTGATGTGATTCATCAGGTCGTCAATCAGCTCATTAATTCCGTTATACATCGCTTTCCATGTTGTGCAGGCTTCCGGCGGTGGGGTCACGTCATTGGTGGTGTGCTTAATCACTTCCAGCAATTCGCCTGCGTCGTCATGCTCACTTTCCATCACGCTAATCGGGCCGTTGGCCTGAGTTCCCATTCCCTGTTTAATCATCGGGAACAGGATTTGCTCTTCTTTCATCATGTGGCTGCTCAGTTCCTGATGCAGCATGGTGAGGTATTTCGCCAGCCCTTTCGGCACGTTCGGTTTATCGGCGTGAACGCGCTCAACTTTGGTCGCCTGAAGAATCAACTCCGGTAACTGTTCGCGGTGGCGATCGTGATAACGCACGATAATATGGTCGATGATTTCGGCCAGCGGCGCGCTTTGCCAGTCTTTTTCGACAGGTTCTTGAGCAAGCTTTGCAAGCTCGGTTTCGATGGCTTCCAGGTCCAACTCTTTGCGCGTTGCGGCACGCTCAAGCGTCTGTCTCCCACCGCAGCAAAAATCGAGATCCAATTTACGGAACAACGCAGAAGCGCGTGGAATAGTTAAAGCCAGTTCACCTAATGCTTGATCGCGAAAAGCCATGAGCAGTTACCTCGTTGTCGATAATATAAGATGCATATTAAATGCATCTTTAAGTCGGCGCTATGACTATTTCGAGGTAACGCGCTATTTATCCGTCGTGATGACCACTTCCGCGAGCGTGTTTTTCTGCGGTTTTGTTAGCACCGCCATCACCACGCCAACCACCAGGCAAATAATCCCGAGTAACGTCAGCAGCGGCGGCCAACTGTGGCGCAGCATAAAGGTGTAAGCCAGTCCCGCCAGCGTTTCAAAGACAATCAGCGGGCCGACGATCACCGTCGGTAATCGTTGGCTGGCAATGTTCCAGCACAATGCGCCAAGCCATGAACAAAACAGCGCAATCGCTAACATCAGCGTTAAAAACACTTCCGGACGTGGGCCAAAGGGCAGGGTGAAGTCGGTGTTGGTGCGAGACATCCACAGGCAAACGGCAATATAACCGAGCAGTGAAAATGGCAGAATCGCCAGGCCTTGCGCTGTCGCCCACATTAAGGGGTTTTTGTCCGGATTTTCGCGCAGCCAGCATGCGTTACGCAGCGCATACCACGCCCAGCAGGCCACCGAGATAAACGCCAGGCCAATCCCGCTCACGTAGCGCCACCAGCTGAAATCGAGTTGCCCGCTGCGTAATTCGGCGGTATTCACCATCGCCAGCCCCAACGCGATAATCACCAGCGCAGGCGCCAGCCGATGCCACGGCAATTTACCATCACGTTTGCTGTAAAGCAGATTGGCGAACACCGGGATCACCACCGGAAGCGTGCCGATAATCATGGTCGAAATCGGCGCACCGGTGCGCTGAATAGCGCTTGCGAGGCAGACGTAATAAATGAGATTGCCCACGGTCGAGAGTTTAAGTGCTGTAAACCAGTCTTCGCGCTTGAGCTGCCGTAAACGTTGGCGTCCAAACCAGGCCAAAGGCAGGGCAATAAAACCCAGAGCCAGATAGCGGCCGGTTGACTGCATGGCGGCGGGGTAATCAGGAACAATCAGCGGGCCGACAAAAATCAGTCCCCACATCAGCCCTGCCAGCAGGGCGTACAACACACCAGTTAACATCTTCTTTATCCATTTATTGCTTTGGAATGAGTTTAGGTGGCGTGCGCAGGAAAATATTGTACCAGCTTGCGGTTTAGCGGCTTTAACTAGCGGGCGACCTGTTTCTGGTAACGCACAGGCGTGATTCCATAGCGCTGCGAGAAGGCATGAGTCAAATGCGCCTGGTCGGTTAAACCGCAGGCTGCCGCCACGTGTACGGCGGGCATGCCGCTCGTCAGAAGCCGTTTAGCGTGCCACAGGCGAATCGCCATCAGCATCTGATGCGGAGTGACGTGATAGTGCGCTTTAAACATGCGCTGGAAATGATACGGACTCAGTGACACCACGGCCGCCAGTTCATCAAGCATTACCGGGTGCATATAATTATCGTGTAGATAATCGCGAATATGCTCGAAACGGTGCGCCGGGTCTTGCGCTCCCCCAGACTGATGTTGCGCGTAGGGTCGGAAAGTTTCGATGAGATTGAGTAATAAACCTTGCTGCGCTAGCAAATCATTCTCGCTCCACAACTGTTTGATCAGTTGGGAAATATCACCTGCCCGTTGCGGATCGTGCTTCACGACCTCGCTAAACGACCAGTTTCGCGAGCCGGTCACTCTCTCAACAAGATCCGGTTCGAGGTAAATCATGCGGTACTGCCAGCCGTCTTCGGTTGCTGCTTCGCCGGTATGAAGCTCGTCCGGGTTCATCAACACTAACGAATCCCGCGCAGCAACATGCTGAACACCCCGATACCGAAAACGTTCAGCGCCTCGCGTCACCGTTCCAATGCCAAAGGCTTCGTGAGTGTGCGGTTCAAAGGCGTAGCGTGAAATATGGGCGTGATAAAGCTCAACGCCGGGCAGTTGCGGTAAATGCCGGAATTGGGCGTTGTCTTTTTTATCGCTGAACTGTACAGGTACGCCTTGCACACTAATCTCCGTATGGACACCCCATCAGTATAGGGATGTCCTGGTTTAACGGAAAGTTAACAATTACAGCGCGGCGCGAATGCTTTCGGCAAGCGGGGTGGTCGGGCGGCCAATCAGGGCGCTTAGATGGTGGCTATCATCAAACAGGCCACCTTTGGACGCGCCAACGTCAGAGTTTGCCAACATTGCTGCTAGCCCTTCTGGCAAGCCAGCACCGAGCAATGCTGCTTTAAAATCATCTTCCGGCAAGTTCTGATACACCACGGTTTTGCCGCTCTGTTTGGTCAGCTCCGCAGTCAGCTCAGACAGCGTCCAGCCGTGGTCACCCGCGAGTTCGTAAACTTTGCCCGCCTGGTTATCCAGTGTCATGACTTTAGCGGCTGCTGCTGCGTAATCAGCACGAGCAGCCGCAGCGATTTTGCCTTCGCCAGTGCTACCAATAAATACGCCGTGTTGCAGAGCAGGCGGCACGCTGGCGAGGTAGTTTTCGGTATACCAGCCGTTGCGCAGCAGTACGAATGGAATGCCGGATTGTTTTAGCATTGCTTCGGTGGCGATATGTTCATCGGCAAGGCCCAGTGGCGAGGAATCAGCATGCAACAGGCTGGTGTAGGCAATCAGTTTCACGCCTGCTTCTTTGGCTGCATCAATCACATTGCGATGCTGAATGGCACGTTGTCCTACTTCACTTGAAGAAATCAGCAGCAGTTTTTCAACCCCCGTCAGTGCCTGCACGAGTGCCGCTTTATCTTCATAGCTGGCGGCACGTACCTGAACACCACGATCAGCAAATGATTTAATTTTTGCCGGGTTACGCACGATGGCAACCAATTGGTTAGCCGCAACGGTATTCAGTAATTCTTCAACAACGAGTTGGCCCAGTTGGCCGGAAGCTCCGGTAATCGCGATCATGGTAAATCTCCTGTGGGTGTTCTGGTTAAGTTGTGCCACACTATCACCAGCACTAACTTAAAGTAAGTACGCACAAAAAGGTAAGTATGAAATGAGTGAGATTGAAACCCGTCCGCTGTCGTTAACCGAGCAAATGCGTGATGGCAATTTATTTGCTGAGCAGTGCCCGTCGCGTGATGTGTTAAAACACGTCACCAGCCGTTGGGGCGTACTGATTCTGGTGGCCTTACAGGAAGGAACGCATCGCTTTAGCGATCTGCGCCGCAAAATGGGCGGGGTGAGTGAAAAAATGCTCGCGCAAACACTGCAATGGCTGGAGGCCGACGGTTTTGTTAATCGAAAATCCTACCCGGTTGTGCCACCGCATGTGGAATACAGTTTGACGCCGTTGGGCTGTGAAGTTGCTGAGAAAGTCGCGGACCTGGCTGACTGGATTGAATTGAATTTGCCGCGAGTGTTAGTGTCTCGCGAAGAAATCTAACATTCGCCGGTGGATGACGCTTGCGCTTATCCACCCTACAAAATCATGCACTTGTAGGTCGGATAAGCGCAGCGTCATCCGACACGTGGTTAAACCTACTTACCTAAATCCAACTGATAAATCGCAAAGCCGATTTCATCCGTTCCCACATTCTTCATCGGATACTGGCCTTTCTCTTTGATGAAGGCCGCCGCTTTGTCGCCTGGTGAGGTTTCAAAGCGAATATCTAATTTCTGATTGCTGTGAATCGGTGCCAGACGCCAGTTGTTATCTGCAGCCGGGTGAATTTCTTTGCTTGCCGTAATCCAGTTTGCCAGCACCGAGCGGTTTTCATCAGGCGATGCGAAAGCAATATGGCTATCGCCAGTTCCTGCAAACTTGCCGCCGTAAGCGCGATAGTTATTGGTCGCCACCAGGAATGTCGCGTTCGGGTCAATTGGCTTGCCCTTGAACGTCAGTCCTTTAATGCGCTCGGCTTTCGGGTTCACCATCTGGCATTCGCCGTCGTAACGCGCCGGTTGCGACACGTCAATCTGGTAATCCACGCCGTCGAGAACATCAAAGTTATAGGTGCGGAAACCGTCCCAATTAATCAGTGACTGCGGTTTCGTGCTGTTCACATCAATCTGATTAAACTGTCCGGCAGAACATTCCAGCCACTCTTTGACTTCTTTCCCGGACGCTTTCACCACAACAAGCGTGTTCGGGTAGAGATACAAATCGGCGGCGTTACGGAAGGTGAGCTGGCCTTTTTCCACTTCGACAAAACTGGCCGGATCGTTTTTACGCCCGCCGACTTTAAACGGCGCAGCAGCCGACAACACCGGCAGATTCGCCAGATCCGGGTCACCCTGAATGTATTTTTCAACGTAGGCAGTTTGCGCGTTATTCACCACCTGCACGGTAGGATCGTCCTGCACCAGCGCCAGATAGCTGTACATATTGTCGGAAGATTTGCCGATAGGTTTGCTCACGAACTCGCGCGTCGCGTCATGGTCATGCTTGAGCACATCAACCAGTTTGGCATCTTCTGCCGCCAGCGATTTCTTCGCCACGCTGTCATAAATCGGGCGTGCTTCCGCTTTACTGCTGACCACTTTCCATGCGCCGCTATCGTTGTTCAACACTAAATCAACCACACCCAGATGGTCACCCCACATGCCCGGCATCACCGCTGGAATGCCGTTCAGCGTGCCTTTTTCGAGATCAACACCTTTAATATTGGCGAAGTCTTTGCCTGGGAAGACTGCGTGAGCGTGGCCGAACAGGATGGTATCCACGCCCGGAACTTTGCTGAGGTAATACACCGAGTTTTCAGCCATCGCATGATACGGGTCGCTGGACAGGCCAGAGTGGGCGATAACCACCACTAAATCAGCACCTTGCTTACGCATCTCAGGCACGTACTGGCGAGCGGTTTCGGTGATATCTTTCACCGTCACTTTGCCTTCCAGATTCGTTTTATCCCACGTCATAATTTGTGGCGGTACAAAACCGATATAACCGATACGCAGCGTCTGCTCTTTGCCGTCTTTATCCTTAACGGTGGTTTCTTTAATCACATACGGCGTGAACAGCGGTTTATTGGTTTTGGCATCGATAATATTGGCATTCACATACGGGAATTTTGCCCCAGAAAGCGCCATATGCAGGTAATCGAGTCCGTAGTTAAACTCGTGATTCCCCAGGTTACCCACGGCGTAATCCAGCGTATTCAGTGCCTTATAAACCGGATGAATATCGCCTTTCTTCAGCCCTTTTGCCGCCATGTAATCACCCAGCGGGCTGCCCTGAATCAGGTCACCGTTATCAACCAGAACGCTGTTGACTGTCTCACCACGGGCGGCATTGATTAAACTCGCCGTACGCACCAACCCGAATTTCTCCGTCGGTGTGTCTTTGTAGTAATCGAAATCCATCATGTTGCTGTGAAGATCGCTGGTTTCCAGGATACGCAGGTCAACGGTCGCCGCGTTAACGCTGGTTGCAATCAGCGTGGCAAGGATCGTTGCGCTAAACTTGATCATGATTAAGGTCCTTTTTTCGAGGTAGTCCACACAAGGCTATGTATATAAACGTTGTTGCTTACATTTTTGTGAAGTGTGCCAGAAATAAGAATCATTAAACCGGAATCGCTTCACATATAGCGCAACCTGATGCGATGAGATATAAGTAAAACAATAGGTTATTTGCATGACACAACATGAGGTGGAGAATGTTAGATAAAATTTGCCAACTGGCTCGGGAGGCTGGAGCTGCCATCATGCAGGTGTATGAAGGGCAAAAGCCGCTGGAGGCGACCCAAAAATCCGATGATTCACCTGTGACGGCAGCGGACATCGCAGCTCACACCATTATCCTGAAAGGACTGCAAACATTGACGCCGGAAATACCGGTGCTTTCAGAAGAAGATCCTCAGAGTTGGGAAACTCGCCAAAGTTGGGATCGCTACTGGCTGGTGGACCCGCTCGACGGCACCAAAGAGTTCCTGAAACGTAACGGCGAATTTACCGTCAATATCGCGCTTATCGAAAAGGGCAAAGCGGTGTTGGGCGTAGTGTATGCGCCTGTGCTGAACGTGATGTACAGCGCGGCAGAAGGTAAAGCCTGGAAAGAAGAAAACGGCACGCGCAATCAGATTCAGGTGCGCGATGCTCGCCCGCCGTTGGTGGTCATCAGCCGTTCTCATAGTGATGACGAACTGAAAGAATATCTTCATCAATTGGGTGAACACCAGACAACATCTATCGGTTCGTCACTTAAATTTTGCCTGGTGGCAGAAGGGCAAGCGCAGCTTTACCCACGCTTTGGGCCAACCAATATCTGGGATACCGCAGCAGGCCATGCGGTTGCTGCCGCTGCTGGCGCACATGTTCATGACTGGCAGGGTAAGCCACTCGACTACACCCCGCGTGAGTCATTCTTAAACCCAGGCTTCCGGGTTTCTATTTACTAAGCAATCCACGCAGCAGGCTAATCACCTGCTGCACTTCTTCCTGGGTGAGCGAGCCATCTTTGGCAAACTGCACGCGACCTTCCTTATCCAACACCACAATCGCTGAACTGCCGGTTTCGAGTTGCCAGGATTTCTGCGCAACGCCATTACTATCGACAATAAACTGCGACCATGGGTACTGCGTTTTATTGCTCTCAAGACTGCTACGCACGAACATTCCGGTGCCCACAATCGCATCATCGGTATTGACGATAGTGGTGGTTTGATAGCGATCATGAGGGAATTTCGCGGCTTTAATCGCTTCGATTAAACCCGCATTCTTCTCTTTGGCACTGGTGCGACCGGCAATATGCTGCACCACTCGCACTTTTCCCACGAGCTGCGCACTATTCCAGTTTTTATAGCTAAACTTATCATTGTCGAGCATCAACTCGCCTTTATCCGTAATGCCAATAGGCGAGACTCGCTGATTTTTCTCAAAGTTATGTGCCGATGCCGCAAGAGGCAGTAGCAGCAGGGCAAGCGCAAGGGTTTTGCGTAGAGACATGAGGACTCCTTATCTTATTATTTGTGAAAAGTTTGCAGGTGCTCCGACCACTTCGTCGTGACGTTTTAAGCATATGTGCTGAATAGGTTTCTGTCCCGCAACAACGATGCCAGTTTGCGGGTGACCGCACATATCCCTGTTTTTTGAAGGCTTAAACTAAGTTTTGTTTACAATTGAAAAGAATATTCTGAGAAATTGTAATCATACGGTAAATAAGATTGTGCAAACTAGGTGTCGGTTTGTATATGGACTATAGTTTCCAGGCACCAAATTTTTCGCTTCGTTTTGTCGGACCAAATGTGGAACCGCAGGAGCGTTAACACTGCAGGAGAGAAGAAGAATGAAAATTTTCCAACGGTACAACCCGCTTCAGGTGGCGAAGTACGTGAAAATCCTGTTCCGTGGACGGTTGTACATCAAGGACGTTGGCGCTTTTGAATTTGATAAGGGCAAGATTCTTATCCCAAAAGTGAAAGATAAGCAGCATCTATCTGTTATGTCTGAAGTAAACCGCCAGGTTATACGCATGCAGGCGGAAATGGCATAAAGCCATAAGTCATACCAAAAACGGCACCCGAGGGTGCCGTTAGTGTTTCTAAGTATTGATAATTACGCCGCGTTCTGCTCTTCGCCATCTGGCAGTTTTGGCGTCAACGGCGTCGGCTTATTGTCGATACGCGTTACCAGCAGCTGGTCAATTCGATAGTTATCAATATCCACTACTTCGAATTTATACCCGGAGAACTTCACCGAATCGGTGCGTTTCGGGATTTTTCGCAGCATAAACATCATAAAGCCGCCGATGGTTTCGTAGTTCCCGGATTGCGGGAACTCGTCGATATCCAGCACGCGCATGACGTCGTCAATCGGCGTACCGCCCTCAACCAGCCACGAGTTTTCATCGCGAGCCACGATTTGCTCTTCCATGCCCTGGCCGACCAGGTCACCCATCAGCGTGGTCATCACATCATTAAGCGTGATGATTCCCACCACCAATGCGTATTCGTTCATGATAACCGCGAAGTCTTCACCGGCGGTTTTGAAGCTTTCCAGCGCTTCGGAAAGCGTCAGGGTATCCGGTACAATCAGCGTATTACGCAGATGCACACCGCTGTTGAGCGCCATGCTCTGGTTGCCCAGCACGCGGTTAAGCAGCTCTTTGGAATCCACATAACCAACGATATGGTCGATATCGCCATTACACACCAGGAACTTCGAGTGTGGATGTTCGGCGATTTTGTTCTTCAGGCTTTGCTCGTCTTCATGCAAATCAAACCAGATGACGTTTTCGCGCGACGTCATCGACGACGGCACGGTACGCGATTCCAGTTCAAACACGTTTTCAATCAGCTCATGTTCTTGCTTACGCAACACGCCAGCCAACGCGCCAGCTTCAAACACGGCGTAAACATCATCAGAAGTGATGTCGTCATTACGCACCATCGGCAGTTTGAAAATGCGGAAAATGACGTTCGCCAGGCCGTTAAAGAACCACACCAGCGGGCGGAAGATAAACAGACAGAAGCGCATCGGGTTGATGATTCGCAAAGCAACTGATTCAGGCGAAATCATACCGATGCGTTTCGGAGTGAGGTCTGCAAACAGAATGAACAGGCTAGTGACGAGCGTAAAGGAGATGATAAAGCTCAGTTGGTCAGCCATTTCTGGGGAGAAGAAACGCTCCAGAAGCACTTTAAAGGCCGGAGAAAACGCTGCATCGCCGACGATACCACCGAGAATCGCGACCGCGTTCAGGCCAATCTGCACCACGGTAAAGAACATGCCAGGGCTTTCCTGCATTTTCAGCACACGCTGTGCGTTCAGGTTGCCCTCATCAGCCAGCAGCTTGAGTTTTATCTTGCGGGAAGCAGCCAGCGAGATCTCGGAAATTGAGAAAAACGCACTGACGGAAATAAGAAGAAGTATTAATAAAATACTGTTTAACATAGTTTATCCGGCTTAGAGCCAGAGCCTCGGAAGGAAAGTTGAAAATCTAAGGGTTAATACGTTTTGACTGCCAGTCCGTGGAGGTTGGGCCAGCAATTTCAACGGGTAGTATAGCGTAAGGGTGTATAGGGCTGCCAGAGGGCATAATTTGGCCGCAGACGGCCTTTCGTAGGGCGGGTAAGCGCAGCGCCCCCGCCAGCATGGGTGAAAACGGCGGATGACGCTTCGCTTATCCGCCCTACAACTGCTATTTCCATCACCCGCTCAACTTTTCTTCAAATCGCAATATTCGCCCGGCATTGCCCAGCACCAGCAGCGTGCTCAGGTTATGCAAAATGGCGGCAATCACCGCGCCAGATGCGCCGAGCCAGCCGAAAGCCGCAGCGGCGACAATCACCAGCGTCCAGCCCAGGCCGATCATCACGTTGACTTGCAGCGTGCGGCGGCAGCGGCGGCTCAAGCGCACGCAGGTGCCGAGGCGGCGTAAATCCCCGCCAATCAACACGATATCGGCGGATGCCATAGCGATATCCGAACCGCCTGCACCCATCGCGACACCGACCACGCCTGCTTTGATCGCTAACGAATCGTTGATGCCATCGCCGACCACCATCGGTCGAAAGCCGTTGTCGATTTGCACGCTGACCTGGTGCAGTTTATCGGCGGGCAGTGCGCCTGCGATAACGTTGTTTATGCCGACTTTTTTGGCGATGCGTTGCGCTACTGCTTCACGGTCGCCAGTCAGTAACAATTGCTGATTCAGGCCGAGATCGCGCAGTTCGGTCATTGCCTCTGCCGCTTCGTCGCGCAGGCTGTCGGCCAGTAAAATCCAGCCACGGAAACGACCCGCTAGCACCAGGCCGACAATTGGCCCGTCGTGTGGCGGTTCTTCTGGTAAATCGGCAACCTGAGTTTTTAACAATTCATGTCGGCCAAGATACGCCTCGCCCCCCGCTGTGGTGGCAGAAATACCCAAACCTTGATGTTCATGCACATTTTCAAGCTCTGGCCATGCACTTTGCGGGGCGATATTGACCAGCGCCCGGCTGACCGGGTGGTTACTGGTCGCGCCGAGACTTGCCGCCAGAGCGGACAGCGCCTGCGGTGATTCGCCGGGTTCAGGTAGCAATTCATGCAATTGCAGTTTGCCGTGCGTGAGCGTACCGGTTTTGTCGATAATCACCGCATTGAGCTCGGCAAGTTCTTCGAGGAAAGCCGCACCGCGAATCAAAATCCCATGACGCGCGGCGACGGTTAGCCCGGCAATTGACGTTGCAGGTGCGGAAAGTACCAGCGCACACGGGCAGGCGGCAACCAGCACGGCCAGCATCGCCTGGTTATTCTGCGTCAAAAACCACGTGCTGGCGGCAATCAGTAAAACCAGCAGCAAGTAGCGTGCAGCGTGGCGTTCCAGCAAGCGGGTAATTGGCGGGCTGGCCTGTTCGGCACTTTGCATCAGCGCGATAACGCGACCAAGCGTTGAGGTTTCGCCCGTGCGCGTGACTTCAATACGCAGCCGTCCGTCGAGATTAATCGCGCCACCATAAACGTTCATGCCAGGTTTCACTTCCAGCGGAACGGACTCTCCGGTAATTGGCGCGGTGTCGAGGCTCGCCTGGCCCTCCAGCACGCGTCCGTCAGCGGGTAAACGGTCACCCGCCCGCACTTCCACGATGTCGCCCGCCACCAGTTCGTGGTTGTCGATATCGTGCAGATTGCCGTCTGCATCAAAACGTCGCGCCCGGCTGCGGGTGAGCTTGCCGAGGGCTTCAATCGCCTCTTGCGAGCCAATCACGCTGCGCTCTTCAAGAATGTGGCCAACGGTCATGATCAATGGAAGCAAGGCGGCGGTGAGCAAATCGCCCGTCGCCCAGGAGCCAATCAGCGCCAGCGCCACCAGTTGATCGGTAATGCCGTGCAGGCTTGGGTAGCGCAGGCTATAAAAGGCGTGGCGCAGCACCGGAATGCCGACCATCAGCGAGGCCGTACCCAGCAGAATATCCGCAACGGCAACTTGTTCCGGTGCCAGGCCGCGCCACAGCAGACCGAGAATTAACGTGCCGCTGGCGACCAGCGCCAGAATCAGTTGGCGAGTGATCTGGCGCTGTTCCTGATGGCTTAATGCGCCGCCAGGATTGATAGAATCGGTACTCATTTTTGAGAAGGTTCCTTTTGCCCGGCGGCTTGCAGAATCAAATTCGCATCATCCTGCGGTGAAACGGTAATCACCGATTCGGCCTGCGCCAGAATCGCCGCAATGCGTTCGCGGTAAACGCGTGGCAGCAGGTCTGGATCGTGTGGAGTGTTGGCTAATCGAGCGACCATCGCGGTATCGGACTGCGCCTTTGCGACTTTTTCTTGGGCTTGTGCCTGGGCTGTCTGGCGCGTCTGGTCGGCAAGCTGGGTCGATTTTTGCCGGATTAAAGAAGCATCGGTATTCGCGGTGGCGATGGCCTGTGAAGCCTTCTGGCTGGCGGTGAGAACGGCGTTAAAAGCGGTGACGGTCGAGGCCGGCAGAGTCGACTGGACGGTGACACGCTCAAGGGTAATGCCCAGCGAGCTGCCCGATTGCGCCAGGCGTTGCAGATTCTGCTCGACGTTATGCTGCACATCCGCACGCAGACGTTCTCGCAGCCTCGCGACGTTCATATCATTGCCGATCATTTCCGGGCGGGCGACAAGAATCGTGTCGAGATCGCGTGCGGCACACACCGCAACGGCGGCACGTTCAACCAGGCGATCGAGCGCGGGAATAACGTGTTCACCTTGCAACACATAATCCATCGGGCTGTTGACGCGATAAAACACGCTGATATCCAGCTGCACCACACCCGCATCACCGGTCAGCAAGTAGCCGGATCCCGCCAGTGCGTCGCTGCTGTTATCGTCGCGCATGTCCGCATTCAGCGCGTTGGGCGAGCGTAAAAGTGCGCTAACGCGATGTTCGATAACGCGGTCAGGTGCAGGCACCATCACCACGTCATCAATCGGCTTTGGCCAGCTCAGTAATAAACCGGGTTCAGCAATGCGTTGCTGGGCGCCAAAATGAAGCACCACGGCGCGGCTGTCAGCAGGAACCTGGCGGATGTTTGAGAACAGCCAGCTTGCGGCGGCCAGCAGCGTCAGCCCGAGCAGCGCGTAAAAGGCGAGGCGTATGGATTGCGTCCACGGGCCTGCGGATGATTTCGGCTGATGCTCACTCATGGGTTTTATCCAGCTTCGGGCCTTCTACCAACAGGCGGAATGGTGCGGCATCGGTGCGCAACACCAGGCGAGTGCTGGAATTCACCACGCCGCTAAGTGCATCAAGCTGGCGTAACAGGCTATAAAGCTCTGGCGAACTGGCGTAAGCCTTGCCATAAATTTCAGCCGCCTGCACCTGAGATTGCGCTTCGATATCAGCGGCCTGAACCTGCGCCTGCGCTTCGACAATACGTGCGTCGCGCTCAGCCGCGGAGCGGATTTCTGCGGCAGCACGTTTGCCTTCGGCGGTGCGTTCTGTGGCAATGGTTTCACGTTCGGCACGCATCCTGTCGACAGTGGCGTTGAGCGTGACCGCAGGGAGCGTCAGACGTTCGGTTCCCACCTGCACCAGACGAATGCCGTAACTTTCCAACAGCGGTTGGCTGATTTGCGCCTGTAAATGCGATTCAAACTGACCGAGCTGTACCTGTTTGCTGTCGGTATTCACCAGCTACGAGAGGGTAAAACCACTGGTGGTGGTTTCCAGCGCCGAACCCAAATAAGCCCGGATCTGCCGTGCGGCTTCGTCAGGCTGATTTTGTACCGCACGCATAAAACGCTGCACATGTTCCGGCGTGTTATCGACCTGCCACACCGCATAAGACTGGACGATGATGCGCAGCCCATCACGCGTGCCGACATCCTCTAAACCGCTTGATGTGGTGCGCATCCGCAAATCCACGGTGGTAGCCGTTTCAAAAGGCGCTGGTAGCCGCCACGCAAGCCCTGGATTGAGCAGCACGCGCACCGGGTTGCCAAAACGGGTAATGATCAGCGATTCGCCGGAGCGAACCTGAACCAGACTGGCGGCAGCGACGAGGATCAGCACGAGTAAACCGGCGCCTGCAATACGCTTCCAGGCTCCGGATTTAGGCGCTTCAGAGTGATGGTTGTGGTGGCAACCGTGACTGCAACCATGCTGATGTGAATGGCTCAACGGGAAGACTCCTGTGTCGGTTTGGAAGGCGCGTCACGCCGTGCTGCTTCGTTCAAAGAGGGAAATTCACGCAGGTCGATGGTGGGTGGCGAACCTGCGCCAATACGACTGTCGATAATCATCAATGGGCTATGGCCTAAGGTTTGATGCAATTGGCTGAACCACAACTCATCAACAAAAACCTGGCCGGATTGCTCGACCGCCTGTTTTTGCGCGGCAAAACGCACGGCAGTTGCCTGTGCTTTGCTGGTGACATCGGTGGCGTTCATTTGTGCCTGGTTCTGGCGGGTTGTCGCAGTGGTTTGCGCGCTGGCGGCGAGTTGCGCCGCGTGCCCACGCTCGCGCGATACCAGTGCCTGAGCTGAAATTTGCGCGGCCTGCACGCCATGAAATGCATCGGCGGCCCCGGCTGGTGGGTGAATGGCTTCGACCACCGTTGAAAGCAACTCCACGCCGCTGTGTAACTCGTCGAGCCTTTGTTGCACTGCCCGGTTAATCTGGCTGGCTAAGGCATTACGTTGATCGCCGAGTAACTGTTCAAGCGTGAGCGAGGAAAACTGATGCACCAGCACTTGATTGGCGGTGCTGCGGATAAGCTCTGGCAGATTATTGCTGCGGTAAGTCGCCGCCAGCGCGGCGTTATCGGTTAAGCCAATGCGCCACATAAATCGCACATCGCTGTTAATAATTTGCAGGCTTTGCTGGTCGCCACTTTGGCTGGCGATAATCTGTGCTTTATCAAAGCTATGAACGGCATCCCACAGGCGATCCGCACTTTGCGGCGCATTACCTTCCGCACTTGCCAGCGGTTCGGATGCGGCATCCGGCTCTTCTCCGGCAGCCAGTTCATGCACCTGGCCGTTCTCAGTCAGCATCACCTGACCAAAAGGCCACGGCAGCCCGTAATGCAGGCCGGCAGGTAAGACCGCAACAGGTTTACCAAAACGTTCGTAAATGCCGCGCTGGGTGGTAGAAACTTGCTGGATACCCGTCAGCAACCAGCCGCAAAACATCATCACCGCAACAACCGGCACAAAAGCACGCTTCAGGACGGTGAACGCCCAAAGTTGGCGCAAATCAATGCCAAAGTGCTGATGGATTTCGTGCTGGAGAAACAGTAGCGGGCGCGGCGGCCAGACGAGCTGTGCCGCCAGTTGGCTTTTCGCCAGATATTCCGGTTCTGCGTCTTCCGCTTTAGGCGGCATAAACAGCGAAAAAAGACCGCGCAGCAGGAACTCAATCGCCACCAGTAACACCGGAATCGCGGGCAGGTTAATCAGCAGTGAGAGCGTGACAGACGGGAAAACCAACGGCGGTAAAGAGAGGAATTGCACCGCAAGCGTTAAGCGCAATATCGGCGCAATGAATTTCGCTTCCGGCCAGGCTTCGCTGGCAGTCGCCGCCAGATGACGTTCGGCGACCAGAGTGGCAAACATCGCCGCCGCAATTATGCCGACTGCCGCCCAGCGTAATGTGCCTTCATCCAGCCCGACGTAATTAGCGCCCCAGCCCGAAAGCGTGACAAACAACACGAGTGCCGCCATCAAGGCAAGGCTAATCCCATCGCTTTTGAGCGCCGCGTTGATGCGTTTGACGTTAACAGGAATGAGCGCGCCAAGCCGCTGATAAATGGTCGGCGAGGCTTCAGCTTCCGTCAGAGCTTCTTCACTTTTCAACGGTGGAGCGAAGATATCAGCTCGCCACTGGCATATTCGTTGCGCGTTATAAAACGCGACGGCTAACAACATCAGCACGGCGGCATTGCTGGTTAACAGCGCTGCCCAGCGGGAAGATGACTCGAAAGTATGAGTTATCAGCGCCACAACAAGCATAAGGAAAATCGTCGCACCTAGCCCGAAAACGACTCTTGCGGCCAGCATGGCCTGCGAAGATGCCAAAGAGTATCGAGCCTGAGCGACTAACGGCGAATGTTCCGTCGGTTCAGATAATGGGGAGTGCTGCATGGAATGATTATTTTCAGGCGCAAGGTGTCTGCGACATTGAGGTTAATTGTTATCATATAACATATCACGGAGATGAATTATCCGTAAATGAAGTGCGGGTAACGGTTTGTACAAACGGGGTGTGGGACGTAGTTTTGTAGGGTGGATAAGCGCAAGCGTCATCCACCGTTTATGCGAATTTTGTCGGATGTCGCTATCGCTAATCCGACCTGTGATTTAGTCTTGTGGCGGCAAACAAACACCAATGCCACCGATGCCGCAGTAACCATACGGGTTTTTATGCAGATACTGCTGGTGGTCATCTTCGGCGTAATAGAACGGCCCGGCGTTAGCGATTTCGGTGGTGATTTTTCGGTCATCCCCGGAAAGTGCCATTGCGTCCTGGAAGCGCTCAAAACTGGCGCGGGCCGCCGCATCTTGTTCTGGCGTGAGTGGGTAGATTGCGGAGCGATACTGCGTGCCTGTATCGCCGCCCTGGCGCATGCCCTGAGCGGGATCGTGGTTTTCCCAGAATACGTGCAGCAGTTGCTCGTAACTCACCACGTTGGGATCGTAAACCACGCGCACGGCTTCGGTGTGCCCGGTCATACCGCTACAAACTTCATGGTAAGTGGGATTCGGGGTAAAACCTCCGGCATACCCAGCGGCGGTACTGTAAACCCCCGGCAATCTCCAGAATAAACGCTCAACGCCCCAGAAACAGCCCATCGCAAAATAAGCGATTTCCATGCCATCTGGTACATTTGTCATGGAATGCTCGTTAACCGCATGCAAAGTGGCGATAGGCATCGGGGTATTGCGACCAGGCAGCGCTTCCGACTGGGTGACGCGATGGGTTTTCTCAAATAATTTCATCAGTCGTGATCTCCCGATATTGACTAAATTTAACAACAACCTGCGTGCGGTTGTAACGAAGTGCGTAATTGCGGACAATAACCACGCTTTATGAGACTACAGTACATATAAGAATTATTTGGGTTATTGTGCGATTTTCAACCCCAATTGTTGGGGTTTTGTTAAGCCAAAGACGGGCGATGACGTTTCCTTCCAGGGGTGGGAACAAGGATATTCAGGAGAAAACGTGCCAAAGATCCATATTATTTGCTCGGCCTGTTTGTGCCTGGTAAGCACGTGGGCCGGAGCTGCTAACGTGCGTTTGCAGGTTGATGGGTTAAGCGGCGAACTACAAAAAAACGTTCGCGCACAGCTTTCTACCATCCAGAGTGATGAAGTGACGCCGGACCGGCGTTTCCGTGCCCGTGTGGACGATGCTATTCGTAATGGCCTGAAAGCGCTCGGCTATTACGAACCGACTATTGATTTCGACCTGCGCCCACCACCAACCAAAGGGCGCCAGGTTTTGATTGCCAAAGTCGATCCCGGCCCGCCGGTATTAATTGGCGGCACCGATGTGATTCTGCGTGGTGGCGCGCGCGACGATAAAGATTATATTGCGCTGCTGGGCGAACGCCCAAAGATTGGCACCGTTCTGAATCATCATGATTACGACAGTTTCAAAAAAGATCTCTCGAATATTGCGGTGCGCAAAGGTTATTTCGACAGCGAGTTCACCAAAAGCCAGCTCGGTGTGTCGCTCGAGCGCCGTCAGGCGTTCTGGGATATCGATTACAACAGCGGCGAGCGTTACCGTTTTGGTGCCGTCACCTTTGAAGGTTCCCAGATTCGTGAAGAATATCTGCAAAACCTGGTGCCGTTTAAGCAGGGCGATTATTACCAGTCGAAAGATCTGGCTGAACTGAACCGCCGGTTGTCTGCCACGGGTTGGTTTAATTCCGTGGTGGTTGCACCAGAATTCGACGAAGCGCGCAAAACCAAAGTATTGCCGCTGCACGGTGTGGTTTCGCCGCGTACCGAAAACACCATCGAGACCGGTGTGGGTTATTCCACCGACGTGGGGCCGCGCGTTAAAGCGTCGTGGAAAAAACCGTGGATGAACTCCTACGGGCACAGCCTGACCAGCAGTATCAGCCTGTCAGCGCCGGAGCAGATTTTCGATTTCAGCTACAAAATGCCGCTGCTGAAAAACCCGCTCGAGCAATATTATCTGGTGCAGGGCGGCTTTAAAGCCACCGACCTGAACGATACCAAGTCAGATTCCACCACGCTTGCCGTCTCGCGATACTGGGATTTATCCAGCGGCTGGCAACATGCCATCAACCTGCGCTGGAGTCTCGACCACTTTACACAGGCAGATGTCACCAATACCACGATGCTGCTTTATCCGGGCGTGAGCCTTAACCGCACCCGTTCTCGCGGCGGTTTAATGCCGACCTGGGGCGACTCACAACGCTATTCGATAGACGTTTCCGACACCATGTGGGGTTCCGATGTGGACTTCGCCGTCGCGCAGGCGCAACAGGTCTGGATCCGTACTTTGCAGGAAAAGCACCGCTTTGTGGTGCGCGGCAATGTGGGCTGGATTGAAACCAATAACTTCGACAAAGTGCCGCCAGACTTGCGTTTCTTTGCCGGTGGCGACCGCAGTATTCGCGGCTATTCCTACAAATCTATCTCACCTGAAAACGAGAAGGGCGAACTGACCGGGGCATCCAAACTCCTCACCGGCTCGCTGGAATATCAATACAACGTGACCGGGAAATGGTGGGGCGCGGTGTTCGTCGATTCAGGCGAAGCGGTGAACGATATTAAACAGAGCAACTTTAAAACTGGCGCAGGTGTTGGCGTGCGCTGGCAGTCACCCGTTGGGCCAATCAAGCTCGATTTCGCCGTTCCGGTGGCGGATAAAGATGAGCATGGCGTACAGTTTTACATCGGTCTGGGGCCTGAACTATGAGTCGCTGGAAGAAGATAAGCCTCGCGGTGTTGGTTTTTGTGGTGCTGCTGATTGGCGCCGTGGGTTTCCTGGTGGGGACAACCACCGGGCTACACGTATTATTTAATGCCGCTAACCGCTGGGTACCGGGTTTAGATATCGCCAGTGTTACAGGTGGCTGGCGTAATCTGACCATCAAAGGGCTGCGCTACGAACAACCGGGCGTGGACGTTCGGGCGGGTGAGGTTAACCTCGCGGTTAAACTCGGCTGTCTGCGTGACAGCAGCCTGTGCGTGAATAATCTCTCGCTCAAAGATATCGACGTGGTTATCGACAGCAAAAAAATGCCGCCGTCGGCCCCGGTTCAGGAAGAAGACTCCGGCCCGCTCAATCTCACCACACCGTATCCCATCACGTTAAGCCGCGTGGCGCTCAATAACGTCAATATCAAAATTGATAACACTACCGTTTCGGTGATGGAATTTACCTCGGGCCTTAACTGGCAGGAGCGTAATCTGACGGTCACGCCGACCAACCTCGAAGGCTTATTGATTGCCTTGCCAAAGGTCGCCAAAGTCGCTCAGGAACAGGTGGTCGAACCGAAAATTCAGAACCCGCAGCCGGAAGAGTTGCCGCTGGGCGAAACGCTCAAGCAACTGTTTGAAAAGCCTGTTTTGCCAGAAATGACCGATGTGCATTTGCCGTTGAACCTGAATATTCAGGAGTTCCGTGGCTCGCAACTGCGCCTGACGGGTGACACCGATTTGCTGGTCAGCAGCCTGTTGCTGAAAGTCAGCAGCATCGACGGTTCCCTGAAGCTTGATGCGCTGGATGTCGACTCCTCACAAGGTATCGTCAATGCCACCGGGAGCGCGGAACTGCGCGACAAATGGCCAGTCGATTTGACGCTCAATACCACGCTGAATATCGACCCGATAAAAGGCGAAAAGGTGAAGATGAAAATTGGCGGGGAATTGCGGGATGTGCTGAAAGTCGGCATGAATCTCTCAGGCCCGGTCGATATGGAACTCACCGCGCATACGCAACTTGCCGAAGCCGGTTTGCCGCTTAATCTCGAAGTGCTGAGCAAGCAGCTTTACTGGCCGTTTACCGGCAAAAAGGAGTATCAGGCCGATAACCTTAAGCTGAAATTCAGCGGAAAAATGACTGACTACACGCTGTCATTGCGCACCGATGTGAAAGGCGAGCAAATCCCGCCAGCCACCATCACGCTTGACGCTAAAGGCAATGAGCAACAGCTCAATCTCGACAAACTGCGCGTGGCGGCTTTGCAGGGCAACACCGACCTGAAAGCAGTGCTCGACTGGAGCAAAGCCATTAGCTGGCGCGGCGAGCTGAAACTCGACGGCATCAACACGGCGAAGCAATTCCCTGACTGGCCTGCCAAACTCGATGGCCTGGTGAAAACCAGCGGCAGTTTGTACGGCGGGAGTTGGCAGGTGGATGTGTCTGACCTGAAACTCGCCGGTAACGTCAAAAATAACAAAGTGAATGTCGCCGGGAAGCTCAACGGCAACAGCTACATGCAGTGGAAGATCCCTGGCCTGCACATTGAACTGGGGCGCAATAGCGCGGATGTCAAAGGTGAACTGGGCCAGAAAGATTTGGCACTGGATGCCACCATTGACGCGCCTAATCTCGACAACGCACTGCCAGGTCTGGGCGGCACGGCGAAAGGCACGATTAAAGTGCGCGGCGATGTGAAAGCACCGCAGTTGCTGGCGGATGTCACGGCGAATAATTTGCGCTGGCAGGAGCTTTCGATTGCACGTGTTCTGCTGAAAGGGGACGTGAAGTCCACCGATCAAATTGCGGGCACTCTGGATTTACGCGTTGAGCGAATTTCCCAGCCGGGCGTTGATCTTAGCCTTGTGACGCTGGCCGCAAAAGGTTCTGAAAAACAGCATCAGCTGCAAGTGCGAATTCAGGGGGAGCCGGTTTCCGGGCAGTTAGATTTGAGTGGCAGCTTCTCTCGCGAAGAAGAACGCTGGCGCGGCAATCTCAGCAACACGCGCTTTGAAACGCCGGTTGGCCCGTGGTCTTTGAACCGTTCTCTGGCGCTCGATTACCGCAACAAAGAGCAGAAAATCAATATTGGCGCGCATTGCTGGACGAACCCGAATGCTGAACTTTGCGTGCCGCAGCCGATTGACGCTGGTGCGAAAGGGCGGGCGTTGGTCAATCTGAACCGCTTTGATTTGGCGATGCTCAAACCGTTTATGCCAGCCGATACGCAGGCGGTAGGCACGTTCAGTGGCCGGGCGGATGTCAGCTGGGATGCGGAATCTGAAGGCTTGCCGCAGGGTTCTGTGACGCTCGCGGGCAACGGCGTTAAAGTCACGCAGATGGTGAACGATAGCCCGCTGCTGGTGGCATTCGACACGCTTAATTTGAATGCGGAACTCAAAAACAACCAGGCGAAGTTGGGCTGGTTGATTCGTGTTGCTCAAAACGGTCAGTTCGACGGCCAGGTTCAAATTAGCGATCCGCAGAACCGCCGCAATCTCGCCGGTAATGTGAATATGCGCAACTTTGATTTGGCTATCGCCAACGCGGTGTTCGCCCGGGGGGAAAAAGCCGCTGGCAAACTTAACGCCAATTTACGCCTCGCGGGCAATGCCGAGCGACCACAAATCTTCGGCCAATTGCAGCTTAATGGCGTGGATGTTGACGGCAACTTTATGCCGTTCGATATGCAGCCAAGCCAGCTTGCCATGAACTTTAATGGTATGAACTCGACGCTTGCGGGAACGGTGCGCACCAAACAGGGCGATATTGCCCTGAGCGGCGATGCGGACTGGACGCAAATCGACAACTGGCGAGCGCGGGTGGCGGCGAAAGGCAATAAGGTGCGCATTACGGTGCCGCCAATGGTACGACTCGATGTGTCGCCGGATGTTGAGTTTGTCGCCACGCCAAGTCTGTTTACGCTTGATGGCAGCGTCGATATTCCATGGGCGCGAATTGTGGTGCATGACGTTCCGGAAAGCTCGGTGGGGGTATCCAGCGATGAAGTGATGCTGGATAAAGATCTGAAACCCGTTAAACCGCAAACGGCGGGGATCCCGATCAACAGCAATCTGGTGATCCACGTCGGCAACAATGTGCGTCTGGATGCATTTGGCCTGAAAGCGCGCTTAAGCGGCGATTTGAAAATGGTGCAGGATCGCCAGGGCTTAGGCTTGAACGGGCAGATCAATATTCCAGAAGGGCGCTTCCATGCTTACGGGCAGGATCTGATTGTGCGCAAAGGCGAGCTGTTATTCTCAGGCCCGCCGGATCAACCTTTGCTGAATATCGAAGCGATTCGTAACCCGGAATCCACAGAAAACGACGTTATTGCTGGTGTTCGTGTCACAGGATCGGCTGATGAGCCAAAAGCTGAAATATTTTCTGATCCTGCCATGTCACAGCAAGAAGCCTTGTCCTACCTGCTTCGCGGGCAAGGTTTAGACAGTTCTGGCGACGATGGCAACGCCATGACGTCAATGCTTGTGGGTCTGGGGGTTGCACAAAGTGGGCAGGTTGTGGGTAAAATCGGCGAGACGTTTGGCGTAAGCAATCTGGCGCTTGATACCGCAGGGGTGGGGGATTCCTCACAAGTGGTGGTCAGTGGCTATGTACTGCCAGGTCTCCAGGTGAAATATGGAGTGGGTATTTTTGACTCATTGGCGACACTAACACTGCGTTATCGCCTGATGCCTAAGCTGTATCTGGAAGCGGTGTCTGGTATCGATCAGGCACTTGATCTGCTTTATCAGTTTGAGTTTTAGTAATGCGAATATTTGTTTACGGCAGTTTAAGACGCAAGCAAGGTAACAGCCACTGGATGACAAACGCCCAGTGGCTTGGGGAGCATCATGTCGAAAACTACGCTTTATACAGCCTCGGCCACTATCCGGGCGTCGTCCCGGGTGAAGGTTCCGTGATGGGTGAAGTGTATCGAATTGATGCGTCCACACTCTCTGAGCTGGATGCTCTTCGCACCAAAGGCGGGGAGTACAAACGCCAGCTCATTCAGACCCCATACGGCAGCGCATGGATGTACGTTTACCAAAGGCCGGTGGATGGCCTTACCCTCATCGAAAGCGGTGACTGGCTGGATAAAGATCAGTATTAGTGACTTCTCAGGTCGGATTAGCGAAAGCGACATTCGACATAAGCTGCATAAAAAAACACCGCCATTTGGCGGTGTTTTCACAAGCATTCAGCGAGGCGAGAATTACTTCTTAGCGCGCTCGAAGGAAGCAACGATTTCAGCTTTAGCCGCTTCAGCATTGTCCCAACCTTCAACTTTAACCCATTTGCCTTTTTCGAGCGCTTTGTACTGCTCGAAGAAGTGGGAGATCTGCGCTTTTAGCAGTTCTGGCAGGTCGTTCACATCTTTAATGTGATCGTATTCTTTGCTCAGTTTGGTGTGCGGAACGGCAACCAGCTTGGCATCTTCGCCCGCTTCGTCAGTCATTTTCAGCACGCCAACTGGACGGCAACGAATCACAGAACCTGGTTGCAGTGGGTATGGCGTTGGAACCAGAACGTCAACCGGGTCACCGTCTAAAGACAGGGTATGGTTGATGTAGCCGTAGTTGCACGGATAGAACATCGCGGTGGACATGAAACGGTCAACAAACAGCGCGCCGGTGTCTTTATCAATTTCATATTTGATAGGATCAGCGTTCGCTGGGATTTCGATAACAACGTAGATGTCTTCCGGCATATCTTTGCCCGCAGGGACGTTGAGTAAGCTCATGTCTTTTTCCTTTAAACTGATGTCATTCAAGTGCCGCGTATTATAGCTAACTCGATTTAAATGTCTTCGCCTCTTTTTGCCTTCACTTCTTAGCCGCAACCGTTTCCAGAACCTTCCGACAACGGGAAAATCCATAAACATAGCCATATTCTTTATAAAATTGTGTAAGCGGTTACAGCCATGCGCATGACTTGTTTGAAGTGTGATGTAACTCATTCTGTTAGCCACTATGTCGTCTATAGTTTTCTCGAAGGTCAGGTATTAACCAACAATAACCCTACGAGGATGTACCTATGTGGAAGCGCTTACTTTTGGTCTCTGCTGTCTCCGCAGCTATGTCGTCTATGGCGATAGCTGCTCCGTTAACGGTCGGATTTTCGCAGGTAGGATCTGAATCCGGTTGGCGTGCGGCAGAAACGTCGGTTGCAAAGAGCGAAGCTCAGAAACGTGGCATCACGCTGAAAATCGCTGATGGACAACAAAAACAAGAAAACCAGATTAAAGCAGTGCGTTCATTCATTGCCCAGGGCGTTGACGCTATCTTCATCGCACCAATCGTCGCCACGGGCTGGGAGCCAGTACTACAAGAAGCAAAAGAGGCAAAAATCCCGGTATTCCTGCTCGACCGTAATATCGATGTAAAAGACAAATCGCTGTACATGACGGTAGTGACCGCCAACAACGTGCTGGAAGGCCAGTTGATCGGCGAGTGGCTGCTCAAAGAGCTTAACGGTAAACAATGTAACGTGGTTGAGCTGCAAGGCACCGTGGGCGCAAGCGTGGCAATCGACCGTAAGAAAGGTTTTGCCGACGCCATTTCTAAAGCGTCTAACGTGAAAATCATTCGTTCCCAGTCTGGCGACTTTACCCGCAGCAAAGGTAAAGAAGTCATGGAAAGCTTCATCAAAGCCGAGAACAACGGCAAAAACATCTGCATGGTTTACGCGCATAACGATGACATGGTGATCGGTGCTATCCAGGCCATTAAAGAAGCGGGCCTGAAACCAGGCAAAGACATTCTGACCGGTTCAATCGATGGCGTGCCGGATATCTACAAAGCGATGATCGATGGCGAAGCTAACGCCAGCGTAGAGCTGACGCCAAACATGGCCGGCCCGGCGTTTGACGCGCTCGAGAAGTTCAAAAAAGACGGCACCATGCCGGAAAAAGTGACCATCACCAAGTCTACTTTGTATCTCCCGGATACCGCGAAAGAAGAGCTTGAGAAGAAAAAATCGATGGGCTACTAAGCTGCTTTACCCCTCACCCTAACCCTCTCCCCAAGGAGAGGGGACCGATCGGTTTTCTCCCTCTCTTTGGGGAGAGGGCCGGGGTGAGGGCGTCCGGACTTGTAGCGTGCAGAGGACAATAATGAACACCAACAACAATCAGGAAATTCTGCGCACGGAAGGCTTATCGAAACATTTCCCAGGGGTTAAGGCACTAGACAAAGTGGACTTCAGCCTCAATCGCGGCGAAATCATGGCGCTACTGGGCGAAAACGGAGCAGGGAAATCAACGCTAATCAAAGCGTTAACCGGTGTTTATCAGCGCGATAGCGGCAATATTTACCTCGAAGGTGAGCTTATCTCACCAAAGAATACAGCCCATGCCCAACAGCTTGGCATCGGCACGGTGTATCAGGAAGTGAACCTGCTGCCGAATATGTCGGTGGCGGATAACCTGTTTATTGGCCGCGAGCCGCGTCGCTTTGGGTTTATACAACGCAAAGAGATGGAAAAGCGCGCCACCCGGCTGATGGAATCCTACGGGTTTTCGCTGGATGTCGCTGAGCCACTGAACCGCTATTCCGTGGCGATGCAGCAAATCGTCGCGATTTGCCGGGCCATCGATCTGTCGGCCAAAGTGCTGATCCTCGATGAACCTACCGCCAGCCTCGACACCAAAGAAGTCGAAATGCTGTTCACCCTGATGCGTCAGCTGCGCGATCAGGGCGTCAGCCTGATCTTCGTCACCCACTTCCTCGATCAAGTTTATGAAGTCACCGATCGCATCACCGTGCTGCGTAACGGATCATTTGTTGGCACGCGTAATACCCGGGATCTGCCGCAGATCGAACTGGTGAAAATGATGCTGGGGCGTGAACTGGAAACTAACGCCCTGAACCGTGCGGGCCGCACTTTACTGAGCGACAAACCGGTCGCCGCGTTTAAAGATTTCGGCAAGAAAGGGGTGATCAACCCATTCGATCTGGAAGTCCGTCCAGGGGAGATCGTCGGGCTGGCGGGATTATTAGGATCCGGTCGCACCGAAACCGCCGAAGTGATATTTGGGATCAAGCCCGCAGACAGCGGTAACGCGTGGATCAAAGGCAAGCAACAATCGCTGCGATCGCCGCATAAAGCCTCGTCGCTCGGCATTGGTTTTTGCCCGGAAGACAGGAAAACCGACGGTATTATTGCCGCCGCCTCGGTACGTGAAAACATCATTCTGGCATTGCAGGCCCAGCGCGGCTGGCTGCGGCCGATTCCGAAGCGTGAACAGTATCAGATAGCAGAACGGTTTATCCGCCAGCTGGGAATCCGCACGCCTGGCCCGGATCAACCGATCGAATTTCTCTCTGGCGGCAATCAACAAAAAGTTCTGCTGTCGCGGTGGCTGCTAACTAAACCGCAATTCCTGATCCTCGATGAACCGACGCGTGGGATAGACGTTGGCGCACATGCCGAAATTATCCGCCTGATCGAAACCTTATGTGCCGATGGTCTGGCGCTGCTGGTTATTTCTTCCGAACTCGAAGAGCTGGTGGGTTACGCGGATCGCGTGATCATCATGCGTGACAGGCAACAAGTGGCAGAGATCCCGCTCGCAGAGCTTTCCGTATCGGCAATTATGAATGCCATTGCGGCATAAGGAGTAACACGTGATGCCTCGTTCATTGCCGCAAACGGATGCTGAAAAGCCAAAGCGAAATTTCCGCTGGCCGCCGGGTATTCCGCAGTTAGTCGCCCTGGTGCTGGTGCTATTGGTTGATAGCCTGGTCGCTAACCATTTCTTTGATATCGTGGTGCAAAACGGACGCCTGTTCGGCAGCCCGATAGACATTCTTAACCGTGCGGCACCGGTCGCATTATTGGCGATTGGCATGACGCTGGTGATCGCCACCGGCGGTATTGATCTTTCCGTTGGTGCGGTGATGGCGATTGCCGGTGCGACTGCCGCGACGTTAACCGTCGACGGACACAGCCTGGCAGTGGTGATCCTGGCGTCACTGGGCGTCGGCATTCTGGCCGGATTGTGGAACGGTATTCTGGTCGCCATCCTCAAGATCCAGCCGTTTGTCGCCACCCTGATTCTGATGGTCGCCGGGCGCGGTGTGGCGCAACTTATCACCGCCGGGCAAATCGTTACGTTCAACTCGCCCAACCTTTCATACCTTGGCAGCGGTGCGCTGTTCTTCTTCCCGACGCCGGTGATTATCGTGCTGGCAACGCTGCTGCTCTTCTGGCTGTTTACCCGTAAAACGGCACTGGGCCTGTTTATTGAATCGGTCGGAATTAACATTCGTGCGGCGAAGAACGCCGGGGTGAATACGCGCCTCGTCGTGATGCTCACTTACGTGCTGAGTGGCCTGTGCGCCGCTATCGCCGGGATTATCGTGACCGCCGATATTCGCGGTGCCGATGCCAATAACGCCGGATTGTGGCTGGAACTGGACGCCATTCTGGCGGTGGTTATCGGTGGCGGTTCGCTGATGGGCGGACGCTTTAACATCGCGCTTTCGGTGATTGGGGCGCTGATTATTCAGGGGATGAACACCGGCATTCTGCTCTCTGGTTTTCCGCCTGAGCTTAATCAGGTGGTGAAAGCGGTGGTCGTGATGTGCGTGCTGATTGTTCAGTCACCGCGTTTTATTGCTTTGCTCAAAGGACTCCGTCGCCATGATCAAACGTAACTTGCCGTTGATGATTACCCTGGCGGTGTTTGTGCTGGGGTATCTGTACTGCCTGACGCAATTCCCCGGTTTTGCCTCAACGCGGGTAATTTGCAACATTCTGACTGATAACGCATTTCTGGGGATTATTGCTGTTGGCATGACGTTTGTGATCCTCTCCGGCGGCATCGATCTGTCCGTCGGTTCAGTGATCGCCTTTACCGGCGTATTCCTCGCCAAAGCGATTGGCTTCTGGGGATTATCGCCGCTGGTGGCTTTCCCGCTGGTGCTGCTGATGGGCTGCGCATTCGGCGCGTTTATGGGGTTGTTGATTGATGCGCTGAAAATCCCGGCGTTTATTATTACGCTTGCCGGGATGTTCTTCCTGCGCGGGGTCAGTTACCTGGTGTCCGAAGAGTCGATTCCGATTGATCACCCGATTTACGACACGCTGTCTAACCTTGCCTGGCGCATTCCCGGCGGGGGGCGATTAAGTGCCATGGGCCTGCTGATGCTGGCCGTGGTAGTGATTGGTATTTTCCTTGCTCACCGCACTCGTTTTGGCAATCAGGTGTACGCGATTGGCGGCAACGCCACGTCGGCCAACCTGATGGGGATTTCCACGCGCAGCACAACGATTCGCATTTATATGCTTTCAACCGGGCTTGCCACGCTCGCTGGAATTGTGTTTTCACTCTATACCTCAGCGGGTTATGCGCTGGCGGGAATGGGCGTGGAGCTGGACGCGATTGCCTCGGTGGTTATCGGAGGCACGTTGTTAAGCGGCGGCGTGGGAACTGTGCTCGGCACTTTATTTGGCGTGGCGATTCAGGGGCTGATTCAGACCTATATTAACTTCGATGGCACGCTCAGCTCCTGGTGGACGAAAATCGCCATCGGCATTTTGCTGTTTATTTTCATTGCCCTACAGCGCGGCCTGACGGTGCTGTGGGAAAACCGCCAAAGCTCGCCAGTGAAGCGCATTAACGTGACGCCTGGTCAAAGTTAAATCGCTTTGCCTAAGGTTTCCCCGGTGATGGTCGATAACACTTCAATCGTTTCTATCGTTCTGTCACCGGGAAAAGAGCATGTTGAAAAATTTGTCTATTCGCACGGGGCTGCTGACGCTGTTGGCAGTTATGACCTTCCTGTTGTTATTTGTCAGCGGCATGGGCATTTACGCTCTGCAACAAAGCTCAACTTCACTCCAGAAAATCAACAGCCTACAGGGCGAGCAGATGGTGCGCTTGTCTGATGGTTATGTCTCTTTGCTGCGCGCGCGTAATGGTGCCGGGCAGGCGGTTCGACAGATGGAAATTGGCTTGCTGGATGATGCAACAAAATCTACCGATTACGTCGCAAGTGACGTCACTGCGGCGCAGCAGAAGCTGAAAGAGTTTATCGATAGCGGCGTGGGTGACGAAGAGGGCAACCGCCTGATTCAAAACTTATCGCAAAGTTATGCGGACTATCTCGCAAAAGGCATTAATCCGATGCTGGCTGCACTCACCAAACAAAACCCCGATGATTACTACGATTTGCTTGAGCACACGCTGATCCCGCTATCGCAGAAGTTTGATACCGATGTGGAGATTTTCCAGCAGTGGGGCGAACAGCGCGGCAATAGCGAAGTTGAAGCGGTGCAATTGCATAAGAAAATCGTCCTTACGCTAATTATTATCGCCGCATTGCTCACCGCCGGAATTATCGTGCTGGTGTGGCTGGCGCTGCGTCATTTGCTGCTCAAACCGCTGAATCAGTCAATTGAGCAACTGGAGTTTGTCGCCAAAGGTGATTTAACTCAGCAACTGCCCACGGCGGGGAATAATGAATTTGGTCGGCTGGCAGCCGCGATTACGGTAATGCGTGATTCGCTGATGGAATCGGTCAGCCGCGTGCGTGATGCCAGCTCGCAAATTGACACCGGCAGCCGCGAACTGGCGGCGGGTAACCAGAATCTGGCTCAACGGACTGAATCCACTGCCACGTCACTTGAGCAAACCGCCGCCAGCATGGAGCAGATCACCGCGACTGTGAAACAGAACGCCGATAACGCGGAGCAGGCACACAAGCTGGCGAAAGATGTCTCTGATACCGCCGATCGTGGCAGTGAAATGGTGTGCTATGTGATTGAGAAAATGCGTGATATCTCCAGCAGTTCTGACCGTATTGCAGACATCCTGAGTGTTATCGACGGCATCGCCTTCCAGACCAATATCCTGGCGCTGAACGCCTCTGTAGAAGCGGCGCGTGCTGGTGAACAAGGGCGCGGGTTTGCGGTAGTGGCGGGCGAAGTTCGTACTCTGGCAAGCCGCAGTGCTGATGCAGCAAAAGAGATCCGCACCTTGATTTCTGACTCGCAAAACCACGTTGGCGAAGGCCGTGAACTGGCGCAACAAGCCGGGGAAACCATGGATGAAATCGCCGAAGAAGTGATGCGTATGACCCGGCTGGTCAGTGAAATCGCCAATGCATCGAACGAACAAAGTTATGGTATCGAGCAGGTGAATATCGCGGTCAGCCAGATGGATGAAGCAGCGCAGCAAAATGCGGCGCTGGTTCAGGAATCAACAGCGGCTACGCGTTCGCTTGAAGAGCAGTCACAGCATTTGGTGGCGGCAATGGCGACGTTTAGGTGTTGATTCACGCGCCCTCACCCTAACCCTCTCCCCCGGGAGAGGGGATTGCTCGGTATTCTCCCTCTCCTGGGGGGAGAGGGCCGGGGTGAGGGGGTAAATTAAAACGAATTAAGCGTCCGGGTACTCACGAATAAAACGTTCTACATCATCAACCATGTGTTCGTTGCCCACGAAGAACGGGCGGCGCTGATGTAGGGTTTCCGGGATGATATCCAGAATACGTTCTTTACCGTCGCTGGCTTTGCCGCCGGCTTGTTCCGCAAGGAACGCCATTGGGTTGCCTTCATACAGCAAACGCAGTTTCCCTTGCGGGTGGCTGGCGGTGCTTGGGTAGAGATAAATACCGCCTTTCAGCAGGTTACGGTGGAAATCTGCCACCAGCGAACCGATGTAGCGTGAGGTGTACGGGCGCTGAGTATTTGAATCTTCTTCCTGGCAGAACTTAATGTACTTTTTCACACCCTGTGGGAAACGGATGTAGTTCCCTTCGTTGATGGAATAGGTGCTGCCAATTTCCGGGAAGCGCATGCGCTCCTGGCACAGGCAGAAAACGCCAAGGGAAGGGTCGTAGGTGAAGGCGTGAACGCCACAACCGGTGGTGTAAACCAGCATGGTTGAGGAACCGTAAACCACATAACCGGCGGCGACCTGGCGGTTGCCTGGCTGAAGGAAGTCAGCTTCAGTGACAGGAGTACCGACTGGCGTAATACGGCGATAGATAGAGAAAATTGTTCCTACTGACACGTTCACATCGATGTTTGATGAGCCGTCGAGCGGGTCCATCAATACAACATACTTGGCATGTTCCGCGCCTTCGAAAACAACGATGTCATCTTCTTCTTCGGAAGCCACACCTGCCACAATCCCTCGGGCTTTCAATGCGGCTTTCAGTTTTTCGTTCGCGAACAGGTCGAGTTTTTGCTGCACTTCGCCCTGAACGTTTTCAGCTCCGCTGGCACCCAGAATATCAACCAGACCCGCTTTGTTGATGTCGCGGTGGATGATCTTTGCGCCGAGCTTTATCGCCGACAGCAAGGCAGTCAGTTCACCGGTTGCGTGGGAGAACTCGTGCTGCTTTTCGACAATAAATTCACCTAACGTTTTCATAACACTTTCCCTGCATCAGTCAGTTAAATAAAACGATTGCAACAATCCTAACAAAGATTCAAATAGTAGCGTACAGGTGAATCGCGCCAGCAAAATACGGAATTAACTTAAATGCGATTTGCCACCACCTCACATACGGTTAGAATGTGCGCCAAATAATGAAAGGATGGTTTTTATGCGCATTCATATTTTGGGTATTTGCGGCACGTTTATGGGCGGCCTGGCTATGCTGGCACGTTCACTCGGCCATGAGGTGACTGGCTCGGACGCCAACGTCTACCCACCAATGAGCACTTTGCTTGAAGTGCAAGGTATTGAATTAATTCAGGGCTATGATCCGAGCCAGCTCGAACCACAACCGGACCTGGTTATTATCGGTAACGCGATGACGCGTGGAAATCCATGTGTTGAAACCGTTCTCGAGAAAAGCATTCCTTATATGTCTGGCCCGCAATGGCTACATGATTTCGTACTGCGTGACCGTTGGGTGATTGCCGTTGCTGGAACGCACGGTAAAACTACTACTGCGGGTATGGCGACATGGATTCTGGAAGCCTGTGGCTACAAACCTGGCTTTGTGATTGGCGGCGTACCGGGGAACTTCGATGTTTCTGCACGTCTGGGCGATAGCCCGTTCTTCGTGATTGAAGCCGATGAATACGATTGTGCGTTCTTCGACAAGCGTTCCAAATTCGTGCATTACTGCCCGCGCACATTGATCCTCAATAACCTTGAGTTCGACCATGCGGACATTTTTGACGACCTGAAAGCGATTCAGAAACAGTTCCACCATCTGGTGCGTATCGTGCCGGGTCAGGGGAAAATCATCTGGCCTGAAAGCGATACCAACATTAAGCAAACGCTGGCGATGGGTTGCTGGAGTGAGCAAGAGCTGGTGGGCGAACAAGGTCACTGGCAGGCGAAGAAACTGAATCCGGACGCGTCCAACTGGGAAGTGTATCTGGATGGCGAACGTGTCGGCGAAGTGCACTGGCAGTTGGTGGGCGAACATAACATGCATAATGGTTTGATGGCGATTGCCGCCGCGCGCCATGTGGGTGTGACGCCAGCAGACGCGGCTAAAGCGTTGGATAGTTTTGTGAATGCGCGTCGTCGCCTTGAATTGCGTGGCGAAGAAAATGGCGTGACGGTGTATGACGATTTTGCGCATCACCCGACGGCGATTCTGGCAACTCTTGCGGCATTACGCGGCAAAGTGGGCGGCACGGCGCGTATTCTGGCGGTGCTTGAGCCTCGTTCCAACACCATGAAAATGGGCCTGAGCAAAGATGACCTCGCGCCATCGTTAGGCCGTGCAGACGAAGTGTTCTTACTCCAGCCGCCACATATTCCGTGGCAAGTGGTGGAAGTCGCAGAAGCCTGTATTCAGCCTGCGCACTGGAGTGCAGATGTCGATACGCTGGTGGATATGGTGGTGAAAACTGCCCAGCCAGGCGACCACATTCTGGTGATGAGCAACGGTGGTTTCGGCGGGATTCATCAGAAATTGCTGGATGCGCTGGCGAAGAAAGCTGAAAAACAGTAATAAAAAAACCCGCAAATGCGGGTTTTTTTTATGGGTGGCAAAATTCATTCAGCCACTTTAGTTTCTTAGCCCTGGCTTTCGGCCAGTTCGCGCAGATAAGAGAAAATCTGGCGGTAAGATTTTGGCGGCTTATTGGCTGCCTTTTCTTTTTGAGCGTTACGGATCAGTACGCGCAGTTGCTGACGGTCAGCTTCAGGGTAAAGTCTTAACACTTCGGTCATCGCATCATCACCTTCTTCAACCAGGCGGTCACGCAATGCTTCCAGTTTATGGAACAGCGCAACTTGCTGGTTGTGACGGTTTTTCAGCTTGTCCAGCGCCACACGGATCGGGTCCATATCGCGCGAACGCATCATTTTGCCAATCAACTGAACCTGGCGGCGACGGCCTTCTTTTTTGATTTTCTGAGCAAGATCAATCGCGGCACGCAAATCTTCATCCAGAGGGATTTTGTCGAGCGCGTTCTTGCCCAACTCCATCAGCTCCATACCGAGGCGTTTTAATTCCTCGGCATCACGCTTAATTTCGCTTTTACTGACCCAGATAATCTCATCATCTTCGTCTTCATTTTCGTCATCTGGGACGTCGTCGAGCCAGTCATCGGGCTGCTTAGTCATATTAGGCTCCTTAAAAAAAGTGGCTAATTCTACCAGTAAAGCCTGTTCACTGCGAAATTGTTCTGTTCTGGGTTAGACTTAATTCACTCACCTTACATTATGGCAGTAGCGATGAAAGTAAACACGCAAGTAGCACAACAACGTCAGGTTCTGGAACAAGCGGTATCTCAGGCGCTGGAATTGGCTTCCGCTCAGTCCGACGGCGCAGAAGTCGCCGTCAGTAAAACCACTGGTATCAGCGTAAGCACCCGATACGGTGAGGTGGAAAACGTCGAATTCAACAGTGATGGTGCGCTTGGCATCACCGTTTATCATCAAAACCGTAAAGGCAGCGCGTCCACAACCGATCTTAGCCCGGATGCCGTAGCGCGTACCGTGCAGGCAGCACTGGATATCGCCCGTTATACTTCCCCGGACGAATTCGCCGGTGTGGCAGAAAAAGAGTTACTGGCTTTCGAAGCGCCAGATCTGGACTTGTTCCACCCGACCGAAATGGACGCCGACCGCGCTATTGAACTGGCAGCGCGTGCGGAAAACGCCTCGCTGAACGTCGATAAGCGCATCAACAACACCGAAGGCGGCAGCTTTAACAGCCACTACGGCATCAAAGTTTTCGGCAATAGCCACGGCATGCTGCAAAGCTATTGCTCCACGCGCCATTCGCTTTCTAGCTGTGTTATCGCAGAAGTTAACGGTGAGATGGAGCGTGATTACGCCTATACCATTGGTCGTGCGATGGAAGACCTCGACAGCCCGGAATCTGTTGGTGCTGAGTGCGCACGCCGCACGTTGGCGCGCCTTTCTCCGCGTAAGCTTTCCACCATGAAAGCACCAGTTATCTTTGCCGCCGAAGCCGCAACTGGCCTGTTCGGGCATTTAGTGGGCGCGATTGCGGGTGGCTCGGTTTACCGTAAATCGACCTTCCTGCTGGATTATTTAGGCAAACAAGTTTTGCCGGAATGGCTGACCATTGAAGAGCATCCGCATTTGCTTAAAGGGCTGGCTTCCACGCCGTTCGATAGCGAAGGTGTACGCACAGAACGCCGGGATATCATCAAAGACGGCATCCTGCAACAGTGGCTGCTGACCAACTATTCTGCACGCAAACTGGGACTGAAAAGCACCGGCCATGCGGGCGGCATCCATAACTGGCGCATTGAAGGGCGCGGCCTGGATTTCGACGGTATGCTGAAAGAAATGGGCACCGGGCTGGTCGTGACTGAGCTGATGGGCCAGGGCGTGAGTGGCATTACCGGCGACTATTCTCGTGGTGCGTCTGGTTTCTGGGTCGAGAACGGCGAGATTCAATATCCGGTGAGCGAAATCACTATTGCCGGAAATCTTAAAGATATGTGGCGAGAAATTGTTACAGTAGGTAGCGATATTGAGAAGCGCAGTAATATTCAATGTGGTTCAGTGCTGTTGCCGGAGATGAAAATCGCCGGCCAATAGAAACCGTAAGAGGCGCGTCCTGCCGCGCCTTTCTAATAAAAAAGGTGAGTCAATGCGTAAGCAATTAATTGCAATGTTGGCAGTATCGTCCGTGTTATTTACTGGCGCTGTAATGGCGAAAGATGTTGGCGATGATATGGATACCATCGCTGAAAACTACAAAACCGTGTTGAAAACCGATAACGCGGCGGAGTTAAAAACCTCGCTTAACAATATGCGCGCGGCAGCATTAGACGCGCAAAAAGGCACCCCACCTAAACTTGAAAACAAAGCCTCAGACAGCGCGGAGATGAAAGATTATCGCCACGGCCTGGATCTGCTGGTCGGCCAAATTGACGGCGCGCTGAAACTGGCAAACGAAGGCAAAGTTAAGGAAGCGCAGGCGGCTGCCGAAGAATTTAAAACCACTCGCAATGCCTACCATAAGAAATACCGCTAAGCTCATACTGGCCCTGCCCACAGGGCCAAAAATATTCGCTTATCTTATAAGGACATCTGATTTATGAAACCGATTCAAACCTTTATCAAAGGTGCTGCTACTGTTTCGCTGCTGGCTTTCAGTGTTTTTTCCGCTAATGCTACAGTCCTGCCGGTTGCGGGCGATTTCCAGGCCGACCATTTCTCCGCGAAAATTGTATCAGTCGATCAAAAAAATCATGTTGTGGTGCTTGAGGGTGAGCAAGGGAACAAAGTTTCCCTTAATGTTCCTGAAGAAGCCGGTACGTTGGCCAATTTGAAAGCGGGCGACACCGTTGATACCACCGTGACGCGTTCCGTTGCTATCGCTTTTGATACCAACGTTGATAAAGCCGCACCTACGGCTTCAACCACCAAAGGTATGGAAAAAGCGACCAGTGGTTCACCTGAGCACGAAGCCTTCCGCCAGGTTAACGTTCAGCTGAAAATTAAACACATCGATCTGAAAAAGAATGAAATCACCTTCGTAGGACCAAAAGGTCAGGAAAAAACGGTAACCGTTGAAGACCCTAAAGTTCAGGCGAAATTGAAAGATCTGAAAGTGAACCAAAGCGTGCGCGTGACTTATACCGATTCAATTAAAATCACCGCTCGCCCAGCTAAATCCTAATAGCTGTGTGCTAAACCCCTCTTTCTGTTTGTGGGAAGGGGGGAACAATAATAACCATTCATTCAAACAGCTCGGCATGAGTGCCTAAATCTGAAAAGACAATAGTTCTTGTAGTTTCATCTACGTAATACACCAGTAAATAATCCCCCCCAATATGTAGTTCTCTGTACCCGCCATATTCCCCCGTTAACGCGTGGTCGAGGTAATAAGCCGGTAAAGGATTACGTGAGGCGATAAGCCACATTGCGACGGAAACCGTGTTCATGTCATGGCGACCAGCTTTGTTGTAACGCTCCCAGGCTTTACTAAATGATTTTGTGTGTTTTGTCTGAAACGGCAGCTTTGCTCGATTGTTGTTCGCCATTATTGAGGACATCCATTTGCTCGTTTATATCGGAAAATCCACTTTTTCCGCTTTGAAGGATCTCTTGCGTTTCACGCATTGCCTGGATCAAACGAGGGCTGGGTTTGCGATTAATATCGAATGGTAGACCTTCATTAATCACCACTTGCTCGACAAAAAGCCTCAGCGCGGTGCTCATTGTCAGTCCACAGCTTTCGAGGATTTCAGTCGCTTTTTGTTTTGTCTGGCTGTCGATACGAGTACGAATTACAGAGTCCATAGTTTACCCCTTTGTCTGTGAGGCTCCATTGTAGCTACAGTTGTGTTTTTTTCAACCACAACAAAGCTAGCGCGACAGACAACACATCTCGTCCCTCTCACGGATTCTACGAGTTTCTGGCCGCTTACAAAGCGGCAAAGTAGTGAATTGCGGCATGTCTCGTAATTATGATTTTTGTTGGTCAGCTAGCCCACATTCCCTTTCCCCGCCTTCCACCTTCGTCACAAAACAGAATATCCATTATTACTCTAAGGCTAATGATTGACCCCTGAGCTTAATTGATGGTCGAACCAGTGAGGCGCACAATTTAACCAGACTAAAGCAAATCAAAATGATTGGCTGAATCAGGAGGTTAAATATGTTGTCCGGGCAAACCCCAGCACGAGTCTGGAACACACGCCGCACTGAGAAGCAGCGTCGTATGGCTACCACCAACGTGCAGGGCAAGGTGCTTCCAACCGAAGGCCTTGTCGATATGCTGGAAAAACTGATCGCTCCAGGCGATCGTGTGGTGCTTGAAGGGAACAACCAAAAACAGGCGGATTTCCTTTCCCGCATGTTGGCCGAAGTAAACCCATCAAAAGTTCACAACCTGCATATGATTATGCCGAGCGTCGGGCGCAGCGAACACCTTGATATTTTTGAAAAAGGTATTGCTCGCAAGCTCGATTTCTCCTTCTCTGGCACCCAGAGCCTGCGTATTTCGCAGCTGCTTGAAGACGGTCAGTTAGAGATTGGCGCCATTCATACTTATATCGAACTCTATTCCCGCTTATATGTCGATCTTGCGCCGAACGTCGCGCTGATTGCTGGCTTTAAAGCTGACCGCAAAGGCAACTTGTATACCGGTGCCAGCACCGAAGACACGCCAGCGCTGGTCGAAGCGGCAGCCTTCCACGATGGCATTGTTATCGCCCAGGTTAACGAACTGGTGGACGACGAATGCGATCTGCCGCGTGTGGATATTCCGGGTTCGTGGATTGACTACGTAGTAGTGGCGGACAAACCGTTCTTTATCGAACCGCTGTTTACCCGCGACCCGCGCCTGATTAAGCAAGAGCACATCCTGATGGCGATGATGGCGATTAAAGGCATCTACGCCGAGCACAACGTGCAATCGCTTAACCACGGCATCGGCTTTAACACCGCCGCCATCGAACTGCTGCTGCCAACTTACGGCGAGCAACTCGGCCTGAAAGGCAAAATCTGTAAACACTGGACGCTGAACCCGCACCCAACATTGATTCCTGCTATTGAAAGCGGCTGGGTTGAAACTGTGCACTGCTTCGGCGGTGAGTTGGGAATGGAAGAGTACGTTCGCGCTCGCCCGGATGTGTTCTTTACCGGTGCCGACGGTTCCATGCGCTCCAACCGCGCTTTCTGCCAGTTAGCAGGCCAGTACGCGGTAGATATGTTCATCGGCTCCACGTTGCAGGTTGATGGCTATGCCAACTCCTCAACGGTGACGCGCGGTCGCTTGTCCGGTTTCGGTGGTGCGCCAAACATGGGGCATGACCCACACGGTCGTCGCCATGCAACTGACGCCTGGCTTGCGATGCAGGCCCAGCCAGATCTGATGCAGCGTGGCCGTAAGCTCGTCGTGCAGATGGTTGAAACCTTCCAGGCCGGCGTTAAGCCGACCTTCGTGGAAAAACTCGATGCGGTTGAAGTCGCAAAATCCTCCGGTATGCCACTGGCTCCGGTCATGATTTATGGCGACGACGTCACTCACGTTTTGACCGAAGAAGGTATCGCGTATCTGTATCGCGCTGAAAGCCTTGAAGAACGCCGTGCGATGGTCGCCTCCGTTGCGGGTATCACCGACATCGGCCTGGGCGTTGACGCTAAACGCGTTGCCGCACTGCGCCAGAGTGGCAAAGTGGTCTTCCCGGAAGACATGGGCATTCGTCGCACCGACGCGACCCGTTCCCTGCTGGCAGCCAGCAGCGTGGCGGATTTGGTCGAGTGGTCTGGCGGCCTGTATAACCCACCTGCGAAATTCCGGAGCTGGTAATGAAACTACAGCCACAAATCGGGGCAGAAGGCAGCGCGCAATGGCTTGCACGGGTTGCCACCCAAAGCCTGATTGAAGAAGCACGTTTAAGCCCGAAACCCGGTCTTGTGGACAGCCGGGGAAGCGGCGCACATCACGATCTGAATCTGGATTTGATGGAGCGCTCGGCGCACAGCCTTTCTCCGACGTTTCATGCTCTGGCATTACAAAGCTGGCAGCGCCCGGCAGATATCGCTCTGCGCCAACTCGTTGGCCGTTTAGGTCGTGAAGGCGAGGCGCAGATGATGGCGGCTACAGGCGGAGTGAATACTCACCGGGGCGCTATCTGGGCACTCGGTTTGCTGGTCGCCGCGGCAGCAATGCATGGCTGCGAAGGCAGCAGTTCGCAGATTGCGGCAAGTGCCGCAAAACTTGCCAGCCTGCCGGACAGCTACGCACCCAAAGTTTTCAGTAAGGGGTTACTCGCCACGCGTCGTTATCGCGTTCCCGGTGCTCGCGAAGAAGCACAACTTGGCTTCCCGCACATCATGCGTCTGGCATTGCCGCAACTGCGCCGCAGCCGTTCGAACGGTGCAACGGAGCAGCAGGCTCGCCTTGATGCGCTGATGGCCATCATGACGACGCTTAGCGATACCTGCGTGCTGTCTCGCGCCGGGCTTGAAGGGCTTGAAGCCATGCAAAACGGTGCGCGTAGCGTGCTGGTGGCAGGTGGGACGGCGACGGTTGAGGGCCGAACTGCTCTGGCCTGGCTTGATAAAGAGATGCTCACACTGAATGCGTCTCCGGGCGGAGCCGCAGATTTGCTGGCCGCGACCTTGCTGATTGACCGCATCGCCTGCGATGACGCGACGATTACCCCATTACCGCAACATTCACACTTTTAAGAGGGTGTTATGGAACACATTACGTTGTCATTTCCGGCAACTCGCACCGTTAGCGGCAAAGCGCTGGCGGGTGTAGTTGGCTCCGGTGATATGGAAGTTCTGTTTACCGCGACTCAGGGCGACACCCTGACAATCGCCATCACCACGTCTGTTGATAACAGCGAGCAGCGCTGGCAGGCACTGTTTGAGCGCCTCGGCGCATTGACCAGCATTCCTGCCGGGCAGATGCAAATCCACGATTTTGGCGCAACGCCAGGCGTGGCGCGCATTCGTATCGAACAAGTTTTTGAAGAGGTGAGCCATGCGTAACGACAGCAGCTTTATCGAACTCAAAGCGCGTGAACGTGCTCGCCTGCTGCTGGATGACGGCAGCTTCCGCGAATTACTCGACCCGTTCGAAGGCATTGTTTCACCTTGGCTGGAAGCGCAGGGCATCGTGGTGCAGTCTGACGACGGCATGGTCGTTGCCAAAGGCACCATTAATGGCGGCCCGGCAGTAGTGATTGCGATTGAAGGCGCTTTCCAGGGCGGCAGCATGGGCGAAGTATCCGGCGCGAAAATGGCCGCAGCCCTTGAACTGGCGGCGGAAGATAACCGTAACGGCATCCCAACTCAGGCGGTTTTATGCCTCGAAACCGGCGGCGTGCGCTTACAGGAAGCAAACCTCGGCCTGGCGGCGATTGCTGATATTCACGCCGCCATCGTGGATCTGCGCCGTTATACGCCCGTCATCGGCGTGGTGGCAGGCACCGTGGGTTGTTTCGGTGGGATGTCTATCGCGGCAGCATTATGCAGCCACTTAATTGTGACTCGCGAAGCGCGTCTTGGCCTGAACGGCCCGCAGGTTATCGAGCAGGAAGCGGGGATCGACGAATACGACTCCCGTAACCGTCCGTTCATCTGGAGCATGACCGGCGGCGAAGTTCGCTATGAGAGCGGCCTGGTAGAAACGCTGGTGGGCGATGGCGTTAACGCGGTTAAGCAAGCGGTGAACGACGCTCTCGCAAAAGGGGTTCCGGCACAACATCGCACTGATAATTATGCGTGGTATCTCGAACGCCTGAGCAATTTCGACACCACGAAACAGGCTGATTCCGAACAGATTAAACAGCTTTTTGGGGAGAAACGCTCATGAGCCAGAAACTGAATCGCGCCGCCATTTGGTTGGACAAACTTACCGCTAACGCACCGCATATGGCTGGCCTGTGTGCATCAGTACAAGTGGCTGACGGCACCGTTGATGGCAAAGCCGCCCGTTTTATCGCGGTTGTGCCGGACGAAAATAACCATTACCCGCGTGCTAAAGGCGGCGAAGTGGGCCTGCTCGAAGGCTGGACGCTGGCAAAAGTGGTTAGCGAAACTATCGCTGAAGATGCAGATAGTGCAGAAAAACGCGCCATTGTGGCGGTTATCGACGTACCGAGTCAGGCTTATGGCCGTCGCGAAGAAGCGTTTGGTATCCACCAGGCACTGGCTGGCGCAGCAGCAGCTTATGCGAATGCGCGTCTGGCCGGGCACCCGGTTGTTGGCCTGATTGTGGGCAAAGCGATGTCCGGTGCGTTTTTGGCACATGGCTACCAGGCGAACCGCCTGATCGCGTTCAATGACTCCGGCGTGATGATCCACGCGATGGGTAAAGAGTCCGCAGCACGTATCACGCTGCGTACCGTGGAAGCGCTGGAAAAACTGGCGGCATCCATTCCGCCAATGGCTTATGACATCAGCAACTACGAAACTCTCGGCCTGTTATCTGCGCTGTTAGATATTGCGAGTCCAGAAGCGCCAGAAAGTGCCGATATGGACAAAGTGAATGCCGCGCTGGTCACGGCTGTTCGTGAAGCTCGCACCGATAACACGCTGAAAAACAGACTGAATGCGAAGAATCGCCATAGCTCGGCGTTGGTTCGTGAGCGTATGCGCGCAGTCTGGTAGTCGCGACAGAGTTTAAAAAGACAGACCTGCCAGACGGTAATAATGGGCACCGTTAGAGTGCCCGATAACCATTAACCGTCTGAAAAATAATAATCATCGCACCGGTGCTGGAATTCTTTTTTTAACTACAGGTGAAGTTATGACTTACGTAATTGTTCATGCGCTTGCGCCCATTTTTGTCATCATGCTGCTCGGCTTTTTCGCTGGCAAAGCAAAGATGGTCGATAACAAAAATGTTTCCCTGCTCAATATCTTTGTAATGGATTTCGCCCTGCCAGCCGCGCTGTTTAGCGCAACGGTTCAAACTCCGTGGGCAGGTATCGTCAAGCAGTCACCAATGAGTGTGGTGTTGGTTCTGGCGATGTGGATTACCTACGCTGCGATTTATTTCCTGGCGACCAAAGTATTCAAAAAATCTCCGCAGGATGCGGCTGTACTGACATTGACTGTTGCGTTACCAAACTATGCGGCACTTGGCCTGCCAATTCTGGGCAGCGTTCTGGGCGAAGGTTCTGCGACTTCACTTTCCGTTGCGGTATCTATCGCCTGTGGTTCTGTGTTGATGACACCGTTCTGCCTGATGATTCTGGAACGTGAAAAAGCGCGTGCGGCTGGCGAGTCTGTCGGTTCTACCCTCGCAATGTTGCCTGTTCTGATGTGGCGTTCGCTGAAAAAACCTATCGTCTGGGGCCCGCTACTGGGTGTGATTTTGTCAGCGATCGGCATTCGTATGCCAGACCTGCTGCTGTCGTCAATCAAGCCGCTGGGCATGTCTGCGACCGCTGCGGCACTGTTCCTGACTGGCGTTATCCTGTCTGCCCGTAAGCTGAAAATTAACACCGTAGTGTGCGTGGCGACTGTGACCAAACTGCTGATTCAGCCATTCATCGCCTGGGGTATCGTGCTGGTGCTGGGTCTGACTGGGCCGGTTGCGATTACTGCGATCCTGATGATTGCGCTGTCTGCGGGCTTCTTTGGCGTGGTGTTCGGTAACCGTTTCGGCGTACAGTCGCCGGATGCAGAAGCCGTCTTGCTGCTTAGCTCCGTGCTCTCTATCCTGTCGTTACCGCTGTTTATCTCTCTGACTTCAGGAATGTAAATCATGAACACACCACGCCCACACGACCTACTCTGGCTAACCGATAGCGACGCGCTTGAAGATGTGAGTGAAGAGTGGGTAGCAAGCCAATGGCAGCCCCGGCTTCCAGTGGTGGTGCGGCGTGATGTGAGTCATGATGCGCGCATTCCGGTAGGTGTTCGTGGAATGCGCCGCGACCAGCGGGCGGCCGGCTGGGTAAATGCGGCAAAAGTTAAACGCATCATTTCCCCGGAAGAACTGGCCTCCCGCGATTTATTAGTAAAATCCCCGTTTGTTTCAATGCCGCCTGTTCAGGGCGCAATTCAACTCGCCCTGCGTGAATGGCCATGGAGCTGGGGTATTACCGGAAGCTGCGGCTACGCGCTGGCGACAGAAGTCCCGGTGCTACATGCTGACAGCGATCTCGATTTGCTGATTCGCTGCCCGCAGCGTGTTGAGCGCGAATCTCTGCTCGAATGGCAGGCGGTTATCGGCCAGTTGTTATGCCGAGCCGATACGCAAATTGAAACGCCGCAGGGGGCTTTTGCCCTTGCAGAATGGTTACGTGACGGGCGTGTGTTGCTGAAAACCAACAGCGGGCCAGAAATCGTCACTGACCCGTGGGCATTAAAGGGATAAGTATGAAAATTCTCTTCACTTTTCCCGGACAGGGAACGCAACGTGTCGGTATGTTGCAGGAATTACCGCAAGATAGCGACATTATGGCGCGTGTTCGTGCAGTTTTAGGTGATGAAGCCGAGGCGCTCGATACGATTGATGCGCTGAAACATACCCGTGCTGTTCAACTTTGCCTGTTAATTGCAGGCGTGGCCTGTGCGCAGGAACTTGAGCTCAATGGTGTGGTGCCCGATATGGTGTGTGGTTTGTCCATCGGCGCGTTTCCGGCGGCCGTGGTGGCGGGCGCGTTAAGCTTTGAAGATGCGTTACGTTTAGTGGCTCTGCGCGGTGATTTAATGGAGCAGGCGTATCCGCAAGGTTATGGTTTGACGGCGATTACCGGCTTGCAACTCAGTCAGGTCGAAACACTGGTGGAAGGCAGCGGAACGTATATCGCTAATATCAACGCCGAGCAGCAAATTGTGATTGCCGGGCGTGACGAAGACATGGCGAAAGTGGCCCAGCGTGCGCTGAAATTTGGGGCGCAGAAAGCTAAACAACTGGCGGTTAGCGTGCCATCGCACTGTGAATTACTGGCTGAACCCGCGCTAAAACTACAACAGGCGTTTGCCGATGTGACGCTAACCCGTCCACGCTGTACCTATCTCAGCGGCAGTACCGCTCGCGTGGCCTGGCAGCCGGAGAAAATTGCCGAAGATTTAGCGCTGAATATGTCGCGCACCGTGCGCTGGCGTGATGCGATGATTGCCGCCAACGAACGTGATGTGCGCCTGGCCATCGAAATGCCGCCAGGTAGCGTGCTGACCGGACTCACGCGCCAGGCGTTCCGTGAAGGTGAAATGGTTTGCGCAGAACAAAACAGCGTCGCGCTGATAAAACGCCTCGCCGAGCGCGTTAAAGAGGCGCGTTAGGTGTATCAATAAACGAACGGGCGTACATGCGCCCTTCGGCAGCAAGTGCCAGGAGATTAGGATCGTGTTCGCGGTTGCGGGCAAAGACAATCGCGATAGATTGCTGCATCTGATAAGGGTCGGCAAGTTTCAGCAGTTGTACTGAATTTTCATACACTTTCTTCATGCGCCCCGGCATTAACGCCAGCCCCACACCCGCCTGCACCAGGCTTATCATCGAGAAAATATCGTTCACACGCGTGACAATTTCTGGTTCAAACCCCGCGATATGAAACGCTTCCTGGAAACCGTTGTAGGTCGCAAAGCCTTCGGCTAACGAAACAAACTTCTCGTTATGGTACTCACGAAGATCGGCTAACTTGCTGGTATCAAGCGGAAACGTGCTGGATGCGGCGAGGAAAATGTCATCCTGGAACAAAGGCAACACTTCGAGTCTATTTCTGTCGATTTCGCTTTCAGAAATCGAAATCAGGATCGCATCCAGGACGCCGTCTTCGAGCATGTTGAGCAGCATCTGGTTGGAACCCATGGTGAGGTCCATTTCCAATTCCGGGCGGCGTAATTTCATGCCCATAATCAGGCGTGGCACGGTTTCGAGCGTGAGAGAATACAGCGTGCCGATGCGTAAACGTCCTTGCCCGACACCTGCGGTCTGGCGAGTTTCTGCTATACCACGCACCATCAGTGCCACCGCTTCTTTACTGTGTTCAAGCAGCGTATTTGCCGCAGGCAACGGCACCAGATTGCGGCCTTTATGAATAAACAGCGGGCAGCGAACGCCTTCTTCAAGGGTGTGCAGGGCGCGATGAACGCTCACGCCACTGATGCCCAGAGCCTCTGCAGTTCGGGCAATATTCCCCTTTTCCATAAACACCATGAATATTTCGAGTTTTCGGAAAGTGATTTCTGCGTCTATTTTCATGGATGTCCTAAATGTTTCATCCCTGCAAGATTGCCATAAAGTACCTTAAATCCCTGCCTTCATCACTGACTCCACGCTTGTTTACTGTTTTTGCATGCACTGATTGTGTTTTTTATGAGCAGCTGTTTTCGGCATTTTGAGATCTGAATAGCAAAATGAATCAAAATTTCTTTTTGAGTGAAATAACGTTTCATTTTTAATCCATTCAATGCGTAAATGCTTTCGAAACGGAATAGTTCCACACAGAAATCATGGATAAGGGAATCTCAGGATGCTGCATTTGAAACATGTTTTGCCAAAAATTTCGCTGGTTGCTACCGCTGTTGCGGCAACGATTTTGCTGAGCGGATGTGGCGATGACGCTGCTCCAACAGGCACCGTTACCCTAAAAACCGCGTTTAACCAATCTGAAAATAACCCACAATACAAAGCGTTAGTTTCCTTCAGCGATAAGCTGGAAGCGGCGACCAATGGTCGTTACAAATTAGAAATCCACCCCAATGAACTGTTGGGCGACCAGCGTGCTTCACTTGAACTGGTTCAGTCTGGCGCGATTCAGATGGCGGTTGTGGCTAACCCGCTGGTGGAAAACTTCAATAAAAACTTCTCGGTTCTGGCTATGCCGTACGTGTACGACAACCCGGAACATCAGCGCAAAGTGTTTACGTCTGGCGTGCTAGACAGCCTGTTTGCTTCCACCAAAGGAACCGGTTTTGAAGTTATTACCGCGTATACAGCAGGCGCTCGCAGTGTTTACACCAAAGGTGCCGCAGTCACCACCCCGGCTGATATGCAGGGTAAAAAGATCCGCGTAATGCAGTCCGATACCATGATCAAAATGTTGTCTTGCATGGGCGGAACCGGCGTACCAATGGGCCAGGGTGAAGTGTATTCAGCGATTCAGCAGGGCGTGCTGGATGGTGCTGAAAACAATGAAATCACTTATGCCGACCTGAAACAGTACGAAGTGGCCCCTTATTTCTCAGCAACGCGCCACGTGATGGTGGCCGACCTGCTCGTCGCTAACGAAAGTTTCCTCGCCAAAATGGATGAAGGCGATCGCGAGCTGTTCCGCAAATTAGCCAAAGAGAGCACCCAGACTCAGTTTGAACTGTGGGATAAAGCGCTCGATGGCGCACGTCAAACCGCGAAAGACAACGGCGCGACCTTCACTGAAGTGGATATCAAGCCATTCCAGGAACGTTGCAAACCGCTGCAATCTGCCATGTTGACTACGCCGGAACAAAAAGCGTTGTACGAAAAAATTCGTGAGTTGGCCGAGTAACACGGCTTAGTAACCAGGGGGGCTTTCTGGCCCCCAGTGGAGAATATGATGAAAATGACGCAAACCGCCCCCTCCGCCGCCGTATCCAAATCTGATTTTTATTCGCATATCACCCGAGTGAAACAGGCCATTGATAAAGTGGCGTCGTATCTATGTATTTTAATTGTGGGATTAATGACGCTGCTGGTTACCTGGCAGGTTGCATCCCGTTATTTATTGAATAGTCCAAGTGCGGTCAGCGAAGTGCTGGCGCGTTATTTGTTTATCTGGCTGGTGCTGATTGGCGGGGCCTATGTTTTCGGTCTGCGCGAGCATATGGCTATCACTTTTATGCGCGATAAAATGCCGCGTAAATTACGCCTTTCGCTGGAAATCATTGGCGAACTTGCCACCTCTGTATTTGCATTATTGGTGCTGACTATCGGGGGCTATATCGGGATGAGCCGCCAGATGGCGCAACTCGATTCCGCATTACAAATTCCAATCGGCATTATCTACATTGCAATTCCTCTCAGTGGTGCAATGACGCTGTTCTATTGCCTGTATAACCAATATGGGCTGTTCAGAAAGTTCTCTTCGAAACAAGATTGATTGGGTGTTGATATGGATATTGCAATTATTGTTGCTCTTGTAATGTTTAGCGGTGTGTTTATTTTACTGCTGGCGGGCACGCCAATTAGTATCAGCATCGGGATTTCTTCTTTTGCCGCAATGTTACTTATCTTACCTTTCGATGGTGCGATATTAACGTCGGCACAGCGCGTTTTTGTTGGCCTCGACTCCTTTGCCTTATTAGCGATTCCCTTCTTTATACTGGCGGGGAATTTAATGAATAATGGTGGGATCGCCATTCGTTTAATTAACTGCGCCAAAATGGTCAGTAATTTCTTGCCCGGTCCACTGGCGCAAACCAACGTTGTCGCCAATATGCTGTTTGGATCGATCAGCGGTTCTGGTGTGGCGTCGGCCGCCGCGGTCGGTGGCATCATGTCGCCGATTCAGAAAAAAGAGCAGTACGATCCAGCGTTCAGTGCCGCAGTGAACATTGCTTCTGCACCAACGGGTATGCTGATTCCGCCAAGCAACTCTTTGATTGTTTACGCAACGGTGGCGGGTAGCGTGTCTATTTCCGCGCTGTTTATGGCCGGTTATGTACCGGGTATTCTGTGGGGTTTAGGTGTGATGCTGGTTGCGGGTTTCATTGCGAAACGCCGTGGCTATGTGGCCGACCGTTCGGCAAATAAAGGCCAGACGCTGCGTATTTTGTTTGATGCTATTCCAAGCCTGATGATGATTGTCGTGGTTATCGGCGGTATTCTGGGCGGCGTATTTACGGCGACGGAAGCATCGGCGATTGCGGTCGTTTATTCGTTAGTTCTCGGCATAATCTATCGCAATATTAAAATTGACGATTTGCCGAAGATATTCCTCGCCACGGCGAAAATGACCGCGATTGTTATCTTCATGCTGGCGGCATCTTCGATTATGTCGTGGGTCATGGCCTTCACCAAAATACCGGCACTGATTGCCTCCGGTTTACTTTCTGCTACAGATAGCTTCATTGTTATTTTGCTGATTATGAATCTGGTATTGCTGGTGGTCGGCACCTTTATGGACCCAACGCCTGCGGTATTAATCTTCACCCCAATCTTCCTGCCAATTTGTATGCAGTTTGGAATGGACCCGGTGCATTTCGGTATCATGATGGTGTTTAACTTATCCCTCGGCACGATTACGCCACCGGTAGGGCCAATCTTATTTACCGGCTGTAAAGTGGGAGATATTAAGATTGAGCGCGTGATTAAGCCGTTGCTGCCATTCTTTGCGGTGATTGCGATTGTTCTGATGATGGTGACGTATTTACCGGCTATCACCATGGCACTGCCTCAGAGTATGGGGCTGGTGAAGTAAAAGTAGACTTTACACCTTCTGGCGGGGGTTCCTCCGCCACTTTACTCTTCCTCTTCCTCTTCATAATCCATTGCCGCTATAACTTAAATTACTCCATAAGCCTATGACCAGGGAATTATTTTAATTCGTGGTTATATAAGTGGCTTTCACCATCAGTAATGTATTTTCAATAAAATAAAAAGTGCATCTCCAGGCAGTGAGCAATGCCCTCTTTACGCACACCTTGCAGTTATCGACATCCAACTCGTTTGAGATAGTTCGCAATCAGTTAATTGAACCCATGAATGAGCCTAAGCTTTTGCGCGATAGTTTACATGCTGAAAAGCATATACGTAGCAAAACTGGAAAGTCACGTAGCGGAACTATGCGCATTCTCTCTGAAAGGAAAATGAGAGGATTTATCACTATGGAAAATGAGATGCTTAAATCTATTAATTGTACTTATGACATTAAATGAGAATTTATTTTAATTAGGCTCTGGCATTATTTTTTTCCCCTTCTTGACTAAGTCTCTGGGCCTTGTTGTTGGGAAGTACTTTGTTAACTATAACGAAAATAATTTACTAGTCGCTGCCTGTCCAAATTCGGATCATTTCACGAGTGTAAAATATTAGCTTGTGTTGTAGAGTAATTACGAAAAGAAAATCACGAAGCGCAATAGTCATACGCCCCTTGGTTAATACCTCTAAGCTATATAAAGTTTCATTAAAATGGATAGGTAAATCTCAAACTCTATTAGCATGATGCTGATAAGGTTTGATATTTATTTTATAAAAAAAAGGGACATGAAATGAATCATACATTTTTCAAAAAAGTGACGCTTGCATCTTTAGTTGCAGCAAGCGCTCTTGTTGGCTCTATGGCACATGCAGAAGATGACGCGAACATCCTGAACCTGGCAGTTTCAGGCTCTATTAGTGCTCCTCCTTGTAAAGTAGCTCTGAACAAGAATGCACTGGAACTGGGTTCACCTTTGATGGCTGACCTGAAAACTTCAGATCAAGAACCAACTCAGACTTCCGTACGTACTTTGCAAGTTGCTATCACTGACTGTGAAAGTATTAACGCGGAAGTCTCTGTTCTTGGTACCGCTGATGCCACAGACAGCACAATTCTTGCCAATGGCGCTGCTACAAATGCAGCGACTAATGTGGGTATTGCTATGTGGAATCACGATGACTCCACTCAATACAAACTCGGCGGCGATCCAATTAAAACAACCGTCGCAATGGTTGGCCTGGATTTCGGATTAGTAAAATCTGACGCAACTAGCACCGTTACTGCGGGCGACGTATCTACTTCAGCTCAAATTAAAGTGACTTTCCTCTAATTGCTATTTGCTAATCGGTTTAAAAATAAGGGATTTATTATGAACAAGAAGATTTTAGTTCTTTCTTTGGCTATGGCATTTTCTAGCCTGGCAGGTGTAAGCCACGCAGCGCAGGAAGCAAGTGTTAGCGACATTACGCTGACTGGCCATGTTATCGATTACGCTGCTTGTGAAATTGATGCTCCTAGCTCAGTAACCTTTGATGACATCAGCATTTACGATATCGGTACCGTAGAATCAGGCAAGCCTTATAAAAATAACCCAGGTGCGGTATACGATATTACCCTGACCAAATGCCCTGCAGGACAAACTGTTTCTGTCAGCATTCTGGGTACCGCAGATGGCGAAAACAGCAGCCTGATCGCACTGGATGATGTACCTGGTAGCGCGCAGCACGTAGCGGTTAGCTTCTGGGACGAGGTTCTGCTTACACAGGAACATGTATTGATTAAAGCCAATAGCGGTAGCTCACTGGTTCATACTACCGAATCCTCCGGTAGTTCACATATCCCTCTGTATGTTGCGCCAACTCAAACAGTATCTACCCAATCAGTCATTTCTGGCACCATCAGCGCTACGACTAACGTTAAAGTTAACTTCCTTTAATTAGCTATTAGTCATCTCATGGCTGGCATTTTTGCCAGCCATTTTTATCTATGGAATACATCATGAAATTACGTCCATTCGTCGCAGCAGCAATTTTTGCGCTGACAAGCCTGAGTTTCTCCTCCTCTGCAACTGTTCAGCTTTCGGCAAACCGTGTTTATTATCATGCCAAAGATCCTGATATCAATATCTCGGTTAAAAATTCAGAAGACCGTGAATATTTAGTCCAGTCGTGGATTGATGCGCAGGGAAATCCTGGGCTTGAAAAGAATGCCAAACTACCTTTCTTTGTTTCGCCACCTTTATTCCATATGGCAAATAAAAGTGAAGCGATTGTTCAGATAATGTATTCCGGTGAGGGTTTACCAACCGATCGTGAAAGCCTGGTTTGGTTAGATGTTAAAGCTATTCCGGCAATGACAGATGGCGAGAAGTTGGTTAAAACCAAAGTCATGGTTGCGGTACTGACACGTATTAAAGTTTTCTATCGCCCTGAAAATCTCCCCGGTAACCTGGAAGACGCAATCGCGGCTCTTTCGTGGAAAAGGATGAGTAATGATACGGTTACCGTGACAAATAACTCACCTTATTATGTTGTTATGAATAAAGTTTTGATTAATAACGAAGCGTTAAAAATCTCCATTGAAGATAACAACACAGTAGTCGCCCCTCATGGTGAACAGACCTATAAAGTGAAGTCTGCACCTGCTGGGGCAAAAGTTGTCTGGACCGCAATGAATGAATTTTCTGTCACTTCGCCTGAGAAAACAGCGACGCTCTAATTCTAGATAAAATTGAAGTTTGCCATGTCACTAATCATTGCTCGTGCCCTCGTGAAACTTGTTTTCATTCGCAGTTCATTGTTTTTATCTATTTTGGCGTCTATATCTATGGCGCAAGGTCAGGCTTATTTTGACCCCGGCATGATGCAGTCTGTGGGCGGTGCCCCCGCTATTACCGATCTCAATTCGGTATTAGCAAACCAGGTTAAAGAGGGGACTTATCACGTTTATATTGAAGTTAATGGCAAAAAATTCGCGACGGAAGATATTCAATTCTCAATGCAGAAAGAAGCACTTATCCCGTGTATTCCGGTTGAGATGTACGCAAAAATCGGCGTTGATTCATCTTCACACGATGTGAATATCAATCTGGACAAAGAAGATCGTAGCTGTGTATTACTGAACGAAGCTGTGCCGGTTGCCACGTCTTCGTTTGATTATCTTACTAAAAAACTGTCGCTCTCTTTCCCGCAAACTACGCTACGTACCTTGCTTAAAGATGAAATTCCCCCAGAGCTTTGGGATGACGGCATTCCCGCGTTGCTCATCGGTTACCAGGCGTCTGGTTCACAAACCATTGAAAATAAGCAAGATAGTTCTGCAGGTGCTGAAAACTATGTCAATTTTAAAAATGGGCTGAATCTTGGCCCATGGCGTTTACGCAATTTATCGACTCTCTCGCAAAGTAGCGGGTCTGGTACGGAAGTGGAAAGCCTCAGCACTTACGTTGAGCGCGCAATTCCTTCGTTAAAAAGTGAACTGGTGATGGGCGACGCCTACACTAGTGGCGATCTGTTCGACAGTATTCGCATTAAAGGTCTGCAACTGACTTCTGATACCGAGATGATCCCGGATAGCATTAATGGTTTTTCTCCGGTTATCCGTGGTGTTGCGAATAGCAATGCAAAAGTCATTGTTCGGCAAAACAATAATATAATTTATCAAACCAATGTTGCACCCGGCCCGTTTGCTATTTCTGATATGGCTCCCGTTTCGTCCGGGGGAATATTAGATATCACCATTCAAGAGGCTGATGGCAGCGAAAAACATCTTAGCCAGTCATTTTCTTCAATGTCTATTTTGCAGCGCCAGGGCTCGTTGAAATATGGGCTATCCGCCGGGAAATATTCAGAGGCAACAATAAAGTCTGAGGAGCCTGATGTATTCCAGGCTACAGCGGCTTACGGTTTACCCTATGATGTGACTTTATTAAGCGGTATACAGAATACCAACGATTACCGAAGCTACGACCTTGGTGTGGGGCTAGACTTAGGGTTTCTCGGCGCATTCTCCGTTGATGTGGCAAAAGAAAACTCCACGCTTGCGGAAAGTCATGAGAACCGCAGTGGAACTGCGATGCATCTTGCTTACTCTAACCATATGGAAACAACCCGCAGCGATATTAATTTTAATTACACGCAATATAGTGACCGCTATGTTTCATTTGCCGATAACTATGGTACGGCAGACGAAAGTAAAGCGCGCGAAAAACAGTTCACGCTATCAATTAACCAGGCGGTGACTGACACTCAAACTATATTTGTTTCTATGAACCAAACTGATTATAGAGACAGCACCAGCTCAAAAATGTACCAGCTTGGATTTAACTCCCCGATCGGGCCAGTAAGTACGTCACTCACCCTGAGCCTTAACCAGGATTTTGATGAAGAAGGGACCGTCACTAATGACAAACAGGTGATGGTCAACTTCACACTGCCTTTATCCGTATTCGACAAAGAAGCAAAAAATTCGGCTTCGTTAATGATGACCAATGACACCGAAGGGAATAGTAATCAAACGTTGGGCTTGCATGGCAATATCATGGATTCCGAAGTGTTCACCTATAACACGCAATTGGGTTACAACGTCAATAAGGGTGAAGAAGATGGCAGAAATGCCAGTATAACTACCGACTATAAAGGGAGTTATGGTGAGATTCAGATGGGTTATAACCAGGATGAAAACCAAAAGCAGTTTACCTATGGGCTAAACGGGCAACTTATTATCCATCGCCATGGAGCGACAATTGGTCAATATTCCGATGGCGCGTTAGCGTTGGTGAGTGCACCGGGTGCGAGCCATGTTGGTGTGAAAAATAACCTCGGCGTTTATACCGACTGGCGCGGTTATACCATCGTGCCTGAATTATCTGCATACGATAATAACTCGATTCAAATTGATGCTGACAGCGTGGGCGCTAATATTTCCTTTGAAAATATCTCAACCAACGTTATTCCCACTAAAGATGCGGTCGTCCTTGCTAATTTCCCGGCGAATATTGGCCGTAAAGTGCTCTTTACTGTGAGCCAGAGAGGAAAAGTCATTCCCTTTGGTTCGCAAGCAAGCCTGATAGATAGCGACAGAATGTTCTTTGTAGGCGACGGTGGGCAACTCTTTATTACCGGTGCGCCGGATGAAGGGGATCTCAGTATTAGTATGGACGATAAGCAGGCTTGCAAAGCACATTATAAATTGCCGGTCGCGAGCGGGAAATTACCGATAACAATGATGAAACTAACCTGTGGGAATAGCTAAGATGCGTGGTTCCTTAATAATATTACTGCTGTCAGGGTTGATTGCGCTATTCCCCACGCTCGCTTCAGCCTGCAATGTGCAAAGCCAATCCCGGCTTTCAATTGTGCTTAACGGATCGCTACAAAAAGATCCTCTGCAAGCCAGTGTGGGCGACACGCTGTATGTGAAACGCGCTTCGCTTTCTAGCCTTGCACATCAACGCAAGGATATTAGCTGCGCCTCATCGCAGTCGCAGGATCAGTTATCAATCACCGGGATCATGAACGGAAGCATGACGGGTGATAATGTTTATCCGACTTCGGTCGCAGGTATTGGCATTCGCCTTTCTTTGATTATTCGTCAGAAAGGAAACCACACGCCGCTTAGCACGCTGCCGGTTAACGAACAGTTTGCGCTGGATGATAAAAGCGATTTAACCAGTGACGATGTTTTTATTAAAACCGAACTGGTCAAGACCGGCTCAATTGAGTCATTAGAGCACATCAGCTATCAAAGTCCTTCCATATTGACTCTGACTCGTTCGGCACTACAGCAGTCAGTCAGCGTGGATTATTCTTTTAGTGCCACGCCACCTGCGGGGTATTGCCACTTCTTAGCGGCGAATGCGGCATTCAGCCTGGTTCCTGTTGATGTTGCGACACTACAAGCGCAGAAGACTGCCGCATCCACTCAGCTTGATATCACTTATGTGTGTACCGGTTCCCCGGAACACATCGAAATGACGTTGTATGGTGTGGCAGCAGACCCGGAAAAGGGGATTTTGAAAAATACTCTGACTGCGGATAACGCGACGGGTGTGGGTGTGCAACTCCTCTATCGCAATCTGCCTTTGGCTTTTGGCTCGCCCGTGTCGCTCGATGATCTACCGATGGTGCATAACCAGAGTTCGATACCGCTGGCGGCACGTTATATCGCAATCTCGCCAGAAGTGAAGGCCGGGAAAATTGATACCATTGCGACCATCAAACTTAACTTCCTATAATTTAAAGCAATCCCCACTACTTAAAAATACGGTTGGGTAAAACTCAACCGTTCTGGCACCGCAGGAAGTTTTCTTTACCGGAAAATGTGCCATAAGCCTTTCCAATATCTCCCCCAAAATCCCCCCTGGCTCACAAGTTTGCTCAAAAACTATCACTGAGAACTCTCACTTAAGCATTGCTAATGCGTGACTGTAATCACACTAAACCAGCCAATCATCACGATTCAGCCCTTTTTTGTGGCGCAAATCACTATTGAAGCCGCGATTTCCACTTCGAAGTGGAAAACAACTCGCTACAAACCTTTAACCCTGGTCGATACCTTAAAAGCCTGACAGCGAAGAGGTACGTAGTGTGAATGACGGAGCGGTAATGGTTAATGAAGCCGGGTGTACCGAGGAAACGCTTCTCACCGAACGAGTGTTGGCGTTTATCAATACGCTGCTTATGAACAGAAACATCACGCCGAACGCGGTGCAGGAACAGATGCTGACATCCCACGTTCGTGCCATGGCTCATCGGTCATTGACCGGCGAACCGCTGCCAGAAGTTGAAGAGAGTTTGTTTGAGGAAATCTCTGATGACTCGCTGGTGATGGCGAAAGAAGTGGTGGAACAGTTTGGCAATCTCCCTGTTGAAGAGGCGTGGTTGTTGTCGGTGCATTTTGAAGTCGCGAAAGACAATCTTTGAATAATCAGGAGAAACACATGGAACAAATTACCGTAGTGATTGGCGATCGTCTGGGAAAAGGGCAGAAAGTGGCGGCAGGGATTGAGAAAGCGGGCGGTCGTGCCGTGGTGATTCCTGGTGTTGCCGCTGATATGAAACTGGGCGATGTAATGAAAGCAGAAAATGCCACGTTTGGTATCTCTTTCTGCGGTAGCGGCGGCGCAGGTGCTATCACCGCGCAAACCAAACACGGTTACAAAGCCAAGTACGGCATGCGTTCAGTGGATGAAGGCGTGACCGCAATTAACGAAGGCAATAACGTTCTGGGCTTTGGTTTTATGGATAAAGAAGAACTGGGCGAGCGTCTGGTACAGGCCTGGGCCAAGAAGTACGGTCAGTGAGCATGAAAGAACACTTCTCAGAAACGGTGAGAGTGAAAGGGCGCGGCGATACCAAAGCCAAAGCCTTTGCTGACGCCCTGAATCATGTTCAGGGCTCGGTGATGAAATCTTCTCCCCACATTTTACTGCGCATTGAGCCACAGGATGTGCAAGTTATTCAGGCGCGAGTCCAGGTTAAGAAGGAAGCGTTTTTGTTCTTCTTCCTGAAGCGTGAAAAACAAATGTTCAGCGTCGAGCTGGATGTTTCAGTCAATGTTACTGCAATCAACATGGACAAAGTCGATTTCATTCCCCAATAAAATCACACAGAAAGGACAGACAGATGTTCTTAATTATATTAATAAAATCGCTAATCATCGGCGGTCTGGTGGGTGTTGGAGTTGGCGCCGGGGCTGCACGTATGTTTCACGCGCCTACCACTCAAGGGATGGGCGCTTTTCGTACTCTCGGTGAGCTAAATTCCTGCGAAGGCGATCCGGCATCACACTTCTCATTTGGTCTGGGCTTCTTCTTTAACGCATGGGCGTCCTCGGTTGCAGCTGGAGCGTTCACACAAGATGTTGACCACCGCATTATCCCAAACTGGGGTGCTGCCGCGTTGATGGTGAAAAACCGTAACGTCGCCGAAACCCTGCACGACCCGAGAAAGATGGCTATCGCCTGCGGCATCATCGGCATGATTGTGGTCGCCTTCCTTAACACCACGGCTTCGGCGGTTCCGGCTGCATTGCAGGTCACGGCGGTAAAAGTTCTGGTGCCTGCCGCTAACCTGCTGGTTAACATCATAATGCCAGTGATTTTCTGGCTGGCGGCGATTGACGCCGGTAAGAAATCGGGCTTCTGGGCGACGATTTTCGGCGGCTGCGCACAGCTGATTATGGGTAACGCCGTACCGGGTCTGGTACTGGGCATCCTGATTGGTAAAGGTGTGGAAGAGAGCGGTTGGAACCACGTCACCAAAGTGATGATGGTCGCGATTATCGCGCTGTTTGTCCTGAGTGGTTTCTTCCGCGGTTTCGACATGAAGATGATCGAATCCTTCCATCTGACCGTGCCGAACTGGCTGGATCTGATTCATAACTCGCTGAGCGGAAAATAAGGGAGCCAATGATGGAAGAGAATAAAGGTTTTTGGTACGCCGACTGGTCTTTCCCGATTTTTGTTGGCCTGCTTTCATCCGGCGTGTTCGCCGGGACACACATGTACTACCTCTACGGAATCGGCGCATTTAACGAAGTAGCGTTTGTTTCCATGCTGCGTGCCGGAATCGACACCGGCGTGTATGGCGCAGTCGCAGCATTTGGTGCCAGCTTCCTGTTTGCCCGCATCATTGAAGGTTCGCTGGTCGGGATTCTGGACATCGGCGGGGCGATTCAAACCGGTGTCGGGCTTGGCGTTCCTGCCCTGTTGCTGGGGGCCGGGATTGTCTTCCCAGTCGCTAACTTCGCCGCTTCTTTAGCCACCGGTTTGGTGATTGGACTGGCGATTGGTTATCTGATCATTCTTGCGCGTAAATTCACCATCAACCAAAGCAACTCTACTTACGGTGCTGACGTGATGATGGGCGCGGGTAACGCATCCGGCCGCTTCCTTGGCCCGTTAATTATCCTCAGCGCGATGGCCGCCTCGATTCCCATTGGTATCGGATCCTTGATTGGTTCGCTGCTGTTTTACCTGTGGAACAAACCGATTACCGGCGGCGCAATTCTTGGCGCGATGCTTTTTGGCGCTTTCTTCCCGATTGCTTTGTAGAACTTTTTTGGCGGATGGCGCGTCCCATCCGCCAATAAGGAAAAAATCATGTACGACTTAATCCTGCGCAACGCCCGCCTGGTGGACGATACGGTTATCGACATCGCGATTAAAGATGGAAAAATTGCGGCACTGGGCGATGTCACGGGCGAAACACGCGAAGAACGCCAGCTTAACGGCGAGTTTTACGTTAGCGCCGGCTGGATTGATTCCCACGTTCACTGCTATCAAAAATCCCCGATTTATCACGATGACCCCGACAGTATCGGTATTCATACAGGCGTGACGACGGTGGTGGATGCCGGAAGCACCGGTGCAGATGACATCGACGAGTTTTACGAGCTGACTCGCAGTGCGCGCACCGACGTTTACGCTCTGCTGAATATCTCGAAGGTTGGGCTGATTGCGCAAAACGAACTCTCTGATATGGCGAATATCGACAAAGTGGCGGTGTGCGATGCCGTCACGCGCCACCCGGGTTTTATCATCGGTATCAAAGCCCGCATGAGCAGTAGCGTGGTCGGTGCGAACGGCATTAAACCTCTTGAAATCGCCAAAGAAATCCAGCGTGAAAACGGTGATTTACCGCTGATGGTACACATTGGCAATAATCCGCCGGACCTCGATGAAATCACCGATTTATTAACCAGCGGCGACATCATCACCCACTGCTACAACGGCAAACCGAACCGCATTCTGACGTCTGCGGGTGAATTACGTGCCTCGGTTTCCAGCGCGATACAGCGTGGCGTGCGCCTTGATGTCGGCCATGGCACGGCCAGTTTCAGCTTTGAAGTGGCGAAAATCGCCATTAGCAAAGGGATTTTTCCGCACACCATCAGCTCCGATATTTACTGCCGCAACCGCATTAACGGCCCGGTGCATAGCCTCGGCGTGGTGATGTCAAAATTCCTCTCCATCGGCATGTCGCTGCCACAAGTCATTGATTGTGTGACGTCACATGCAGCCGACGGTCTGCGCCTGGTGAATAAAGGCCGTTTGTCGATTGGCCTTGATGGCGACCTGACTATTTTTGCCAAACGCCGCCAGCCGACGGTATTTACCGACTCAGAAAATCAGACACTCCAGGGTGAACAACTACTGGTGGCACTTGCCGCAGTTCGCGCTGGAAAATGGTTTACGACCGAACAAGGGAAGCAAGAACATGTCTTCGATTTATGAAAAATACAATTTAAAACAAGTTATTAATGCATCCGGCCGCATGACGGCACTCGGTGTTTCTACTCCGCGCCCGGAAGTGGTGGACGCCGTGACGAAAGGCATGAATCACTACTTTGAAATGAAAGACCTGGTGAACAAAACTGGGGAATACATCGCAAAACTGCTGGATGTGGAAGCGGCGACGGTAGTGTCCTGTGCTTCCGCCGGTATCGCGCAATCGGTGGCGGCGGTGCTGGTGAAAGACAACGCGTGGCTGATTGAAAACCTGCATGGCACCCCGCTTGAGAACAACGAAATAGTGTTACCAAAAGGCCACAACGTGAACTTCGGCGCACCGGTAGGCACCATGGTTTATCTCGGTGGCGGCAAAGTGGTTGAAGCCGGTTACGCCAACGAATGTTCGGCTGATCAACTGGCTGCGGCGATTTCCCCGCGCACGGCGGCCATTCTGTATATCAAATCTCACCACTCGGTGCAGAAAAGCATGCTTAGTGTTGAGCAGGCGGCGGTCGTGGCCCGCAAGCATAACCTGCCATTAATTGTTGATGCTGCAGCGGAAGAAGATTTGCAGTGTTACTACCGCGCCGGTGCTGATCTGGTGATTTACAGCGGCGCAAAAGCGATTGAAGGGCCAACCAGCGGTCTGGTGATCGGCAAAGCGCAGTACATCGAGTGGGTGAAACTCCAAACTGGCGGCATTGGACGCGCCATGAAAGTCGGTAAAGAAGGCATTCTTGGCCTGACCTGCGCTATCGAACATTATCTGAGTGCGGAAAAAGAGAGCGGTGCGCAGATGGTGGAAAAAATGACGCCGTTTATCGCTAATCTCAATACGATTGAGGGGATCAGCGCCCGCGTCGTGTGGGATGCCGCCGGTCGTGATATCGCGCGTACTGAAATTAAATTCGATGAAGCGGTGATTGGCACCAGTACCGTAGAGTTAGTCAGCGCGCTGAAACAAGGCGAATATGCGATTTTCTTCCGTGGCTACAAAGCTAACGAAGGGATTATCGAAGCCGACGTACGCAGCGTAAACCCACAGCAGCTAGAGATTATTTATCACAGCATTAAGGCTTTGGTCAGCAAGGAGAAACAAGCATGAAATTGACCCCGAACTTTTACCGCGATCGTGTTTGCCTGAACGTGCTGGCTGGCTCCAAAGAGAATGCTAAAGCTATTTATGACGCTGCCGAAGGGCATGTGCTGGTGGGCGTGCTTTCCAAAAATTACCCGGATGTCGCCAGTGCTGTTGCAGATATGCGCGAATATGCGGCGTTGATCGAAAATGCGCTCTCGGTTGGCCTTGGTGCAGGCGACCCGAATCAATCGGCAATGGTGAGTGAGATCTCCCGCCAGGTGCAGCCGCAGCATGTAAACCAGGTATTTACCGGCGTGGGAACCAGCCGTGCGCTGCTTGGGCAAAATGAAAGTGTGGTTAACGGCCTGGTTTCTCCAACCGGCACCGTCGGTATGGTGAAAATTTCCACCGGCCCGTTGAGTTCTGGCGCGCCAGACGGCATCGTACCTGTCGAAACAGCAATTAAGCTACTCAAAGACATGGGCGGAAGCTCAGTCAAATATTTCCCAATGGGCGGCCTGCAATGCCGTGATGAATATGAAGCGGTAGCGAAAGCTTGCGCAAAATATGATTTCTGGCTGGAGCCCACCGGTGGTATTGACCTTGAGAACTACGAAGAAATTCTGAAAATCGCACTAGATGCGGGCGTAAGCAAAGTGATTCCGCATATTTACAGTTCAATTATTGATAAAGCGAGCGGCAATACGCGTCCGCAAGATGTGCGCACTTTGCTGGAAATGACCAAGAAGTTGGTCGGCTAAAACCATCCTCACCCCGGCCCTCTCCCTGAGGGAGAGGGGGAAACTGGGCAGTTCCCTCTCCTGGGGGAGAGGGTGAGGGCGACCAATCTCATACACAACAAGGATCTCTGATGCCTGCAACACAGCCGCAGTATGCCTGGATTGGCACTTACCATCCCAATGGAGAAGGTGTGTACCGCTTCCTGGTAGATGCCGAAACCGGTGCGTTGACCCACAAAACGTTAGTTTGCGAATTGCCCCATGCGGCACAGCTAACCGCCGCTAAAAATGGCAAAACGTTGTATGTGGCAAGCGAAGCAGAACAAGGCACTGTTGCAGCGTTGCGCGTGGGGGATGACGGTAATCTTACCGAGCTGAATCAGGTTTCATCGGGCGGTGCGGGGGCGGTTTTTCTCGCACTCACGCCGGATGGGCGCTATCTGTTGGTGGCTAATTACGGCAGCGGTTCCGTTGCCGTATTGCCCGTGAGAGCCGACGGCAGCCTCGGTGAGGCCACTGACGTCCAACAAGATTCAGGGCCTGCGGGAGCTAAAAAGCCGGTAGCCGCCGTAGAAGGCAGTTTTGCTGCCAGCGGTCACAGCAGTGCGCACGCTCATATGATCGCCGCCGATCCCACGGGCAAATACGTGTTTACTACCGATCTGGGTCTGGATCGAATCTATCAATATCGTTTCGACAAAACCCACGGCAAGCTCGTGCCTAACGATCCTCCTTATATTGATGCTTCTTCAAAAGGTGCCGGGCCTCGCCACTTTGTGTTTACGCCTGGCGGTGAGGGTTTGTGGCTGATCAACGAAGAGGCTTCCACGCTGACGTATTACCAGGTTGATGAAAACCTGGGAACACTGACCGAAGGCGAAAGTCTGTCTTCGCTGCCCGAAGGTTTCAAAGGCACCAGTTATGCTTCGGGTTTACTGCTGAGTAAAGACGGAAAACAGCTTTACATCGCTAACCGTTTGCACAACAGCATCGGTCATTTTACCGTCACCGCGAACGGCAAACTGGTGCTTCAGGAACATGTCTGGACGCGGGGAGATTACCCACGCACGCTCACCCTCGACCATAATGAAAAGTATCTGTACGTCATGAATCAGCGCAGTGACAACATCACTCGTTTTAGTGTGGCGCACGGCAATGGAAAACTGACTTTTGTTGAGGATTACATTGCGGTGGGAAGCCCATCACAGATGGTGATGACAGGCATCACGCCCGATTAAAGAAAGGAAACGGCAGTGAGATTCCCAAACCAACGTCTGGCCCAGTTGTTTGAAATGCTGCAAAACGAAACGCTGCCCCAGGATGAACTGGCGCGGCGCTTATCTGTTTCTACCCGCACGGTGCGCGCGGATATTACTGCTCTAAACGCATTGATGGCCGGGCATGGTGCGCAGTTCGTGCTCAGTCGCGGTGCGGGGTATCAGCTCAATATTGCCGACAGCTCGCTCTATCAGGAGCTGGTGCAGCAGCCTTCGCGCCAGTTGCGGATCCCACGTAATTCTCCGGAACGCGTCCATTATTTAGTGGTACGTTTTCTGACATCTGCCTTCTCATTAAAACTCGAAGATCTGGCGGAAGAGTGGTTTGTCAGCCGCGCTACCTTGCAAAGCGATATGGCAGAAGTGCGTGAATGGCTGGCGCGTTACAACCTGACGATTGAAACCCGCCCGCGTCACGGCATGAAATTGTTTGGCAGCGAAATGTCGGTGCGTGCCTGCCTGACGGAGCTACTTTGGCAACTGACTCAGGAAGATAGCGATAACCCGCTGCTGACTGAAGAAGCGCTGAACGCTGGCGTGCCAGAGCAACTGGCGGCGGAATTACATAACTGTTTTACGCGCTGCCGAATTCGTCTGACGGACGAGGGCGAGCAGTTTATCCGTTTGTATTGCGCCGTGGCTGTGCGCCGTATCAGCGAAGGTTATCCGCTGCCGGAATTTAGTGCCGACAATGTGGACGAAGCCGTACGGGAAGCCGCCCGTGAAATTACGGTGTTGATTCAGAAACTGGCCGATAAGCCACTTTCGGAAGCGGAAGAACAATGGCTACAAGTGCATATCGCCTCGCGCCAGATTCAGGATGTGGCCCCGAGCGCCATCAGTGCCGACGACGACGAAGCGCTGGTAAATTACATTCTGAGCTTTATCAACAGCAACTATAACTACAACTTATTGACAGATAAGCAATTGCACGCTGATTTGCTTACCCATATCAAAACCATGATCACCCGGGTGCGGTATCAGATAAACATTCCGAATCCGCTGCTCGACAACATTAAACAGCACTATCCGATGGCCTATGACATGACGCTGGCGGCGGTGTCGAGCTGGGGGAAGTACACTCCTTATGTCATCAGCGAAAACGAAATTGGTTTTCTGGTGCTGCATATTGGCGTCGGGCTGGAGCGGCATTACAACATTGGTTATCAGCGCCATCCGCGTGTGCTACTGGTTTGTGACACCGGCAATTCCACGGTGCGTATGATTCAGGCGATGCTGTTGCGTAAATACCCGCAAATTGAAGTGACGCGGATTATCTCGTTGCGCGATTACGAACAGCTCGCCTGCGTTGAAGAAGATTTTGTGATTTCCACGGCGCGCGTAACGGATAAACAAAAACCGACGGTGGTCGTCGCCCCGTTCCCAACGGAGTATCAGCTCGAACAGCTTGGCAAGCTGGTGTTGGTGGATAGAACCCGCCCGTACATGCTGGAAAAATTCTTTGATGCCAGTCACTTCCGAGTGATTGATGAGCCTGTCACACAGCAGGAGTTGTTCAGTTCGTTGTGCCAGCAACTTGAGCAGGAAGGGTTTGTCGGTGCGGACTTTTATCCGTCAGTCGTTGAGCGCGAGGCAATAGTCAGTACGGTGTTGGGCGAGGGGATTGCGCTTCCGCACTCATTGGGACTCATGGCCAACAAAACCGTGGTTTATACCGTTCTTGCCCCGCAGGGAATTGGCTGGGGTGACGAAACGGCGCACGTCATCTTCCTGCTCGCTATCAGCAAAAGTGAGTACGAAGAGGCGATGGCAATTTACGATTTGTTTGTGACTTTTCTGCGTGAACGGGCGATGCCGCGCTTGCGGGACAGCAGGAGTTTTGACGAGTTTAAAGCGGTGGCAATGGATTGTTTGAGTCGGTTTTAAGGGGAAGCCACCCTTATCCCAACCTTCTCCCTGAGGGAGAAGGGGAACACCGTATAATTCCCTCTCCCTTAGGGAGAGGGTTAGGGTGAGGGGAAAAGTTACTTCAGAATCGTAAACGCAGTGGTTACATGCTTCACGCCACTGACCCGACTGGCAATATCTGCCGCGGCTTTGGCTTCTCTGTCAGTCAGCAAACCTAACAGGAACACTTCGCCATTTTCGGTCGTGACTTTCACATTCGTCGATTTCACCTGATCGCTTGTCAGCAACTGCGAACGCACTTTGGTCGTTATCCAGGTGTCATTTGACGCTGTACCCAGGCCAATTGGTGCCATGTTACGGATTTCGTTATACACCTCGGTGGTGCCATCAACGCCCAACGCAATTTGTTTGGCACGCGATGAGAGTTCTGAGTTCGGCGACTGCCCAACTAGCAACACTTTGCCCTGGTATGCACTGACGTTGATACGTGTTTCTTTCTTGATTTGTTCGTCTTTAGCCAATGCGCTGTTTACGCGCAATTCCAGCGTACCATCGTCAACCTGAGTACCGACTGAGCGCGGATCTGTCGCCGTTTTAGTGGCAACTGCGGCGGTACCCACTACTGCGGCAGCAACACAACCTTGTAGCAGTAACGCAGTAATAAGGACTGCAAGTGGCTTATATGCCTTCATCTGTACTCCTTAATCGTCCTGGTGAGGGAATAACGTATTATCAATCAGATCGCATAAGCAGTTTACCGTCAGCATATGCATTTCCTGAATGCGTGCGCTGCGGTGAGAAGGGATGCGAATTTCCACATCCTGCGGACCTAACAGTCCTGCCAGTTCCCCGCCATCGTAGCCTGTGAGCGCAACGATAGTCATGTCACGTGTCACAGCGGCTTCTACCGCTTTGACAATATCACGACTGTTGCCGCGGGTCGAAATGGCGAGCAAAACATCACCGGCATGACCTAGCGCACGTACTTGTTTGGCATACACTTCTTCGTGTAAACGATCGTTTGCGATCGCGGTTAAGACCACATTATCAGCATTAAGTGCAATGGCAGGTAAACTCGGGCGCTCAGTTTCAAAGCGGTTGATCATGCTGGCGGCAAAATGCTGGGCATTCGCCGCAGATGTGCCGTTACCACAGCACAAGATTTTATTGCCGTTGAGCAGTGACTGAACCAGCGTCATGGCTGCACGGGAGATAGCATCTGGCAGAGCTTCCGCTGCGGCAATCTGGGTTTGAATACTTTCCGTGAAGCAGACTTTGATTCTTTCGAGCACGTTTATTTACCTGGTTTCTTTAAACATCTGCGGTGAACGCGTTGGTTAACCACTCTATTTCATTGCCGGTGAAGGCTAACACATCGAAACGGCAATCCACAGTATCAAAACTTCCTGATGTGCGGGCTAGCCAATACGAAGCGGCATGTAACAATTTTTGTTGCTTGCGGTGTGTGACGCTGGCGGCGGCATCACCAAAGTGATTTGAGCGGCGGTATCGCACTTCAACAAACACGATAACGTTGCCATGTCGCATGATAAGGTCGATTTCGCCGCCGCGGGAATGCACGTTGGCGGCGATAAAACGCAGTCCTTTGCGTTCAAGAAAACGGCGCGCGGCTAACTCGTAGTGCGCGCCAGTTTGTTGACGGGTCAGGATGCCGGAACGATTTGCCCCTGACGGAATTGCAGCCAATTTAACTTCCTGTTAATGACACAGTCCTGATTTGCAGACAGCGTGCCGGTATTGCCATTCACCTGATAACCCGGTACCTGGCGCATTTGAGAGAAGTGGTTTGCCAGTGACCAGGCATCAACGCCCATCGCGTACAGTCGCGCTAACGAGTAATCGTTATGCACGTTGCTGAGTGCTTGCTGCATCAGTGACGGATTGTTGCCCGCGAGCATTGGGATCTCACTAAATTGCAAACCTTCCATTTCCAGGCGGAAATCCGGGCCGTTCACACCCTGAGAACTGCGTGAGCTGGCATACAGTTGCGCCGGGCTGCGGCTGCCGGTACGCATGGCAATCATCGGTTTGATCAGTGCGACTTCGTCAGATGTCGCCACAATGTAGGCTGCATCTACGCCGCCGGAAGTGGCACCTGTAATTTGCGCATCCGTTGGCGGTGGTGGAATTGTCAGCCCGCCAATGGTCACGCCTGCGGGTTGAGCGCTGGCTGGCGTGACTGGCGTGCCGCTTAACGCGATGCCTGAACCGCTGTTAATGCCTTGCTTGAGTTCAGCCGTTGAACCGAACTTCTGCTGTAGGACTGTACCGCCGCCAAGCTTCACCCATTCTTCGGCAAAGGCTTTGGTCACTCGGTCGCCCAAGGCGTTACGCGGCACCAGTATCAGCGGCGCACGGTGGCCTTGCTGCCAGATATGATCTGCGGCATCACGGGCTTCATCTTCTGGCGACAGCGCGAAATAGCAGATATTGGCGCGGTTCTGAACGGATTCCGGCTGGTTGAGTGCCAGGATATTCAGTGGCGAGGTGCTGGTGGCCAGTTCATCTACGTTGTTTTTAAGCAGCGGGCCGACGACCAGCGTTGCGCCATCTTGCTGTGCCTGAGCCAGCAACTGAGCGAGCGGTTGCGAGGTGGTATCGTAGACTTTCACTTCCGCTGAAGGATTCGCCGGAGCGGCTGGCGCTGGCGCCGTTTGTGTTGCCGTTTGTGGAGCCTGAACCGGAGCAGCCGTTGTTTCTGCTGGCTGCTGCGTTAAATCATCAACCGATGCTGCCGAAGGCGCTGCCACCATATTAGGATCGGTTGGCTGCGGTAATGCTGCCTGGGTGGTATCAACAGGCTGTGCGTTAGCATCTGGCATTTGCGCAGGTGCAGTCGTTTGTGCAACCGGGGCAGAACCCATATTTTTGGCGGCTTCAAAACCTTGCTGGATGGTGCGACCAAATACTGCCGCCTGGCCGCTCAACGGCAGCAGAAGGGCGATTTTCTCGGTCGATGCCGCTTTGTAATTCTGCATATTGCTTAGCTGAGTTGGCAGCGTTTTAGCACCCGGATTTTGCGGGTAACGCGTTTGCCAGTCTTTGATCCCGGCTTTCAACATTTCCGGATCGTTGCGGTTATCGTTCCATACTCGTTGCAGATCCAGCCAGCCTTGCAGCGTGTTTTCGTCGGCATTAATGACCAGCGCATTCATCTGTTCTGGCGTCATCTGAGATAATGCCTGCCAGGTACCGTCGATATTTTTCTGATGCGCAGGGCCGGTCAACATAGGCTCCTGGGCAATATAAGCACGCAGCAGCTCCAGCGACGGGCGATTCTGGCTGGCGTCGATAAAGGACTGGTAATAGCGGGCCTGCTGGTTTTTGTTCAACTCGGCCAGATTGATTTTTGCCAGCGCGGCATTCGCGGCGGCGTAATCTTTCTGCGCGACTTTGATTTCAGGCACCAGCAACTGTTGTTCACGGCGTTGTTCGTCATTCATCTCTTTTGGCAGCTGATTGTAGAGATCAACGGCTTGCTGAGTTTTGCCTTCTTTCACCAGCGCATGAATGGCGAGTAATTGCCAGGTGGTCTTGCTATCATCACCGCTTTGCTGCATCTGTTGCAGATAATAGGCGGAATCCGCTGTGGCTTCGCCCTGCATATGCGCGGTTGCCTGATCTGGTGCTTTTGTCGTGGTACAGCCAGCGAATATTAGCGCGGCCAGTACAACCGGCAGACAGCGCCCGGCTTTAGAACGAATAATTTTAGACGGTACCATTCTGTATCCAGTGTAATTTTTATCTCAGTGTTCAATATTAAATCGGCAATACGGATGAAACAATGAAACAACTCGAAACGGCGGCTATTTCTGCCAGCACGCTCTACATCGTTCCGACACCCATCGGTAACCTCGGCGATATCACACAGCGGGCGTTATCCGTGTTGCAAAGCGTTGACCTGATTGCTGCCGAAGATACTCGCCATACCGGTTTGCTGCTGCAACATTTTGCGATAAATGCGCGGATGTTCGCATTGCACGATCATAACGAGCAGCAAAAATCCGAAACTTTGCTGGCTAAGCTGCAAGAAGGGCAGAGCATCGCGTTAGTTTCTGACGCAGGAACGCCGTTAATTAACGATCCTGGCTACCATTTAGTGCGTACTTGCCGTGAAGCGGGTATCCGCGTGGTGCCGTTGCCGGGTCCATGCGCCGCGATTGCTGCATTAAGCGCAGCCGGTTTGCCTTCAGACCGTTTCTGCTACGAAGGCTTTTTGCCTGCAAAATCCAAAGGTCGCCGCGACGCGCTTAAAGCGATTGAGCAAGAACCCCGCACGCTCATCTTCTATGAGTCTACGCATCGCCTGCTCGATAGTTTAGACGATATATGCGCTGTGCTGGGGGAATCGCGTTATGTGGTGCTGGCGCGCGAGCTGACGAAAACCTGGGAATCAATCCATGGTGCGCCGATTGGCGAATTGGCGGCGTGGGTGAAAGAAGACGAAAACCGCCGTAAAGGTGAGATGGTGCTGATTGTCGAAGGCTTCAAAGCACCCGCCGATGACGCGCTTCCGGCCGATGCGTTGCGCACTTTGGCACTACTGCAAACTGAATTGCCACTGAAGAAAGCGGCTGCGCTGGCGGCTGAAATCCACGGTGTTAAGAAAAATGCGCTGTACAAATATGCTTTAGAAAACAGCGAGAAATAGAGATTTTCGAGTAGCCTCGCACTCTGTTGTTACAGGTATCACTATTGTTAGTATGGTTTTAATAAGCGATGGTAGTTTGCTCATTCTTTAGTCTGTTCAGGATGAGTAAATTATGCCGGTGTTGTATCAGGGAGATTCATATATGATTCTTTACCCTATCAGCGATAGCCCTTCCGCTCTGGAACGTGCATTTGATGTGTCTGGGACTACCGATATTCTCGGCGTGCCAGCATGGATTGTATTGCGAAAGGATAAAACAGCTGCGGCTATTGTTTATGCAGAACCTTCGTTGGATGGAGAGGCGAGCTTCGTCATCTCGTTGCAGCAAAACTGGATTTGATTCCACGCAAAAGCGCTGAGCAGAGAGAGTCCATCCTGGCCGTTAAACGCTACTGGGAGTCTGCTGCTGTTTCACAAAATGTATGAAAACCCGCTTTCGCGGGTTTTTTGTTTTAAGCACAGTGACTAAACGCTATTTCTTCCCGGCCATTGGCATGGCTTCTATCACCAGTGTTTCCAGCGGTTTCAGCATCACAATGACCGGTTTGCTGTAATCACTCGGCAGAGTGGTATTTGCGCCATAGACGGGTTTGAGTGCGAATTGTGTCGCTTCGCCATCAGGAATTTCAAAGCTCTTTGTCAAATCGAGATAGTAGCTTTGTTCTTTATCAGACGGATTACGTAAACCAAGGATAGCTTTATCTTTGCTCCACGATGCCCAGCCATATACTTCCAGCGCTGTCGGGTCGCCACCAATCCAGTGGGTATCAACTAACACTGCACTATTTGCTCGCGACCATTTCGCAGCGTCGGCCAGTGTGTCCCATTTTGCACTGTTGAGCATGGATGGCGTGATATACAGCTCTTGTAGCTGAGTTCCGGTAGCAAAGTAGCTCCAGACCTGGTCGGCAAAATCACTGTCAGTTTGTACTTTTTCAAGCCCGAAGTAGGCATTTTCAGCACTCACAATACCGTGATACATCAGCGAGTTGATTGGGAACAGCGGGCCTTTACGTACAATAGAACGGTAAGTTTCAGCATCGCGGTAGGTCATCCATTGTTGAACCGGCGATCCTTTGCCATATACGTTGATATCATCGCCCTGGCGCCAGATAGAGTCGGCATAAAATAGCCACGAAGGGCTGGCGTCTGTACCGGTGGTCAGGTTAATAAACAGGTCTTTATTCGCTACCCGCATGTTTTTAATCAGCTCAATTGAGGCATCAAAATCCGAAGCGAACTGGCTACCCTGAATCCAGTTATTGGCATTACCCATGCCATCTAATTTGAACGAGGTAATATGTTCGTTCTTAATGAGCTTAATAATCTGTTCATTAAAGTTGCGGAAGTAATTGGGTCCGGAAAGGGCAAATTTACCGTCTACGGTTTCAAATCCATTTTCTTTGGCGTGAGAAACGCGGATATCACGCGGTTTGTTATAACCTCCCCATGGCGATAACCATAAACCGACAGAGGTATTTAAGCTGTCAGCCTTTTCTTTTACAACGCCAAATCCATTGCTGAACGCCGGGCCAAATAACCATTTTCCTGTGCGGTCATCCCAGCCGTCATCGAGTAAAAATCCGTCCAGTTTTACGCCACGTTTTTTAATTAATTCATTGGCGTAGGCATCCATCCGGTTAAGGACATCTTGTTCGGTATACGTCGTAAAGAAGCCGATATCCATCCAGCTGTTGTAGTGCAAATACGGCTGATACGGGCGCGGGCGCATCGCGTTAATGAATTCATTAAAGCTGCGGCGTAGCTGATTTGTCGCCTCGAAGGTGCCGAAATAGGTGGTGTAGGTTACTGGCGCATCGGTTTTAATGGGGGTTTTCAGGCCGACATTCAGATTGGTTGTGGTTTCGTACGCGTAGGTATTAACGATAGGTTTTTCCGGCAGAATAAAGAAGCTGTCGGCAATAATCGGTGAGCTATTAATCGCGCCATCAACATAAGGTGCTTGCGATTGCCCTTTGGTCGGGAAGAAGGTGATTTTCGCGACATCCTGCGCTTTGCCTTTTGCTTTAATCGTGTAATCGATGCTGGCGTATTTTCCTTTCAGAACATTCAACACGACAGTAACTGAAAAATCTTTGTGGTCGTAATCAATATGAATAGCGTCATCTTTTTGGCTAACGTTTTTGATTTTAAAATCGGCAGCGTGGATAATATCTTCGTTCGGGAGCGTTAAAAAGAACAACTCTTTAGGCGCGAGTTTGCTCTGGGAAAGTTTGTCCTTAATTAAGACCGCAGAATTGGTATCGTCAAATGAGATGGAGATATTGTTGTTATTGAGCAGATATTCGGAAGCCAATGCGCCATTGCTGACCAGTAAAAGTAATAACGAGCTTTTAATCATTCTATTCATCTGAGTTTCCTGTCAGGGTATTTTCAAACGTAGGGTATTACCCGCATTCGCAGGCAATACCCTGAAGGGAAAGGATTTAAAGCGTTGTTTCTGTTTCGAGAATTAATTTATTGGCAGAACCACAAACGGTGACTTTACTGCGTACCACATCTTTCATTGCGTCCATTCCAACGCGCATGTAGTAGCGTGGATCGTTGCCTTCCGGGTTATCGCTGAACCACTTTTTCACTGCCGCAGCAAAGGCGATTTTTAATTCGGTTGCCACGTTCACTTTGCACACGCCAAGCTCAATGGCGCGTCTGACAAATTCATCTGGCACATCGCTCGCGCCGTGCAGCACCAGCGGAATATCCACCACTTCGCGAATTTCGCCCAGGCGCTGGAAGTCAATTTTTGGGCGTTTAGTGTAAAGCCCATGAGCGGTGCCGATGGCTACCGCCAGGCTGTCGATCCCGGTGAGTTCGACAAAGCGACGTGCTTCTTGCGGATCGGTGAGGAAAGCGCTTTCTTCATCTACATCCATATCGTCTTCCACCCCGCCGAGACGGCCTAATTCGGCTTCGACACTGCAATCATTACGGTGGCAAAAATCGACCACTGATTTCACCAGGCGCACGTTTTCTGCCAGCGGGAAGTGACTGCCGTCAATCATGGCGCTGCGCACGCCAGCATTCACCTTGCGGCTAATATCGGCCAGCGATTCATGGTGATCCAAATGCAGCGCCAGTGGCATGTCATAGCTTTCGGAGTAGGCTTCGCACAACGCGTAGATCTCTTCAAACGCGATATGTTTAAAGGTGCCGGGCGTGCCAGCAAGAATGACCGGAGACTGCATCTCTTTGCAGACTTCCAGAATCGCCTGGATAGTTTCTGCGTTGTGAATATTAAACGCAGGTACGGCGTAGCCTCGAGCCTGCGCATCTTGCAGAAGATATTTAGTGGAAATAATACTCATGTTGTATTCCTCTCAGCCTTTCCACGGATGAATAATCACACCTTTCACAACACGGTTAACCGTGCCGCTGGCAGATGGCGTGTCAGGGGTAATGCCTGCTTTGATTGATTCGGTCAGTGCGAAAATCTGCGCATACATCAAGAAGCAGAAAGCCTGCTCGACGTCGATAAAATCGCGGGAAGGGGGCAGCCAGATGTGTGGCCCTGTTTCCACTTCAGGGCAAGGTGAAGCGCAGATAGCCACAACGCGTAGCGCCTGTTGATCACGACGCAGTTCAGCCAGCAAATCCAGGTCGTACTGGCGTGTGTATGGGTGGCTTGAGACAAAGACCACGACTAACGTTTCGTTATTGACCAGTGATTTTGGACCGTGGCGAAAACCCGTTGGGGAGTCATAAAACGCGGCTAATTTTCCTGCTGTTAGTTCGAGAACTTTCAGCGCGGATTCACGCGCAACACCCTGTAAACCGCCACTGCCGAGGTAGACGACACGTTTGAAAGGAAGGTCGCCAAACACGCTTTCGCTGAGGTCACATTGCGAGGTAATAATTTGTTCGCAGCGTTCGGCGACATCCTGGAAAGTAGCGCTATTGATGACGTCGGGCGCAAACACCGCAAGGCAGCTCGCCATCATGGTGGTAATACTGCTGGTCATCGCGAAACCGCGATCGTGGGTTTCTGGCGGCATTAACAATGCCAGCGAATTGCCACTGGTCGCGGCGTTTTGATACAGGCTACCGGCTTCGTTACAGGTAATTATCAGGTGGTAGCAGTCCTTCACGACCTGGTTGACTAAATCGACCGCCGCCACACTTTCCGGGCTGTTGCCTGAGCGTGCAAACGAAACCAGTAGCGTCGGCTCTTGCTCGGTTAAATAGTCCACCGGGTTGGTCACGAGGTCCGTGGTCGGCACGGCAACAAAATTTTTCCCGGTGTGGCGCGAAAGCCATGGCGTAATAATGTCGCCAATAAATGCGGAGGTTCCTGCACCCGTCAGGATGATTTTTAATGAGGTGTTTTGTAGCAAAGGCGCCAGGAACGCGTCGATGTTGCTACGTTGATGGCCAATATTTTTTAGTGACTGGATCCAGCTTGCCGGTTGTTGGCGGATCTCTTTTTCAGTCCAGGTTGATGTGCCGGAAAGACAGGCAGATTGGGTTTCGCTCATAACTCAGTCCTTAGCAGTGCAAGATCATCGGAAGTAGCACAAAGCAGTACAGGACAATCTTTCGTTTTGTTTCATTTACTCAACTTCATGCTTAAATAAAATCTATAGAAAAGAAAACGAAAGGTCAATGTAAGAAAAACAATAAAACGAAAAATGTGATCTCTAAATCGATATAATTTAATTAATTATTTGATTTAAATAGTAATATATAAAAAAATAATAGTGCTCGCAGATTTAATCGAAAGGAAAAGAAAGGTCTGCCACGGGGTGGTTAGCAGACCAAAACGGAGCACAATGAAAGAACTACAGGAGGACAGCCTGGCCGTTAATCCAGATGTTTTGCAGTAAAAGCTGCGGGTTAAGCGCATTCAGGTTGGCGCGTTTTCCCACCGCCAGGGAGCCAAGAGAGTTATCCAGGCCGAGCATTTTTGCAGGATGCAGCGAAGCCATGTGAATGGCATCTTCAGCGGTAACGCCAGCGCTGTTGACCAGATTGCGCACCGCCGCATCAAGCGAGAGCGTGCTTCCGGCAAGCCCGCCGCTTCCAGTTCTCACAATGCCATTTTGCATGGTCACTGGATGCCCACAAATCGAATAGTCGCCATCTGGCATTCCGGCGGCACTCATGGCATCGGTGATAAGCACAATTTGCGATTTCGCGCAGTGACAACAAATATTCATTACAGCAGGGTGAACATGGTGCCCATCGGCAATGAGTTCCAGCCACGCACGTTTATCGCTTAAACCCGCTCCCACCATGCCTGGATTACGATGGTGCAGGCCCGTCATGCCGTTAAAGCAATGCACCAGCCCGTCGGCTCCGGCATCAAACGCCATTATGGTTTCTTCATAACTGGCGGCACTGTGGCCAAGCATCACGCGCACATCACGACTTTTCAGATGCTTGATGGTTTCCAGCGCTGTGGGTTTTTCCGGTGCCAGAGCAACTACGCGCAAGGTGTTTTGCGATACCTCTATCAACCTGTCCAGCTCGGCAATATCTAACTCGCGGAACAATTCTGGCGGATGAGCGCCTTTGTTCTGCGGTGTAAAATACGGCCCTTCAAGATAGCTGCCCAGCACACTGGCTCCCTGTCCGCCGCGATAATAGCGCTGTGCAATTCGCTGCAATGCCCGCTCGATATCCGCAAGCGGAGCGGTAACGGTGGTGGGCAGCCAGCCACCCACACCTTCACGCGCTTTGTGTATTGCCAGCCGCTCGAGGACGCCGGGGTCGTCATCCATCACATCAACCCCGTCGCCGCCGTGAACATGAATGTCGATGTAAGCTGGGCAAAGCAGTTCAGCATCACGCGTCAGAGTGCCCGCAGGAATCGGCTCTATGGCGACAATCGTTTCGTTTTCAATGCGTAACTGATGATCGTCCAGCCAGCCTTGTTCGGTCAGAACACGCCTGGCGCGCAGCAGCGTGGTCATATTCCTTCCTCAACCGCCTGCGTTTCACGGTAACGCCCCATTTCATCGACCAGGCTGGTTAACCCACGATGGCCGCATTCCAGTGCCTGAAGACGAAACTCTTTACTGCTCAGGCCATCGCGCTCCAGCACCATTTCCAGCAGCAGTTGCAGGTTGATGCCGGTAATGACTTCACGCCCTGGCTTCTCTAGCGCCATGGTTGAAGCCACGCGGAACGGCGTGCCGCCGAGTAAATCGGTTAAAAAAACCAGGTCTTCACTTTCATCTAATGCGCCGATCGCTTCTTCAAACTGTGCCGTCAGGAGTGCTGTTGAAGAGGTTTCAGGGAAATCAATGGCGATAAATTGTTCCTGTTCACCGAGGATCTGCTTCATCGCTTTTTCCAGCCCGGTGGCAAAGCCACCGTGACCGCTGAGAATAATACTTAACATATTGTTTTATCTCGCTTACAGGGACTCATTTACAGGAAGTGGGCAAACTTCCCGACAACACCCAGAATGACCGTGATACCGATAAGGCGCAGTGGACTCCAGCCGCGGCGCACCAGTGCATACATGCACAGGGTATAAACCAGTGGCAAAAATGCTGGCATCAGTTTGTCGATAACATCAGTTTGCAGTTTTACCACCGCATCGCCGGCGGTGATTTCAAGTGTGGTAGAGAGGCGAACGTAAGTGGCTACCAGTGCGCCAATCACCGTCATCCCCACAATAGATGCGGCATGGCCGACTTTGCGAGTGTTGGCTTTGATCAATGGGATGGCGGCCACACCCATGCGGTAGGCGTAATGTGCCAGGCCAAAACGCAGGCCGAGATGCACGACGTTAAACAGTACGATGAAGATAACTGCGCCAAGTATCGAACCTTGTAAGGCCAGGCTTGCCCCGATACCGCCGCAAATAGGCAGCAGGGTCAGCCAGAACATGGCGTCGCCAATCCCGCCCAGCGGCGCACCGACGGCAATTTTCGTGCTCTGGATGCTGTTCACATCCTGCTTTGAGCGCTCCATCGCCAGGATAATGCCGATAACAAAGGTCACGAGGAATGGGTGAGTATTGAAGAATCCCATGTGACCTTTCATGGCGCGAGCCAGGTCGTTTTTGTTGGTATGGATTTTTTTCAGCGCGGGCAACAAACCGTAAAGCCAGCCGGATGCCTGCATACGTTCATAGTTAAACGACGCCTGTAACAGCATGGAACGCCATGCCACACGGTTAATATCCTGTTTAGTCAGTTCCGCACCAATACGCTGATCTTCATAGACATTATCATTTTTATCGACCTCGGCGGTGTCAGCGACGTTAACGCCTGGCAGAGTCTGTTCGTTAGATCCCATCTTCAAATTCCTCTTGCTTCACGTGTGTAGGTTGCTGCGGTGCCGGGTCTTTGCGTAAGAAATCAATCAGCGCCATGGCTAATGCTGCGGCGGCAATGGCCAGCACTGGCAGTTTCAGCCAGGCGGCAGCCACGAAGCCGAGAATGAAATAAGGAATGTAGACATTCTTCATCATTATTTTCAGCAACACGGCAAAACCGATGGCTGGCATGATGCCGCCCGCCACACCGAGGCCGTCAATCAGGCGAGCAGGTAGCAAGTCGATAGCGGTTTTGGCGTGTTCCGCGCCGAAATAAATGGGCAGGAAGGCGCACAAGAAATAGAAGATACCGAGTGCGAGTAATGCCAGGTAATTCACGCGTTCAATGCCGTCGGTGTCGGCGTTGGCCGCCATGCGATCGCAGCGCGCCATCACGCCGGACATAATTGAGAACAGGAAGGTAATCCCCATTTGCACGGCCACGGCGAACGGCACCGCAACACCCACTGCGACTTCAGGTTTTACACCTGTTGTGATGGCAAATGTGGTGCCAACAATGGTGCCGATAATCACGTTAGGTGGCTGTGCGCCTGCCAATGGTGCAAGGCCCATCCACACCAGTTCCAGCGTACCGCCACATAAAATACCGGTATGAAGATCGCCAAGAATCAAGCCAACCAGCGGCCCCAGGACGACAGGGCGGTGCATATGAGTCAGGCCGTTGAACATATCCAGACCCGCAATAAAGGCCAGAATACCCAACGCTAACGCCTGTAATAAGCTAATTTCCATAGAAAATCCCTCAGAGGAGTTTGTAGAGATCCTGCGCGGATTCCGTCGGCACACCCTGAACAAAACATTCCACTCCGGCCTTTTGTAGGCCATCAAAAGCGGCAATATCCTGGTCATCTATAGAGACGGTTTTCGCGATTTGTTTTTTGCCTTCTGCGTAGTGCATGTTGCCGACGTTGATCCGCGAAACAGGCACATCACCTTTTACTAACGTCAGAAAATCATTAGGGTTTTTGCAAACCAAAAGGATCTTCTGGCGGTCGGCTGCGCGGTGAATATTGTCGATAACTTTTTGCAGCGACCAGAAACGCACGGCAATTCCTTCCGCCAGAACCATCTCCATCAAATTTTGCTGTACCGTATCTTCGGCAACTTCGTCGTTAGCCACGAGGACGAGGTTTGCTCCGGAAAATCCGACCCATTGAACGCCTACCTGGCCGTGAATCAGTCGCTCATCAATGCGGCTTAATACAATGTTTGGCATGTTTTTTTCCTCTTATTATCATTGTGTTAATGGAGATTGCTGTGTGCCATGGCAGGCACAATGGTACTGATGCAACACGTCCTGGATATGGTCGATAATCAGCTCATGCGGCGTGGCCGCGATTTTTCCTTCACGGACCTTAGCGTATTGAAGTGGCAGATACTGACTGATGAGCGGCAAAGGAATAGATTCACCGGCCAGATTAGTAACAAGGTTTGAATATGCTTCGTCAATCTCACGATCCGGCCAGTAATAGCGGACGCGGTCAGAGAAGCTGTAGCCACGTGCCAGACGGCAGTCGCTGGTATTGCCGTGATAATGGTGTTTCCAGTATTCGGGCTGTTCGAGCATGACGTTTTCCAGCACTTCCCGAAGACCTGAGCATTTATGTACCGGGCGTAGTTCATGCTCGATAGCGGCCAGTGAGAACAGCGCTTCACGGAGTGCGAAGGTCAGCGCCGGGCCGACTTTCAGAATCGCAAAGTGGTTCTGAACCAGCTGCTGCAATGCCTGCGGGGTCTGGTAATCGGTGGAATGCGCTTCAAACACCAGGGTGTCGAACGCTTCAATCATCTGACTCAGGAAAAGTGATTTTTCCGGCTGATAATCGATAACTTGCGTGTGGTCGAACTCAACGCCTGGCTGAACGACCAGGCCAATGATCCGCGGCCAGATATCCCTTAAACCTTGTAATTCAAAAGCGTGACGGTGAGCTTCCAGTGTGGCTTTTGCGGCCTGCGGTGTTGTCACCGCGAGTTCCGCCAGCGTTTCGTGCGCGCCGCCGGGAACCGGAACTTCAGTGCCGATAACGTAAACTAAATCGGACTCGCCGAATTTCTCAGCACAGGTTTGTTCGGCAATTTTCGCCAGTCTTGCGGCGCGCATCGCAACAATAGTATCGGTCAACGGCACCGGGTCATCAGCGCAGGACATACTGCAATCGAGATGGATCTTTTTAAAACCTGCGGCGACATAGTAACGAATCAACTCATCTGCATTGCGCATGGCTTCTTCTGCGTTCAGTCCCTGCCAGCGGTTTGGGCCAAGGTGATCGCCGCCCAGAATCAGGTTTTCGTGTGGAAAGTGATACTGGTCTGCCATTGACTCAACAAACTCGCGGAAGTGTTGCGGCGTCATTCCGGTGTAACCGCCATGCTGATCGACCTGGTTGGACGTCGCTTCAATCAATAAGAGAGATTTGGCTTCTCTTGCATGGCGCATTGCCGCTTCGAGAACCATTGGGTGAGCGGAACAGACGGCAAAAATGCCACATCGTGAGTCCTGTTTATGGTCGGCCACAAACGCGGTTAAATGTTTCACTTTCCTCTCCGTATGAGTTGGGGAACTATTTGTCTTTCGATTTGTTTCATTTAATAGTGGTGTATCGTGCGATAAAAACAAAACGAAAGATAATAGAATTGCGATCTGTTTCGCAAAAGAAACATAATGAAAGCCTATTTGACACGACAACAGTGAATGCAGCAGGCGATGTAAAGGCTTGCTTTCCGCGAAAAGAAAGGTGTTAATAGGCGAAGTGAAATGAAACGAAAGGTTTTATGAAAGGATCTATTATGAGCAATACCGACGCAGCAACGGACAAGCGTGTAACAGGTACAAGTGAAAGACGCGAACACATTATTCAGCGTCTTCGCCAGCAGGGAAGTGTGCAGGTTAATGATCTCTCTTCATTTTTTGGTGTTTCGACGGTGACGATCCGTAACGATCTGGCTTTCCTTGAAAAGCAGGGCGTGGCGGTGCGTGCTTACGGCGGGGCGCTGGTCTGCGATTCAGGGACGGCGGCGGTTGAACCGACGGTTGAAGATAAAAGCTCTCTGAATACCTCGCTGAAACGCAGCATCGCGCGCGCGGCGGCAGATCTTATTAAACCGGGCCACCGCGTTATTCTTGACTCCGGCACCACGACTTATGAAATTGCGCGCCACCTGCGCAACCATAAAGAAGTCATCGCCATGACTAACGGTTTGAACGTGGCGAATGCATTGCTTGAAGCAGAAGGCGTGGAATTGCTGATGACCGGCGGGCATTTGCGCCGCCAGTCGCTGTCATTCTACGGCGATCAGGCCGATCAATCGCTGCAAAACTATCACTTCGACATGCTATTCCTCGGCGTTGATGCCATCGATCTTGAACGCGGTGTCAGCACGCATAATGAAGATGAAGCGCGACTCAACCGCCGCATGTGTGAAGTGGCTGAACGCGTAATTGTAGTCACGGACTCTACGAAATTTAACCGCTCCAGCCTGCATAAGATCATTGATACCCAACGGATCCATATGGTGATCACCGACGCGGGTATTCCTGAAGAGAGCCTGAAGGGGCTGCGTAAAGGCGGCATTGAAGTCGTTTTGGTGGGCGAAGCCTAATCGTATAAGCGGTGGATGGCGCTTGCGCTTATCCACCCTACTTAACTCATCTCACCCCGCCGCTAATTTATATCCCCGCAACCGACTCACACTCAGCACGATAGCTAACACCGTCGCAATCACCGCCAGCCATAGGCTGATATGTATGGCGCTGCTCTGCGCATAAATCGACATCAACACGCCAACAAAGGCAGCACCCAGGCACTGACCAAAGGTGCGCATAATCGCCAGCACGCCTGAGGCGTAGCCGCTGTTTTCGCGTGAGGCATTGGACAGCATTTCTCGGTTGTTCGGGCTTTGGAAGCAGCCAAAACCGATGCCGCATAACAGGCTACGCAGGCAGATATCCCACGCCTGAGCGTGTTCCGGGAGCATCGCCAGTAATGCCAGGCCAACCGCAAAAATACTCAAGCCAATGGTGGAAATGATCGCCGCTGAATAGCGGTCGGCAAGGCGCCCGGCATGGGGTGCGGCCAGAATGATGCCGATGGGCCACGGTGTGAAAAGCAGTGCTGAAACCAGCGCGCTGTAACCGTAAACGCTCTGAAACAGGAAGGGCAGTGCGATAAAGGTTATTCCCTGGCTGACAAAAGACGCCAAAGAAGTGAGCGCGGCCAGCGAAAATCGGGAAGAGGCAAAAATGTTGAGCGGCAGCAGCGGTTTTGTTGCGCGGCGTTGAACCCAGACGAACGCCATTCCGGTGAATATTGCGATGCCACCATAAATCAATGCGGTTATCAGGTCGCTATTTCCCTGATGTGTAAAAGCATCGGCGGCCATCACCAGTGCGCCTAACGCAACGGCGGAAAGCACAGCTCCTGCGTAATCAAACGGTTCACGCTTTAACGCCGGATTATGTGGCACCACACGCAAGGCGAGTAGCATCGCGATAATGCCCAGTGGAATGTTAATCGCAAACAGCCATTGCCAGCTCAATGTCGAGAGTATGGTTCCCCCGAGAATGGGCGCGATAGCGGTGCTGGTGCCTATCAATAAGGCATTGAGACCAAGGACGCGCCCTAACAGGCGGTTAGGGAAAACCGAGCGCAGAATGGCCGGGCCAATACTTAACGTGGCAGCCCCGCCAATCCCTTGTAAGACGCGCATGGCGATTAACATATCCAGTGATGTCGATAACGCACAACCCACAGAGGCGAGCGTGAAAACGCTCAGGCCAAAAATGAAAACGGAGCGGAACCCGAGGCGGCTGGAAAGTGCGGCGAAGATCGCCAGCGTCATTGCCGCCGATAGCAGGTAGCCATTCGCCACCCAGACGGTAGCGCCAACGGAGGCGTTAAGTGACCGGGCGATCTGCGGCAGCGCGATGTTAATCATCGAGCCGTCGAACACCACCATTGCCGCCATTGTCATGACGGCAGCCATCGCTAAACCACGCTCGAAGCCGGGTAAACCTTCATCGCCGGGTTGACTGGAAAATAACGCCATTTGTGGAAACTCTATTTTACGGGTTGATAGCGGAAATATAGCGGTGTATTAGATATGGCGGAAGGCGCAGCATTTGCACTTTAAAGATGCATGAAACGCCTTCTCTCATTTTCAATGACGAGTGACCATGCTGAATATGAATGAACCCGATTTGAACTTACTCATTGCGCTTGATGTGCTTCTGGCTGAAGGAAGTGTGGCGGGTGCTGCGCGTCGTTTGGGACTCAGCGCGTCGGCCATGAGTCGTACGTTAAGCCGCCTGCGCAATACTACGGGTGACCCTTTACTGGTGCGCGCCGGGCGCAATATGGTGCTCACACCTTACGCAGAGGAGATTCGGCCGCGTACGCAAAACGCAGTGTTTGAGGCCCGTGCGATTCTGCGTCCGGCAAAAGCCGCGCTCAATCTTGCTACGCTTGAGCGCCGTTTCACCCTGCGCACCAATGCGGGATTCATCGAGATTTTTGGTGCCGCGTTGATTGCGGCGGTGGCCACTGTCGCACCTTTCGTGCAACTGCGTTTTATGCCTAAACCGGAGAAAACGGCGAAGTATTTACGCGAGGGGCAGATTGATTTTGAAGTCGGCGTACTCGGGGAAATGGGGCCAGAAATTCGTATTACGGCGTTGTATCGCGACAAGTTCGTCGGTGTGGTCAGAAAGGATCATCCGCTTGAGCAAGAAAGTGAAATTACCCCTGCGAGGTATGCTGCGTTGGGGCATGTGGTGGTGTCGCGTCACGATCGCGGAATCGGCCCGGTTGATATGCTGCTGGCAGAGCTGAATTTAGAACGCAAGATTGCCGCGTTGGTGCCGGGTTTTCCTGCTGCGTTAGCAGTGGCTCAGGCGTCTGATTTAGTGGCTTTGGTGCCAGCGACTTTCTTGCTCAATCAGCCGGGGTTATATGGCAATTCCGGGGAAGCGCGGCTTCATGTTTTTGAGCTGCCGGTGAAAACCAATGAGATTACGGTGTCGTTGATGTGGCACCCGCGTTCGGAAGCAGATCCGGCGCATCGCTGGCTGCGGCAGTTGGTGTTGCAGGTTTGCCGCGAGAAAGTGCCGGGATAGCGGTTGTAGGGCGGATAAGCGTTAGCGTCATCCGCCATTTGTGAATCAAATCAGGTCACTGGTGCCGGGTTGAAAACGGCTAATGCGTTGTGAAGCCCCCACTGATCCGAGAAGGTTTTCTTGCGTCCGCTCGCCACATCCAGAATAAATTTGAACAACTCCCAGCCGACATCCTCAATGGTCGCCTCACCGGTGGCGATGGTGCCTGCGTTGATATCCATTAAGTCGTACCAACGGTTTGCCAGTGCGGTGCGGGTGGCCATTTTAATCACCGGGACTGCCAGCAAGCCGTATGGCGTTCCGCGACCGGTAGTGAACACTTGCACTGTAATGCCGGAAGCCACCTGCTGTGTGCCACAAACGAAATCACTGGCTGGTGTGGCGGCGTAAATCAGGCCGCGTTTGGTTGGGCGTTGACCTGGCGAAAGCACTTCGACAATCGCGCTCTGGCCAGATTTAGCAATGGAGCCGAGGGCTTTTTCCACCACGTTGGCCAGGCCGCCTTTTTTGTTGCCTGGAGAGGGGTTGGCGCTACGGTCGGTTTTGCCCATGTCCAGATAGTTATCATACCATTCCATCTCTTCGAGCAGACGCTTGCCGACTTCTTCGTTGATGGCACGTGGCGTTAACAGGTGGATGGCATCGCGCACTTCCGTCACTTCCGAGAACATGACTGTTGCGCCGCAGCGCACTAATAAATCTGATGCGTAACCGACCGCCGGGTTTGCGGTCACGCCGGAGAACGCATCGCTGCCGCCGCACTGCATACCGACAACCAGTTCTGATGCCGGGCAGGTTTCGCGCTGGCGTTTGTTCAGATTGGCGAGATGGCGCTCGGCGACGTTAAGAATGTCATCGACCATTGATTTAAAGCCGACGTGGTGTTCGTCTTGCAGACGCACAATACTGGCGTCGCCAACATTAATCGGCTGCACGTCATCGGTGCCTTCCAGCAGGCGCTCCGGTTGCAACTTCTCGCAGCCGAGGCCAATGACCATAATTTCGCCACCAAAATTCGGGTTCAGGGCGATGTTATGGATGGTGCGAATGGGAATGACTGCCGCAGGTGCGTTGATCGCCACACCACAGCCGTACAGGTGATTCAGCCCGACCACGCCGTCCACATTGGGGTATTTCGGCAGTAAATCACGTTCAATAATTTTGATGACGTAATCCACCACGCCTGCGACGCAATGCACGCTGGTGGTGATGCCAAGCAGGTTTTTGGTGCCGACGCTGCCATCCGCGTTGCGATAGCCTTCAAAAGTGTAGCCTTCCAGCGGTGGCAATGGCTCAGGCACTTTGGTCGCTAATGGCAGGGTGTGAAGCGGTGGGGCTTTTGGCAATTCCACCAATGATTCGTCAATCCAGCTACCGCGTGGAATATCCCTTACTGCGTAGCCGATCACTTCCCCATAACGAATGATTTCACCGTGGGCAGGAATATCGACCAGAGCGGCTTTGTGACCTTGCGGGATATGTTCGATGAGTTCCAAACCATCCGGGAAACGCGTACCCGCTTTCAGGCCATTGTCATTAACAATAATAGCGACATTATCTGTCTCATGAACTTTTATATAAAACGACCCAGGGGGTTGTTGTTTAATTTCTATATTTGACATCGTCGCTATTCTCCAGAATCAACCTGAATGTTAATTAAATAATTTTCTAATCGTGATTGTCTCACAAGCTAAATAAAGAATGTCAGGACACGAGAAATAAAAATGTGACGTTGATCACTTAATATCATGACGCCATATTGCATAGGGGGAGCAATCTATAAAATTGTGCAATACACCCCACAAACATGTGCATAGGTTTAACTATTAGATGTTTTTAATGTTATCTATTGTGCATATGCCTAATGTCCATTTGTTCTGTGCTGGCTATACTGTGTTGCGAATGACAAACACCAGGTAAATTTCCAGAGCGGTATTATCCGAACAAATATTCGTGAGATAACGCTTTATATAAATAAAAAATCCTTGAATTAAGTACCCGCAACAGAGGATGTAGAAAATGATTTTAGATACAGCTGTGGAAGCAAAAAAAGGGAAGCACACCCGCTACTTAATATTATTAATTATATTTATTGTGACGACGATTAACTATGCCGATCGCGCTACTCTTTCTATTGCGGGTACTGAAGTTGCTAAAGAATTACAGCTCAGTGCAATCTCAATGGGCTATATTTTCTCAGCTTTCGGCTGGGCTTACCTGCTGATGCAAATCCCTGGCGGATGGTTACTTGACCGCTACGGTTCGAAGAAAGTGTATACCTACAGTCTGTTCTTCTGGTCGCTGTTTACGTTCATGCAAGGTTTTGTGGATATGGTGCCGCTGGCGTATGCGGGTATTTCCATGTTCATCATGCGCTTTATGCTCGGTTTCTCCGAGGCGCCATCATTCCCGGCTAACGCCCGTATTGTGGCGGCCTGGTTCCCAACCAAAGAACGCGGTACTGCTTCTGCGATTTTTAACTCCGCACAGTATTTCTCCCTGGCACTGTTCTCTCCATTACTCGGCTGGCTGACCTTCGCATGGGGTTGGGAGCATGTCTTTACAGTGATGGGCGGAATCGGTTTTGTGCTGACTTTCCTGTGGGTGAAGTTTATTCACAACCCAACTGACCACCCTCGTATGTCTAAAGAAGAACTGGACTACATCACGAAAGGTGGCGCCGTGGTTGATATGGACCACAAAAAACCAGGTGCAGTGGTTGAAGGGCCAAAACTTCATTACATCAAGCAGTTGCTGACTAACCGCATGATGCTGGGCGTGTTCTTCGGTCAGTACTTTATCAATACCATCACCTGGTTCTTCCTGACATGGTTCCCGATTTACCTGGTGCAAGATAAAGGTATGTCGATTCTGAAAGTAGGCATGGTTGCTTCCATCCCGGCGCTGTGTGGTTTCGCCGGTGGCGTGTTGGGCGGCGTGTTCTCTGATTCGTTAATCAAACGCGGTTACTCACTGACCGTAGCTCGTAAGATACCGATTGTGCTCGGGATGCTACTCGCTTCCACCATCATTTTGTGTAACTACACCGATAGCACGGCACTGGTTGTCACGCTGATGGCATTCGCTTTCTTCGGTAAAGGTTTCGGTGCGCTGGGTTGGCCGGTTATCGCGGATACGGCACCAAAAGAGATGGTTGGCCTGTGCGGTGCAGTATTCAACGTGTTTGGTAACGTAGCGTCTATCGTGACTCCACTGGTGATTGGTTACCTGGTTTCTGAACTTCACTCCTTCAATGCGGCGCTGATCTTTGTTGGCTGTTCGGCGCTGATGGCAATGGTTTGTTATCTGTTCGTAGTGGGTGACATTAAACGTATGGAATTGCAGAAGTAATTCACTCAACGGATAACTGGATAAATAAGGGCAACAGATGAATACCAACGTTTTCCCCAATAAATTCAAAGCAGCGCTGGCAGCACACCAGACGCAAATTGGTTGCTGGTCAGCGCTGGCAAACCCTATCAGCACCGAAGTGCTGGGCCTGGCCGGGTTTGACTGGATTGTGCTGGATGGCGAACATGCGCCAAACGATATCACCACTTTTATTCCACAACTGATGGCGTTAAAAGGCAGCGAAAGTGCGGCAGTGGTTCGTGCGCCAACCAACGACCCGGTGGTCATCAAGCGTTTGCTGGATATCGGTTTCTACAACTTCCTGATTCCGTTTGTTGAAACTCAGGAAGAGGCGGCGCTGGCAGTGTCTTCAACCCGCTATCCGCCAGAAGGCATTCGCGGCGTGTCCGTTTCTCACCGCGCCAATATGTTTGGCACCGTGCCGGATTATTTTGCGCAGTCGAATAAGAACATCACGATTCTGGTGCAAATCGAGAGCCAGCAGGGCGTGGACAACGTTGATGCGATTGCCGCAACAGATGGCGTGGACGGGATTTTTGTTGGCCCAAGCGACCTGGCGGCGGCATTAGGACATTTAGGAAATGCCTCGCATCCGGAAGTGCAGCAATGCATCAAACACATCTTTGCCCGTGCTAAAGCTCACGGTAAACCGGCTGGCATTCTGGCTCCGGTTGAAGCCGACGCGCGTCGTTATATGGAATGGGGCGCCACCTTTGTGGCTGTGGGCAGTGATTTAGGCTGCTTCCGTTCAGCAACCCAGAAATTGGCTGATTCCTTTAAAAAATAACCACCACCTGAAAAGAGAGACTGAATTATGACACTGAAAGTTGGGTTTATTGGCCTTGGCATCATGGGCAAACCAATGAGTAAAAACCTCATCAAAGCCGGTTATTCACTGGTGGTTGCCGACCGTAATCCAGAGGTGATTGCTGAAATTATCGCAGCCGGTGCAGAAACTGCTGCTACCCCGAAAGAGATTGCCGAGCAGTGTGATGTGATTATCACCATGCTGCCAAACTCCCCGCACGTGAAAGAAGTGGCGCTGGGCGAAAACGGCATTATCGAAGGGGCAAAACCGGGCACCGTGGTTATCGACATGAGTTCGATCGCACCGCTGGCGAGCCGCGAAATTAGCGAAGCGCTGAAAGCCAAAGGCATCGACATGCTGGATGCGCCAGTGAGCGGCGGCGAGCCAAAAGCGATTGAAGGCACCCTATCTGTAATGGTTGGCGGCGACAAAGCGATTTTCGACAAGTATTACGACCTGCTGAAATCTATGGCTGGTTCCGTGGTGCACACCGGTGATATCGGCGCAGGCAACGTCACCAAACTGGCAAACCAGGTGATTGTGGCGCTGAACATTGCGGCGATGTCTGAAGCACTGGTGCTGGCGACCAAAGCAGGTGTAAACCCAGAATTAGTCTTCCAGGCGATTCGTGGCGGCCTTGCGGGCAGCACCGTTCTGGAAGCGAAAGCGCCAATGGTTCTGGATCGTAACTTCAAGCCAGGTTTCCGCATCGATCTGCACATTAAAGATTTGGCAAACGCACTGGATACTTCCCACGGCGTGGGCGCGCAACTGCCACTGACGGCGGCGGTCATGGAAATGATGCAGGCGCTGCGTGCAGACGGCCACGGTAACGATGACCACAGCGCAATCGCGTGCTACTACGAAAAACTGGCGAAAGTAGAAGTCAGCAAATAAAGAGATGGGCACCTCTGGTGCCCGATTTTCTCGGCACTTTTTTGGCATGGACACACTATGAAAATCGTAATCGCACCCGACTCTTATAAAGAAAGCCTCTGCGCGGTTGATGTGGCTAAAGCCATTGAAAAAGGTTTCCGCGAAATATTTCCTGATGCGGAATATATATCGGTCCCGGTTGCAGATGGCGGGGAAGGTACGGTCGATGCCATGATCAGTGCCACGCAGGGCAGGAAAATTACCACAACGGTGACTGGCCCGTTGGGCGAGCCGGTGAGCGCCTATTGGGGAATGTCTGGTGACGGTAAAACCGCGTTTATCGAAATGGCAGAAGCCAGTGGTTTAGCGCTGGTGCCGATTGAGGAACGCAACCCTCTGATTACCACGTCGCATGGAACCGGAGAGCTGATTTTGCGCGCTCTGGATAACGGTGCGCGCAACATTATTATTGGCATCGGCGGCAGTGCGACCAATGATGGTGGCGCGGGCATGGTGCAGGCGCTGGGGGCCAAACTGTGCGACGCGACAGGCAAAGAGATTAGCCACGGCGGCGGCAGTTTAATGAGTTTAAACAGCATTGATGTGTCAGGACTCGACGGTCGGCTGGCGGATTGTGTGATCAACGTGGCCTGTGATGTCACCAATCCACTCATTGGCGACAATGGTGCTTCGCGCGTTTTCGGGCCGCAAAAAGGGGCCAGTGAAGCGATGATAGTTGAGCTAGACGCCAACCTTGCTCACTTTGCTGATGTGATTAAAAAAGACTTACATGTTGATGTGAAAAATGCAGAAGGTGCCGGAGCAGCAGGCGGTATGGGCGCTGCATTAATGGCATTCCTCGGCGCAGATTTACGCAGCGGCGTAGAGATCGTGACCGAAGCACTACATCTTGAAGAGCATATTCACGACTGTTCGCTGGTGGTGACGGGTGAAGGGCGCATGGACAGCCAGAGCATTCGTGGCAAAGTCCCGGTGGGCGTGGCTGCGGTCGCCAAAAAGTACCACAAACCGGTGATTGGGATCGCCGGTTCGCTGACCAGTGATGTCGCTATTGTTCATCAGTACGGCATTGATGCTGTGTTTAGCGTGCTCAATAGTATCGGCACATTGGAAGACGCGCTGAAAAATGCATTCGATAATATTTATCGTGCCTCGCGTGATATTGCAGCAACCGTTGAGATTGGGATGAACATCACTCGTTAAGCATGCGTGACATGGGGGGGCAAACCCTCTATAATCCGCGCCGAAGCTGACCAGACAGTCGCCGCTTCGTCGTCGTCCTCCTTCGGGGGGAGACGGGCGGAGGGGAGGAAAGTCCGGGCTCCATAGGGCAGGGTGCCAGGTAACGCCTGGGGGGGAAACCCACGACCAGTGCAACAGAGAGCAAACCGCCGATGGCCCGCGCAAGCGGGATCAGGTAAGGGTGAAAGGGTGCGGTAAGAGCGCACCGCGCGACTGGTAACAGTTCGTGGCACGGTAAACTCCACCCGGAGCAAGGCCAAATAGGGGTTCACAAGGTACGGCCCGTACTGAACCCGGGTAGGCTGCTTGAGCCAGTGAGCGATTGCTGGCCTAGATGAATGACTGTCCACGACAGAACCCGGCTTATCGGTCAGCTTCAACCATTCAACAATAACCCCGCTTCGGCGGGGTTTTTGTTTTTGGGTTGGGATGAGCGCAAACAATTGCCATAATACGACTCTCGCCATCACCGGATCCCACACCGCCATGATCAAGTCCCTGTACATCGACAATTACCGCTCAGTGCGCAAACTCTCCATCGATCTCGGTCGCCTGAACGTCGTTTTCGGCCCGAATGGCTGCGGAAAATCCAACATTTATAAGGCGATTCACCTGATTCACGGTGCTGCAACCGGGCAGCTTTCACACTGGTTGTCAGATGAGGGTGGGATCCAGAAGGTTATGTGGGCAGGCTCCCGCGCCAAAGGCTATGCCAGCGCGCCTCGGCGGATGACGCTTGCGGTGGATACCGACGATTTCGAGTACGAATTGCAGGTCGGATTCCCAGATAAACTGCCGTATCCGACCATGTTCGATCTCGATCCTATCGTGAAAGAGGAGCAAATCTGGCTGAGTGGTTTTCGTCGCCGCCCTTCGTCATCCATTATGCATCGCCGCAACCAGGCGGTTTTTCTCAACGATGTCAACGGCGAGAAAGTGACGCATGCAGCGACGCTTTACGAAAATGAATCGTTATTTGGTCAATTGGGCGAACCGCATCTTTATCCGGAAGTCTCCAGCGCTAGAGAAACGTTACGCAACTGGCGCTTTTATCACGAATTCGACATTACTAAAGGTGCGGGTCTGCGTTTGCCGCAGGTGGGTTATCGCTCGCCCGTTTTGTCTGGAGACGGTTTGAATCTGGCCGCGGCCTTCCAGACCATCGTTGAGATTGGCGATAGCGAATTGCTGTTCGAGGTGTTGGCTGAGGCGTTTCCGGAATGCCTGTTTTTCTGTGATAACAGCAATGGGCGTTTCCAGATGATGATGCACCGGCAGGGTATTAATCGCCCGCTGGAGTCAGCTGAGTTTTCTGACGGCACGCTGCGATTTCTCTGCCTGACTGTGGCATTACTCAGTCCGCGTCCGCCACGTTTTATTGCCTTGAATGAGCCGGAAAACAGCCTGCATCCGCAGATGCTGCCTGCGCTGGCTCGCCTGATTGCCGAAGCGAGTCGTTACACGCAAATCTGGCTCACCAGCCATTCGCCTGAACTGGCGACACTTATCGAAAAACACACACCATTTACGCTCTACCAACTGGGGATTGAGAACGGGGAAACTTGCGTTAACCGTCTCTCGTGATCGTTAACTGTATGGAAATGTCTTAATAGCAGTGAAAAAATCTCAACCTTAACCTTATTGAAACAATAATCAGAGGTTCGTGCTAAAGCTCTGCCAGAGTGTGAAGTGCATCAAAATACATTTGGTCTAATGTCACAGGCTATTAACCTCGCTTGTTGCGTCAGCTCACATTGCCTTGTTGAGAATCAATTCCGCTTTAGGGAAACAATTGAAAGAAAATCTTTTAAAAACAACAAATTAAGATATTACTCAAACAGCTTTGATAATTATTTCCTACTCAAAATGCAAAACGTGAATCAAAACTGAAGATATTTCTCTGAATGGAGAATTATTTACTCTTTTATCCCGAATGTGCAGAGTGAGTAGCAAATTTTTTCTCCTCCGCTCGCGCTATTCTTTTTACATTCGAATAAGACCAGAAAACACATCTCAGGTTTTTAATGGTCTGGAAAATCACTCTGTAATTAACACTCACAATTAAAACCTACACATTAAAGCGAGCATTTTTATGGAAACAGGAAGCATTACTGCCGTTAATATTCCGGCATCGAATCGCGCAGGAATGACGGAAAGTGAATGGCAAGCCGCCACCAAATTTGACAGCACTGATGTCGGCTGGATTATTATGAGTATTGGCATGGCAATTGGGGCGGGAATAGTATTTTTACCCGTTCAGGTTGGGTTGATGGGATTATGGGTTTTCCTTCTTTCCTCGATAGTCGGCTACCCAGCCATGTATCTGTTTCAGCGTTTATTTATTAATACGCTGGCGGAATCCCCGGAGTGTAAAGATTACCCGAGTGTGATAAGCGGTTATTTGGGTAAAAACTGGGGGGTATTATTGGGTTTACTCTACTTCATTATGCTGGTTATCTGGATGTTTGTTTACTCCACGGCCATCACTAATGACAGCGCCTCTTATTTACATACCTTTGGCGTCACGGAAGGGCTGCTATCGGATAATCCCTTCTACGGCCTGGTGCTGATTTGTATTCTGGTCGCCATCTCATCGCGCGGTGAAAAGCTCTTATTTAAAGTTTCAAGATACATGGTGCTAACCAAGCTTTTAGTCGTCGCCGCACTGGGTGTTTCAATGGTCGGGATGTGGCACTTGTATAACGCAGGCACGCTGCCGCCCATGGGCTTGCTGCTGAAGAATGCGATTATTACGCTGCCCTTTACGCTGACGTCTATTCTGTTTATCCAGACGCTTAGCCCGATGGTTATCTCGTACCGTTCTAAAGAAAAATCACGCGAAGTGGCTCGTTTTAAAGCGCTGCGTGCGATGAATATCGCTTTCGGTATTCTGTTTGTGACCGTGTTCTTTTATGCCGTCTCTTTCACTCTGGCGATGGGGCATGACGAAGCGGTAAAAGCGTATGAACAAAATATTTCAGCGTTGGCTATTGCCGCCCAGTTTATTAACGGAAATGCCGGTGCATGGGTCACAGTGGTCAGCGTGATATTAAATATCTTCGCTGTTATGACCGCCTTCTTTGGGGTTTATCTCGGGTTCCGTGAAGCCACCCAAGGTATCGTGATTAATATTCTGCGTCGTAAAATGCCTGCGGAAAAAATTAATGAGAAATGGGTACAGCGCGGAATTATGGTTTTCGCCATATTACTGGCGTGGAGTGCGATTGTACTGAATGCCCCGGTATTAAGTTTTACCTCAATCTGTAGCCCAATATTTGGCATGGTTGGGTGCTTAATTCCAGCGTGGCTGGTCTATAAAGTCCCGGCATTGCATAAATATAAAGGTGTCTCACTGGTCATTATTGTTATCACTGGCCTCTTATTGTGTATTTCTCCATTCCTTGCATTCTCCTGAGTGCAGGCGTGTGTTTTCTGGATATAAGCGTTAAGGCTAAAAAATGGCAAATTCTTCAATTAACCCGGCATGGGCTGAACTCATCCTTGCTGTGAAACAAAATGTGAAGCCCGCAGTGGGCTGCACAGAACCTATTTCGCTGGCGCTGGCAAGCGCATTGGCCGCCTCGCATCTCGCGGGGCCAGTGATACGCATCGAGGCTCGCGTTTCACCGAATCTAATGAAAAATGGTATGGGTGTTACCGTTCCGGGAACCGGGATGGTCGGCCTGCCTATCGCTGCCGCGGTGGGTGCGCTCGGGGGCGACCCGCTTGCGGGACTGGAAGTGCTCAAAGGCGCGCCGGTTGAGGCGATTGCCGCCGCGAAGTTACTGTTGGCGCGTGGTGATGTGAAGGTCAGCATTCAACAACCGTGCGATGAGATTTTATATACCTGTGTGACGGTATTTACCGCCAAAGAGTCGGCAACGGTGGTCATCGCGGGCGAACACACGCGAGTCATCAGAATCGAGAAAGACGGTGATGTGCTGTTTGATGCCGCTGAAGATTGCCAGGTAGAAGGGAAGGCGCAAACCTGCTCTATGGAAAAGGTAAGTCTTGAGCAGATTGTTGAGTTTGCGCAGTGTGTCCCCTTTGATGAGATTGGTTTTATTCTCGATGCGGCCTTGTTGAATAACGAGCTTTCCCGTGAAGGTTTGCGGGCGCAGTACGGTTTGCATATCGGTTCGACGTTACAGCGCCAGCTGGATCGTGGCCTGATGGCAAAGGATCTGTTGAGCGATATTATGATTCGCACTGCCGCCGCTTCTGATGCGCGTATGGGAGGCGCGTGTCTTCCGGCAATGAGCAACTCAGGATCTGGCAATCAGGGTATCGCCGCAACAATGCCGGTGGTTGTCGTGGCTGAACATCTCGCCTGTGACAGTGAAAAACTGGCGCGGGCGCTGATACTGTCGCATCTGACGGCGATTTATATTCACCATCAGTTGCCGTCACTCTCTGCGTTATGCGCGGCAACTACCGCAGCAATGGGGGCGGCGGCAGGGATCACCTGGTTAATCGACGGCAGCTACAAGAGTATCTCAATGGCTATCAGCAATATGATTGGTGATGTTAGCGGGATGATTTGTGATGGTGCTTCAAACAGTTGCGCGATGAAAGTGTCTACCAGCGCCGCTTCGGCATGGAAAGCGGTGCTGATGGCGCTCGATAATACGTCGGTCAGCGGAAATGAAGGGATCGTTGCTCACGATGTGGAGCAGTCGATCCGTAATCTTTGTGCCCTGGCAAGCCAGGCGATGCAGCACACCGATCGTCAGATCATTGCGATAATGGCGAATAAGGTCGCGTAATTCAGAGGCTGGCTTCTTCTTCCGCCAGCCGTACATCTGCTTCGACAACAATCGCTTCCAGTTCGTTGAGCATCTCGTCGTAACTCAGCTCGACATCAGCGGTTGTTGTCGCAACCACAACCGCTGACACTGCTTTTTTGGTCGTTTTCTTCGTCGATGATTTCTTGCTCACGGATAACTCCTGTTGGTCCATTCCTGATACTGGTCAGACCGGTAAATCTATCAGTAATGCTCGCAATGGGGTATCTGCAACCAGCGTAATGTTAGCCTCGTCACGGATAAAAGCACCATCGCCACAGGTCAGCCCTTCTTTTTCCTCGGTGGCGGTGACCGCGTGAACGGTTCCGTGAATCGACTGCAAATAAGCGCGTGGCCCATGTAACTGGAAACTCAACTGCTGACCTTTTTCCAGTTCAATCTGGTGAATCCACACTTGCTGGCGCAGTTGCAGGCTGTCATTGCGTCCATCAGGTGAGGCCAGTAATTGCTGCGGCCCATCTGAAAGCGTGAGTTTTTGTACCAGCGGGTTTTCGCGCTCCGGGCAGGCATCTAACCACAGCTGCATGCGCGTGAGAGATTGCTCTTTGCTGAGGTTATGCTCGCTGTAACTCAGCCCCGGTTGAGTCGAAAGCAGTAAGGCTTCACCCGCTTTGGCCTGAACGTGGTTGCCTTCGCTGTCGCGATATTCCGCTTCACCTTCGAGAATCAGATTAAGAATATCGACCTTTGGATAGGTACGCGGCTGGAACGATGCGCCGGGCGCTAACACTTCCTGGTTGAGAACGCGCAATGAAGCATAGCCCAGCAATTTCGGGTCGAAATAGTGACCGAAGGAAAACGTATAGCGGGCTTGCAGCCATCCATAGTCCGCTTTCCCACATTGTTTGGCAGTTCTTGGCGTAATCATAATTTTTTGACCTCTTTTTACACTATGACCATGGTAAAACTCTGGACGCTTCATTGTTAGCCAGTTAATCTGCTTGGTATGTTCAAATTTCCTGAATGAGAACGAGATGGCTAAAGAGAGAGCATTGACGCTGGAAGCATTGCGGGTCATGGATGCCATTGACCGACGCGGAAGTTTTGCCGCAGCCGCTGATGAGCTGGGGCGCGTGCCGTCGGCACTGAGTTACACCATGCAGAAACTGGAAGAAGAGCTGGATGTCGTACTGTTTGACCGTTCAGGCCATCGCACCAAATTTACTAACGTCGGGCGCATGTTGCTCGAACGCGGGCGAGTTTTGCTCGAAGCGGCTGAAAAACTCACTACCGATGCGGAAGCGCTGGCGCGCGGTTGGGAAACGCATCTCACCATTGTGACCGAGGCGCTGGTGCCTACGGCGAAACTGTATCCGTTAGTAGAAAAGCTAGCCGACAAAGCCGACACGCAGCTTTCGATTATTACAGAAGTGCTGGCAGGTTCGTGGGAGCGTTTAGAGCAAGGGCGTGCGGATATCGTGATTGCGCCGGATATGCATTTTCGTTCGTCGTCAGAAATTAACTCGCGCAAGTTGTACAAAATATTGAGCGTGTATGTCGCGGCACCTGATCACCCGATCCACAACGAGCCGGAGCCACTTTCGGAAGTCACACGTGTGAAATATCGCGGTATTGCGGTCGCGGATACGGCGCGTGAACGCCCGGTCATCACGGTGCAGTTGCTGGATAAACAGCCGCGCCTGACGGTGAGCAGCATGGAAGATAAACGCCAGGCGCTGCTGGCAGGTTTGGGTGTGGCGACGATGCCTTATCCTCTGGTGGAGCAGGATATTGCCGAGGGACGTTTGCGCGTGGTGAGTCCTGAATATACCAATGAAATTGACATTATTATGGCGTGGCGACGCGATAGTATGGGTGAGGCGAAAGCCTGGTGCTTGCGTGAAATTCCAAAATTATTGAAGTAGTGGGTATGCCCTCACCCCGGCCCTCTCCCTGAGGGAGAGGGGGAAAACCGGACAATTCCCTCTCCCTCAGGGAGAGGGGTGGGGTGAGGGGAAAAGTATTATTCGCTAACGAGCCGGGTATCTAATGCTTTCGGGTCGGAACCAAAGCGATTCTCACCCGGCGTGCCGTTCTGGCAGTTAAACGCCAGAATAATCAGCCAGCCGACAATCGGGATTAACAGCAACAACAGCCACCATGCTGAACGATCGGTATCGTGCAGGCGGCGGAACTGCACGGCCCAGTAAGGCAGGAATATCAGCACACCATAAATGGTCGTGAGCAGACCTTCATCTTTCGCAATCCGCAGCCCTAACATTTTGTCCAGAATGCTCAATACGCCAGTCAGCACAAGGTTGACGAGGATGAACATCCAGAACTCTTTACGGCGCGCACGTCCACTGAAGCCAACATAATTTCTTAATACTTTGAAATACCAATCCATTTTTAGCCTGCCTTAAAAGTAATCAATTACTTGATCTGTAAGCGATCTAATTCAAGAATAGCCGTGAATGGATTTTACGTAAATCATAGCTTGGGTGAATTTTATCAACCCTGGTTAAACCGCTCGTCGCGCCCGTGTGGCTCATTTAAATCCTGAGCAGGCCCGATAGAAATAATGCCGGTTGGGTTAATGGTTTTGTGGCTGCGATAATAATGGTTACGGATATGTGCGAAATCGACGGTCTCCGCAATGCCAGGCATCTGATAAATATCGCGCAGGAACCCGTAGATATTCAGGTAATCGCTAATGCGGTGTTTGTCGCATTTAAAATGTGTGACATAGACCGGGTCGAAACGCACCAGTGTTGTCCACAGGCGAATATCGGCCTCTGTGAGCTGGTTGCCCGTTAAATAACGATGCTGACCGAGGATTTGCTCGACGCGCGCCAGGGATTCAAACACTTTGGTCACGGCTTCGTCGTAGGCTTCTTGCGAAGTGGCAAAACCTGCTTTATACACACCGTTATTGATGGTGTCGTAAATCCAGCCATTCAGCTCGTCAATCTTGCCGCGTAATGCCGTTGGGTAGTAATCCCCGGCGCGAGCGCCTTTGGCATCAAATGCAGTATTTAGCATACGGATGATTTCAGCGGATTCGTTGCTGACAATCGTCTGCGTTTTCTTATCCCATAAAACGGGAACGGTGACGCGCCCGGTGTAATCGGGGTCGGCTTGCAGATAAAGCTGATAAAGATATTCGTGCTGATACAAGCCATCGCCGGTGGCATTCGGGAAATCGTCGTCAAACGTCCAGCCATCTTGCAGCATTAGCGGGTTAACCACGGATACAGAAATGAAAGACTCGAGGCCTTTCAAGGCGCGCATGATTAACGTGCGGTGCGCCCAGGGGCAGGCGAGGGAAACATACAGATGGTAGCGGTCTTTCTCAGCGGAAAAACCACCTTTACCGCTCGGGCCCGGCTCACCATCTGCGGTCAGCCAGTTACGAAATGCTGACTCCGAACGTTTGAAGCTGCCACCGGTCGATTTGGTGTCATACCAGACATCGTGCCAGACGCCGTCAATTAGCTGTCCCATGTTTTCATTCCTCTTCGTAGACGTTAAAAACAAAAAAGCGAAGGGATTAACCTTCGCTTTTAGTGAAACTAAGTATAGAGCCTTACCAGTTTTTCTTCAGCAGGCGGTCGATGCTGTATGCACCCGGTCCGAAGATTGCCAGCAACAGATAACCACCGGCAATGGTGAAGTTCTTCATAAACATGGTTGAGTTCATGCCCTGGCTGAAATCACCGTGGAACAAGAATGCTGTCAGAATCGTGAATACCGCGGTAATAATCGCTGTAGTACGAGTAAAGAAACCGAACAGAATCGCCAGGCCGCCGCCAAACTCAAGCAGAATGGTCAGTGGCAGTAAGAACCCCGGAACGCCCATCGCTTCCATATATTGTTGAGTGCCGGCATAACCATTAATTTTGCCCCAGCCTGCAACGATGAACAGAATCGGCATCAGGACACGAGCTAACAGTACACCTGCATCATCTAATTTTTTCATTTTACTCTCCAGCGAATCTCTTGTGGGTGCTATCAGCCCAGGGATGTTTGTCTTTGCAATTTCCGGTAGTTACCGGTGACTGCGTTTGATGTGGGGAATAATAAGCGGGGCGTTAAGGGATTGTTAGCAAGGAATTCTGTCGATGTTCTTCAATATTACTGATTAATAAAAACGCCGCCTGAAAAGGCGGCGTTTTAGATTAATGCGTTTGCTGCTGGATAGTGTTGCGAACCAGGCGCCATGCGCTCCAGGCACCAAATCCGCGTCTGGCCCAGCGCATAAAGAAGCTGGGATGCTTCACTGTCCAGATAGCCATCACGCTGCTGGCAATCAACGCATAACTGCGCAGGCTCATAAATGTGAGCCAGCCCCGGTCATACGAGCCTGTCGCTTCAAGCCAGTCGCGTTTACCCGCACTTAAATCCAGCCGCTGTTGTTGAATTTGGCTGAGTAAAAATGCTTTGCGTCTATTCAGCTTGCGGTCACTCATGGCTTGTCATCTTCCAGCAATGCGCGGTCGTTTTCTAGCTCGCGTCGGGTATGGCGTAGGAGCGTGGACTGGCGCGATTTATGGAGCGTCCAGATCCCGCCAATAAAGGCTAATGCCAGCAATACGACGGTTGTCGCAATCATGGCATTCAGACGATATTGCGGTTCGACCGCCCAGAAAACCAACACCACCAGACTCATTAAGCCAAATGCGGCAAATAGCATGGTTAACCCAAGCATTAGCAGCAACTGGACGAGATGCGCTTTCTCCTCTTCCAGTTCGACAACGGCAAGTCGCACGCGCGTCTCCACCATCCCAACGATGATGGTGACGAGGCGCTGACCGATTCCGAGGACGCCTTTTCCCGGCCCTTGAGGTTGATGGGATTCAGGCATAATTAACGGCGTGTCAGTAGGACACCGAGCACGACGCCAATCGCCGCCCCAATGCCAACGCCAGTCCATGGATTTTCACGAACGTAATCGTCAGCTTTTGCCGCAGCTTCTCGGGTTTGTTTGGCAATCACATCACCAGTATCACCCAGGCGCACACGGCTTTCTTTCAGGGCTTTTTCCGCTTTGCCACGCAATTTTTCGAGTTCGGACTTCGACTTATCCGTTGAGGCACTTAGCACCTCTTCAAGGGTATCTGCCAGGGATTTCAACTCAGCGCGCAAATGTTCTGAAGTAGTATCTTTAGACATAGTTCTCTCCTGGTTTTTTATTAAGTCTTCTCAGTTGGAATGCTTAGTAATCACGGGCCTGCAAGGTCTTCAGCTCATGTTCAGCTTCGGCCAGTTTTTGCTCCCGCTTTGAAATTTTATCCGCGTCGCCTTTCGCGCGCGCTTCGTTCAGGTCGGCTTTACGCTCGGTGATTTCGGCTTTTTGTTCGGTGATTTTTTTCTGATGCGCTGCACGTAAACTGCTGTCTGTGCAATTGGCGCGGACTTCTTTCAACGCTTTATTAAGCCCATCAACACGACTCTGGTTCTGGTGTTTCTCCGCATAGCCAATTTCTCGCTGGATATCTTGTTCTTTTTCACTGCACAGCGAGCTAGCTTGCGCGGCAGATGTCAGAGATAACAAGGCGATAGCCAATACGGTACGAGTGTTCATGATAAAAAACCTTCCATTGTGAATGTACGTTTAGCCGCAAGGTAAAGCACACAAAGATCCAGAAATCAGACGAAAATGATGATTTGTAGCGATTTAAGTCAAAACAAGCATAGTCAGAAACTGAGTAAAAACCCAATTCCTGTTAACAAATTAGGATTTCAGGAAAGGGCTAACCAATGCGGATGTTTTCATTCAGGACGCGAGTAAGCCAGGCACTGGCGCTGTCAGCTTCTTCTTGTTGAGCGATGACATAGCCATGCGGCAGTGTCTTGTACAACACGGCTTTGGCGGCTTCACTTTGCGCGCTTGAATCAAATTTGATCAATAAAGAATTGTTTTCAGGGGTAATGCTTTTAAAGCGAATACCGTTGGCATCCAGGTGATGCCAGACAAAAAAGCCATCAGGCATGCTGATACCCTGCTGGCTTGAGCGTATTTCAAGTGTAGATTCAGAGCGTTGCATGCCAGACCAGATAAGCAAGGCACCCAGCGCAATGGCACTGACTAACATCGTGGCCCGAAAGCCACGAAAAAAGCGTGTATTCATCGTCATCCCTCTCTAACTGCGGTTACCGTATTTTTTACGCCAGAGCACAATCAACGAACCGAACAGGCCAATGACCAGTAACACCACTGGCAACAGCATCAGGCAGGACATCAATGCATCTTCATATTTCAGGAATACCGGCGTCTTTCCGAGCAGATATCCCAGCGTGGTGAGGATCAGTACCCATAACAGGCCACTCATCCAGTTAAAAAACTGGAAGCGCGCATTATTCAGACCCGATAAACCCGCAATAGTCGGTAACAGGGTGCGAACAAATGCAATGAAACGACCAATCAGTAATGCGGACAGGCCATGTTTATGGAACAGGTTGTGTGCACGCTGGTGATAGTGAGCGGGGAGGTGCGAAAGCCAGTTTTGTACGATTCGCGTATTCCCAAGCCAGCGCCCTTGAATATAACTGAGCCAGCAACCGAGACTCGCTGCGGTTGTTAACAGTAAAACAGTTTCCGGAAAACCCATTGCTCCTTTGGCAATCAGCACGCCAACCAGGACCAGTAAGCTATCACCAGGCAGGAAAGCTGCCGGTAACAGGCCGTTTTCAAGGAATAAAATCATGAATAAAACGAAGTAAAGCATGCCAATCATTCCTGGATTGGCGAGCGTTTCAAAATCCTGGCTCCACAGAGCATTCAGTAGTTGCGTCAAAAGTTCCATTCAGTGTTCCTGGCACATCGGTTAAGACCGCTGATCAAAGTCAGCCTGGCTGAACTCGGCTTTTTTGTTGTGTTTCTTGTGTAGTTGCCGATATGCATTCCATTATTAATCGCCTGCTCGTGGCACCACTCCGTGTGAATACGACCAGACTGGTGAAAGGCAAAGCTTACACCGACAATGAAATTGCATCTAATTGTAACAAAGCTCGGGCTCATGCGTCACAGTATTTGTGCTTTGTTGAGGATTGATTTTGATGACTCGCAGAGGGGCTGGCGAGGGTATTTACAAACGCTGACACTATTGGTTGGTTTGCTTACCCTCGCGCGGGAAAATGACTATTTTTGACCGTTTGCTGCAGTATCGAGATGAATGACAGGATTATCTGCAAATAAATAACGGTCAGCATTGAATTCGAAATCGTCGCTGGTTGCGTCAAACAGCATCTGTTTGGTGTTTTCAAGATGCTGCCACATTGCCAGTTTAGCGGCATGAGGGTCTTTACGAATCAGCGCTTTAAGAATTTGGTCATGATCGTCACACCAGTTATCTGCGGTGCGCTTATCAATGTGCTCGTGAAGTTTTTTCCAGTACGGGTTATGAATTCGCTGGCTCCACATTTTCTCAACGATAGCGGCCAGGGCGCTATTTTGCGACGCTAAAGCCACTTGTGTGTGGAAATGAAGGTCCCACTCTGAATCCTGGAAATTGTGCTCATTACGCGCCATTTCCTGAATTTCCATGAGCTTCACGATATCTTGTTTCGTGACCTGGGTGGCGGCAAATTCTGCAATATTGCTTTCGATTAACTGACGCGCTTGCAGCAACTCAAAAGGCCCAAAACTTGCGAATTCAAACTGTTCATCAGGAAGGTTGGTGTATTTAGCCTGGTTTGACATCACGTGAATGCCAGAGCCTTTGCGGACTTCGACGTAACCTTCCACTTCCAGCATGATAATCGCTTCACGAACCACAGTGCGGCTCACGTTCTTCTCTTCAGCAATAAAACGCTCTGCCGGGAGTTTTTCCCCAACGAGATAAACACCGTTTTCGATGCGTTGTTTAAGTTCAGCGGCCAATTGCTGATAAAGACGACGTGGTTCCATAACTTCCATCTGTAGCTCCGGGAAAAGTCCTGCGGGTAACCCTATTTGTTATACCACTTTTCAAAGTTAGGCTCTACATTGCGCAGACAGAAAAGCCGCCAGAGCGGCGGCTTTTGTATATAAATTGCGAGTCCGATTACGCTAACGCTTGTTTCGGCTTCTGCGAGTCGTTCAACTCGCTGATGGGTTTGTTTTGCAGCACGGTCCAGATAACGATAGCACCGAGGATATCGAACACGGCCAGCGCGGCAAACAGTGGGCTGAAGCCAAGGGTATCAGCCAGTGCGCCAACAACTAGTGCAAACAGGGTGCTCGCAGTCCAGGCCGCCATGCCGGTCAGACCGTTTGCGGTTGCCACTTCGTTACGACCAAACACGTCAGAAGACAGAGTGATCAGTGCGCCAGACAGTGACTGGTGAGCAAAGCCACCCACGCACAGCAGGGCGATTGCAACGTACGGGCTGGTGAACAGGCCGATAGTCCCTGGAGCAATCATCAGAATCGCACCCATGGTCACAACCAGTTTACGAGACACAATCAGGTTTACGCCGAACACACGCTGGAACAGCGGTGGCAGGTAGCCGCCTACGATACAACCCAGGTCAGCAAACAGCATTGGCATCCAGGCAAACATCGCAATGTGTTTCAGGTCGAAGCCGTAAGCTTTAAACATGAACAATGGGATCCAGGCGTTGAAAGTCCCCCACGCTGGTTCTGCCAGGAAACGTGGCAGGGCGATACCCCAGAACTGACGGTTCTGCAGGATTTTCCATGCGCTCATTTTTTTGCTGTTGTTGGTCTGGTGATGAGCTTCCTGACCGCCAATGATGTATTCACGTTCTTCTTCGGAAAGACGTTTCTGGTCGCGTGGGTGTTTATAGAAAATCAACCAGCACATTGCCCATGCAAAGCTCAGGACACCAGAGATGATGAATGCCATCTGCCAGCTGTGCATCACAATCGCCCAGACCACTAATGGAGGAGCAATCATACCGCCGATAGAGGAACCCACGTTGAAGTAACCTACGGCGATAGAACGCTCTTTAGCCGGGAACCATTCGCTACTGGCTTTCAGGCCCGCAGGAATCATCGCTGCTTCAGCAGCACCGACCGCGCCACGAGCGATAGCCAGACCGCCCCAGCTCCCTGCTAGTGCAGTTGCACCGCAGAAGATTGCCCATGCGACAGCAAAGAAAGCGTAACCGACTTTTGTACCCAACACGTCAAGCGCATAACCCGCAACAGGCTGCATAATGGTGTAGCAAGCAGAGTAAGCAGCGATAATGTAGGAATATTGCTGAGTAGAGATATGCAGCTCTTGCATCAATGTTGGTGCAGCAGCAGCAATAGTATTACGTGTCAGATAACCCAGTATGGTACCCATAGTTACCAGAGCTATCATGTACCAGCGCAAGCCTTTAATCTTTCCCATTTGGAATCTCATCCCGTCTATAAACAACCACATATCATGTGGTCGTACGTCCGGCACTGCTGCCAGAGCGTTTGTTCGTTAGAGGGTTCATATCCGGGGGTATCACCCGGTACGACCCGTACCTTGCCATGTAAAAAACTGCCAGTGGCAATTCCGGTTTCCGTACCGTGATGCGCTGTTATTGATATCAGCGTCTGAAGTAAATCCATTACATGTGTATTGCGACGGCAGGAAAGATAACTTGTCATACAGCTTCAAAAGTTGAGTGATATCACAAAAGTGTCGATCAGCTCACTCTTAGGGGGTAGGGGCTTTCGGGCCAGAACTGGCGCGGGATAAGGGTTCTTTTTAAACACTATATTAACAATAAAAGTATGGTTTTTGTGACGTGCACCTCAAAAATCCACTCGGCCTCAAGAAATTGGTGTGATAACTTTATTTGCATTATGCGCAAGCATCGAACTGCTATGAACAGAGGAACCCTACAATGGCCCAGTTTATGACTGAAGATTTTCTCCTTGATACCGAATTCGCTCGCCGTTTGTACCATGAGTTTGCAGCCGATCAGCCAATCTTTGACTATCACTGCCACTTGCCACCACAGCAGGTTGCTGAAGATTATCGTTTTAAAAACCTGTATGACATCTGGTTAAAAGGCGATCACTACAAGTGGCGCGGCATGCGTGCAAACGGTGTGGAAGAGCGTCTGTGTACTGGCGATGCGTCTGACCGTGAGAAATTCGATGCCTGGGCTGCGACTGTTCCGCACACTATCGGTAACCCGCTCTACCATTGGACTCACCTCGAACTGCGTCGTCCTTTCGGCATCACTGGCAAACTGCTTTCCCCAACTACTGCCGATGAAATCTGGAACGAATGTAACGAGTTGCTGACTCAGGACAGCTTCTCTGCGCGTGGCATCATGAAGCAGATGAACGTGAAAATGGTCGGTACAACGGATGATCCAATCGACGACCTGCGTTTCCATCGCCAAATCGCGCTCGACGCGTTTGAAACCAAAGTGCTGCCAAGCTGGCGCCCGGACAAAGCGTTCAACATCGAGCAAGGCACTTTCGTTGAATACATGGGCAAACTGGCTGAAGTTTCTGATACCGACATCCGTCGTTTCAGCGACCTGCAAACTGCACTGAGCAAGCGTCTGGACCACTTCGCAGCACACGGCTGTAAAGTATCCGACCACGCATTAGACGTTGTTTTGTTTGCAGAAGCAGACGAAGCGACTCTGGATGGTATCCTGGCGCGTCGTCTTTCCGGTGCGACTCCAACTGACCACGAAACTGCACAGTTCAAAACTGCGGTTCTGGTTTGGCTGGCGGCTGAATACACCCGTCGCGGCTGGGTTCAGCAGTACCACATCGGTGCGCTGCGTAACAACAACCTGCGTCAGTTCAAACTGCTGGGGCCTGATGTGGGCTTTGACTCCATCAACGACCGTCCAATGGCTGAAGAACTATCTCGCCTGCTCAGCAAGCAAAATGAAAACAACGAACTGCCAAAAACAATTCTGTATTGCCTGAACCCACGCGATAACGAAGTGTTGGGCACCATGATTGGCAACTTCCAGGGCGAAGGTATGCCTGGAAAAATGCAGTTTGGTTCCGGTTGGTGGTTCAACGACCAGAAAGATGGCATGGAGCGTCAAATGACGCAGCTCGCGCAACTGGGTCTGTTAAGCCGCTTTGTGGGCATGCTGACTGACAGCCGTAGCTTCCTGTCATACACCCGCCACGAATACTTCCGTCGCATTCTGTGCCAGATGATTGGCCGTTGGGTGGAAGCGGGCGAAGCGCCAGCAGACATCAAACTGCTGGGCAGCATGGTAGAAAACATCTGCTTTAACAACGCCCGAGACTACTTTGGCATTGAACTGAACTAATCAGGCTTTGAGGTTGATATGCAATACATCAAGATCCATACGCAAGATAACGTCGCTGTTGCGTTAGTGGACCTGGCCGAAAGTGAAGTCGTTACCGTAGAAGGTGCAGAGGTAACTCTGCGCCAGCCGGTGCTTCGCGGCCATAAATTTGCGCTGGTTACCATTGCGCAAGGTGAGAACGTTGTTAAATACGGTTTACCGATTGGCCATGCTTTGGCGAAGATCGAAGCCGGGGAGCACATTCACTCACACAACGCGCGTACTAATCTGAACGATTTGGATGAGTATAGCTATCAACCTGATTTCCAGTCTCTTGCAAGCCAGGCGGCAGACCGCGAAGTGAGCGTTTACCGCCGTGAAAACGGCAATGTGGGTGTGCGTAACGAGTTGTGGATCCTGCCGACCGTAGGCTGTGTTAACGGTATCGCGCGTCAGATCCAGAACCGTTTCCTGAAACAGAACAACGATGCCGAAGATATCGACGGTGTGTTCCTGTTCAGTCATCCGTTTGGTTGTTCACAGCTGGGTGAAGATCACATTAACACCCGCACCATGCTGCAAAACATGGTGCATCACCCGAATGCGGGTGCGGTGCTGGTGATTGGCCTGGGTTGTGAAAACAACCAGGTGAGCGCCTTCCGTGAAACGCTGGGTGAGTTCGATGAGTCCCGCGTGAAGTTTATGGTTTGCCAGCAGCAGGATGACGAAGTTGAAGCCGGGCTTGAGCAACTGCAAGCCCTGTACGAAGTCATGCGTAACGACAAGCGTGAACCAGGCAAAATCAGCGAGCTGAAGTTCGGCCTGGAATGCGGCGGTTCAGACGGTTTGTCCGGCATTACGGCGAACCCAATGCTTGGCCGTTTCTCCGACTACATGGTGGCTAATGGCGGCACGACTGTGCTGACAGAAGTCCCGGAAATGTTTGGCGCTGAACGCATTCTGATGAGCCACTGTCGCGATGAAGCGACGTTTGAAAAAACCGTCACCATGGTGAACGATTTCAAACAATACTTCATCGAACACAACCAGCCGATCTACGAGAATCCATCACCAGGGAACAAAGCTGGCGGTATCACGACGCTCGAAGAAAAATCCCTCGGCTGTACGCAAAAAGCCGGTGAGAGCGAAGTGGTTGATGTCCTGCGTTATGGCGAGCGCCTGAAAACGCCTGGCCTGAACTTGTTAAGTGCACCTGGTAACGATGCAGTTGCCACCAGTGCATTGGCTGGCGCAGGTTGCCACATGGTGCTGTTCAGTACCGGGCGCGGTACACCGTACGGCGGTTTTGTGCCAACGGTTAAAATCGCAACCAACAGTGAACTGGCCACTAAAAAGCCACACTGGATCGATTTTGATGCAGGCAAACTGTTGCATGGCAGTGACATGAACACCTTGCTGACTGAGTTTATCGACACCATTGTTGATATCGCTAACGGCAAGAAAACCTGTAACGAACGTAATGATTTCCGCGAGTTGGCTATCTTTAAGAGCGGCGTCACGTTGTAAAGCGTTAAGCAGGTGCTAACATGAAACGGCATTTTGATATTTGGAATGCCGTTTTTTTTCGCCTCATGTTTACTCACAAGGATTTGTCATGACCGCGTATTGGGTTGCCCAGGGCGTCGGGGTTCTCGCCTTTGTGGTTGGTATTACCACGTTCGTTAACCGTGATGAACGGCGCTTCAAGTTACAGTTGGCGGGTTACAGCGCCATTATCGGTATTCATTTCTTCTTGATGGGCGCAAGCCCGGCGGGCATGAGCGCGGAACTTAACGCAATCCGAACCGTAATTTCCCTGCGCACTCGTAGTCTGTGGGTGATGGGGATTTTTATCGCGCTGACGCTTGGGTTGGGACTATCTAAATTTAACCACGCCATGGAATTGCTGCCGATATTCGGCACCGTCGCCAGTACCTGGGCATTATTCCGTTGCAAAGGGCTGACCACTCGCTGCGTGATGTGGTGCTCTACCGCTTGCTGGGTAACGCATAACTTCTGGCTTGGCTCGATTGGCGGAACGTTAATCGAAGGGAGTTTTCTGGTGATGAACGGCCTGAATATTATTCGTTTCTGGCGTATGCAGAGGCGAGGAATTGATCCGTTTAAAGTCGAAAAAGAAGTGCAGCAACAAGAGGGATAACTCCCTGCCTCGCAAGACAGGGAGCTTTAAGCATTAACCGCGTAACGGATTATTGTCCGCCAGGCGTGCATCTTCAGCCTGGCAAGCCGCTGCGGTAAACAGCACGTCGGTGGAGGAGTTCAGTGCGGTTTCGCAAGAGTCCTGCAACACGCCGATGATAAAGCCGACGGCAACCACCTGCATGGCAATCTCATTCGGAATACCGAACATGCCGCATGCCAGTGGGATCAGCAGTAAAGAACCCCCCGCCACACCAGACGCTCCGCAAGCACACAATGAAGCCACAACGCTCAGCAGAAGTGCGGTTGGTAAATCCACCGGCACGCCCAGAGTATTCACCGCCGCCAGAGTCAGAACGGTAATGGTGATTGCTGCGCCCGCCATGTTGATGGTTGCGCCTAACGGGATGGATACAGAATAGGTATCACGGTCCAGATTCAGCTTCTCGCACAGCGCCATGTTCACGGGAATGTTGGCCGCAGAACTACGTGTGAAGAAGGCGGTTACGCCACTCTCACGCAGGCAAGCGAACACCAGTGGGTACGGGTTGCGCCGAATTTTGATGAACACCAGTAGTGGGTTGATGATCAGCGCCACGCCGAACATACAGCCAACCAGCACCAGCAGCAGTTGCGCATAGCTCCACAGCGTTTCGAAGCCTGTCGTTGCAAGTGTTGATGCCACCAGGCCGAAGATACCGATTGGGGCAAAGCGAATCACCACTCTCACGATGAACGTCACCGCATCGGAAACATCGTTAATCAGGTTTTTGGTGCTTTCATTGCCGTGACGTAGCGCGAAGCCCAAACCTACAGCCCACACCAGAATCCCGATGTAGTTGGCTTTCAGCAGAGCATCAATTGGGTTGGAAACCATGCTCAACAACAGGCCGCGCAGAACCTCAACAATGCCTGACGGTGGCGTGATATCTGTCGCGCCAGTCACCAGATGCAAGGTAGAAGGGAACACGAAACTCACGACCACGGCGGTTAGCGCGGCGGTGAATGTTCCCAGAAGATAGAGCACCAGAATCGGACGGATGCTAGTTTTCTGGCCGTGCTTATGGTTGGCGATTGACGCCATCACCAGCATCAGAACCAGCACCGGTGCGACAGCCTTCAGTGCGCCGACGAACAGTGTTCCGAGCAAGCCGACAGCAATAGCCGCAGGTTTTGAAATTGCCGCCAGTGCGATACCCAGCACCAGACCGACGAGAATCTGTTTTACCAGACTGCCTTGTGCCAGGCGTTTAAGAATACCCGGAGATTGTGTAGCCATGAATAACCTTCCTGTGTTGTATGTCGTCCCATCCTGTGTCGGTACTCTGAGGTACTTTTCTGACCGGATGTAAAGAAATGTGTTTGCCTGGTCGAGTATAAGGAAATGTCGCGGGGTAGTAAGTAGTAATCACTGATTATTTCGACGCAGGCTAGGTTTTATAACTAATAATTAACAAATTCGTGACATTAGCAACATTTCTCACAGCGGATGCTATAAAAAGAAAAACCCTGCCACCAGGGCAGGGTCATGAAGCTTTTCGTAGGTCGGATAAGCGATAGCGTCATCCGACAAAAAATATTATTTCGCCAGTCTTTTCTGATCGTTACGGTAGTTCACAATAGCGTTAATAATTAACGTCAACGCCAGAATACCGCCCACCACGCCAAGCGAAATCGCGATTGGGATGTGGTAGAAATCGACAATCATCATCTTCACGCCGATGAACACCAGGATAATCGACAGGCCGTACTTAAGCATGGAGAAGCGTTCAGCCACGCCAGCCAATAAGAAGTACATCGCACGCAAGCCGAGGATGGCAAACAAGTTCGACGTCAGCACAATGAACGGGTCGGTCGTTACCGCGAAGATTGCCGGAATACTATCGACCGCGAAAATCACGTCGCTCAGTTCAACCAGAATCAGCACCAGCAGCAATGGCGTTGCGAACAAAATACCGTTCTTACGAATAAAGAAGTGCTCGCCTTCAATTTTATCCGTCATACGCAGGTGGCTGCGAATCCAACGCACCAGCGGTTTATCGCCAATGCCGCCTTCATCTTCTTTCGCCAGCGCCATTTTGATACCGGTGAACAGCAAGAACGCGCCGAACACATACAGCAGCCATTCGAACTGGGAAATCAACCAGCTGCCCGCGAAGATCATAATGGTACGCAGTACAATCGCGCCCAGCACGCCGTAGACCAGCACGCGGCGCTGCAATGCAGCAGGAACAGCGAAGTAGCTGAACAGCATCAGCCAGACGAAGACGTTATCCACCGCCAGCGCTTTTTCAATCAGATAACCGGTGAGGAAGGCGAGGGCTTGTGTGTCTGCCACTTCGCGGCCAGATGTCCCGGTGAGATACCACCAGAATGCTGCGTTAAACAGCAGCGAAAGCGAAACCCAGACCAGGGACCAGACGGCCGCCTGCTTCATGGACATGGTGTGCGAGCCTTTACGTCCCTGAAGAAGGAGGTCGATAGCCAGCATGATGACGACCACGACGGCAAAACCGCCCCACAGTAATGGAGTGCCGACACTATTCATAAAATTATTCCTATAAAAACAAAAACGGCCAACGTCGGAAGACGCCAGCCGCTAATGCTTGCAACAGGGATCTCGCCTTCCGGCAAGGTCTCACTTACAACGTTTTGAACGTTGCTCGGTAACCGGGTGCTTTCACACCGTAATGACGATTAACCGACAATGAAGTTACTCCCCTTTGCGGGTAACAAAATATTACGAATGCTACAATCCGTCAACATGCTGCTACCCCGCTTTTACACACCTTTACGCCGGTAGCTGTACAGAGACGTCATCTGCCGGGAATTTCACGCCGGTTTGTGCGCGGATCTCGGTACTCAATGCCGCAGTAGAACGCGATGTCACCAGACCTGGATGATTCACTTCGTTGTCATTGACCAGACGAGCAAAGACTTCGGCTTCATAAAGCATAGTATTAATATGCTGTGGCAGCGTCAGATCCTGCGGTTTGCCGCCGCGTGGAATAAAGGTAATGCGCTGGCATTCAGAGATTTTCTCAATCACCAGCGAACCGCCTTCGCCCTGAATTTCGCTTGAGATAGTTGAGTCGCTCACTTTCGAGTGCAGCAGATTCACATCAAAATCGCCGTAATTCATCTGCACCGAACCGTGCGCATCGACACCGCTTTCCAGCAGGCTTGCGGTTGCGTGAACCGAATACGGTTCGCCCCACAGCGCAACCGCCGAGGCCAGCGTATAAAACCCGATATCCATAATCGAGCCGTTGGAAAACGCCGGATTAAAGGTGTTTGGGTTCTCGCCATCGAGATAACGCTGATAGCGCGAGGAATACTGGCAATAGTTGAGCAGCACTTTGCGGATCTTGCCCACTTTCGGCAATGCTTGTTGCAGCGCAATAAAGTTCGGCAGGCTGGCCGTTTTAAACGCTTCGAACAAAACCACCTGGTTTTCACGCGCGCAGGCAATCGCTGCTTCCACTTCACGCAAATTAGATGCCAGGGGCTTCTCGCAAATCACATGCTTTTTATGACTGAGAAACAACAACGTTTGCGGGGAGTGCAGAGAATTTGGGCTGGCGATGTACACCGCATCAATGGCATCACTCTTCGCCATCGCATTCAGATCGGTAAAGAGATGTTCTACCGGATAGTCGCTGGCAAAACTTTGCGCCTGTTCCAGCGAGCGGGAGTAGACCGCGGTGAGTTTATATTTGCCACTTTCGTGGGCAGCATCGACGAACTGACGGGTGATCCAGTTAGTTCCAATAACAGCGAGGCGTATCATAAACGGGTGCTATCTCCGAAGGCGGGGTGTGTTTGAAAGACTATCACGATGTATGGGGAAAACCAGTGGTGAGCACCGCAGATTTTGTTGGCTTTTGGTGCCGTGATTTGGCTTCCGCACAGGCTTAAGGGTACAACCAACTGATGATGCGCTGGTTTTTTCAGCACTTAGCACGTAATCGGTAGAATGGTGCTTGCAAGGTGGTCTGTGACAGGTATAATCCCCAACGTTTTCCGCATACCTCTTCGTGCCGAAGTGGCGAAATCGGTAGACGCAGTTGATTCAAAATCAACCGTTGAAAGACGTGCCGGTTCGAGTCCGGCCTTCGGCACCATCGGAACATCAATAGACGTCAACGGACGTCTTTTTTTGTGCCTGAAATCCAGTATTTACCCATCATTCCCGCTATATTAACTCTCTCAAGGTCAACCGACTTCAACGTACATCTACCAACAGATGTTGGTACAGATGATGGTATTTCCGGTTCGATAATGCTTGTACCAACAGGGAGGGGATAAGCATGGCTCTAACAGATATCAAAGTCAGAACAGCCAAGCCAACAGATAAGCAATATAAGCTGACCGATGGCAACGGTATGCACCTTCTTGTTCATCCAAATGGCTCTAAGTACTGGCGTTTGCAGTACCGATTTAGCGGAAAGCAAAAGATGCTGGCTCTGGGTGTTTACCCTGATGTGTCACTCGCTGATGCAAGGGCTCGCCGTGATGAAGCTCGTAAGCTTTTGGCAAACAGCATTGATCCGGGAGATAAAAAGAAAAATGATAAAGTTGAGCAGGAAGAAGCACGTACTTTCGAACAACTTGCTATTGAGTGGCATGCCACAAATAAAAAGTGGTCGGAAGAACATAGTCGTCGGGTGCTGAAAAGCCTAGAGGACAATCTCTTTCCCGCCATTGGTAAGCGGAATATTATTGATCTCAAAACTCGAGACCTGCTGGCCCCAATCAAAGCGGTAGAGTTGTCGGGGCGACTTGAGGTGGCTTCCCGTCTACAGCAGCGTACTACCGCAATTATGCGCTATGCGGTACAGAGTGGTTTGCTTGATTATAACCCGGCACAGGAGATGGCCGGTGCCGTTGCTTCAAGTAACAGGCAGCATAGGCCTGCGTTAGAGTTGAGACGTACTCCCGAACTGCTTCAGCGCATTGATAGCTATACCGGCAGGCCTTTGACTCGTCTTGCCGTTGAGCTAACTCTTCTTGTCTTCATCCGCTCCAGCGAATTGCGTTTTGCTCGTTGGTCTGAGATCGATTTTGAAACATCAATGTGGACCATACCCGCAGAGCGCGAGGCTATTGAAGGGATAAAGCACTCCCAGCGCGGCTCAAAAATGCGTACACCTCATTTGGTGCCGTTATCTCGTCAGGCGTTAGCAATCCTTAAACAGGTACACAAACTTAGTGGCGATCGCGATTTTGTTTTCATTGGCGATCACGACCATCGCAAACCGATGAGTGAAAACACGGTGAACAAATCTTTGCGAGTGATGGGATATGACACACAGGTTGAAGTCTGCGGTCACGGTTTCAGGACAATGGCGTGTAGTTCGTTGATTGAGTCAGGGTTGTGGTCGAGAGATGCAGTGGAACGGCAGATGAGCCATATGGAGCGTAACTCTGTGCGAGCGGCTTACATTCACAAAGCTGAGCATCTTGATGAGCGCAAACTGATGCTGCAATGGTGGGCTGATTTTCTGGATGCGAATAGGGATAAGGCGGTGAGTCCGTTTGACTTTGCCAAGCTTGGGCGGTGATTAGCCGCGGTTTCTCCCACAACATGCGGAGTGGGGACTTTGCATAAGTTAAAGCAGTCTATCCAAAGGAGACCAACAGTGCCAGCAGTGATGCTGGTGCTGCTAGTTAATAACGCTGCTTATTTTTTGTCTATTTTGCAATATGCGTTATGTCTCTCGAGAGTAACCCTGTGTTAAATATCGATAGGGCCAGTCTGCCGCAATGAAGAATCGAAAGAAGGTATTGATTTAAGTGGGGGAGTGTTTACTTACCTTTTCTGACCGGTTTTTTTCGATACAATGCTACCAAGTATTTAACTAATTCTAAGCACAGGCGCTTTATAATCGAGAGGCGATTGAATGGATGCTTTAAGGGCTACAACATCGACAAATTTCAGTTTTCTCGCTGAACATGACCCGCTGTTTCTACAAATCGCCGCTGCTGCAGAAAATGCCTTCTCAGGCGATCCCAACACCACCTTGATTAAATTGCGCCAACTAGGTGAAGCCTTAGCACAACATATTGCTGCGCTGGTCGGGCTCACGTTTGATGAACCGCCCACTCAGGCTGATTTACTCTACCGCCTCAATCGCGAGCTAAAATTTGAACCAACGGTACGCGAGCTATTTCATCTATTGCGGATAGAGGGCAACAAGGCCACTCACCAGTTCAAAACCAAGCACAAAGAGGCGCTGGATGGCTTAAAAGTGGCGCGAGCGCTAGCTATCTGGTTCCACCAATCTTTCGGCAAGCAGGGCGCGGCCTTTAAACCCGGCGCTTTTATTGCTCCCCCAGACCCGAGCAATCAGCTCAGGCAACTCCAAACGGAAATCGATCGCCTCAAAAGTGAGCTCACTACCGCCAACATACAGCTAGATTCCAGCCAACAGCTGCAAAATTTGCTGGTGCAGGAAAAGAGTGAATATGAAACGCTGGCGCTAGCCATGGATGATGAAACTAAGGTGTTAGCATCGCAGGCGAAAGAGCAGGAAATTGCACTCGAACAGCTTCGACAGCAATACGAAGAAAATTTAAAAATCCTGCAAGCGCAGCTGACCGAAAAAGATGAAAAGCAGGCCCGAACACAACGGCAAGAGTTTGCCCAGAAGAGCCGCCGTGCCAGCCAACATATCGCGTTAAATGAAGAACTCACTCGTATACTGATTGACCAAAACTTAAATGATGCGGGCTGGCTTGCTGACAGTCAGGAACTGACCTGGGCTAACGGAACTCGCCCTGAAAAGGGGATAAACAAAGCCATTGCCGAATGGCCTACGGAGCATCAGGGTAAAAAAGGTCGCGCTGATTACGTTCTGTTTTGCGGCTTAACTCCGCTGGCCACGGTCGAAGCCAAAAAAGAAAATACCGATGTTGCGGGAAAAATTCCGCAGGCAGAACGCTACAGCAAAGGCTTCAAAATCACTTCCCCCATGATCGGCGCATGGGAGCGGGAAGGCCGAACCATTGCATGGGCGGATGAAACTGACGGGCATTACATTATCCCGTTTGTATACTCCTGCAACGGTCGCCCCTACGTGCCACAGTTGGCCGAGTCATCAGGAACTTGGTTCAGGGACGTGCGCGAACCGTCCAACATCCGCCGTGCGCTGCAAAAGTTTCATACCCCGCAAGGCTTGCTGGATAAACTCGAACGCAGCAAAGACAGCGCCGAACAGAAGCTAAAGCAAGAAGGCTTCGCTTACCTCCGGTTACGCGATTATCAGCAAAAGGCCATTCTCGCCGTTGAAAGCACATTGGCGCAAAACATCCGCAATGCCCTGCTGGCGATGGCGACCGGCACCGGGAAAACACGCACCATTGTTGGCCTGATGTACCGTTTTCTGAAAACTGAACGCTTCAAGCGCATCCTGTTTCTGGTTGACCGCACGGCTTTGGGCGACCAAGCCACGGACACCTTCAAAGAAGCGCCGCTGGAGCAAAACCAGACGCTGTCTCAGATTTACAATATCGCTGAGCTCGGCGATATGGCTACACAGGCAGAAACCCGAGTACAGGTCGCGACGGTACAGGCCATGGTTAGCCGCATTTTTTCCTCGGACACACCACCGCCGGTGGATGAATTTGACTGCATCATCGTTGATGAAGCCCACCGAGGCTACACCTTAGATCAGGAAATGACGGAAGGGGAGCTCTCGACCCGCGACGCCAGCCAATACATCTCCAGCTACCGTCGAGTGCTCGATTATTTCGACGCGGTAAAAATCGGCCTTACCGCCACACCGGCGAAACACACCAGCGATATCTTCGGCAAACCGATTTACATCTACTCCTACCGTGAAGCCGTGGCGGATGATTGGCTCATCGATCATGAACCCCCGATCCGTTATGAAACGCTGCTGACGCAAAATGGCATCCACTTTGACAAAGGGAGCCAGGTGCATGCCATTAATATCCACACCGGAGAGGTTGAGATTGACCAGCTAGAAGACGAGGTGGATTTCAACGTCGATGCATTTAACCGTGGCGTCATCAGTGAAAACTTTAACCGGGTTATTTGCCAACAGCTCGTGAAAGAGCTCGACCCCTTTGGCGAAGAGAAAACACTGGTTTTCTGCGTCACGGACAAACATGCCGACATGGTCAAACGCCTGCTGGATGAAGCGTTCTCTGCCGAATATGAAAACTATAATCAAGCGGCCGTCGAGAAAATCACCGGTGAAAGTGACAAAGTCAAACAGCTGATCAAACAGTATAAAAATGAGCGCTACCCGAATATTGCCGTCACCGTTGATTTGCTCAGCACCGGCATTGACGTGCCGAAGATTTGTAATCTGGTTTTCATGCGTAGGGTGAAGTCACGTATTTTATTTGAACAAATGATCGGTCGCGCAACGCGCCGCTGTGATGATATTGGCAAAACGGTCTTCCGTATTTACGATCCGGTGGATATTTATGAGGCCCTCAGCGACGTCAACACCATGAAACCGCTGGTCAAAGACCCCAATATCACGCTTGAACAATTGGTCAGCGAGCTAACAGATACTGAACAGCTTGAAAAAGCGCTTAATAGTCCCGGCGAACAGGCCGGGGAAACTCAAGCTGATGTGGTACTCAGCCAGTTAAGCCAAAAGGTGATGCGTATTTTGCGTAAAGCGGAAAAACGCGCAGAAAGTCGTCCGGCGGTGAAACAAAAGTTGGCTGACCTTCACCAGATTTGGGGTGTAGAACCTAAACAACTGCATCAACACCTGCATCATTTAGGGCCGCGTCAGGCGGCTGCCTTCATCCAACAACAGCAAGGGTTAATCAGTCAGCTCAACGAGATAGCTACATTACTCGGCAGTGAATACCGGCCGATTATTTCTGAGCATCATGACCAACTAGAGGAACGTAACCAGAGCTACGGTAGCCATCAACGGCCAGAAGATTACTTGGAAAGCTTTGCGGATTTTATTCAGCAGCAGCTTAACCAATCCACTGCGCTGGCCGTGGTTGTCAACAAACCCCGCGACCTCACTCGTGAACAGCTTAAAGAGATCCGCTTATTATTAGACGGTGCGGGCTATTCCGAAGCTAAACTACAAACCGCCGTGCGTAATCAAACCAATCAGGATATCGCCGCCAGTATTGTCGGCCATATTCGCCGTGCTGCACTAGGGGAACCGCTTATGCCTTTTGCGCAGCGCGTATCACAGGCAATGATCAACATTTATAACAGCCACGCATGGACAACCCAGCAACGAAAATGGCTGGATCGTTTGGCAAAACAGCTGGTTCATGAAGTGATCATTGACCACCAATTTATTAACAGTAGTTTTGCTGATGACGGCGGCGTAAAACAGCTTAATAAGATATTGGTAGACCAACTGGACAGCGTGCTGGATGAACTTAACAGTGCGATCTGGCCACAACAAAGCGCCTGATTCTGGTAAAATTCGCTGGCGAAACTCGCCTTTTTAATCGCGCTTGCGGCATGTTCCGTGAGTGAATGCAGGAAAAATAATGAGTAATAATAACGATATCGTACAAAAACTTTGGAACCTGTGTGACGTACTGCGTGACGACGGCATCAACTATAGCGATTACGTCACCGAACTAGTGCTACTGCTGTTTATCAAAATGGTGCATGAAAATACCGAAGCAGAATTATTAGATCAGCACACCTTACCGCAGGGCTGCCGCTGGGGCGATCTCAACAGTTTATCGGGCCTCAACCTGCTCAACCATTACAAACAAATGCTGTTGAAGCTCTCCAGCGGCAAAGACGCTGAAGGTAATTCGGTTCATGCCGATCCGCTGATTAGCGCCATTTATGCCGATGCGCAAACTCGCCTGCGTGAGCCTCGTCATCTCGAACAGATGATCCGCACTCTCGACCAGATTGACTGGTTCAGTGCCAAAAAAGACGGACTTGGCGATCTTTATGAAGGTCTGCTGGAGAAAAACGCCGGAGAAACAAAATCTGGCGCAGGACAATATTTTACGCCGCGAGCCTTAATTAACAGCATGGTACGCTGTATCAAGCCACAGCCCGGAGAAGTGATCCAAGATCCAGCTGCGGGCACCGCAGGCTTTTTGATTGCCGCCGATCAATACATTAAGCAACAAACCGACAACCTCTACGACCTGACGGCCAAAGCGAGAACCTTTCAAAAAAATAAAGCCTTTGTTGGTGTGGAACTGGTTCCGTCTACGCGCCGCCTGGCATTGATGAACTGCTTGCTGCACGGCATGGAAGGGGATGACGAAGGCGTCGTGCATCAGGGCAACGCGCTGGGTATGGCGGGCGCTAGCTTGCCCAAGGCTGATATCATTCTTGCTAACCCGCCGTTCGGTACGGCGAAAGGCGGTGAAGCCAGCATTACTCGTGATGACTTAACCTACCCAACCAGTAACAAACAGCTAGCTTTTTTACAGCACATCTACCGTAACTTAAAACCGGGTGGACGTGCAGCCGTGGTGCTACCCGACAACGTCCTGTTTGAAGCGGGCGTTGGCACCGATGTACGCCGCGACCTTATGAACAAATGCAACCTGCACACCATTTTACGTTTACCCACCGGGATTTTTTACGCCCAAGGGGTGAAAACCAACGTTTTGTTCTTCACCAAAGGCAGCGCCAACGATAATCATCAGGATGTAAATTGTACCGAAAATGTCTGGGTTTATGATCTGCGTAGTAACATGCCAAGCTTTGGCAAACGCACCCCGTTTGGTGAGCAACATTTAAAACCCTTTGAAGCGGTTTACGGTGACGATGCCAACGGTCAAAGCCAGCGCAGTGAAGGGGAATGGAGCTTTAACTCCGACGAACTCGACGCGCCCGATAACACCGAAAATCAGCACGTTGACGACCGCATGGCGACCAGCCGCTGGCGCACATTCAGCCGCGAATGGATCCGCGATGTTAAAAGTGATTCATTAGATATTGCATGGCTGAAAGATAACAACAACGTTGATGCGACTAACCTGCCTGAACCTAGCGTATTAGCGATTGAAGCAAAAGAAGAATTAACCACTGCTTTAGCAGAATTGGATGCTTTATTGACTGTATTAGGAGCAACTCGCTGATGGGTGAGATTATTCTACCTGAAGGGTGGTCCAATTGTACTCTTGCAGATATTGCTGAAGTTAACCCTAAAAAAATAGAGGCTGAACAAGACCTAAATGCAGGCTTTGTTCCTATGTCCCATGCCCCAACAAATTATAATGGGAAATTAGAGTTTGAAGAAAAAACGTGGGGTGAGATTGGTAAGTCTTACACTAACTTTAAAAATGATGATGTGATTTTTGCAAAAGTAACACCCTGTTTTGAAAATGGCAAAGCAGCAATTGTAAAAGACATGCCAAATAATATCGGTGCAGGCAGCTCTGAATTTTATGTTCTACGCGCTCGTAATCAAGAGATACCAGCCAGTTATTTACTTGGGATTATTAAGACCAGAAAATTTATGCAGGAAGGTGCAGGAAATATGACAGGTGCTGTTGGTCTGCGCCGTGTTCCAAGGGCTTTCGTTGAAAGTTTTCCTTTGATACTTCCCCCTCTTGCAGAACAAAAAGTAATCGCCGATAAACTCGATGCTCTGTTAGCACAGGTCGATAGCGCCAAAGCACGTCTTGAGCAAATACCACAAATCCTAAAGCGTTTTCGTCAGGCGGTATTGGCGGCAGCTGTGAGTGGAAAATTAACTGAAACATGGCGAACAAGAAATCCTAATAAAACAACACAAAATTTATTAAAAAATCATATTCCTTTACCAAGGCCAGCACGCTGGAAAACACGTTCTACTTCCTTAATACAGGGTGTGCATGCAACAGCTGTAGGTAATCCCAAAGAATCACCTGTAGCAGAGTGGGAGTGGGTTCCCTTGGTTGATGTTGCCCGCATGGAGTCCGGCCACACTCCTAGTCGTAACAAACCAGAATATTGGGGGGGGGAAGTTTGCTGGATTGGAATCCGAGACGCTAACAGAAATCACTCGTCAACTATATTAGATACTGAGCAGAAAACTAATGAACTTGGTCTTGCAAACTCTGCAAGTAGGTTGTTACCAAAAGGGACCGTTTGTATAAGCAGAACAGCATCTGTCGGTTATGTCGTCAAAATGGGGAAACCCATGGCAACCAGTCAGGATTTCGTAAACTGGGTTCCCTCCGATGTGATTGATGCTGATTGGTTAAAATGGCTTTTTGTCTCAGAAAGAGAGTCATTATTTAGATTTGGTAAGGGGTCAACACATACAACTATCTATTTTCCTGAATGGCTTTCGTTACACATTTTATTGCCACATCTATTGGAACAACAAGAAATAGTCCGCCGAGTAGAACAACTTTTCGCCTACGCCGACACCATCGAAAAGCAGGTACAAAATGCCCTTGAGCGCGTCAACAACCTCACACATTCGATCTTAGCTAAAGCATTTCGTGGAGAACTTACGGCACAGTGGCGGGCAGAAAATCCCGAATTAATCAGCGGTGAAAATAGCGCACAATCATTGCTGGTGAAAATTCAACAGCAGCGTACAAGTATAAAAACTATCAAGCACAGAAAAGGTAACACTTAATGAGACTGATATCTTTAAACTTGAGTGGCGGCTACAAAGGCTTGAAAGATCAGTTCTTTGATTTTAGTTATGCCCAAGATAATATATTTGCATTGATTGGTCTCAATGGTTCTGGTAAATCGCAATTACTTGAGTTAATCGGAGAAACTTTTGCTTATCTAGAGCGATGGCAACGTGTAGAGTTCAAAACTAAAACATCGTTAGGTTTTAGTGTGACGGTACACTATCAATGGGATCTTAAAAATGATAGTGATGCTCTATCTTACCCAGACGAACTCATTATCCATGGTGATAGTATTGAGTTAAAGGTAACTATTGAGCTTGACGGTGATGTGGTTATAAATGTTCGCGCTGCTGATGAGTGGCATGTATTAGAGCTTGGTGAGCGTCAGTTTCCCATCCCTCTCGTAGTTGGTTATGCTTCGGGGCTAAACGAAAATTTACAGCGAAGTTTTATGAAAAATGCTGTTCAATATTTTGAAGTTCGCCGAATTAGTAGCCAGCGTCACAAAACTCTATCGCGAGAAATTAGTGATGATCAATTGGCTGAAATTAATAAAAATTATCTAGAAAAATATCCATATATATTTAGCCCTTTATCAGAAGGTGATTTTGTTCCGAATTATCATCTGGATTTGAGAGAAGTGAATCCAGCCTCTAGTAATTTTAACTACCTTGATTACGATAATGTTGGGCTCTTAATTTTATCGCTATCGATTCTTCCGACAGAGACAGTATTTCAACTGTTGGATGAAATAACATATAAACATCCCGTAAAAGCCGTACTTCATTATGACTTTCGTTCTGGCATCATAGAAGATGATGCCATTCGTGATGTGAAAATGTTGATCCGTATAGCAGGCTCCGATCAAGTAAGGCCAACAGGAGGCCGAACTACAGATAACCAGTTTGAGCTTTATGAGTTAGAGTATCTGTCTGGAGAAATCACTCTCGAATTAAGCGATGAGGCTGTTTTAAACCGACTTCGTGAAGATAACTACCATAATTCTTTTGCATTGTTTAAAAGACTTAATAATATTCAACAGCTTGGTATAAAAAACTGGGCTCGTACATCTCGTTTGAAGTTGATGATAGATGATTTTATAGGTACGGTAAAAAAACCGCTCCAGTCAAGATTACCTTTATCTGTTGTTGAGTTATTAATGGCTAATGAAAAGGGTGATACCGTAAAGTTTGATGATTTATCTGACGGTGAAGCTCAATTGATTCAGGTTATCGCGGCCACAAGGATATTCAGCCAGGTTCAAGCACTATTTCTTTTTGATGAGCCAGAAACACACCTTAATCCATCTTGGCGGACTTATTTTCACCAGCGTTTAACCAACGCATTTACACCTGAAAACGAGAGAAAAGGTCAATCGCAGTTCTTTTTATCTACTCACTCACCATTCATGATTTCCTCGCTTAAACGCGAGAATGTATTTTTCTTCGAGCGTAATGATATGGGTTGTATCAGTATGGAACCGGTCTCCAGCCAGACTTATGGTACCTCATTTGATATCTTGGTTAAGAACCACTATGGTTTACGTTCCCTTATTTCACAAACAGTGGTAGAGGATGTTAAACATAGATTACCAGAGGGTAATGATCCTGAAGCTATTATAGCTGCGCGACGCTGGATTGAGGAAAACTTGGGAGAGTCAATGGAAAAGGCTTATCTGTTAAGGAAATTAGAGAGCTAATGTTATTCTCACTCAACCTACAGACTCCACAATGCTCTGTATTTGCGTTGCTTAACGCTGAGTTTCTTCACTTTCTGGACTCCAGTGTTAATACAGATGTTTTCTCAGAGGCATTGTTTCGAACTTTTCCTGAAATGATAGAAGATGTAGAAGTAGAAGTTCCTAGCGTATGTTGGAATAATAAACCCACAAGAGAGAAATTTCATAGCTTATGGGAAGCACTGCCTACAACTATTGCTGAACGTCAGAGGTTGTCGGATCAAATAAGTCAGGCTCAGGATGTTATTGTATTCTTTAACAATACACAAACAGTGTTGCCAGAATTAGAGCCAGCTTCTTTGTTCGAAGCATGTAAGGCATTAACAACTCATCTGTTTACGCGTACCAAAGACTTGGTTCAAGCAAAGTCACAATCAAATAACTCTATTGAAATACACTACCAGAGTTTTGTTAGAGGAAATAATAATAGTCATCTTTGCCCTATTTGTGGCACGGCACTTCTTTCTCAAAATAGGGTAAGTGTAGCGGATGAAGATCAGTGGCGTTCAGATTATGACCATGTGCTTTGCAAAGACAAGTATCCAGTTTACAGTGTCCATCCAGGCAATTTTATTCCTACCTGCCACATCTGTAATAGCAAGGCAAAAGGGGCTAAGGATGTACTGAGAGCTCAAAGCGGCCAACGGAGAACAGCATTTTATCCACTTCCACCAGCACAAGAGTCATGTGAACCATATATATCAGTGACACCCCAGCTAAGTAGTCGTGGCGATTTAGTTACAGACTCTTGGGAAACGCCTTTAACATCAGTTTCAATTTCATATGTAAATGCTCCGGCAGAAGTATTGAACAAGATAGAAGTTTGGAAAGAGATCTATCAAGTACCTGAAAGAGTTGAGCAACATCTTAAGGCTAATTTTTTCACACGCATAGCATCTGATCTTCAGCCAACAAATTTTGATGACTTCTGTCAACAATTACAAAGACATACAAGAAATACTCCACCAGATTATAAGCAGTCAGAATGGAGATTTTGGTGGCAGAAAGTTTATGAATTCTTAGGAAACCAAAATCAACTCTATTTGCATGATGTATGGTTAATGGTTGAGTGGAAACAAAGACAATCAAATGATGCTGATATGGCACATGAATTTAGTTAATAAATGCTATTGGACTTATGCGCATTATCCTTGAGTTAATTGGATGGTTATATTAATCTTCCGCTTGAAGAAATGTCAGAAAAATGTCCAAATGAAATTGTTTTTTTAGCACGTACAGTAAATATTAATAACACTGCCGCCCAATTCTATTATTTGCAAGGAGTTGTACATTGATATAATGATTTTTTGGATAGAAATGAACATGATATCTAATGCTTTACAAGGTCGGCAGCTGTTAAAAACATGGTAAATAGTTACCATGTTTTTAGATCTATTTAACCAAACTTAAATGTGGAGGACGTTTACCTGATTTTTGCTCAGTCAAGCCTTCCCCAGTGATGGAGCCCATAAAGAAGCTATTGCTAAACGTAAGGGCACTTACTTCATCCGCAGGGAACCGTAGTTGTTCGAGGATCGTACTACGTTTGATCCCATTTGAACGTAGTGCTGAAAACACCTTTTCTAATACAAGTGATCTCTCACGATCGTCCATACCTTGTGGTTCGCTGGTTCGATACCCCCGTCGAGCTAATTCAATTGATAACTGTCGATAATGCCATTCGGTAGATAAACCCACATCGAATGTGCGACGGACCAAAGCTGCAAGTGACACTTTCCAATTTTTTTTCAATGAGATAAGTAGATCCAGCGATGGCATTCTTGGGACCGTAGCCAAAACACTACGTTCAGGCATCAGAAAAGCTGATGCAAAGCGGTCGGCATCTAGTTCAGCTTGTCTGCCATTATTGCTTGAATGTTTGTGAAGAACTAAATGACCTAATTCATGAGCTGCATCGAAGCGGCTACGCTCCGGTGTTTTCATTGTGTTCAGAAGAACAAATGGTTTTTCGTCAATCCAAAACGAAAAAGCATCAACTTCAACGCAATTTTCAGCGAGCGAGAATACACGTACACCATTAGCCTCCAGAAGGTGAATTAAGTTAGAAATCGATAGTTCACCGACTCCCCAGTGTTCTCTCACTGCTCGGGCGGCACGATCAGGTTCCGAATAACCATCGAAGCTACAATCAGGAATATTGGGTTTCGGTAGTTTGAATTGTTCTTCAATCCAGATTGATAACTCTTGGGCAAGTTTGCCTGCTCCAAGCGCGGAATCTCTCTTCTGTGCACTTAGCTTAGTCATTGCACGAAAACTAACCGATTCAGGAGCAAGAGAAGGGACGTCTCTGTCGAGGAAAAATTCAACAGGGTAACCAAGAACAGCAGAGATTTTATCCATACTGTCACTGGCTACAGCATCAAAGATACCAGCCTTCTCATAGTTAGAAATCGTTCTGCTGGTCAATTCAGCTGCTTCGGCTAAAGCTCTTTGTGTCAGACCTCTTCGTTCTCTTGCTATACGTAAACGCTCTGAATTAAACATGGTACATACTTAGCCTACTTTTAAAATGTCGAGGTCGATATCCGGCGTAAATAGTGGTGCATCATTACTCTGGATAATCGGCTCAGGTCCGTTAATATCAAGTATCAAACGCGTAGAAAAGCTATTGACTACATTTTTATCGTTGTACGAGATCGGTCGAGAAAGCTCTGCACGGATACCTACACGGTGAAAGTCATCGATTTCATAAAAATCGTAGAGTAAAAACCATAAGTCCATTCCGATTTTATTCGGCAGGAGAGGTACAACATCACCTTCGGGTAGATCAAGGTCCAACTTAAGTTGGGTATCGTCGAACTTGAGGTCTCCTTGTCCTGGGGTATTGTTGTGAATCAACCCCATCAGATCGCAAGTAAAGTCACCTTTCTTCAGGCGAGATTCGGGGTATCCATGAAGAAGCCCAGTTTGATCGCAGCCACGGCATAGGTAAATTGCAACATTATCGCTAACGGTTAATTCAACATTTCGAATAGATAGCCGTTTGTACCCTTTTGGCGCAAGAATCTCACGAGCGCCGCTAACTCCCTCACCATAAAAATACTGCCCACGTGAAATTGCAGGGTGGTTTTGGGTTGTTGAGTAACGGCCTGATAACCCTCTTTCGAGGATTCGACCAAGATCACTTTGGCTGAGATTCATAGGCTGTAGATAGGACTCAACGTCACTAGGGTCAGCCAGCACGACAGTTTTTGCGAGATTGTGAGAGTACATTGGCATTGCCTCTTATGTATTTTCTGTTTTTTATACCTCAATTGAGGTGTAAAAACAAGAAAATTACTGGATGCAATGCCAGTGGAAGCGTATTGCTAACCTGACTATTAAAGTGCGTGAAAAGCAAAAAAATTCGGAAAGTAATACCCTAAATAATAGTGAGAAAAGTGACCTTTACCTATATCTGAGGCAGAATAGAGTTAGTCAATTGCTGCGCCTCAGGAGTCTGCACCGCCATGATTAGCCTTGTTTTTTCTTATTCTCATGTAGATGAAGCACTACGCAATGAGCTCGAGAAACATCTTTCGCCCCTCAAGCGGATGGGGAAGATCACTACATGGCATGACCGCCGCATCGATCCTGGGTTGGAATTTGAACATCAGATTGATCATTATTTTTCCGAAGCCGATATTATTCTTTTGCTCATCAGTAGCGATTTCATCGCCTCCGATTACTGCTATCAGGTTGAAATGGCCAACGCGATGGAACGTCACAAGCGGGGTGAGGCAGTGGTCATTCCGGTGATCTTAAGAGAATGCGCTTGGCACCAGTTACCGTTCGGCAGCATTATGGCGGCGACAATCGACGGTAAGCCTATCACCAAATTTGCTAGCCACGATGAAGGTTATGTTCAGGTCGTCGATGCCGTCTCACGTGCTATTGCCAGTATGGAAGCGAAAAGACCACAACAGAGTGCGCATATCCCTTCTCCTGTTCTGGGGAATCCAGTAACAGAGACGGTTTTTAATCCACGCTCCAATAATCTTTTTTTGCCAAAAATCTTTACCGACCTTGATAAGGATCGAGCCCGGCGCGAAGGTTTTGAGTATGTCGCTCGTTATTTTGAGAACTCGTTGGATGAGCTCAGGAAGCGCCATGCTGGGTTAGACTTTGATTTTCAACGGCCTGATGCAGATTCTTTCACCTGTGCGGTGTACATCAACGGAAGCAAGGTTGGTCAGTGCGGAATCTGGTGTGGCAGTCGTAATATGGGATTTGGGGATATCTGCTACAGCCAAAGCGGTGTGACTCGCAATAGTTGCAATGAAAGTCTTAGTGTTGCGGATAATGGGCAAACACTTGGCTTCCGCGCCCTGATGGCATTTGGTTACAGCAATTCAAGGGACTCGTTGCTTACTAACGAAGGTATGGCAGAGCATCTATGGGATATGTTCTTTAGCCCCATTAAACAGCGTAATCGCTAAATGTAACCCGTATCAGTTCAACTGATACGGCCATGCTTATAACCAGCCAAACTCATCCCGGCTAAGGTAATGGCAGATTTCTAATTTTCGCTGTCGGATGGCTACTCGTCGTGTTCCTCTGTAATCTTATCTACGATGAATAGCAATTGATGTTGACTATGCTGAGCATAAGATTGCTGGATTTAATTTATGTCCGGGATTCGTAGATACGATAATATAACCATTCTTCCAGATCGCTTTTTAACCAACGGGAAGCTCTGCCTGGCTTAATCGGTTTAGGGAATGCCCCATCCTGTATCAGCTTATAGAACCATTTATCGCTCAGGCCAGTAAGCTGGGTAATGAATTTCATATCAATGAATTGATCTTCAAGTAGTGCAGGTTTTGTATACATGATGATGTGTTCCGGTTAAGGATGAATAACCGGAGCCGTTAGTTAACTAATGGTTACTGCCAGCCCCTCCACATCAATGGCTTCTGTTGTAAAAAAACTTCGGCTCAATGTTTACCTGTTGCTATTCCTTCCTGGGCCTGCCTCTACGGCTGCGTGGTGGTATAGCATTCATACCTGCAATAACACCCCGGGACTTCTGTTCAGACTTGGCCAAGTAACTGATTACGTAACGTAGTTCATCTACTGCTTGCCTATTGCGGTGATCCACTATCGTTCCGGAATTAGCAACGAAATGTTTTTTCCGTACACACAGATGAAAGAGACCTTCATCGTCAGTCAATCTGCGCCATTCTTCCCCTATCGCACGCGAAGTTGGATAACATTTCCGATGCTTCTGCCCATCAAGATAAATCATGGCATGCACATGCAATCCCTTACGCTGCCTGTATTCAATTACCCAGTAGTACCCAATAACCATCTTTCGGCCAATTACCACGTCCATCAGGTGCTGTATCTCGCCCTCCATCTCATCCATGAGATTACGCTGCGAGCGTTCACTTCCTTGTTTCCAGCCAAAATCCATACGAAAAGCCAGTAAGCGGGAATAACGCTCAAACATTTCATCCAGGTGGTGGTTTATATCTTCGAGAAGAAAACGATGCATAGGGTAATTAGGGTTGGCATTGTAGGGTTCTTTCATGATCTATCCTCAAACTAAATGGGGTTCAATAGATAGATGTGTGATGTATTTTTTATACAGGGATGAGTATTGATTACAGGAGGGGGATGGTTAACTCCGGGTGATAATACTAATTAACCTTAATTCAGTAAGAACAGATGGTTTCAGGGATTCTCTCGCAGGTTCGCAGGGTGGTCTTACACGGGAAGAAATGTGTGCGCGAAATCTGAAGTATTGCAGTGCGATCTGGCGCTTTACTGGCCTCCGTGATAGGTTGTTATGCATAATCAACAAAATGCATAACAATTATGATAAAGAGAATAACATTTAACACCGATGATAATTTAACGATTGATTCAATCGACAGGTATGCCGAATCCAATGGCACGTCACGTTCGAAAGTAATATGTGAGTTATTACGATCCACTGCACCTATTCTTGATTTTGTGACATATCAAAATAGAATTACTCAGGAGGTTGAAAGCAGGCTTTTTAGCATGTTTTATCATGAGGTCCGTCACTTCGAAACGCAGCAGCATAAAGATGATTCCACGCTGAAGTATCTTCATTTGCTGTCTGAGAAACTTGTTTTTCGTATTCGATCTGAACCAATAATGTCCTTTTCTCTTCCAATGTTTGATGAATGGGATTCTTACAAAAAAGAATTTAAGGCAAAGATAGAAGAAAATATTGAAGTTCATATGCCAGAAGATGACGGTATATCTAAATATGTTTACTTATGTATAAAAAAGCATCCTGTTGAAAAGTTCGAGTTCGATTTAATCCAGATAACAATTCCATTTTTCATGGTTGACAAGTATTTGTTTGATATCCAATCAATCTGCTATGTTCGCGCTATTGATTTTTGCAATATTGGAATTAATGAATACATGCAGAGAAATAAGAAGTATCTGTATACAGCGTATCTTTCATGGGTTCCTGTTGCGGCCTTTCGGGATGGGTTTATTTTTGTTGCAGCTTTGCACATCGATAAAGCGTTGCCTAATCAACTATACCCTCCTAAGGTCACCATAAACTTCCCTTACGAGTACTGGAAGTATTTAGGGTAATTCAATAGAAAATTATCGTTCAAACTATATTCAGATATATATCATTTTCATGAACATACCAGCAAAACGGCAGAACTTCACGGTCCTGCCGTTTTTAGTTTTATTTATCGCAGGAGTTGTCATGAATAATCAGCTAGGTTTGCAGCCATTAAACCATTCACTTTCCGGCGTGCCGCAATGGGTGTCTGAACGTATATTGCAGCAGATAAATCAATTAACCCACTACGAGCCAGTGATCGGCATTATGGGTAAAACCGGGGCGGGAAAGAGTAGCCTGTGCAATGCTTTGTTTGCCGGGGAGGTATCTCCGGTCAGCGATGTGGCGGCCTGCACCCGTGAACCTTTGCGATTTCGTCTGCAAGTCGGTGAGCGCTTTATGACCATCGTGGACCTGCCCGGCGTGGGCGAAAGTGGCGTTCGCGATACCGAGTATGCTGCGCTGTACCGTAAACAGCTTCCCCGGCTCGACCTGGTGCTGTGGCTGATTAAAGCTGATGACCGGGCACTGGCGACTGATGAGCATTTTTACCGTCAGGTGATTGGTGAAGCATACCGACATAAAGTGCTGTTTGTTATCAGCCAGTCGGACAAGGCCGAGCCCACCTGCGGTGGAGAGCGATTGTCCACAGAGCAGAAGCAGAACATCAGCCGCAAAATCTGCCTGCTGCATGAGCTGTTCCAGCCCGTGCATCCGGTGTGTGCCGTGTCGGTCCGCCTGCAATGGGGATTACGGGTGATGGCAGAGCGGATGATTAAGTGTCTGCCACGCGAGGCCAGCAGCCCGATGGTGGCACAACTGCAATCTTCCTTTCGTACGACCACAGTTCAGGAGAAAGCGCGTAACGATTTTGGTGAAACCGTAGGTGCCGTACTCGATAGCATCAGTGCCTTTCCCCTGATACCAGCCCCGGTGCGGGCCGTCATTCAGGCCGTGCGCATCACAGTGGTGTCCGTGGCCCGTGCCGTCTGGGATTTCTTCTTCTGAGAGTTTAATTCCAGCCTGTTACTCCCTGAGCTCTGTCGCCTGTGCGACGGGGTTTTCTTTTATTGTTTTTCCCGTTATGAGGAGTCTGCTTATGACCCGTCTGGCTTCGCGCTTTGGCGCAGCAT
>NZ_JMPI01000012.1 GCF_000735355.1 Buttiauxella agrestis ATCC 33320
ACTTTCAGCCATTCTTTGCCTGTCAGACCCGGGTACGTGACCCGAATCGTCGGGAACACACAAAGCACATGCTGCGCCTGCGCCGGGAGGGACAGATTACCGGTAAACAGGTGCCGGAAATCATTCTGCTCAACTCGCATGACGGCACAAGTTCGTATCAGATGCTGCCGGGCTTATTTCGTGCGGTTTGTCAGAATGGGCTCGTCTGCGGTGAGTCGTTTGGCGAGGTGCGGGTGCCACACAAAGGAGATGTGGTGAGTCAGGTGATTGAAGGGGCGTATGAGGTACTGGGGATTTTTGACAGGGTAGAGGAGAAACGGGATGCCATGCAATCGCTGCTATTACCACCTCCCGCTCAGCAGGCACTGGCAAAAGCCGCGCTCACGTACCGCTTTGGTGAGGACCACCAGCCTGTCAGTGAATCGCAGATACTCTCCCCACGCCGCTGGCAGGATGAGAACAATGACCTGTGGACAACCTATCAGCGTGTGCAGGAAAACCTGATTAAGGGCGGGCTCAGTGGCCGTAATGTTAAAGGCGGGCGAACACATACCCGTGCTGTGCGTGGCATTGACGGGGATGTGAAGCTCAACCGGGCGCTGTGGGTGATGGCGGAAACACTGCTTACGCAACTACAGTAGCCTTCTCATGTTGCCATGTTGTTAATATCGGACACAACCTGTCCGCGTTACGACATGCCAGTAGGCCTCACTCTCCCTGGTATGGCCTGCAACCCCTGCTATATCTGACTTTCGCAGAAATGAAAAATAGTTTCTGCAGTGTCCATACCCTGTCCGACCACCTCTTTAAAGTAATCACATTGTTTTCAGTCAGTTAACTTAGAGGGAGAACCTCTCATGACCCAGGCAGAACGCCGCCATGACCGGCTGGCTGTCAGGCTGTCACTGATCATCAGTCGCCTGGTGGCGGGGGAAACACTGAGCGTGCGCAAACTGGCCGTTGAGTTTGGCGTGTCGGTGCGCACGCTGCGGCGGGATTTTCGTGAGCGGCTGATTTATCTGGACCTGGAATATCAGTCCGGTTACTGCCGCTTACGCACTGCTGGCAGTGAGACACAGATGGTGTCCGACGTGCTTATCTTTGCCCACCGGAGCGGGCTGGCAGGTCTTTTTCCGGGCCTTGATCGTCGTCTGGTGAATGCACTGCTTATGAGTGATGAGTCCCCCTGCGTCATCGCTCCGGCTGGCCCTGTATCCACACCGTCAGGGCCACTGTCATTCTGGCGGCTGATTCAGGCTATTACCGGGCGCAGGCGGGTGACGCTGATTGCAGAAGGTCGGCGCTGTGAGCGACTGGCACCCTGCCGGTTGCTCATCCACCAGCAGGCCTGGTATCTGGTTGCTGAACATGGCGGACATATCGCCGTATTCACCCTGGATGAAATCCATCTGGTTCAGCCTCTGCAGGAGACTTTCCGCCGCAATGACAATCTGTGCCGCCTGGTCGAGGACCCGGTTTTCATTCAGGCCTTACCCCATTTTCGTTTTATCCAGCAGTCATTGCTTGCGTTTGTTCCGGCTGACAGCCCACCGGAATAGCACAGGCGTTGTTATCAACCCGGCAGCAGGGAGGATCCCGATGCCCGTTATTGCCATTATCGCCATTGTTGTCATCGTCATCATTCTGAACAAAACCGGGGTGTCCGACAGCCTCATAGCCCTGACGCTTGCCACCGTTGCCGCTCTGCTGACGGGCGGCGGTACAGCCGGTGCTGCCAGTGTTGCACTGACGCCGTTCGTCGGCGTACCCGTAGGCATTTTCGTGGGGATTTATGTCTTTGCCAAAGTGGTTCGTCTGATATCAGGAAAGAAAAAATGAAACGTAAAACACTATCTCTGCTGACGGTACTTACCGCCAGCCTGTTTCTGGCCGCCTGCGATGACCGGAGTGATGACCTGAAGGCCATCAGCAAGTTCAAGGACCTCACACCTCCACGCTTCAGTGAAGTAGTCAGCCGTCAGAATGATGTCAGGGAAGAGTGGTCGCAGATTGCTCTCTCAGGCCCCACTCTGCAGATCTTACGTACCCGCCAGTCACCCGATGGTTGCGAGGGTGGTAATTACTACTATCTGGTGGATATGGAGGAAAAAACCGTTCAGCCGCTGATGAATGCGTTGTGCATAGCCGACAACATCACGCTGCAATATCACGAAGAGACCGATCCACACACTCAGGAGCGATTCCTTGAATATTCCCATGACGGCAAGCTGATGGGACGGCTGCTGATACCGTCAAATCCTGATAATCGGGAATAAAGACAACGACAAAGGAGAAAGAAATGAATACTCGTTCACTCACCCGGTTTGTGCTGGCAGGCGCACTGCTCGCCAGCTTTAATGCCTCTGCTGTTCCCGGACTCTGGCAACAGGGTTACGGCCAGGGCAATGCGGAATACAGCGTGACGGACGCCAGCGGGAAGATGTTTACCATCAACTGTACTGGAAATCCTGACCAGAATGGTTTCTACCAGCATTCAGTTTTTCTGACCCAGACGGATAACAGAATGGTCAGTTCGCACGATGACGGCACCTCTATCACGGTGGTAATGAACCACCAGCAGTACGCAATCCCTTCATCCCTGGGCTGGCGCAACGGTGATAACGCTTGGTATGACTTTATCAAAGATATTCGTCAGGCAGGGCAGTTTGAGGTTTACATCAATAACCGTAAAGCGGGGACGTTCAGCCCTGATGTGCAGAATGCACAAAAAGTCCTGCCAACATTAGCAGACTGCACTAACGACTGACTGCTGTATTTTCAAGTCCACAACAACCCTGATTGCCTCCGGCTGTCGGGGTTTTCTTTTTTGTTCCTGAATCTCCACTGATAGCCCAGGCATTTCTGAAAGATAAGTGCAGTGGTCAGTTTATCTCTTCAGATAGATGTATCCGCTTCTGGTTGTAAGATCTGCTGAGAGCGAGCATCTGAAGTTCTCTAGTCATTATTAACACTACGGTGCCTCGATTGACTCAAAGCACCCCTACAAAGATTCATCCCACCGTAAAATTTATTCTTCCTCAAGAATTTCACTCTTGCTCCATAGAGGCTTTATAGCGTGATGTGCGCCACTGAATGGACTTTTAGAATTATTTTTTCGCTGGCTCAGCAGCAAGCCATCTATGTCCTTATTGATGATTTTTTTTACCTGGGAATGGTATCGCTGAAGTGAGATGTCACTGATGGAGTTTTCAAAGCGAAGGCTGGTGTCATGTTTTACCAGATCATAAACACCGTCTTTTACTTTCAATCTGTTGCCGTCGGGAATGCCCATTTTCAGGTCATAGCATCTCAACCCGGCCAGACGGACTTGGACATCGATGCGCTCAATACGTGTTTTTTTGTGGCTAATCAGAAGCGCTTTATTATTTTCATGCCATTTTTCAAAAGATTGCACAATACCTATGCTCTTCTGATAATTGCCTTGAAGAGTGCTGTATAAATGATAGCTGTTAAAATTGTAGACTTGACGTTCGGTGTCGGAGATTGGCGGAGCTGCACCTTTCTCTCTGAACATCACTTCGGCAGGCTGACCATAAATACGCAGGAGGCAGTCTGCCAGAGAGTCGGCTGCATCATGCAAGGCATTGGTCTGGATGAGTTTCAGGAGGGTGTCTCGCTTAATTGAAATCTGGCAATAGTCGCTCTCCCATGCCACGGTCGGTTTCTGCTCTTCCTCTTCTGAGAGGGCGCGGGTATCAGCTGCAACGGTTGTGAATTTCCAGTCAAATGGTGTTGATTGCACATATTTGAAATAAATCTGAAGCTCAGCGAACCACTGTATGATCTCCGAGGCATAGATGCCTACAAACTGACTGAACAAGTAGTCGGCGTGCTGAGGTCCGCACTGTTCAGCTATCCTTTCAATGAACTTATCACGCCCTTCATCGTTGATTAATTTGATGATATTTTTTAAAACATAGCTTTCCCGTCTTTCCCCTCCCATGATGTCCCTGTGTACTTTTTCAAATTCGGACAGGCAGTCGGGAACAGCAATCCTGGCATGGCGTAAGGCAGTAATTAAGTTGTAAATCGCATCAGCGAGTATCGGTAGCGAATCAATCTTGTGGAAATTGTTTAATCGGGAAAGAAGCATGCTACTGCATGAGTGCGCGATGGAAAGATCCTGATGGCAGTAGCCTTTTCGTGCCTGAGGAGGAATTGGCGGGCAATGTGTCGGACCCTCTGTCAGGATGGCAAACATATCATCATGAATAAATTCCTCACGGAGTTTGTTTTGTTCCGCATAGCGAAATCCCTGCTCTGCTGGTTGCCGGTTCATCTCTCCCCATGTCTTAAGGCTGACCTTGCCCTCATCAAAACCTGTATAGATTTGATGCATGAATATCAGTGCATCCATGAGGCTGTCCTGCTTGGGCTCCTGAAAATTAAGCACAAGGCTATTTTGTGGATAAATTTTGCTAATTTTTTCACTCTGGGCTTGCAGCATTGTAAGTACCTGATGCTGCTCAGCAAACCATTTGCTGTACTCAGGATCTTCATTCAACTGCCTGGCTTTAAGAATGAGTAGGAGCAACTGTTCGCTGACTGCATCATATATGTGTGGGAAAGGGGCGGCGGTGCCAGAGAGAAACGTTATGAACAGGTTTTTATTATGTTCGGATAGGTGCATTTGGGCCTCTTAAAAGAATGTTGATGAGGGTTTGTGATCTTTTTTATGCCATTCAGCTTTAGCTAAATTTTCTAAAGGTGGCTTTTTTCATCAACGTGATGATAATGCTAGTGCTGAAAATGATAGCAGTCAGAGGGGCTGTAATCACATCTTTATTATTCAGGATTAAAATAATTTAAGTTAAAGTAAAAATTTAACGTTTTCATGCAAGTTGATAAATAATCATAAATTAATTTGAAAATTAATCAACTTGTATATTTTTTTATTTATGTTGATTTCAATGCCTCATTGAATTTATTCTCTTCTCAGCGGGGTATGTCGCCTCGCATTTTGAGAAGGTGATAGTCATGAGTGATGTAACAACGCAAGACATTGATGATGCACTGGAGCGGGCCCAAGCGTTGAAAGAGACCGCTGAGGAGTTCATTGATATCGCTGATGGCATCAATAATGCCGCGCGTATCAGACTGGAGGATGAGCGTGGTATCGACATCGATAGCACGCGTACGATACCTTTGGATGACATCCCGCTGGGTGAGGAAGCGTTGCGCGTAAAGGATGATACGCCCGGCGTTGATACCGCAATCCAGACGCTGGAAGACCTGGCCGAAGGCAAAATTCCTGCTGCTGAAGTGAATGAAAAATTCCAAGAGGCGACGGAAGACCTGGACACTCTCGATAGCACGCTTCAGGATGTTGGTGCTGAAGAAGTCATCAAGGCCTCTCAGTCGTCTGAAAATGACAACGACTTCTACGGTGATCAGGATGACGAAACATACGATGACGAGGAGGATGATTAACGGCTAGGGCTACCCTCTCTTTGTGGAGCCGGTCCCTGAAAGGTAAAGCGGGCGAGGGTCATCAACTGTCACCTCTGCTGCAAAGCCGATTTAAGGGTCTGCCGAACAATCCATTTACTACTGTTAACTGTGTTGCCTTGGTTTACCTGGCAGATGATTCAAATTCAAGAACACCGATTATCTGATGACCCTCCGGCTCCCCTGCCTGCCGGGGCGTCAGCCCCACTCAGCTAACCGGCAGACCGCTAAGCTTCGCCGAACAGCACAGGGATGCGTTTCGGGCCTGGCGTCATCGGTCTGGATGTGGGCCGCGCCTATCGCCTCAGCGCCCGCCTGCAGTATGGTTGCACTTGGGTAAATACCCACTTTATGCTGGTCAGCGAAATGCCCCACGGCAGGCAGAAACTCTCCGGGTACGGCAAGGATATGACAATGTATGGGCTGGAAGATTACACCGTGGTGCGTCATGTGATGATTAAGCACGGATAACAGCTATGTGGCTGCAATAGTAGATTATATTGCAGCCACTGCTTTATGAAGTGGCAAGCCATCAGCCGCGACTCCCGCGCAATCATGGGCTAATTCCAGTAATTGTCTTTTAATTGTTTTGGCATCTACCGCCATATCTACCGTAGCAAAATGGATCTTATGTCCCTGAGTGACAACATACTCATTAAGCATATAGCCAACGGCGGGATGAAGCAGAAGACCAGCGGCATTGAGCGAAAGTGGGTCCGCCTTGCTCTCCTGTGTTCTAATGTAGGTATATAACTGATAAATATAACTATTACGTAGCGATTGATCCCGATGCCAGCCCTTTGTCAGGATTGCATTAAACTTGGTATCGATAATAATGCGCTGCTGGGCCATCTTGTGTTCAAGAATAATGTCTGACTTCATCTTCGGAAAAATCTCTGCGCTGCCCGCACTTTGATCGCTCAACGCCCATTTCAGCTCTTTCCCGGCAGAAATCCGCCAGGTTGTTTTGGCGAGGTGTACATGATAAAAGCCCGCAATACCTTTTTCAAATAGCCTTCTCATCCAGTAAAGATTATCTGAGGGCGCGGGCAAAAGATGTTGCCCTTGATCTTCGGTCGGCATCAGCAGTTCAAAAGCTAATTGTGCGGCATCGACCATCGGTTTATCAGCGGCATCATGGCGTCCAAAACGCCGTACCGAGGGCAGTTCGCGGTTGTCAGGATACCCTCCGTTTATTCCCTCACGGCGAAGTGAAATTGCCATAACGTGGCAATCCGCTGCCAGCGACGGCTTCGTTATGATCGGGGTCAGACGTTCTAACGCGCAGCGAACATAGCGGTTTCGCGGGTTGTCGAGGGTCATGTCCTGAAAATGGCAGGCGACCCGACCCCGCTCCAGCAACTGATGACTGGCCGTATACAGTACATCAATGCGTCCTCTCACCCGGTTCAGGGCCGCATGACGGGTTTGGTATCCCATGCTTAAATTGCGGCGACGGCGCAGCGCAATCTCATGTAGCAAGATTGTCGCCACCAGGTCGGGTATTTCTGCTGGGTTATCTTCAACCGCAATATGACTGCGTCCCAACTGGCGAAACAGATCTGAAGCGTACAGCATCAGCAGCCAAAGATTTCGCACGGGAATGCGTGACGCTTTATGTTGCTCACTGCCGGTGATTGTCGTCATTCTGCTAATAACACTTTTCTGGCTTCGTCGACTTTGTTTGGGGCATCAAACCAGTATTCGGCGAGCAAAGGGCAGATCTCTGTATCGACGACCTGTTCATACCAGGCCTGAGCTTCGTTGATTTGCTGACCGGTGGCTGGGGTGACATAGCTGTGACCGATACAAAACTGCGGCCCTAAGGTGATATCTTTTGCCAGCATCTCGTTTAGCGCCGTCAGTCGAAATTCGATGATGGCTAACAGGTCTAAATCAATTGCGAATTTATGATTTACCCAGTTTTTCCACGCGTCATTAAACGCTGGCTTTAGATCGATAAATGCGAAACGGCGGCGCAGTGCCAGATCGAGTAGTGCCAGGGAGCGGTCTGCAATATTCATCGTGCCGATAATATACAGATTCTCAGGGATGTAGATTTTTTCATCAGGATTTTCACTGTAGGAGAGCGCCAGCGCCTCGGTCGGTGTGCGTTTATCGGCTTCCATCAACGTGAGTGTTTCACCGAATATTTGCGCCGGATTGCCACGGTTAATCTCTTCAATAATCACCACATATTTCGCGGCAGGATTATTGATCGCAGTTTTGATTGCATTCACAAAAGGTCCATCGATTAGCGTTAATCGCCCCTCTTTCCCTGGACGCCAGCCACGAATAAAGTCTTCGTAAGAGAGGTTCGGGTGAAATTGTACCGCGCTAATACGCTCAGGCGCTTGTTCTCCCATTAAGCAGTACGCCAGACGGCGCGCCAGCCAGGTTTTTCCGGTTCCTGGTGGTCCTTGTAGGATCAGGTTTTTCTTGTCGATCAGGCGCTGAAGTGTGAGTTGGATCTTCGCCTTTTCCAGGAAACAGCCCTCCCGAATCAGATGACTGATGGCGTAAGGCGCGTGAGTGAGTTTTGGTGGCGGCGCACTCTCTTCGACTGTTTCCTCAGTTATCGTCTGGGATTCGTTTTTTTCAAAATTCAGGTATTCATAATTTCCGGACTCAAGGAATTTTAACTCATCATCATTGCGTAATTTCTGCAGATAAAAATAGATTGAGCTTGTAACCGTTTTGCTCTCAGGACGCTCTGCCTTGAATACGTCCAGGTAGTTTTCTTTCAACTCCGAAGCAGTGAAATAAGGGCTCTCTTTTTTCAGGCATAACGCCTTAATTTTATTCAGTAGAGAGGCTTTCCACGTTCGATTTTCCACTTCATCTTTAGACTGGCTAAGATCGGTATTCCACGCTGACAGAGAGAGTTCCGGGAAGGAATGAACCGGATAGTTGGGTTGGGTAAAGGCCTTGTTCAGCGCCTGCATAATGCTCAGGTAGCTTTGCCCACTGCAGCGACCTTTTTCCCCGTTTTTAAGGATCTTAATGTTTAACACTTTCTGGATGTAATACTGCGACTGACTATCCAAAGTGGGGTAGAACCAGGGACGGGCCCAGTACAGCCCCATGGTCAGATTCCAGCCGACATTCATCACTGCAGAAGCGATGTCATATGCGGAAGTGAAGTCTGCGGAATTGGTATTCTGGTTATCTGCAAACGTCATTGCCTGTGAGAACATCTCCCACAAGCGTTCAATGTCATCAGGATCGCGCGACCTTTCATAACTAAAGAACCAGGATTTTTGGTTATTCAGCAGCGGGATACCTGCAAAGGAGTCAGGAACCGGTTCGTTCACGCCCAACAAATTCGCCAGCCTGGCGGCAATAATTTTGCGATTGGTGTCGGTCAGGCTGCGATTGAACAAGCCCATGGTAGTAAACGGACAAATATCTTTTAAAGGAAAGGCCTCACCCTTGGCGGGTTTGTCCTGCAGATGGGACATCCCGTCGACATCTGCGGCAATCAGGTGAATGCCTTTGACTAATTCGTCTCTCCGGTTCCGCCAAGTCAGTAACGCGCTGGCAAATACCTCATAAAAACGAGCCCATGCAAATTTAACGTCATGTTCTGCTGTGTCCAAGGGTGCTTCCTTATGCTTGTTGGGCATTGATAACTTATCTGTGTGAATTTTAAGATATTATGATCAATATCGGGAAAGTTAAACTATCCGATACAGGGATCGACATACGGTTTTCAAGAGATCACACCCCATCAGCTAAACCCGATTCCCGTCCGGATCTGCAATCACCGCTTCATAAAACCCACCCCCGATCATGCGCGGTGGGCTTAGCAGTGTGCCGTTCAGACGCGCCTGCTCCGCCATCCGATCCACCTCCTCCTTGCAGCCGACGTTCAGAGCGATATGCGCATACCCTGAATCACTTAAAAGTGTAACTCTCAGGGTGTAAATGACTATATCTGGTACAAAAAGCCAGTATCAACGACCTAGGGTAGCTATGAGCGAGGAGCGGACGTTGGGACTTATCTTTTATGGTCATTGTTACTAGACTGCTTCAAGCTGAAGCGGTGTACTGCTTGTTTTCATCAACTAATTATTGTTTTATGATTCAACTGCTATTTTTATCATGGAATCAATAGGATGAATCAGAAGGCATGGTCTTTTAAAGCAGTTGGTCAGGATGATCTCCGGTACTTTGGGAATAATGGTTATCACGACGACTCAACTAGTTTTTACAGATATGACAACTTTGTCCCAAACCATAAGCAGGTTAAAAAAGGGGATATTGTAATAGTTACTGATAGAAAAAATATCCTGGGAATATCAGTTATAGATAATCTGTCATCGGCACCATACATAAAAATTCGTAACCGATGCCCTTATGAGGGCTGCGCTCCAGCAAAGTTGATCCATCGGAAATTTAAAAAACCAGAGTGGCGCTGCAGTAATGGGCATGAATTTGATTACCCGAAGGTAGAAGACGCTCCCGCATTGGAATTTAAAGCTGACTATAAAAAAAACTACAAACCCATTAATTCTGTCTCCATAACAGATTTAATTTCTAACACTCCACGCTACAACGTTCAAAGTTCAATTCAAGAGATTGATTTTGAATGGGCAAATCATCTGTTTGGCGGAGTCAATCAACTGAGCCCTACCGAAGCGGACAGTGACGATACTCTCCTCAATGCAGAAGATCAGAGAAAAGCAGTTATACGGCAAATTAAGCAAAGGCGTGGGCAAAAAGCATTTCGTGACAGTTTGATAACCCTAGCGACTCAATGCGCAGTTAGTAATTGTGCAATCGTTGATATCCTCGAAGCTGCGCATATCACTGCATACAAAAATGATACACACAACCACGTAAGCAATGGGCTATTACTGCGTTGTGACATGCATACTTTGTACGATCTGGATCTATTTGCTATCGATCCGGACTCGTTACTTATTTACTTTGCTCCGCAGATCCAAGATAAAGAATACACAAGGTATCATGGGAAAAAATTGCATGTTTCGTACAAAGTTAATCGTGGAGCCCTTGTCGAAAGGTGGAAAACGTTTACTGAAATGTATGGCAATTCCCACCTGATAATAAAAGCAATCTAGGTTTAACCTGACAAGGCACAACATGGGATTATTAAAAGCAGGGCTTCGCACTGCGAATGCTATTGTCACACTCGGTGGATCGCTGGAATTAGAGCATGCGAAAGCAAGTTTCGAATCCACTCATGCTTCCTATAAAACAACGCATGACGAAGTAACGTTAATAAAAACCAAGATTGATAATCGCATTAGTGAGTTGGGTGATACGCTAAAAACCGTAAAAACCAGACTGGATAATATCGAGCAATTATTAGAGACCACCTCCTCCTCTCTCGAAAAACAGTCCAGGCCAACAATGCATGCATTGCAGAGTATTGAGCTATTCAATCAACAGTATTCCGGCGTACTCAGCGTGGGATTTGGTGGGATTATGGGCGGCTCAATGGCATTGGGCGCGTGGGCGCTTGTTTCAGCCATTGGCACCGCGTCTACGGGCACGACTATCGGCACGTTGTCTGGTGTCGCCGCAACCAATGCGACACTAGCCTGGTTCGGTGGTGGTGCGCTCGCCGCGGGCGGAGCTGGAATGAGCGGCGGTATGCTGGTACTGGGGGGGATAGTTGCGGCGCCGATTATCTATTTCGCAGCAAAAGGGGCTTGGACCAAAGCCCGCGCTTTTCAGGACCAAGAAGTGCTCGTTGAGCAAGAGCATGAAAAACTACGCGCACTAAAACCAGAACTCGAGAAACAATATAACGACGTACTAACGTACACCATTCAATTAAATAGCCATTGCCACACATGGTTGGAACAAATGGATAACGAGCTAGCGATCCTTTACCCTCGGGGTAAATTCAGCATTTTTTACCGGGATTTGCTGCACATTATCGGTATTAAGTGGAAAAAACCTGAGCATCTGGCGTCCATTGAAACCATGAATCAGCAGACTATTCAGTTTTTGCGTTTTTTCCAAAACGAGAACACGTGACCCGAACATCTACAATTAATACAGTGCGGGCTTAGCAATGTCCGCTCCTGGCACATGGCTGCCAGTCACCCACGAGCTGTAATTTAAAATTGACGCGACTACAGCTTTAGGTTATCTGCTTGTATTCTAAATAATTTCAGATAGATATTATCTCTGTGAATCCCTCGCATCCATTATTGGTTGCGAGGCTTTTTATTTTTCACTCTGAGATCTCCGCATGCAAAAATCTGACGGCCCTCAGGCCTTTGAGCAACAGCTGACTTCGATACTTCACGCCCTACGCAGTACGAGCCGATGATCGAGCCCTGTCGGTGAATAAACACTTTTATCGTAACCTCATGCTGGCGTATCGACGGGGATGTGAAGCTCAATAGTTCACTGTGGGTGATGACGGAGAACATGCTCGACCTTTCAGTCAGTACCAGTAACAGACAAAAAAAATACACCGGTTCTAGGGGCCAGATAGCCTGACTTTACGCCTTCCATTCTCTCCAAATCCATATCCCGTTCACAGGAATTTCTCATATACCGCAGTTTGTAAGCCCTAACAGGAAACATGCCTGCAGCATATCTGCGACTGTAATAACCGAAAGGAAAACCACTATGCACAATGACACGACGTTAGAACGAAATAATCATCTCAATCACAGTCAGAAAGAGTCCACCGAAGACAACTTACTTCATGCCATTGCAGTGCCTGATGAAATGCGCCTCAGCTTCTGGCCGCAGCACTTTGGCACTATCCCGCAGTGGATAACCCTGGAGCCGCATATTTTCGCCTGGATGGACCGCTTTTGTGCGGATTACGGTGGCGGAATCTGGAGTTTTTACACGTTGAGTAATGGTGGCGCTTTTATGGTCCCCGATACTGACAGCGATGAGGTATGGAGTTTGTTCAACAACATGAACGGCAATGGCGCAGAAATGAGTGCGGAAGCCGCCGGCATTGCGGTGTGTTTGATTGCGTACAGCCATCATGCCTGCCGTACAGAGTGTGACGCAATGACTACGCACTATTACCGCCTGCGGGGCTATGCCCTGCAGCATCCTGAAGCTCACGCTATTCTGCGCATCATCGACTGAACGGAGGAGCAACGAATGAAACAGCTTTCCTTTTTACCCGGCGAGATGACACCTCAGGACCGGTGTCTCATTCAGCGGGCGCTCAGGGCTCTGGACCGCCACCTGCATGAGTCCGGCGTGGCCTTTACCTCCACCCTCGCCGTCCGGGAGTGGCTGCGACTGCATATGGCTGCTCTTGAGCGTGAAGAGTTCCGGGTGCTGTATCTGGATAATCAGAACCAGCTTATTGCGCATGAGGCGCTCTTCACCGGAACGATTAACCGTACCGAGGTCCATCCTCGCGAGGTTGTAAAGCGAGCCCTGTACTTTAACGCGGCGGCGGTGATATTTGCCCATAACCACCCGTCCGGCGAGATCACCCCGAGCCAGGCAGACAAGGCCATTACCCAGCGACTGGTACAGGCGCTGATGCTGGTGGAAATCCGGGTGCCAGACCATCTGATTGTCGGCGGCAGGCAGATATTCTCTTTAGCCGAACATGGTCTTCTTTAAATAGGAATAAAATTATGAATAAAGACGTTGCACAAACCTGGGGTCTTAAACGAGATATCACACCGTGTTTTGGATCACGGCTGGTGCAGGAAGGTCATCGCCTGCATTTTCTGGCAGACCGGGCAGGATTCAACGGTTCGTTCAGCAAGATGCAGGACCGAGTTCTGGATGAAGCTTTTCCGCATTTTGTCGCACATATGGAATTGATGCTGCTTTCCGGTGAGTTGAATCCCCGGTGCGGGCACTGCGTCACGCTGTATCGTAACGGGTTGACCTGTGAAGCCGATACGCTGGGCAGTCATGGGTACGTGTATATCGCAATTTATCCATCAAATCAGGTTAAAGACTGATCCTCTGCATCATCTTAGCTTTGTAAGCCATCAAATCTTCCGTTCCTTTCATTAAGAGACTCAACTCATGCAAATCTCAACTGTACCGGTCACGTTGCCGGTTTCGTCACGCCTGTCACCTGTGCAGGTCTGGCAGCAACTTTTAACGTATCTACTGGAGCAGCATTACGGCCTGACACTCAACGACACGCCATTCCATGAGGACGCGGCCATTCAGGAACATATCGAAGCGGGAATAACACTGGCTGATGCGGTGAATTTCCTGGTGGAACGTTATGAACTGATACGTACTGACCGCAAAGGGTTTACATGGCTGGAGCAGACGCCATTTCTGACCGCTACAGATATTCTCAGAGCTAGACGAGCTACCGGGCTGATGAATACTTAAATTCTTCGAGCATCATTCCTGATTTTTACCTCTGCACTTTCCTCTCCTTTTATTCATTGCATAATGCGCCTGCCACTTCCGGCAGGCGTGTTTGCTTTTATGGACGATTAACGATGCAAACAGAACCCGACGTGTTAACAGATCACAACGAACTTATCCTTTCGACCAATATCGAACGTGTGGTCACTGGCCGCGATACCGCACTGAAACAGATAGAACAACTCATTCAGCAGCTTGATTCGATTTCACGGCTAACCTCAGAAATTGGCGGTGGCACAGCGCAAGACTGGGCGATGAAGGCCGGGCACCGTTACGATAGCTGGATGACCGAAAAGGTAGATAAAGCGCTGCCTGCCGTTACCCGCAATATTGATCGTAGTATCTGGCGAGACTTGATGTTGAAGTCTGGAATGATGGCCTTGATGGATGCTCAGGCCCGTGACCAGTGGCATAAGAACCTGGAGGAGGGGGATCTGCCTGCCATCAGCGAGGTGAATATCCTCAGTACTTTTGAGCAGCTACATCGGAACAAAATGGATGTATTTGAGCGTGGGATTATCAATGTCTTTAAAGGGCTGTCGTGGGATTACAAAACCAATAGTCCCTGCAGCTTTGGTAAAAAGATCATCGTCAGCAATCTGGTGACGCACAGCCGCTGGGGCTTTAGCTTAAACTGGGGCTGGCGGCGGGATCAATTAGCGGACCTGGAACGAATGTTATTTCTGCTGGATGGTAAACCGATACCCGACAACCGTGGCGATGTTACTACTCGATTGATGGAGCATATTCGGACCAATCCTTCGAAGGATGTTTACGAAGATGATTTCTTCAGTATCCGTTATTTTCAGAAAGGAACCGCGCATCTGACGTTTAAGCGTTTAGACCTGATAGAGAAGATGAATGACATTATTGCTAAGCACTTCCCAGGGATGTTGGCAGCACGTTAGAATTTTGCTTAGTCAGCACAGTGGTTCTCGACCCCGATTCGAGTCCCAAAATCAATGATTTAATGTGTTGGTATCGATGTTGGTACATTATCTAAATATTATTTTTTATTTATTCTAAATCAAAAGGTTAATCATTATGTGCGAGTCCGGCCTTCGCACCATATGAATGTTCGGGAACGTTTGTAACATTCAGTAAATTACTAAAAATAAAGCGGAAAGGATTTTTTGGTCCCAGTTCGTCCGAACAGATCCATTGCAATCCGGACATTGGTGGGGACGTAATTGGGAGCATCTTCATTTCGATTGAAAATAAGCCCCCAAAATGAAGCTCAACGCCCGCAAAGTCGAAACAGCCAAACTAAAAGAGAAAACCTACAAAATGGCCGAAGGTGGCGATTTGTATCTTGAGGTGACGAGTAAAGGATCTTTATACTGGCGCATGAAGTACCTGTGGCCAGTGGATAAGAAAGAAGACATATTAGCTTTCGGTGTATGGCCGGCTGATCTTACCCAACATTCATGGACACGTTGCTAAGTGAGTTTCACCCCTTCAGCTATGATTTCGCCTTTCTAATTAAACTCGCTCGATCAAACGGTTTCCCGTCCTCCCCAAAATACCTTTCCGGCCAAATCTCTGACGGATGCATCCCAAGTACCTTAGCAATCAAGAATTCCCCTTTTGGCTAAGGTCGTGTTAAAGCGTTCGCCAGCGTAGATGAACTCAAACCAGGTGCTCGTGAAAGTGCTGCCAGCGATGCACCTTTCTTACGTAAACCCGCGATGATATCTGCCTGATACCAACCGTTTGTCATGATTCCCTCCATTTATGCCTGTAACGGTTTCTATTAGAGCGAGGGTCAATTTAGTAGGAGCGAAAAGGTCTGGATACTACGAAGATCTTAGCCGCTCAAAGATGGAGTAAAAGAATTATGAAAAGCTAAATCACACGCAACAACCGAGCCGGGTTCCTCGGGTAAATCCCCGGCTTAACGATTTCCCTCTTTATTACGCTCCCGGCACCAATCACTGCGCCCCTACAGATTAGCGTACTCCGCAGCCCATAATCAGGTGGTGCCAATAATGCAGAGTCTTTGAATCTTCACGAACGGGCCGGCAAAGACATCATCGTGCAGCGTACATTTATATAGGTAAACCGGTTCGCATACGTTTTACAGGTTTGCTGTGTTTAAGCTGATAACACAACAGTTAATCGACACAGGACGAAAGCAGGTAGTACCAAAAGCCCGAAGTGTATTTATAAAGGAACGATGTGTGTGGGGTTCATCGTGGCTCGGCTGTAACAACTGTTCACTTGAGAAAGACCGGATACATTCACGCACGATGCTGCCGCCATCAAAAGCCTTGTTCTCCATGTCGCCAAACTTCTTACGCCCTGCATATATAGAAGGAAGAACAGGAGATGGCATGTTTAAGGTAGATCTCGCGGTTAAGAACGCCAACCTCGGCTTCGTGGAGGATATAAATGAGCGGTGAGCCAGAAAAATGTGTCTTCCTTGGGCATTTATGGTGTTGCTGATATCGTTATAACTGACTTTGAGCTGAGTTTATCAAGGGGCGTTGGTTAGTTTTGTGGATAACTTTGTGCACAACTGCGTATAAGGT
>NZ_JMPI01000013.1 GCF_000735355.1 Buttiauxella agrestis ATCC 33320
TTTATGCAAATCCGTTAAGCGATACAGAGCACAGAACACACCTCTTTCAGCCACATGAATCACATCCGGTACATACTTATGGGTGGTAAAACATAAAAGGCGCAATGCTAATAAGGCACTGCGGGTACGGTTATCGGAACTGAGAACATGACAAGCAGGCTAACTTATGGCTAAGAATACTATCTGTCTTTGGTACGACCATGACGCGGAAGCCGCCGCTCATTTCTATGCTGCAACCTTTCCAGACAGCAGCGTAGGTGCAGTTATCCCCGCCCCCGGCGACTATCCGGATGGAAAAGCTGGAGACACAATCGTTGTCGAGTTTGTCGTTGCGGGTGTGTCATGCATCGGCCTCAACGGCGGACCACATTTCAAACATAGCGAAGCTTTTTCCTTCCAGATTTCGACAGAAGATCAGGCAGAAACGGATCGCTACTGGAACGCAATTGTCGACAACGGTGGTCAGGAAAGCGAATGCGGCTGGTGCAAAGATAAATGGGGTATTAGCTGGCAAATCACCCCGCGCGTGCTGACCGAAGCTTTGGCTACAGGCGGAGACACTGCCAGGCGCGCGTTTGAAGCGATGATGACGATGAAGAAAATAGACGTTGCTGCAATCAAAACGGCGATACATAGCTGATAAGTCTGAGTTAATACATGATCACTACGGGCCTTTTGGCCCGTATCTTTCTCCTGAATACCACCCCATTTCGATTCCCATCCCCCAACTATCCTTCCCCAAAATTCATCTAAAAACATAAACGCATTAGCGATAATTTTTAATTCTTTTATCTAATTCTCGCCATTAGAAATACTGCTCCTATCAAAAATACTGGAGCACTCATCATGGTAGCGAAACGACATTCTCTCTGGCTGGCAGCACTAGCCCTTATCGCAACGCCGGTCTTCGCGGTGGATGTCACCGTGGCGTATCAAACATCCGCTGAACCCGCCAAAGTCGCGCAGGCTGATAACGCTTTTGCCAAAGATAGCGGCGCAAAAGTGGAATGGCGTAAGTTCGACAGCGGCGCAAGTGTTGTGCGTGCGTTGGCATCGGGCGATGTACAGATTGGCAATATCGGCTCCAGCCCGCTTGCGGTGGCAGCAAGCCAAAAAGTGCCTATCGAAGTGTTCCTGCTCGCCTCGCAGTTAGGTAACTCCGAAGCGCTGGTTGTAAAGAAAGGCATCACCAACCCGAAAGATTTGATTGGCAAGCGTATTGCCGTGCCGTTCATTTCCACCACGCATTACAGCCTGCTGGCAGCACTCAAACACTGGGGAATAAAACCCGGCCAGGTTGAAATTCTGAACCTTCAGCCACCGGCAATAATTGCCGCCTGGCAGCGCGGTGATATCGACGGAGCATATGTCTGGGCACCGGCGGTCAACGAGCTGGAGAAAGATGGCACTGTGTTGACCGACTCCGCGCAAGTGGGCAAATGGGGCGCGCCAACGTTGGATGTTTGGGTAGTGCGTAAAGATTTCGCGCAGCAGCATCCGGAAGTGGTGGAAGCCTTTGCTAAAAGCGCTCTCGCTGCCCAGAAAAGCTATATCGATAACCCTGATGAATGGCTGAAGCAGCCGGACAACCTGAGCAAACTCTCTCGTCTGAGTGGCGTGCCAGAAAGCGACGTTCCGGTACTGGTGAAGGGTAATACCTACCTCACCGCCAGCCAGCAAACTGAGCAGCTCAGTGGCCCGGTAAATAAAGCGATTGTCGACACCGCGCAGTTCCTGAAAGCGCAGGGTAAAGTCCCGGCGGTGGAAACGGATTATAGCCAATTCGTCACCGACCGTTTCGTGAAAACGCTGGCGCAGTAAGGAGTTAGCCATGTTACAGGTTTCGCATTTAAGCGCAGATTACGACGGAAAAACCGTTCTTAATGATATCAATCTGACGGTGGACGAGGGCGAGTTGATGGTGGTCCTGGGCCCGTCCGGTTGTGGGAAAACTACGCTGCTAAACCTGATTGCGGGTTTTGTTCCTTACCACTCAGGCAATATTACGCTTGCGGGTAAACAGGTTACGGGGCCAGGCGCTGAGCGCGGTGTGGTGTTCCAGCATGAAGGATTGCTACCGTGGCGCACGGTACTGGATAACGTCGCGTTTGGCCTGCAACTTGCCGGGCAGTCGAGGCCGCAGCGTGAGGAAATTGCCCTCGATATGTTGCGCAAAGTGGGTCTGGAAGATAAGGCGAAACGTGCCATCTGGCAACTCTCTGGCGGGCAGCGCCAGCGCGTGGGAATTGCTCGCGCACTCGCCACTCGTCCGCAACTTTTATTGCTCGATGAACCCTTTGGAGCTTTGGATGCATTCACCCGCGAGCAGATGCAGACACTGTTACTAAAACTCTGGCATGAAAGCCGCCGTCAGGTGCTGCTGATTACACATGATATTGAAGAAGCGGTTTTCCTGGCGACCGAACTGGTGCTGCTTTCTCCTGGGCCTGGGCGCGTGCTGGAACGTTTGCCGCTTGATTTTGGCCGTCGATTCACGGAAGGCGAGCCATGCCGCAGCATCAAATCCGACCCTGAATTTATCGCGAAGCGTGAGTACGTGCTGAGCCGGGTGTTTGAACAACGCGAGGGCTTTTTATGAGCATCGTTATTCAGGATAAAGCCCGCCGCACTCGGCTGGCATTGCGTTGGCCGTTCTCGCGCCAGCTTACGCTAAGCCTTGCGACGCTCACCGCCATCATTTTGTTGTGGTGGTGGGTTGCGGCTGAGCAGTGGATTAGCCCGCTGTTTTTACCACCTCCAGGCCAGGTGCTGACAAAACTGATTAGCATCGCCGGGCCGCAAGGTTTTATGGATGCCACGCTCTGGCAGCATCTTGCCGCAAGCCTGTTGCGCATTCTTACCGCGTTGCTGGCGGCGGTGCTGATAGGCATTCCGGTCGGCATTGCGATGGGGCTTAGCCCAACGGTGCGCGGCATTCTCGACCCGTTAATTGAGTTATATCGCCCGGTGCCGCCACTGGCTTATCTGCCGCTGATGGTGATTTGGTTTGGCATCGGGGAGACATCGAAAATCTTGCTGATTTACCTGGCGATATTCGCGCCGGTTGCGATGTCAACGATGGCTGGCGTGCGCAGTGCGAAACAGGTACGCGTTCGGGCAGCCGAAGCACTAGGCGCATCACGCCTGCAGGTGGTCTGGCATGTGATTTTACCCGGCGCGCTGCCAGAAATTCTGACCGGTTTCCGTATCGGGCTTGGCGTTGGCTGGTCAACCCTGGTCGCGGCTGAACTTATCGCCGCCACACGTGGATTAGGTTTTATGGTTCAGTCCGCCGGTGAATTTCTGGCAACTGACGTAGTGATTGCAGGTATCGGCGTGATTGCAGTTATCGCATTTTGTTTAGAACTGGGTTTACGCGCCTTGCAGCGCCGCTTAACCCCATGGCATGGAGAAGGGCAATGAGTGAAAAAGTGAATATTTTGCCGTTGGGGCCATACATTGGCGCGCAGGTGACTGGTGTCACGCTGAGCCGCGGTTTGACCGATAACCAGTTTGAGCAGATTTATCACGCGTTAATCCGCCATCAGGTGTTGTTCCTGCGCGACCAGCCGATTACGCCAGCTCAACAGCGTACACTGGCGCAGCGGTTTGGCGATCTGCATATCCACCCGGTTTATCCGCATGCGCAAGGCGTGGAAGAGATTATCGTGCTGGATACGCACAACGATAACCCGCCTGATAACGATAACTGGCACACCGATGTGACGTTTATCGAAACGCCGCCAGCCGGTGCGATACTGGCAGCAAAACAGTTGCCAGAATTTGGTGGTGATACATTGTGGACCAGTGGCATTGCCGCATTCGAGGCACTTTCAGAACCGTTCAAGCGCTTGCTCTCAGGGCTGAAGGCAGAACATGATTTCCGCAAATCATTCCCGGAGTATAAACATCTCGATAGCGAAGAAGAGCATCAGCGCTGGCGCGAAGCCGTAGTCAAAAATCCTCCGCTACTGCATCCGGTGATTCGAACACATCCGGTAAGTGGCAAGCAGGCGCTGTTTGTGAATGAAGGATTCACAACGCGGATTGTCGACCTCTCTCAAAAAGAGAGTGATGCGCTGCTCTCATTCCTTTTCGCGCATATTACAAAACCCGAGTTCCAGGTGCGCTGGCGTTGGCAGGAAAATGACATTGCCATCTGGGATAACCGAGTCACGCAGCATTATGCGAACGCCGATTATCTTCCGGCTCGACGCATCATGCATCGTGCGACGATTTTAGGGGACAAGCCTTTCTGGCGCGGATAATGCGATTTTCAGGGTGGCAATGCGCCACCCAAAATCCTTACTTCACGCGCACTTTCGTGGCGACTAACAATGCTGTTAACAACATTAAACTGCCTGACAGGACTAATGGTGAAAGCAGGCCGAGATTATCCAACGCCAGGCCGCCAATCGCGGCACCACAGGTATTTGCCAGTTGAATGACAGCGACCTGAATCGACCCTGCTTTTTCTGCCTGATCCGAAAGTGAGCGGGTGATCCAGGTTGACCATCCAACTGGAATCAGAGCAAAGGCGAAGCCCCAGATAATGGCGATAGCAGAAGCAACAATTTTATCCGAACCCCACAATACCAGCGTGATTGCGCTCAATGCCAGAATCAGCGGTGCGATAGCCAGAGCCGCTTTCAGCGAGCGTCTGAGAAATACTGCTGAAAGTGAAGTGCCGACAAAACTAGCGATACCAAAACTTAACAGCACCAGCGTTAGACCGTCGACGTCGAATCCGGCCAGCGTCGTATAAACAGGGCGAATATAAGTGAAGAAGGCAAACTGGCCTGCAAAAGCAGTAAAAATAGCGGCCATACCTGCCAGCACGCCAGGGCGTTTAAGCAGGCCAAACATATTTTGCTTCTTTTGCGTCGTTTCGCCAGGCAGCGACGGTAGCGCTTTCCATACCCAAATAATGCAGGCCACACCCATCAACGCAGCGCCGTTAAATACATTACGCCAGCCGATAATCCCCCCCAGGAAACTACCTAACGGGGCGGCGATCACCAGCGCGATGGACACCGCGCCAAAGATAACCGACAGCGCCTTTGGCACCGTGCGCGCTGGAACCAGACGCATAGTTAAGGAGGCAGACATCGCCCAAAAACCACCTAGCGCAACCCCCAGACAGGCGCGGCCAATCAACAGCATCGTGAAGTTTTCAGCAAACGAAACCAACAGGCAGGAGAGGGTCAGCAGGATGGCAAACAGAAACACCACAAAGCGGCGGTCGGTTGAACGAATAACGCTTGTGACAAAGAGACTGGCAAACATCGCGACAAAAGCGGTGACCGTAACGGATTGCCCGGCAACACCTTCGGATATTCCCAGTTCTTGTGCCATTGGTGTTAGCAGACTGACAGGCAAAAACTCCACGGTAATCAAACATGCCACGCAAAATGCTACGGCAAATACCGCTGACCAATTAGGCCGCGTGACGGCCCTCGGTTCGTTTATCCCATCTATATGCTCACTCATTATGCTCACTCATTTTTCCACCCGGCACGATTTTCAATTTAGCCGCGTAGTGTAGCACCGTAAGTGTGACGCATTTAACGTTTTGGCAACTTTTTCGCAGTCATCTAAAAATCCAGCTCAAGGGCAAAACACAGATATGCCATCAGCGGTGCACAAAACTGAAATTGCTCAGTGCAAAAATTGATAGCACCTGGTTTGCATAGCTCTTCAAAATCGATATTTTTGACGGCGATAAAGTCTTTACGTTTCAATTCAGTTAATAGGGGATGCGTTTTTTCATAACCCTTTGGCGGGCGAATTAAACTATCCCCATCCATGATAAAACCATGGTCTTGCAGTGTTTTTAACGCCTTTTGATACGCGTTAGGATTTTCATCAATACAGGCTCTAATTGCATTTAAAGCTTTTGACTCCGGATGCCAGATACCCGCGGCAATAAAGCAACCTTCCTCAGCAATATGCAGATAAAATCCTGGGGCATGGACATCCTTCCCCTGGAAATGACGAAACTGGATGCCAACATTAGTTTTGTAGGGTGTTTTATCTTTGCTGAAACGGCTGTCCCGCTGAGGGCGCATAAGACTGCCACCGACTTTTTTCGGCACGGCAGTGAGCTTCGATGAAATGGCAAGAATACCGGGCTGCATCTGCTCGATAAACCGCAGGGCAGGGGTTCTGACAACATGCTCGTATTCATCCTGATGGTCTTTAAACCAATCACGCGAATTGTTTTGCGCGAGCTTGTTCAGGAATTGCAGGCTTTCCGGGCTAAAAGTAGTACCTGCCAAATTTGGAGTTTTAAGTGTTTTAGTCGCCATTACCGATGAACCTTTATTAGTAGCAATAGTACGGATGTTAGCAGAGTCTTAGTATTCTAAATACTGATGATTTGAATCAGTTAGTAGGTTTTTAATTTATTAAATAATTTTAATTTATTGTTTATTGGCTAATTCATTATGTATTTATATTAATAATGAAAAAATTATTTCATTTTATTTCATTACTTCAAAAATACCTTCGAGAAATCTTTTTCAAAACGATATAAATCAATGTAGTGAGATATAAAATGACTTATATGTAAGCGCATCTATTCTTCACATTCCCGGCTTCATTAATGTCTAATATTAATTTTTCTCAAACGGCTGCCTTTATTTGGTCAGTCGCTGATTTGCTTCGTGGTGATTTTAAGCAGTCCCAGTATGGGCGCGTAATTCTTCCTTTTACTTTGCTACGCCGACTTGAGTGTGTTTTGGCACTCAGCAAAGATGCGGTGGTTGAGGAAGCACAGAAGCTGAAGGCCAGCCCATTACCGGAAGAAGGGCGAGAGAAGTTTCTATTACGTGCAACCAAAGGCTTATCATTCTTTAATACCTCACCGATGGATCTCGATAAAATGGGGCAGAATGACATTAAAGAAAACCTGGAAAACTATATTCAATGTTTCTCAAAGGATGCGCGTGAAATCTTTGAGTACTTCAAATTCAGCGAATTTATAGGCCTGCTGGATGATGCAAACCTGCTGTTTAAAATCGTTAAAAAATTCGCGACTACCGACCTGAGCCCGAAAGCCATTTCTAATCATGAAATGGGCCTGGTGTTTGAAGAGTTAATCCGCCGTTTTGCTGAGAGTTCAAACGAGACGGCCGGGGAGCACTTTACCCCACGCGATATCGTGCGCTTAACCACTTCGCTGGTGTTTATGGAAGATGATGAAGCGTTGTCGAAAGACGGCATCATCCGCACCATTTACGACCCGACCGCCGGTACCGGTGGCTTCCTCTCTTCTGGCATGGAATACGTGCACGAACTGAACCCAAAAGCGGTGATGCGTGCATTTGGCCAGGAGCTGAACCCGGAATCTTACGCCATCTGTAAAGCCGATATGCTGATCAAAGGCCAGGACGTTAGCCGCATCAAGCTGGGCAACACGCTTTCCAACGATCAGCTCCCGCAGGACCAGTTCGACTACATGCTTTCTAACCCGCCGTTTGGCGTGGACTGGAAAAAAATCGAAGGCGAGATTAACGACGAGCACCAGCAAAAAGGCTTTAACGGGCGCTTTGGTCCTGGCCTGCCGCGTGTGTCTGATGGCTCGCTGCTGTTCCTGATGCACTTAATCAGCAAAATGCGTGATAGCAGCAATGGTGGGCGTATCGGGATTATCCTCAACGGTTCACCACTGTTTACCGGTGGGGCGGGTAGCGGTGAGAGCGAAATCCGCCGTTATATTCTGGAAGCCGATTTGCTGGAAGGCATTGTCGCGCTGCCGACGGATATGTTCTACAACACCGGCATCGCGACTTACGTATGGATTTTATCGAATAAGAAAGCCCCGGAGCGTAAGGGCAAAGTTCAGCTGATTGATGGCACCAATCTGTGCGGCAAAATGCGTAAGTCTTTAGGCTCCAAGCGTAATCTGATGGGCGAGGATGATATTAAGCTTATCACCCGTACCTTTGGTGAGTTTGAGGTGGTGGATGCGACTTCTCTTGAAGAGTTGGGGCTGGAGAAAGCGCCGGAGCAAAAATCTAACCGTGGCCGCCAGTCTGCAACTGCCAAAACCGAAGCACCGAAAACCTTCGCCAGCAAAATCTTTAACAGTACTGATTTTGGTTACCGTCGCCTGACCATTGAGCGCCCGCTGCGTTTGTCCGCACAGGTGACCGATGAAGCGATTGCCACTCTGCGCTTTGCCACCAAACCACTGAATGCACCGATGGAACGTTTATACGAAGAGTTCTCCGCACAGTGGCAAGACGAAAACTACGGCGACTTTATTGATATCGAAGTTGAAGCCCGTGCGATTATCAAAGCTGAATTTGCCGAGCTGAAAGAGAAGCAGATTAAAGACCTGCTGGATAGCAAACTGTGGCTGGCTCAGCGTGCATTGATGAATAAGGCGCAGCAAATCCAGACGGCGTTGGGCGCTAAGGCTGGTGGTCAAGCGCAAGTGAGTGATGACTTTAATGAGTTCCAGTTAACACTCAAAGGTGCGATTAAAACCGCTGGCGTTAAGCTGGATACCAAAGAGAACAAACAGTTTATCGACTCCATCACCACGAAAAACCCAGCCGCCGAACCGGTAGTGAAAAAGGTGCTGAAAGAAACCGCCCAACCACTATATGGATCGTATGAATACCTGGGAAAAGTGGTGGAGTTCGAGCAGGATGGCGATCTGCGTGATAACGAAAATGTGCCACTAAACCCTGCTATTGCCACCAGCGTTCTGATTGAGAACTACTTTAAAGCCGAAGTCTTACCGCATGTTCCCGATGCCTGGATCAACGCCGATAAGCGCGATGCCAAAGACAGCGAAGTGGGGATAGTTGGTTATGAAATTCCATTTAACCGTCATTTCTATATTTATCAGCCACCTCGCCCGCTGGAAGACATTGATGCCGATCTGGATGCCGTAAGCTCTGAGATTATGAAGCTGCTGCAGGAGGTACACTCCTGATGACTAAATATAAGGCGTATCCGGAATATAAGGATTCTGGGGTTGAGTGGTTGGGGGACGTGCCTAATCACTGGAAAACTATAGCTATATCTAGATTGTTTTCTAGGACTAAGCGTACCGGTTATACAGAGAAAGAATTATTATCTGTTTATCGAGACTATGGTGTGATACCTAAATCTAGCAGAGGTGATAATAATAACAAACCGTCAGAGGATTTATCACCTTATCAATTAGTGCGACATAATGATTTGGTAATGAATAAAATGAAGGCCTGGCAAGGCTCCATTGCGATTTCGGAATGTGAAGGGATTGTTAGCCCTGCTTATTTTGTTTACCAACCAAACAAAATTCTTTTTGAATTGGCTCATCCACGATATGTTCATTATTTGTTGCGTAATCCAATTTATGTTACCCAATATTTAAGTCGTTCTAAGGGCATACGGGTAAATCAATGGGATTTAGACCCTGATGAGTTCAGAAAAATTGAATTGCTGCTGCCTACTAAGTCTGAACAGGCAAAAATATATAGTTTCCTCGATCACGACACCGCAAAAATCGATAACCTGATCGAGAAGCAGCAGCAACTGATTGAACTGCTAAAAGAAAAACGTCAGGCAGTGATTAGCCATGCTGTGACTAAAGGGCTAAACCCTGATGTGCCGATGAAAGACTCTGGTGTTGAGTGGTTGGGATTAATATCGGGATGTTGCAGTCTAACTAAATTAAAATATCTCGTGTTTTTGAAGACGGTAAAATTAATTGATAATAATAGTCAGTATGTTGGCATGGAAAATATCTCAAGCGGCACTGGGCAGTTCTTGACTAAAGATGAATTAATTCCTGAAGGTGCTTCAATTTCATTTGGTTGTGGTGATGTTCTTTTTGGGAAACTACGCCCTTATTTGGCGAAGTCTTGGTTAGCCACATTCTCGGGTGTATGTTCTTCTGAGTTTTTAGTCTTGCATACTAGGGTATTGCATCCTAAGTTTTTAAATTATTACCTTTTGACGAACGAATTTATTAAACAAGTAGATTCCTCTACATACGGTTCTAAAATGCCAAGGGCAAATTGGGATTTTATTGGTCAACTGCCTGTACCAACTTGGTCATATGAAGAGTCAGAAGCTATTGCAGCATATCTAGATAGTATTACTTTTAAACTAGACAATTTGCTTGAGAAGCAATATCAACAAGTAAGATTTCTCCAGGAACGCCGCACCGCCCTTATCTCCGCAGCTGTCACCGGCAAAATCGATGTACGCGATTGGGTTGCACCAGACACCAGCGAAGTTGAGGAATCACAGGAGGCTACCGCATGAGTATGGACACCACCAAAGAGCTCATTTTCCAGGATGAAATGATAGCTCAGATGGAAGATAAAGGCTGGACTCGTGGCAAAGCTGATGGCTACGACCGCGAACGTGCCTTGTACTCGCAGGATGTCATCGCCTTTGTGCAAAATACTCAGCCGCTGGAGTGGGAAAAATTTTCTAAGATTTACCCCAGCGATACCGAGCGCCATTTCCTTGACTTGCTGGTGGCCCAACTTAAAAAAGCCGATAACAACGCCACAGACCAGCTATCGCGCACTTACGGCACGCTGGGCGTATTGCGTCACGGTATCAAAAGCCACAATGCCCGTTTTTCGCTATGCCAGTTTAAACCCGAGCATAATCTCAACCCGGAAACTCTGGCGCGCTATAAACAGAATATCTGCCGTGTGGTGCCGGAACTGGTTTACAGCCCGTATGCCACCAAAGCGGCATTGGATGAAGCGGGTTCAGTAGCCAAGAAATGGCGTATCGATCTGGTGCTGTTTATCAACGGCCTGCCGATTGCCACGCTTGAGCTGAAATCAGAATTCAAGCAAGCGGTACATAACGCGATCAAACAATATAAGAAAACGCGTTTGCCGAAAGACCCGCTAACCAACAAGCCTGAGCCGCTGCTCACCTTCAAACGTGGCGCACTGGTGCATTTTGCCGTCAGCCAGTATGAAGTGTTTATGGCCACCAAACTGACGGGGGATGACACCTTTTTCCTGCCGTTTAACAAAGGCACCAAAGAAGGCGGCGCGGGTAACGCAACGCCCGAGAATGCAAACGAATACGCCACCAGCTATTTGTGGAATGAAGTTCTGCTGCCAGACAACCTGCTGAAAATCCTTGCCAGTTTTGTGCACCTGCAAATCGAAGAGAAAGAGGACTGGAATGGGCTGAAAGTTAAAAAAGAAAGCCTGATCTTCCCGCGTTACCATCAGTGGGATGTGGTGAATAAACTGATTAGCGCCGCTGCGGTAGAAGGCACTGGCCATAAATACTTGATTCAACACAGCGCCGGTTCCGGTAAATCTAACTCTATCGCATGGACTGCCCACCAGCTTTCCCGTCTCTATGATGGGAAAGGCGAGAAGCAATTCCATTCGGTCATTGTGGTCACTGACCGCACCGTGCTGGATGACCAACTCCAGGACACCATTTACCAGTTTGAACATGCGGATGGTGTTGTCGGGCGCATTAACAATAAAGAAGGCGATGGCTCAAAATCAGAAAAGCTCGCCAGCGCGCTGGAAAACTCGCAGCCAATAATCATCGTGACGATTCAGACCTTCCCAAATTTACTTAAATCCATCGAAAATAGTCTTAGCCTCAAACAGCGTAAATATGCGGTCATCGCCGATGAAGCGCACTCATCGCAAAGCGGAGCGACGGCACGCCAGCTTAAAGAAGTGCTGATGTCTGAGGAAGTGGATGACGATGTAGTGTTGTCGTCGGAAGATATTCTGGATGCGACCATCGCCGCACGTAAAAACAGCAGCAATCTTAACTACTATGCGTTTACCGCCACGCCAAAAGCTAAAACTCTGGAGCTGTTTGGCCGCCGTCCTAATCCTCTCGAACCCGCATCAAAAACCAATAAACCGGAAGCTTTCCACGTTTACTCCATGCGCCAGGCCATCGAAGAAGGCTTTATTCTTGATGTGCTGAAGAACTACACCAACTACAAAGTGGCGTATAAGTTGCTGCAAAAACTGGATGACCCTGACCGGGAAGTGGACAGCAAAAAAGCCAAAATCAAACTGAACCAGTGGGTCGTGCTGCACGAACACAACGTGTCGCAAAAAGTAAAAGTGATTGTTGAGCACTACCGCAAACATGTGATGCATTTACTGGGTGGGCAGGCCAAGGCAATGGTCGTCACCAGTTCTCGCAAAGCCGCGGTGCGCTACAAACTGGCATTTGATAAATACATTGCGGAGAACAACTACCCGAAGATTAAAGCTATGGTCGCGTTTTCTGGCGAAGTAGAATTCTTCGAAAGTGATCCTAACGGCCTAGCGCTGCTGAATAAGAAGTTTACCGAAACCAATATGAATCCAGGACTGAAAGGCCGGGATATGCGCAAAGCCTTCGATAGCGATGATTATCAGGTAATGCTGGTGGCGAATAAGTTCCAGACCGGTTTTGACCAACCGAAGTTGTGTGCCATGTATGTGGATAAAAAACTGGGTGGCGTGGAGTGCGTACAGACGTTATCTCGTTTGAACCGCACCTATCCGGGTAAAGCGCAGTCGGGCACCTTCGTACTTGATTTCTGGAACGAACCCGAGGAAGTTCTGGGCGCATTCCAGCCATACTACCAAACAGCAGAACTGACCGATGTCAGCGATCCACAACTGGTCTTTGAGCTGTTCCAGAAGCTGCGCACCAGCGGTATTTTCCAGTGGAATGAAGTCGAGCAATTCTGTGACGCCTTCTTCACTAAAAACAAATCTAACGCCGCGATAAGCAATATCTGCAAACCTGCCGTTGAGCGCTGGAAGAAGCGTTATACCTCCGCTGTTGAGGCTTATAAGCTGGCAAAAGAAATCTTTGAACGCACGAAAAAGACTAACGATACCGTGCTTATCACCAACGCGGAAAACAGCTTCAAAGACTGCAAACAAGAGAAAGACAAGCTGGATATCTTCAAGAAAGATCTCGGCAGTTTTGTACGCTTCTATGAGTTTATGTCGCAAATCGTTGAGTACGATGACAAAGAACTGGAAAAACTCAGCCTGTTAGCCCGCCATTTGCGTCCGTTACTGCATGAGCAGCGCATTGAAGAAGACGAGATTGATTTAAGCAATGTGGAGATGAGCCATTACCGCTTATCAAAACTCCACGAGCAGCATCTCAAGCTTCAGGAAGATGCCGAAGAGTACAAAATCGAGCCGGGCAATGACATTGGTACAGCCAAGCCGAAGGATAAGAAAGAAGAGTTTCTGTCGAATATTTTGTTACGCCTGAACGACCTGTTTATTACTGATAACCTCAGCGACAAAGACATGATCAACTATGCCTTGACCGTGCGCGACAAGTTATCGGAAAACCAGGCTGTCATGACGCAGATTGCCAATAACACCCGTGAGCAAGCCATGCTGGGGGATCTCCCTAAAGCGATTGATGACGCTGTGATGGACAGCAACGACGCCCAGCAAGAGATGATGATGCAGTACCTGTCTAACCCAGAACTGGCAAAAGGGTTTGCGCGGGTAGTGTTTGATATGTTGAAAGGGGCATAGTTTTTTAGCTGGCCAGGAGTGGGGATGCATTGTCGGGAATGGAACACCGGTAAAATGTACCCCCATCTGCAGTGGCAGACCCGAAACCATCAGCCCATTCCCCGTATGAATAAATGGGCTGGGAAAAGTGTAGCGGTATCAGGAACAGTTTTTAGGACCAATTTAGTATCTGGTTTTTTTCTATCACCACAGTTTTAACGGCTAATTTCGGTGCATGTATTCCTTGTAGTGTGTAACCGTAGTTGGGGCGTAATCCCGCCTGATTTGGATAAATCAGCTGCATCAAGGCGGGGAAAACTACCGTTTACAGCTTTAAGCGCTAAACTTTTCTGCAAAATTCCACCAGCAAAGAGGGGAATAGTTATGGGAAGGAAACCTGACTCGGCAGATATGGCGGGGAAAATGCAAGCCTACAGAGAGGCAAGGCTTAGGATGAAAGCCAGGGAGCTAGCGGCGCGAGACGGCATATCCTTTGAGGAGGCTCTAGCCATTATCAGGCGGCGGCGAGAAGAAATTAAAGACGCTGTGGGGATGATTAGCAAAAAAGCCAACAAGACCAAAAAGCCCAAAGGGAAAACCAGCGGCGTTCTAGTCTACGGCTCTGTGCTTGCGGGGTTATCCGGTGTCACCAGCCCGCGCACTTGGAAGAAAACAAAATAATTATATCTTTTCGAGTCTGCCAGCAGTTGAGGCCAAAAATTCCAACCTGTAAAAGACTCAGGCCACCAGTACTGGTAGTTCAGCTTTTAAAAATGTCACTGTAAGAATATGAAAAATGGTTTTTATTTAACCATTGTGTTTACTTTTTTGAAGTATCCCCGGAGTATCCCCAGAAATAACAAAGGACTCACGTTTTTAGCGTAAATCCTTGTTTTATTTGGTGGCCCCTGCTGGACTTGAACCAGCGACCAAGCGATTATGAGTCGCCTGCTCTAACCACTGAGCTAAGGGGCCGTGGCGCAGGATTATAATGTAACTTTGGGCTTCAATCCAGTCATTGCGTGACATCTGCTGTTTTTATAAACAATGATGAATCAATCCCTTATGTTTGCTTCTTAATCTATCACTATAGGAAATGTAATGATTAGCGATATCCTGCAACCCGGATTGCGGGTTGTGTTTTGCGGCATTAATCCAGGTAGGTCATCAGCGCATACGGGATTCCACTTTGCGCATCCCGGGAACCGCTTCTGGAAGGTGATACATCTAGCTGGCTTTACCGATCGACAACTCAAACCTGAAGAAGAGCAGCATTTGCTTGATACGCGCTGTGGTATCACGATGTTAGTCGAACGACCGACGGTTCAGGCAAGCGAAGTTAAGCTGCAAGAGCTTCGCTCTGGTGCGCGTGAGCTGGTGACTAAAATGCAGGATTATCAGCCGATGGCTCTTGCCGTGTTGGGTAAGCAGGCGTTTGAGCAAGCCTTTAGCCAGCGTGGGGCGAAATGGGGAAGACAGGATATTAGCATTGGGGATACTGAAGTGTGGATTTTGCCTAATCCCAGCGGTTTGAACCGAGCCACTCTTGATAATCTGGTTGAGTCTTATCGAGCGTTGGATCTTTCGCTTAAGGCCAGAGGTAGGTAGTCTGCAGAGTTGCAGATATAAAAAAGCCCTCACGAGGAGGGCTTTTAGAAGGGCGATGTGATTAGTCGTCCAGGAAGCTACGCAGAACTTCAGAGCGGCTCGGGTGGCGCAGTTTGCGCAATGCCTTCGCTTCAATCTGACGGATACGTTCGCGGGTTACGTCGAACTGTTTACCCACTTCTTCCAGCGTATGGTCGGTATTCATGTCGATACCGAAACGCATGCGCAGGACTTTCGCTTCACGCGCAGTCAGGCCAGCCAGAACGTCGTGCGTTGCATTACGCAGGCTCTCAGAAGTTGCAGAATCCAGCGGCAGCTCGAGGGTAGTATCCTCGATGAAATCACCCAGATGCGAATCTTCATCGTCGCCGATTGGCGTTTCCATGGAGATTGGCTCTTTAGCAATTTTCAGCACTTTGCGGATTTTGTCTTCCGGCATCAGCATGCGTTCAGCCAGCTCTTCCGGCGTTGGCTCGCGGCCCATCTCTTGCAGCATCTGGCGCGAAATACGGTTGAGTTTGTTGATAGTCTCAATCATATGCACCGGAATACGGATGGTACGCGCCTGGTCGGCGATAGAGCGAGTGATAGCCTGACGAATCCACCATGTTGCATAAGTTGAGAACTTATAACCACGGCGGTATTCAAACTTATCAACCGCTTTCATCAGGCCGATGTTACCTTCCTGAATCAGGTCGAGGAATTGCAGACCACGGTTGGTGTATTTCTTGGCGATAGAAATAACCAGACGTAAGTTTGCTTCAACCATCTCTTTCTTCGCACGACGAGCTTTCGCTTCACCGATGGACATACGACGGTTGATATCTTTAACCTGTTCGATGGTCAGGCCGGTTTCTTCTTCAATTTGCTGTAGTTTCTGCAAGCTGCGATGCACGTCGTCAGCAACGTCATGCAGTTTTTCAGACCACGGCTTGTTCATTGCGATTGCAGCGTTGAACCAAGTTTCGCTGGTTTCGTTGCCGGTGAACAGTGTGATGAAGTTTTTCTTCGGCATTTTGCACTGTTCAACACACAATCTCATGATGAGGCGTTCTTGCGTACGAACACGGTCCATCATGACGCGCATGCTGTTTACCAGGTAATCGAATTGCTTCGGTACCAGGCGGAACTGTTTGAAAACTTCAGACAGTTGCTGAATCTCAGCGGCAGCATCAGCATGAGCGCGACCTTTCGCTTTGATGGTATCGCGAGTGCGTTCGTACTGCGTGCGCAGTTCGCCGAATTTCTCACGAGCGAGTTCAGGGTCGATGCTGTTGTCATCGTCCGCGTCGTCGTCGTCATCTTCCTCTTCGTCACTATCACTATTTTCTTCTGTGGTTAACTCAGAACCAATGTGAGTGGCGGTAGGGGCCAGATCTTCTTCTGCATTCGGATCAACGAATCCGGTGATCAAGTCAGACAGACGTGCTTCTTCTGCTTCAACTCGGTCGTACTGCTCAAGCAGATAAGTGATCGCTTCCGGATATTCGGCAACGGAGCACTGCACCTGGTTGATACCGTCTTCGATACGCTTAGCGATATCGATTTCACCCTCACGGGTTAACAGCTCAACGGTACCCATTTCACGCATATACATGCGAACCGGGTCAGTGGTACGCCCGATTTCGGATTCTACGCTGGACAGAACCTGTGCGGCAGCTTCTTCCGCATCTTCGTCTGTGTTGTTTGAGTTTTCAGCAAGCAACAGGTCATCGGCGTCAGGTGCTTCTTCCATCACCTGAATGCCCATGTCATTGATCATTTGGATGATGTCTTCGATCTGATCGGAGTCGACGATATCTTCCGGCAGATGGTCATTGACCTCGGCATAGGTCAGATAGCCTTGCTCCTTGCCCTTGGTAACAAGAAGTTTAAGCTGTGACTGCGGGTTTTGCTCCATAAGACGGTATCCACACTTCAGTATTAGGGTTGGTGTCGGTCGGCGAAACCGCCAACAATAACGTAACGAGGGCTGACTTATTTTATTGCCGCTGCCCATCCTTGCGGCGTTCGGGTTTACCCGACGAATGTTCGGCAGTTAAGCCGATGGTATTTACTTTTTCGCGCGTGATTGTGTTATCACACGGACTTCCTCACGTTCCGCAGGCGTTAGCCCTGACGTTCTGGAACGTGCCATCAATTCTTCAAATCTCAACTCCAGCACCGAATCAAACATATGTTCAAGTGCATCATTGAACGTTTTTTCTGCGATGTCCTTATCTGCTATATCGTCCCATGAAGAGAGTTTTTCAAGGGTGGCGGCTTCATTTGTGCCGCGATATAGCTCTAAAAGCTGCCCGGTGGTTAAACCCGGTTGCGCCAGACAGGTATTCACCAGGTCGATAAAGAGTTTCAATCCTGGCAATTTCGCTTCTTCCAGACCGCTAAGCGGTGGCACATTGGGTGCCAGTTCTGGATTTTGGACCAGCAATCCTATCAGTATACGCATGGTTGTGCGTTTTAGCTGTGGAGCCGGGCGCGGCGTACTGTTTTCAGCAAGCTTTGGCATCAGCTTTTCAAGCTGGCTATCGTCCAGAATACCCAGTTTGTTACCCAGTTCCTGACGCAGATAAATGCGCAGTGTTTCGCCAGGTACCTGAGTTATCAGGGGTAATGCAAGGGTGCTCAGACGAGCACGGCCATCGGGAGAACTTAAGTCAACCTGTGGCATCAGGCTGTTAAAAAGAAACGTAGAAAGCGGCTGGGCATGTTCCATACGCGCTTCAAATGCTTCTTTCCCTTCTTTACGCACCAGCGTATCGGGGTCTTCACCGTCCGGCAGGAACATAAAGCGTAACTGACGCCCGTCCGTCATATAAGGTAGCGCAGTTTCCAGCGCGCGCCATGCGGCGTCTCGACCTGCGCGATCCCCGTCATAACAACAGACAACGGTATCGGTAACACGGAACAGCAACTGGATATGGTCGGCAGTCGTTGAGGTGCCTAGTGAGGCAACGGCATAAGAAATGCCGTATTGCGCCAGCGCCACCACATCCATATAGCCTTCCACAACCAGCAAACGAGCCGGTTCTGGCTGACTCTGTTGAGCTTCATACAGGCCATAGAGCTGGCGGCCTTTATGGAAAATATCGGTTTCCGGGGAGTTCAGGTATTTCGGCAGGGCATCGCCCAGCACACGGCCACCAAAACCAATCACCCGGCCACGCTTGTCGCGGATGGGGAACATCACCCTTTCGCGGAAGCGGTCGTAACTGCGCCCCTGATCGTTAGTAATCAACATCCCCGCATCCGTCAAAGCCTGACGGTTTTCGCTATTGCCACCAAAACGCTTTAATACGTTATCCCAACCGGGAGGGGCATAGCCGATGGCGAAGTGTTGAATAACCTCAGAACTTAAACCGCGCTGTGCCAGGTACTGGCGAGCAGGTTCAGCTGATTGTTGAGCCAGGGATTGCTGATAAAAGGCGTTCAGGCCATCCATCAATTGATAAAGACTTTGCCGTTGATGACGCTCAATCTGGCTCGGTCCGTTACCCGCTTCGTAAGGCACTTCGAGATTGTGCATTGCTGACAATTCTTCAACGCTTTCGACAAACTCAAGCTTGTCATAGTTCATTAAAAAATCGATGGCGTTGCCGTGTGCCCCACAGCCGAAGCAATGGTAAAACTGTTTCTCACCGTTTACGGTGAAAGAGGGGGTTTTTTCGTTATGGAACGGACAGCACGCATGATAGTTCTTGCCCTGCTTTTTGAGCTTAACACGCGCATCGATGAGATCGATGATGTCGGTGCGAGCCAGCAAGTCATTGATGAATACACGTGGAATTCGTCCAGCCATAGGCCCCGTTTGGTACTCGCTTTCTTTCTGTTTTGCGATGAAGCTGCAAATTGAAAGAGCAGGAAGTATGTCAGTTCATGAACGAAAATAAGCCGCGCATTCCTTTCGGAAGCACGGCCTTTACAACTACTACTGGTCTGTTCCGGAGGTGCGAACCTCCAGGATATTAGTACAGACGAGTGCGGCGTGCGTTTTCGCGAGCCAGTTTCTTAGCGTGACGTTTCACAGCAGAAGCTTTAGCGCGTTTACGTTCGGTAGTCGGTTTTTCATAGAACTCACGACGACGAACTTCCGCCAGAACACCTGCTTTCTCACAAGAACGCTTGAAGCGACGCAGTGCTACGTCGAATGGCTCGTTTTCACGTACTTTAATTACCGGCATTAACTCTCACCTTTGATAAATTCGGTTTGCCGCTGACTTAGGCGTCAGCTATTTCAAAATGGTGCGGAATTTTACTGCAACTACTGCTGCTTTGTAAAGCACCGGACAACCAGAAACCTGGCTTTTAAGGCCGGAATCTTCCAGGGGTGCGGATTATACACCACCTGCGGCCAATAGGTGAGCAAAGTTTTACATTGACAGCCCGTAAGCATAAACTTCGCCGCAAGACTGTGAGGTAGAGAAAGCCATGCGCGTATTGGGTATAGAGACATCCTGTGATGAAACCGGCATCGCCATTTATGACGATGAAAATGGGTTATTAGCTAATCAATTGTATAGTCAGGTGAAATTACACGCTGACTACGGCGGCGTGGTGCCGGAGCTTGCCTCCCGTGACCATGTGCGTAAAACCGTGCCATTGATTCAGGCGGCTCTTAAAGAAGCCGGAATAACCGCTAAAGATATTGACGGTGTCGCCTATACCGCAGGGCCAGGTTTGGTCGGAGCGTTATTAGTGGGCGCAACAATTGGCCGCTCGCTGGCGTTTGCCTGGGATGTTCCTGCCGTGCCGGTTCATCATATGGAAGGGCATTTATTAGCGCCGATGCTGGAAGACAATCCACCTGAGTTCCCGTTTGTGGCACTGCTGGTCTCCGGCGGGCACACACAGTTGATTAGCGTCACTGGTATCGGTCAGTACGAACTGCTGGGCGAATCAATTGATGACGCTGCCGGTGAAGCCTTTGATAAGACAGCCAAACTGTTGGGGTTGGATTATCCTGGTGGGCCAATGCTGTCAAAAATGGCGGCTCAGGGTGCAGCAGGTCGTTTTGTTTTTCCTCGTCCAATGACAGATCGTCCTGGTCTTGATTTCAGCTTCTCTGGCCTGAAAACTTTTGCGGCGAACACTATTCGTGGCAATGATGCCGACCCGCAAACCCGTGCCGATATCGCTCGCGCATTTGAAGACGCGGTCGTTGATACGCTGATGATCAAGTGCAAACGCGCTCTGGATCAAACCGGTTTTAAACGTCTGGTGATGGCGGGTGGCGTAAGTGCTAACCGCACTCTGCGTGTGCGCATGGAAGAAATGATGACAAAGCGCCGGGGTGAAGTGTTCTACGCGCGTCCTGAGTTCTGCACCGACAATGGCGCGATGATTGCCTATGCGGGCATGATTCGACTTAAAGCAGGAACGGCAGGAGAGCTGAGTGTGACGGTGCGTCCACGCTGGCCGCTGGCAGAGTTACCTGCAGCGTAATAACTTTGTAGAGTCAGTCGAGAAGGAGTGAGAAATCACTCCTTTTTTTTATCTTTATTTTTGCGCAGCTTCTTCCAGATTTTAGTTTCCTGGCCGCGCCATAAACGCTGAATGTTGTCATGGTGACGCATCAGGATCAGGCAGGAAAGCATCGCTACCGGGAAAGTGAATTCTGGTCTGAACCACCAGACATAAAACGGGGCAATCAGCGCACTGATAATAGCGCCAAGGGATGAATAGCCGCTCAGTAACACGCTCAACAGCCAGGTTCCCGCCATCACGCCGGTTAAATCCCAGCCGATGGGAGCGATAGCACCAAAAGCTGTCGCCACACCTTTACCGCCATGAAAGTTGAAGAATACCGGCCAGATATGACCAATACACGCGGCGATAGCAATCAGACCTAGCCAGAACGGGGTCACGCCAAGTTCGTAAGCTGCCCAGACGGGTAACATTCCTTTGAGAACATCAAAAATCAGTACCGCTACGGCTGCACCTTTACCGCCTAGTCGCAAGACATTGGTCGCACCTGGATTGCCGGAACCGTTAAGCCGGGGATCGGGCAAACCGGCAACTCGGCAGACCAGAATGGCGCTAGAAATGGAGCCGCAAAGATACGCAAGCAGGATCATGACGGGCGCGATTGCACTCATAACGCTGTTCCATTTTGAAAGTGTCGTTGTATTCTCTGCATCTGTGGATAATACGCATATTTCGCCGGAAGTGGTATCTGGCGTGACTAAAAACCGGGCAGGGCGTGATGGACATTGTATTTATAGAGCAACTGACTGTAATCACCACCATTGGTGTTTATGACTGGGAACAAACCATTTCTCAGAAGCTAGTCTTCGATATCGAAATGGCGTGGGACAACCGCCAGGCGGCCAGCAGCGATGATGTAAATGATTGCCTGAGCTACGCTGATGTCAGCGAAGCGGTTATCAATCATGTATCAGGTGGCCGTTTTGCTCTTGTGGAGCGTGTCGCCGAAGAAGTGGCGCAATTGCTGCTAACCCGCTTTAACTCACCGTGGGTGCGTTTAAAAGTCAGCAAGCCAGGCGCTGTTGCACAGGCGGCAAACGTAGGGGTTGTGATTGAGCGTGGCAGTAATCTGAAAGCCGATTAGTCCATTCATATTTGTTAAACCAAATGTGCGTAGGCTGGTCATAACTGTCATCTTTTTGCGGCAGCTGCCGCATTTTTTATGTTTGTTTTAGGGGTTAGAGGATTTATTAATGAGCGATCTGCACTCGCTAGCTATTGCTGCGATTCTTGGTGTTGTTGAAGGGCTTACGGAGTTTTTACCTGTCTCATCCACCGGTCATATGATCATCGTCGGTCATCTGTTGGGTTTTGAGGGTGACAAGGCAAAAACTTTTGAAGTGGTTATCCAGTTAGGTTCTATCCTGGCGGTTGTCGTGATGTTCTGGCGTCGCCTGTTTGGGCTTATCGGAATTCATTTTGGTCGTCCGCAGCATGAAGGTGAAGGTAAAGGCCGTTTAACGCTAATCCATATTCTGCTGGGTATGGTGCCTGCGGTGGTTCTGGGGCTGATTTTCCACGACACCATCAAGTCGCTCTTTAATCCTGTAAATGTGATGTACGCGTTAGTCGTTGGCGGTGTGTTGCTGATTGCGGCTGAACTTTTGAAACCGAAAGAGCCGCGTGCGGTTGGCGTTGACGACATTACTTATCGCCAGGCATTTATGATTGGTTGCTTCCAATGCTTAGCGCTGTGGCCGGGTTTTTCACGCTCAGGTGCGACAATTTCCGGCGGTATGTTAATGGGCATTAGCCGTTACGCCGCGTCAGAGTTCTCGTTCCTGCTGGCCGTGCCGATGATGATGGGTGCGACGGTTCTGGATGTTTATAAGAGCATCGGCTTTTTGAGCATGGCCGATTTGCCTATGTTTGCCGTTGGTTTTATTACTGCCTTTATTGTGGCGCTGATTGCAATTAAAACTTTCTTGCAACTTATCAAACGTATTTCTTTTATTCCGTTTGCGATTTACCGTTTCGTTGTCGCCGCGGTGGTTTATTTCGTGTTCTTTTAACGTTAACCATTAATAATAAAAGCCACTCGCTTAGAGTGGCTTTTTTATTTCCTCTGCATGGGGGTTGTAATGTAAAAAATTGTGCGAGCAATCACATTACGCTCCCTATTTACTGACTATTATCACATGCTCTATTCTGGAGGAAATATGTCAGCCATAGTCCGCCGATTTATCAGTTATTGCTTCTTCTGTCTGCTGGGGAAATTCAGCAGCGTGAAGTCGTTGCTGAGCGGACTTTGCTGTTTCAACTCGGTTCAGTCATTGAGTGTTGCTGACGAATCTTCTCAGGAAAATACCGAAGATGAGTTTTCCGGTGGTTGGTCCCGTTTGTGGGATTGTGCCGGTGAGAGTCTTTTTGCCTCCGCTCAACGTCTGCCGATCCCGAATGCTTCCAACACCGTAAATACCACTATTCAGGCTCGTCTGGTTGCACAACTTCGCCATGAATTAGCGTTTAGCTTTACCACCCGCAGTGTGCATCAATTGCTGGTTTGCCATCGTTTGAGTGGCGAGTCAGATGCCAATTCAGATTCTCATAACCCATTGCTTTATTGCTTAAAAAGCACAATGCGCCTCACCGCCATTGTGCTTTTTTTGTTGTCCAAATCCGACCCGAGAGAGAAACCATTATGTATATCGTTTGTGTAGCTGCATGCCCAACGGGCGTCGCCCATACCTTCATGGCCGCTGAAGCGTTGGAAATCACCGGCAAAAGCCGCGGACATGAAATCAAAGTCGAAACCCAGGGCAGTATGGGAGCAGAAAACGAAATTACCGCAGAAGATCTGGCGCGTGCAGATGGCGTGATCATCGCCGCAGATGTCGCCATCAACAACAAAGAGCGCTTTGATGGCATGTTAAAACTGGAATGCAGCGTGGCAGACCCGATCAAATTCGGCGAGGCCGTCTTTGAAGCCATCGAGCAGGAGATAAATCATGGCTAAATTTCAGGGTGGCGGAACGAAATCCTCCACGGGCACCGAAGTGAAAAACGCCATCATGACGGGCGTATCGTACATGCTGCCGTTCGTCATTGCTGGTGCGGTAATTATGGGCATCGCCCGCATCGGGGCTTCGATGTATGGCATTGATAACATATGGGATGCCAGCCATGAACAGGCTGCGAGCCTTGTCGTACAGATGCTGCATAAGTTCGACGGCTTTGGCGGTTTAGCGCTGTCCTTGATGTTGCCGATTGTCGCGGGTTACATCAGCTTTGCGATTGCTAATAAACCCGGCATTGCTCCGGGTATGGTGGGTGGCCTGCTGGCAAGCAACCTGGGAACCGGCTTCCTTGGCGCGCTGGCGGCCGGTTTTGTGGCAGGTTATGTGGTGCGATTGTTGACGGCAAAAGTGAAGCTCCCACGCTCGCTGGCCTCGGCAGGGCCGATTTTTATTCTGCCCGTGGGCGGCACGTTGCTGACCTGCATCATCATGGCTTTTGTGATTGGCACGCCGCTGGCGGCGCTGAATCGTGGCATGGAGGCGTGGCTACTGGCGATGTCCGGCACTAACAAAATTATTCTCGCGGCGGTGGTCGGTGGCATGGTTGGTTTCGACCTCGGCGGCCCGGTCAACAAAGCGGCGGTAACGACCGCCATGGCACTGCTGGCATCCGGTATTTACGACCCGAACACGGCGGCTCAGGTGGCGATCATCATTCCGCCCATTGGCCTTGGCGTGGCTTCACTCATCTGGAAACATCGCTTCCCGGAATCATTGCAGGAAGCGGGTAAAGCCTCAACGCTGATGGGCTTGATTGGCGTCTCAGAAGGGGCGATTCCTTTTGCGCTGGCGAATCCGAAAATCATTGTTATCAATGTGGTCGGCACCGCGACGGGCGCGGCAATGGCGGTCGGTTTAGGGGCGGTAAACCACGCACCAATCTCTGGTTTTTATGGTTGGCTGGCGGTCGATGGCTGGCCGATTTATATCCTGTCGATAGCCGTGGGTTCCGCGATAGTGGCGCTAGGTTCTTTGCTGGTGTTTCGTCAGTCCAATATTACTAATACCAAAGAAGAAAAAGCCGTAGCTCCCGCACCGAAATTTAAAGTTAGCCGCTAGCGGCTTATTGAATGGTGTGTGAGTGAATATAAATGGGGCCGCTGAGTCTCAGGGGTTTCTACATTTAAAATAAAGATGTGATGCTGCGGAAAATATTATTTCTAGTATCTCGTTAAGGTCGATATATGAAAACTGTTCATCTGGTGCAACATACTCACTGGGACCGTGAGTGGTATTTTACTGAGAATGATTCAAAAGCCGTACTTTATTATTTCATGGACGATTTATTACAGCGCCTTGAAGAAGATATAACGTTAGGGCCATTTGTTCTGGATGGGCAAACCGTCGTTATTGAAGACTATTTAAGTGTCGCGCCTCATCAGGAAACCCGGTTGCGGAAATTAATCGAACAGGGTCGAATCGTGACAGGCCCGTGGTATACGCAGAGCGATTTTCTGGTGGTGGGGGCTGAATCAATTACCCGCAATTTACTGCTGGGGCAGGCCGATTGCCAGCGCTTTGGGGGCAAGATGCCAATTGGTTATGTGCCTGATTCTTTTGGTCAAAGTGCGCAGTTACCGATGTTTTTGCAACAGTTTGCTATCGACTATGCGGTCATCTGGCGCGGCTGGAGCGAATTTAATGTGCCGCACAGTGAGTTTAGCTGGCAGGCCGCCGATGGCAGCAAAGTCACTACCGCAGTGCTTCCATGGGGTTACGGCTGCGCGAAATGGCTGCCGGAAGAGCCTTGCGCCGGGCAGAAAGCGCTGGAACCTATTCTGGCGAAACAGACTCGTTTTTCACTGACCGACCACGTTTTGCTGCCCAATGGCAATGACCAGTCGCCGTTTGAATACCGCGTGCCAGCGATGCTTGACCAACTCAATCAGCAGCAGGATGAATATCGTTTTGTACGCAGCAGTTTCAGCCAGTTTTTCCAGGCGCTGGAAAAGACTAACGTCCCTCTTCCACTGTACCAGGGCGAGCTTATCAGCCCGAAATATATGCGTATTCACCGCGGTATTTTCTCAACCCGCGTGGATATCAAACAGCTGAATGCGCAACTCGAACAGACACTCAGCCAGCATCTCGAGCCATTGCTGGCCGTTAACTGGCGGCTTGGCCTGCCGTACCCACAAAGTGCGGTCGAGAGTATCTGGCGCGAAGCGATGAAATCCCATGCTCACGACAGTATCGGAGGCTGCAACTCAGACCGGGTGAATGCGATGGTCAAAAACCGCCTTGAGTCCGGCCTGGAAATGGCTAACCAACTTATTGACCTGAATATGAAAATGCTGGCTGAAGGGATTACGGCGCAGCAGGATGGCAAGAAAATCATCATCTTTAACGCGCGTCCGCAAAGGAGTCATGGCCTGGTTGAATTGACCATTTTCACACCCGAGCAAGATTTCCGCGTGGTCGATAGCGAAGGCAAAGAGTGCCGTTGGCAAATCGTCGAAGAAAGCCGTCAGGATATGTCGATCATTGTTCAGGAGTTATCGAACAGCACTGAAACCACCTGGTATCGCAAATGCCTGTTACTGCTCGAAGTGACCGATATTCCGGCGTGCGGCTATCAGACTTTTTATCTACAAGAGGGCGTTCGCGCAGGCTTCCTCCAGCAGACTCAACCGGTGGTAAAACTGGAAAATGAATGGCTGCGGCTGGAAGCGAATAAGAAAGGGATCCTGACGCTTACCGACAAACGCAGTCAGCAAATTTACCCTCACATTTTGCAACTGGTTGATGGTGGCGACGCGGGCGATAACTACAACTATTCACCACCGTTTGAAGACTGGCTTATCAATAGCGATGAATTCCTGACGTCGCTCCATGGTGTACAGGGGCCGTTGCAAAGTAGCCTGACGCTCAACTGGCAGATGGCGGTGCCGCAGAATTTAGCCGCTCGTCAAGAACGCTGCGCCAATGCTGAACTCGATATCACGATGATCGTCACGCTGGCACACAGCAATGCCTGGTTGGATGTGCAGATCAGCGTCAATAACACCGTTTGCGATCACCGGGTGCAAGTATTGCTCCCGACAGGCGTTGCCCAGCACGTGCACTTTGCCGATCAGCCATTTGGGCTGATTGAGCGTCCAAACCTGCCGCCAGAAATGGCGGTCTGGCAGGATGAACAGTGGACCGAAGCACCGGTTGCGCTTTATCCGATGCAAAGTCAGGTGATGATGCACGACGCGCAACGCGGATTATCTACGGTGACCAAAGGGTTGCGTGAATACCAAATTCCTGAGGACCGCCAGGATGTTATCGCGGTGACGTTGCTGCGCAGCGTTGGCTGGCTCGGACAGGCGAATATGCCTTATCGTCCAGGTCGTGCGTCCGGCATGGTTTTGCCTTCGCCTGATTCGCAAATCCAGGGCATGCACCATTTCAAACTCAGCATACTGGCTATGAATAACGGCGCAGATAGCGTTTTTTGGCGTGACGTTGAACGCGCCCGCGGCAATCTTCACGCCTGGCTTGCTACCGGCTGGTCACGTTTTCGTACTAATCCACACGGCCACGTTTTCCCGCCGCATTACAGCGTCTTAAGCTGGGATACCGAGCTGCATTTCAGCACTCTGAAAAAGGCGCAACAAAGCGATGCGCTGGTGGTGCGCGGCTGGAGCCCATCGACACAAACTCAAGCGTGCGGAGTTATCAGCACAAATGGCGACGTCACATCCGCAACGCTTGCAGAAATCCCGCTGAAAACCCCGCAGGACATAGTATCAGGCTGTGCGCCAGTCACTTTTATCATCGATTTTGAAGGGGTGAAAACATGCTAACCCTCGACTTTATTTGTACGTTACCCAACGGTATTCATGCGCGTCCGGCCAGTGAAATTGAACAACGTACGCAACGATTCAACGCAGCTATTACGCTGATTAACCGGAGCAAAAAGACTCAGGTCGATGCGAAAAGCGTGCTGGGGATGATTGGTGCGGATATCACGCAGGGCGACTCGTGCCAGTTTCTGATTGAGGGCGACGATCAGCAGGCCGCGTTTGAGTGCCTGGAAGCGTTTATGCGCAATGAGTTTGCTGATTGCGACGAACTGCTGGCACTCACACCGGAAACGCATAACCAGCCCCTACCGGTATTTATTGAGCACGCCCAACCGGTTTACCTCCGTGGCAATGGCGTCAGCAAAGGGATTGGACGTGGTGTCCCGTTGCATATCGATTCCGTGGATCTCTATGAACTCTCGCGCCATGAGCCTGAAACCGACATTCCCCGCCAGCAGCAACAATTGCTTGAGGCCTGGGCGTTAACGCAAAAAAACCTGAATAGCGCGGATCCCGGTGCCGCACAGGTTTTGGCGGCTCAGCTTAAATTGCTCAGCGATCCGGCATTCAAATCATGCCTGCTCTCGCACGCCAGCGCACGTAACGCATTACAGGCGATTGCGCTCACGGCACAGGCTTTGAGCCAGCCGTTGCTCAACAGCAGCAGCCAGTATCTGCGCGAGAGGGTTATCGACATTCGCGATCTCTGTCAGGGAATTGCCGCTAATCTGCTGGGCAGACCCCTGGAAGCGCAAATGACGCTGACACAAGACAGCATTGTTATCTGCAACGGTACGCTGACGCCCGGTCAATTCCTGCGGCTGCGTAACCCGCATCTTAAAGGCATCGTGATGGGCGACGGCGGGGAAACTTCACACACCGTAATTCTGGCGCGTTCCTTCGGTATTCCCTTGCTGTGTGGAGTGACGCAGCGTGAAGGACTGACGCGCACTGCCAGCATGCTGCTCCTCGACAGTCGCTACGGTGTGCTGGTGGCAAACCCGGATGCGGCGATGGAAAACTGGTATCGGCTGGAAACGCAAAAACAGCAGGCGATTGCACGGCGGAGCGCACCGCTGCGTGAACAGCAAGTCGCGACTTCAGATGGGTCAACCTTTAGCGTGCTGGCGAATATTGCGCTGGCCGTTGAAGCGCAAAGCGTCTTCGCCCATGGTGCCGATGGCGTGGGACTGTTCCGCACGGAAATGTTGTTCTGTGAACGCAGCCTACCACCCGATGAAGAAGAACAATATCAAGCGTATAGCGAAGTATTGAAAAGTGCCGAGGGTAAAAAAATCACCATTCGTACGCTGGATATTGGCGGCGATAAACCCTGTGAATTCCTCGATTTACCGAAAGAGGAAAACCCCTTTTTGGGCTATCGCGCCGTGCGCATGTACCCGCAATTCCACGAGATTTTCACCACTCAGGCACGCGCATTACTTCGAGCGAGCGCCGTCGGGCCAGTGAATATTATGGTGCCGATGGTAGCGACACTTGCAGAAATCCAATGGCTGCACAGTCAGTTTGCTCATGTTGCGCAAACCTTGCAGCAGGAAGATATTCCGATTGGTGAATGGCACCTCGGCATCATGGTTGAAGTGCCTTCTACGCTCTATCTTCTGGAAAAAGCCGCTAACTATCTCGATTTTGTTTCTATCGGCAGCAATGACCTGGCGCAGTATTTTCTCGCTTGCGATCGCGGGAACCCTTACGTACGGCATCTGTATGACTATCGTAATCCCACATTTTTAGCGTTGATGCGAGATATCACGCGCCGTGCGCAGGCGGCAGGATTGGCGATAAGTCTGTGTGGTGAAATGGCAGCAGATAAACAAATGTTACCGCTGTTAGTCGGCATGGGATTGACGCAATTGAGCATGGCAGCCAGCGCCATCACGCCATGTAAAGAAGCGCTCAAAGTGCTGGATGTGCAGCAATGTCGGCAGTTGCTTGAAACGGCGATAGGCTGTGACACCAGCGAGGAGGTCACAGAATGCGTCGAGCATTTCATGCGAGCGCAGTCGCACAAACCCGTATTGGCGAAGGAGTTGCTGTTGCTGGATAAAACAGTAAGCAGTAAAGAAGAAGCCATCAAATTGCTGACCGATAACCTGGAAGTGCTGCAGCGGGTCGTTTCGGGCGCGTTGGCTGAACGGGCCATCTGGGAACGTGAGGCCGTATTCTCCACGGCTCTCGGTTTTTCCGTGGCAATTCCGCACTGTAAATCGCCACATGTTTTGCACAGTAGTATTTCTCTTTTGCGCGTAAAATCGCCGCTGAGTTGGGGCGAAGGTGTTGATGTGCAACTGGTTATCATGCTGACGGTGAATGATCAGGAGCAGGATAATCACATGAAGATTTTCTCGCGCCTGGCCCGGAAACTGATGCACAGCGACTTCCGTGAACAGTTGCAAATGCTGTCAGACGCCTCTGCGATCACCGAACTTTTATCGGCTGAACTGGCACTTTAACGGACTGTATTTTTAACGGACGATGTTGAAATGACCCTAACCACTCCCTTCCCGGATGCATCACAAAGCCACCGCCAACCGTTGGCCGTTCTGGCATGCGCCTTTTTCCTTTGGGGCTGCCTGACCAGCATCAACAGTGTATTGATTCCGTTTTTCTATCACTACTTTTCACTGACCTACCGTGATGCGATGCTGGTCAACGTGGCGTTCTATCTGGCTCCCTTCGTGGCGTGTTTGCCTTGTTCGGCGCTTATGGCGCGGCTGGGTTACAAAATGACGCTGATACTGGCCGTGGGGTTTGCCGCTCTGGGTTGTTTGCTGATGGCGCTGGCGATGTGGATGGTGACGTTTTCGCTGATACTGGCGGCGATATTCATCCTGGCCATGGGGGTCGCAGCAATGCAGGTGGTGGCGAATCCCTACGTCACGCGGTTAGGGCCGCCAGAAACGGCGGCGGGACGGTTGAGTCTGGCCTCGGCGATTAACTCCACGGGTACCACGGTTGCACCGCTGCTGGTGGCAAGCCTGTTGGTCATCTTCCCGGTAAGTCTGGGTGCGCATCAGGAGCCAGTACGCTGGCTTTTCCTGGGGCTTGCCGCTCTGACATGCGGATTAATTGTCTTGTTGTATACCCGCCATCTGCCTGATTTTCGTCAGTTACAGATGCAGCGATTGAGCCAGCGCACCAGTGCGTTATTCGGCGAGTCTCACTTTGTGATGGGGTTGCTGGCGATTGGCACCTATGTTGGCGTGGAGGTAGCGATTGGGACGACCGCCCTGAGTTATCTCAGCGATAAGTCGCTCGGGAGCCTCGATTTGCAACAGGCGACTTCGCTGATTGCAATTTACTGGGGCGGTTCGCTGGCCGGGAGAATGTTGTACGGCCTGGTTGCGCATCGCGTGAATGCTATCTGCGCATTCCGTATTGCGACCGTCATGGCAGGCATCCTGGTGATCGCTGCTATAGGGTTCGCAAACCTGTTGGGAGGCGTGTGTTTACTGCTGGTGGGTTTAATGAATTCGCTGATGTACCCGGTGATTTTCGCCCAGAGCGTGCGCAATCTGGGCGATAAAACCAGCCTTGCTTCTGCTTTTCTAATTATGGCGGGAATTGGCGGTGCAATACTGCCGTTCCTGCAAGGCTGGATGGTAGACGTCATCGGCTTGCGGTTAAGTTTTTTACTGCCTTGCGCTGGGTATTTAGTGTTGATGGGGGTTGGCCTGAAAATGCGCCAACCATCGGCAATCAGCTAGCCGCAGGGGTTGTCAGCCCTGCTTCTTTTTTCCATGCTTCAACAGCGGCTATACGGCGGCGATTCAGCTCAGTGCGAATCGCCGGGCCGCTGAACCCATCATCGAGCACTTCTTTATTGGCCACACTTTTCGCTGCAACCCACGCTGCTCGCAGTAATCTGCCCTGAGGGTAATCGCTGGCTTCAAAACCGGTGCGCCCACGCGCGTCAGCCTCGCTGGTTAATGCGACTTGCTCAACGCGATGGGGTTTACGCCATGCGTCGATAGCATCGAACAATTTGACGATAGTTTTCGGCTGCAAAATGGAAATTGTATGGATGAGGTCGTGATACTCGGCAACCAGTTTGGCAAGGTCGCGGATTTCATTGGGCACGCGCATACGCTGGCACAATTGCTCGACAAGTTTCACACCCGCTGGACCATGCCCGTGATGGCGCGGCCAGAACTCTTTGGGCGTTAAACCTTTACCGAGGTCATGGCATAACGTGGCAAAACGCACGTCAACTTCCGGGCTAAGCTGCGCGGCAATCGACAGCGTCATCAATACATGAATGCCCGTGTCAATTTCCGGATGCCATTTTTCTGGCGCAGGTACGCCAAACAGCGCGTCGATTTCCGGGAACAACACTTTCAGTGCGCCACATTTGCGCAGCACATCGAAATAAACCTGAGGGTTACGGCTGGTGAGCGCATTTTCCGTCTCTTTCCAGACTCGTTCTGGTGTGAGGTGCTCAAGTTCGCCATTGGCGGCCATTGAGGACATCAGTGCCTGGGTTTCCGGGGCAATCTGGAAATTAAGATGGGCGTAACGTGCAGCAAATCGCGCGACGCGTAACACGCGCAACGGATCTTCATTGAAAGCAGGGGAAACATGACGCAGCTGGCGTTTTTCGATATCTGCTCGCCCGTTGTACGGGTCGATATACTCGCCGTGTTCATCCTGGGCAATCGCGTTGATGGTCAAATCGCGGCGCAGCAAGTCTTGCTCAAGCGTGACATCAGGCGCGGCATAACAGGTAAAACCTGTGTATCCCTGGCCTGATTTACGCTCGGTACGCGCTAACGCATATTCTTCACGCGATTGAGGGTGCAGAAACACCGGGAAATCTTTCCCAACCTGCTGGTAGCCTGCATCCAGCATCTCTTGCGGTGTTGCTCCTACCACGACCCAATCTTTATCTTTGACCGGTATGTTCAACAACCCATCACGCACTGCACCACCGACCAGATAAATCTTCACGCTTTAATGCCCCTGCATCCAATTACGATAATATCTAAGTGTAGGATACAGGGTTGAAGATTAGTTCATCCAGCGGTCTTTCTTCTTACGGCTTGGGATCATGTGTGGCAACAGCAGGCCGAGCAGTAAACCGAAACCAGCGACACCGCCGCCGTACATGAACCATTGCATAATAATGGCGCGTTGTTTGTCATCGAGCTGTACGTTGGCGGCATCCACTTTTTTCTTCGCCACGATCAACTGATTCTTAAGCTGTTGATTTTCTTCTTTCAGACCGGCAATCACGCTGTCGCTTTGCGCCACTTTTTGCTGCATATCCGCAGTACGCTGATTCCAGGTGGTATCAATATTCGTGAGTTTGTCAGTCAGCGTTTTGACCTGGTTTTCAAGGTCAGGCACACGAGTGCGCAGGCTTGGTGTGGTGCTAAGTTGCGCCAGTGGGATCCAGGAAGTGCGACCATTCGCATCGCGAACCTGGCCGTATTTGGTTTCTTCATTACTGGAAAGCAGAGTCACTTCTTCACCCGCATTGACGGTGCCAAGCAAGCGATAATTATCCCCAGGACCACTACGCACCCAGGTATTTAATTCATCAGATACGTAACGTTTTTCATCGGCATGAGCCACAACAGAAACGCTAAGAGAGAGCAAAGTAAGGCAAATTAGGCGGAATTTGTGCATGATTTCGTCGTTATTGTCATAAATAGTGGAACGATAGTAGTGGCATCAGTCTGACGGCGCAATCCGTAAACCTGAATGGGAATCATCCTGGTGTGAATTTGACCAACTACTCGCGGCAAATGGCCCGTCAAAATACGCGCCACTCATGGTAATTTGGCGAAAAATATTATCTACTGACAACCATCATACGATTAAGTTCTCCGGGCTTTCGCCCGATGTGACCCAACTAAAAGTAAAAAGACGATGACCCAAGAAATCGAACTCAAATTTATTGTGAATCCCGTTGCCCTGGATTCTCTTCGTAACACCTTAAACGCACTCGAAAGCCAGCACAGCGAACCTCGCCAGTTGCTCAACATCTATTATGAAACGGCGGACAATCTGCTGCGTCGTCACGATATGGGGCTGCGCATTCGCGGAGATAATGGCCGCTATGAAATGACGATGAAAATTGCTGGCCGTGTCATTGGCGGGCTGCATCAACGCCCGGAATACAACGTTGAGCTGACATCACCGGAACTGGCACTCGCGCAGTTCCCGGCAGAGGTCTGGCCGGAAGGTATTTCCCCGGACGAAATACAGTCACAGCTTAATCCTTTATTCAGCACTGATTTTGCCCGTGAAAAATGGGTCGTTACGCACGGTAAAAGCCGTATAGAACTGGCACTGGATTTAGGTGAAGTGAAAGCGGGTGAACAGGTTGAGCCTTTATGTGAGCTGGAGCTTGAGCTGCTGGAAGGTGAAACCGCGGATGTTCTGGATTTTGCTAAACAACTGGTTGCACAGCCGGGTCTGCGCCAGGGTAGCCTGAGCAAAGCTGCGCGCGGGTATCACCTGGTACACGGTAATGCCGAGCGTGAAATCAAACCGTTAACCGTCCTGCGTGTTGCACCAAAAGCGACGGTAGAACAAGGGCTGGAAGGCTCTCTCGAACTGGTTCTTTCTCACTGGCAATATCACGAAGAGTTGTGGTTGCGCGGCAACGGCAAAGCGAAAGCTCAGGTTCTGGAAGCAGTTGGCCTTGTGCGCCATGCTCTGGCATTGTTTGGCGGCGTTATACCGCGCAAGGCGAGCACACAATTGCGTGAGCTGGCGGCCACTTACGAAACGATGCTGGCGACCGATCTCAAAGCGCCTGAACTGGCATTCAGCGCCGAAAGTAGCCAGGCCAAACTGGCTCTGACCGAATGGCTGGTTGGACGCCAATGGCAGAAATTTACTGACGAAAAAGCCAATGTTAAACTGGCTGGTTCGTTTAAGCGTTTTGCGGATACTCATCTTTCGCGCCACGCCGCAGAACTGAAAGAAACTTTCCAGCGTCCGTTGGGCGATAGCTACGCCGATCAGTTGCCGCGCCTGGCACGTGAAACCGGCTCTATCCGCTTGCTGGCGGGCGTCTATGACGACGCGAAAACTCAACCGTGGCTTGATAACTGGCAAGGGCTGCGTCACGCCATTGCCACTCGCCAACAAGTTGAAATCGAACACTACCGCAATGAAGCTATTTCGCAGGCTCCGTTCTGGCTGCACAGCGGTAAATAGTCACCATCGTTTCTTAGGGATACGACCATGATGTCGCAAGCGCCACTATTACAGCAGCATTTGCAGGCGGCGCTGGCGCGTCTGCCACACGAGATTGACCGCCAGACACTCAGCCCTGAAGCTCAGGCTGTGCTGGCGTTTAGTGACTTTGTTTGTGACAGCATGGCGGCTCACCCCGCATGGATAGTGGAGATTGAGCAATCACCTCCGCTGGCCGACGAATGGCAGAACTATGCGGCCTGGTTGCAACAAGAGTTACAGGGGGTCGATAGCGAACCCGCGCTAATGGCCGCACTGCGCCTGTTCCGTCGCCGCATGATGGTGAGAATTGCCTGGGCACAGGCTCTGCTACAACTCCCGACAGAAAGCTCGCTGAAGCAACTGAGTGTGTTAGCGGAAACGCTGATTATTGCTGCTCGTGACTGGCTTTATGCCGCATGCTGCCGCGAGTTTGGCACGCCTTGTAACCAGGCCGGGGTGGCGCAACCGCTCATGATCCTCGGGATGGGCAAGCTGGGCGGCGGCGAGCTGAACTTCTCCTCTGATATTGACCTGATTTTTTCCTGGCCTGAAAACGGCTCCACACAAGGCGGGCGACGTGAACTCGATAACGCGCAGTTCTTTACCCGCCTCGGCCAACGGCTGATTAAAGTTCTCGACCAACCCACGCAAGACGGCTTTGTCTATCGCGTTGACATGCGCCTGCGCCCGTTTGGTGACAGTGGCCCGTTGGTGGTGAGCTACGCCGCACTGGAAGATTATTACCAGGAGCAAGGCCGCGACTGGGAACGCTACGCGATGGTCAAAGCCCGTATTATGGGCGATAAAGACGACGTCTGGAGCCAGGAGCTGCGCAACATGCTGCGGCCTTTTATTTTCCGTCGCTACATCGATTTCAGCGTCATTCAGTCGCTGCGTAATATGAAAGGGATGATTGCCCGCGAAGTCCGTCGCAGAGGGCTGACCGACAACATCAAACTTGGCGCGGGCGGCATTCGTGAAACCGAGTTTATCGTCCAGGTATTCCAGTTGATTCGCGGTGGGCGAGAGCCGTCGTTGCAATCTCGTTCTTTGCTACCCACGCTGGAAGCGATCCAACACTTGCACCTGTTGCCGGAAGGCGATGCGGCCAAAATGAAAGAGGCGTATTTGTATCTGCGTCGCCTCGAAAACTTGCTGCAAAGCATCAATGACGAACAGACTCAAACATTGCCGGGCGATGAGCTGAACCGTGCGCGGCTGGCGTGGGGCATGAATGCGCGGACCTGGGATGAATTGCAAGAAACACTGCAACGCCACATGAGTGCGGTGCGTCAGGTATTTAACGACTTGATTGGCGACGATGAGCCGGAACCGGGCGAGGATAAACTCGCTGAAGCGTGGCGCGAGCTGTGGCAGGACGCGCTGGATGCAGATGCCAGTACGCCCGTACTTGAGCATTTAACGCCAGATGCGCGTGCCGAAGTGTTACGCCTGGTGAGTGATTTCCGCCAGGATACCGATAAGCGCACCATTGGCCCGCGTGGCCGCCAGGTTCTGGATCAACTGATGCCGCGTCTGCTCTGCGAAGCCTGTTCGCGCAGCGATGCTCCATTGCCGTTATCACGCCTAACGCCGCTGCTGCTCGGCATTGTAACGCGAACCACTTATCTTGAGCTGCTGACGGAATACCCTGGGGCGCTGAAACACCTGATTACGCTGTGCGCCGCCTCGCCGATGATTGCCAGTCAGTTAGCGCGTTACCCGTTGCTGCTCGACGAACTGCTCGACCCGAACACGCTGTACCAACCTACCGCCACCGACGCCTATCGCGACGAGCTGCGGCAGTATTTGCTGCGCGTGCCTGATGACGATGAAGAACAGCAGCTCGAAGCCTTGCGCCAGTTCAAGCAGGCGCAGTTGCTGCGCGTCGCTGCCGCCGATATCACCGGCACCTTGCCAGTGATGAAAGTCAGCGACCATTTGACCTGGCTTGCTGAAGCCATGATTGATGCCGTTGTGCAACAAGCGTGGGTGCAGATGGTTGGGCGTTACGGCCAGCCAAAACATCTACAGAACCGTGAAGGGCGCGGATTCGCTGTTGTCGGCTACGGCAAACTTGGCGGCTGGGAGCTGGGTTACAGTTCCGATCTGGATTTAGTATTCCTGCACGATTGCCCGTCAGATGTAATGACAGATGGCGAACGCGAAATTGACGGCCGCCAGTTCTATTTGCGCCTCGCGCAACGCATCATGCACCTGTTCAGCACACGAACCTCATCGGGCATTTTGTATGAAGTCGACGCGCGTTTGCGCCCGTCTGGTGCGGCGGGCATGCTGGTGACTACCGCTGAAGCCTTCGCTGATTACCAACAAAATGAAGCCTGGACCTGGGAGCATCAGGCCCTGGTGCGGGCGCGTATCGTGTATGGCGATCCGCAACTGAAACAGGAATTTGATGCCATTCGCCGCAAGATTTTATGTGTTCCACGCGAAGGCGAAAAACTCCAGACCGAAGTGCGGGAAATGCGCGAAAAAATGCGTGCGCATCTGGGCGGGAAAACCCGTGAACGCTTTGATATTAAAGCCGATGAAGGCGGGATTACTGATATCGAATTTATCACCCAATATCTGGTGTTACGTTATGCGGCACTGGCCCCAAAACTGACACGCTGGTCTGATAATGTGCGCATTCTGGAATTAATGGCGCAAAACGACATCATGAGTGATGACGAAGCGAAAGCGCTGACGCATGCTTATGTCACGCTACGCGATGAGCTTCACCACCTTGCGTTGCAGGAGCTACCAGGAAACGTGGCCATGGAGACTTTCACTCAGGAACGCGAACAGGTTCTGAGAAGCTGGCACACGTGGCTCAGTGAGCCGCAAACACGCGCATAAGATTAATTGTGATATTATCCGCGACAAAATTTTATCCCTCTCTGGAGAGTCAGGAATGAAAGTAACGCTGCCCGAATACAGCCGTGCAGGCGTCATGGTAGTTGGTGATGTGATGCTGGATCGCTACTGGTATGGCCCTACAAGCCGCATTTCCCCGGAAGCGCCGGTACCGGTCGTGAAAGTCGATACCATTGAAGAACGTCCAGGTGGTGCAGCCAACGTGGCGATGAACATTGCTTCATTAGGGGCCAATTCGCGCCTGGTGGGTCTGACGGGCATCGACGATGCAGCACGTGCGCTCAGCCAAACGCTGGCGGGTGTCAACGTTAAGTGCGATTTCGTCTCTGTGCCGACTCATCCGACAATCACCAAACTACGTGTACTTTCCCGTAATCAGCAACTGATTCGCCTCGACTTCGAAGAGGGTTTTGAGGGGGTTGATCCAGAGCCACTGCATGAACGTATCAGCCAGGCGCTGCCGCACATTGGTGCGCTGGTGCTTTCTGACTACGCAAAAGGCGCATTAGCAAGCGTGCAGCAAATGATTTGCCTTGCGCGTGCGGCAAACGTTCCTGTGCTGATTGACCCGAAAGGAACTGATTTCAATCGTTATCGCGGCGCAACGCTGCTGACACCAAATCTCTCTGAATTTGAAGCGGTCGTCGGCAAGTGTAAGAGCGACGAAGAGCTGGTGGAGCGTGGTATGAAGCTGATTGCTGAGTACGATCTTTCTGCTCTGCTGATCACGCGTTCTGAACACGGTATGACGTTATTGCAGCCGGGTATCAAGCCGTTCCATCTGCCGACTCAGGCCCAGGAAGTTTACGATGTGACCGGTGCGGGTGATACCGTGATCGGCGTGTTGGCGGCAACGCTTGCCGCGGGTAATTCGCTCGAAGAAGCGTGTTTCTTTGCAAATGCGGCAGCAGGTGTAGTCGTTGGCAAACTGGGGACTTCTACGGTTTCGCCAATTGAGCTGGAAAATGCTGTGCGTGGGCGTGCCGATTCAGGTTTTGGTGTAATGACCGAAGCAGAGCTGAAAGTCGCTGTGGCAAATGCACGTAAACGCGGTGAGAAAGTCGTAATGACCAACGGCGTGTTTGACATTCTTCACGCGGGTCACGTTTCTTATCTGGCAAATGCTCGCAAGCTTGGCGACCGACTGATTGTTGCGGTCAACAGCGATGCTTCTACCCGACGCCTGAAAGGCGAAACTCGCCCAGTGAATCCGCAGGATCAACGTATGATCGTGCTAGGTGCGTTGGAAGCCGTGGATTGGGTCGTATTGTTTGAAGAAGACACACCGCAGCGTTTAATCGGCGAAGTGTTGCCTGATTTGCTGGTCAAAGGTGGCGATTACAAACCGGATGATATCGCCGGGAGTAAAGAAGTCTGGGCTAACGGTGGTGAGGTGATGGTGCTGAACTTTGAAGATGGTTGTTCAACCACCAACATCATTAAAAAGATTCAGAGCCACGAGGCGTAAGCCACGAAATTGAGTCTCTACCACGCAAAGTAAAACGCCCCAGCCGGGGCGTTTTTTACATCTGCGGTTCTGTTGGCGGTGCGACATCCGGAGCCTGAACGCTACGGCTTTCCAGTTCGCTCAAACGCTGTTCCAGTAATGCCAGTTTTTCGCGAGTGCGCAGTAGCACTTGCGTCTGCACATCAAATTCTTCACGGCTAACCAGGTCCAGACGCGTTAACTGTGACTGTAAAACCTGGCGAACTTTCTTCTCGACATCATCCCCGAATTCACGAATCCCTTTCGGCATTGACTCGTGGACCTGGCGAGCTATCTGTTCAATTTTTTTCGGGTCAATCATAGCGGCTTCCATAATCTTACGGGATTGTCTTACGGTATTAGCATTAATTGTAATGCCTGCGAGCCTCCTTAGAAACCCGAAATGTTCTAAGGTTTGGCGTTGCCAGAGAAAATCATCGGCGTTATAGTAAGTCTGCTTATTCTCAGGGCGGGGTGTAACTCCCCACCGGCGGTAAATCAGCGAACGCTGAAAGCCCGCGAGCGCTCCAGAGCAATCTGGAGGTCAGCAGATCCGGTGTAATTCCGGAGCCGACGGTTATAGTCCGGATGGGAGAGAGTAACGACTAAGCTCAAGCTTTTAAGCCTGCTCACGTTATTTTTATAGCTCCTAAGACTGCCCTGATTCTGGTAACCATAATTTTAATGAGGTTTTTTTACCATGAATCAGACGCTCCTTTCTGCATTTGGCACCCCTACACAGCGCGTAGAACACGCTCTTGAAGCACTACGTGAAGGCCGCGGGGTTATGGTTCTTGACGATGAAGATCGCGAGAACGAAGGTGACATGATTTTCCCTGCGGAAACCATGACCGTTGAGCAAATGGCTCTGACCATTCGCCACGGTAGCGGTATTGTTTGCCTGTGCCTGACTGAAGAACGCCGTAAACAACTCGAATTGCCAATGATGGTTGAGAACAACACCAGTGCCTATGGCACCGGGTTTACTGTGACTATCGAAGCTGCAACCGGTGTGACTACCGGTGTTTCTGCCGCAGACCGTATTACCACTGTTCGTGCCGCCATTGCTGATGGCGCAAAACCAAGCGACCTGAACCGCCCGGGACACGTATTCCCGCTGCGTGCTCAGCCTGGTGGCGTGTTAACTCGCGGTGGCCACACTGAAGCGACTATCGATTTAGTGACGCTTGCTGGCTTCAAACCTGCCGGTGTGCTGTGCGAACTGACCAACGACGACGGCACTATGGCGCGTGCACCTGAGTGCATCACCTTTGCCCGTGAGCACAACATGGCTGTGGTGACGATTGAAGACCTGGTGGAATACCGTCAGGCTCATGAACGCAAAGCCAGCTAACATTTATCTAAGAAAGTTAAGCTAAAAAGCAAAAAGCCCGGTTTCTACACCGGGCTTTTTTTCAACCAATCCCATTGGTTTGCAATAACGTCAGGCTAAACCCCATCACTGCCATACCGCAAAGCACGCCATAACTCGGGTTGTTGTGCGGGTCTATTTCTTTGGCAAGCGGCATCAGTTCATCCACCGACAGCGCAACCATAATACCTGCCACGGCGGCCATAATGGCAGCCATAAGAACCGGCGAAACCATCGGGCCTAAAATCAACCAGGCCAGCACACCACCCAGGATTTCGGCAAGTCCTGAAATCCCCGCCCAAAAAATAGCTTTTCGTTTCGAGCCGGTAGCCGCGTAAACCGGGCCTGCAACGGCTAAACCTTCAGGAATGTTATGCAACGCTACGGCAAGTGCTATCCCCATTCCTAATTCCAGATTGCTGCTGGCCGTCACGAAAGTTGCAACGCCTTCCGGGAAGTTATGCAAACTAATGCCGAGTGTCAGCAACAGCGCCGTGCGACGCAAATTGCGAGGCTGCGGTTTGCTGTCCATTAAATCTTGCGGATGTGCATGGGGCAGGGCACGGTCAAGGGCGAAATAGCCCAACAGGCCCACCATGAACATACCGTAGCCCAACACAGGCGACATTCCTTCGGTGTGAAGCGCGGCAGGCAGCATCTCCATCAGCGAGATAAGCAGCATTATGCCGGCTGCAAAACCGAGGGAAAATGCCAGCACACGGTTTGATGGCTTCTGGCCAAGCACGCCAAGAAAAGCGCCTATGAAAGTGGCTCCCCCGGCTAATAGGGTCAGGATCAAGGGTACTGACATTTATCACTCCTTTTGATAATGATTCTCATTCATATTAATGGGCGACGTGATAAAAATCGAGAGCCAGTTGAGAAGCTTTACACATCGCTTACATTCAAATTTCCTGAAGATCTTCATCATGCTTATCTGAGTTCTTCATAACGCAAAAACGCGTACTGTAGTTTTCATAAACTGAATGACCTGATTAAAGGACACCACCATGACAACTCAACGAATGCCTGCGCTGTTCCTCGGACATGGTAGCCCAATGAACGTGCTGGAAGATAACCAATATACCCAGGCATGGCGCCATTTGGGAGAGACCTTACCGCGCCCGAAAGCAATTGTGGTGGTATCTGCGCACTGGTTCACTAAAGGCACGGGTGTTACGGCAATGGAAACGCCAAAAACCATCCATGATTTCGGTGGTTTCCCGCAGGCTCTCTACGATACTCATTATCCGGCACCCGGTTCGCCTGAGCTTGCCCAGCAGTTAGTCGACTTACTGGCTCCTGTTCCGGTCATGCAGGATAAAGAAGCCTGGGGATTTGACCATGGCTCCTGGGGCGTGCTGATAAAAATGTACCCGAATGCTGATATTCCCATGGTGCAGCTCAGTATCGACAGCACGAAACCAGCCGCATGGCATTTTGAAATAGGCCGCAAGCTGGCGACGCTGCGCGATCAGGGCATTATGCTGATTGCCAGTGGCAACGTGGTTCATAACCTGCGCACTGCACGCTGGCACGGTGAAAATACGCCGTATCCCTGGGCTGAGTCGTTTAACCAGTACGTGAAAGATAATCTCACATGGCTTGGGCCAGTCGCTGAACACCCGTTGGTGAACTATCTCCAGCATGAAGGCGGCTCGTTATCAAACCCAACAGCCGATCACTACTTGCCGTTGTTGTATGTCCTGGGGGCGTGGGATGGCAAAGAGCCGATTACGCTGCCGACAGACGGTATTGAGATGGGATCGTTAAGTATGCTTTCAGTTCAGATAGGGTAGTTAAAGGCGCGAATTTCGCGCCTTTAACTTATTACTCTACAAACACATGCGGATAGAAACGTGATAGATCCTGAGTGATTAATTCTCGATCTTCACGAATGCCGATCCCCGCCGGTTGATCGTTGATGAGCCAGCTTCCGATCAGCACATAACTATCGCCGAATTTAGGCAACTGATAGAACTGCTGGACGATCATGCCTTCTTCGCCGTATGGGCCATCGACACGGGCAATTTCTTCGCCGTTTTCGATGATCTTCACATTTGCACCTTCGCGAGAGAAGATAGGCTTCACGACATACTTATCCATCTGCGGATAGTTATCTTCGGCGAAATAAGCAGGCAGCAAGTTGGGATGGTCCGGGAACATTTCCCACAGCATTGGCAGTAATGCTTTGTTGGAGATAATGCTCTTCCAGGCAGGTTCCAGCCAGCGAACACCAGCATCTTCGAGTTTGGTGGAGAACATCTCACGCAGCATGAATTCCCACGGATAGAGCTTGAACAGGTTACTGATAACCTGATCCTGCAAATCCGTGAACTGGCCTTTCTCGCCTAAACCGATGTCTTCCATGTAGACGAATTCGCTCGCCACTTCTGCTTCGGCTGCGCAGTCTTGCAAATACTGGACGGTGCCGCGATCTTCTACGGTGTCCTGGCAGCAGGCAAAATGCACCAGATTAAAGCCGTGCTGTTGTTTTAACTCAGCAAAACGCTCGATCAGCTTTTCTTGCAGGCTGTTGAACTGATCGCTTCCCGCCGGGAGATTCCCAGCCTGAACCTGATCTTCAAGCCAGATCCACTGGAAGAATGCCGCTTCATACAAAGAGGTTGGCGTATCGGCGTTATTTTCCAGAAGTTTAGGTTCGCCCACGCCATCCCACGCGATATCAAGACGCGAGTAAAGTGATGGCTGCTGGGTACGCCATGACTGGCGCACAAACTCCCAGGTGTGTTTAGGGATGCGGAATTTAGCCAGCAGCTCATCACTACTCACGACTTTTTCGACAACCTTCAGACACATTTGATGCAGTTCAGCAGTTACTTCTTCCAGGCGTTCAACCTGTGGAAGCGTCAGCTGGTAATAAGCGTCTTCACACCAGTACGGCTCGCCATACATGGTGTGGAAGTTGAAACCGTATTCTGTGGCTTTCTCGCGCCAGTCCGGGCGCTCAGTAATCGCAATTCTTTCCATAATTTCTTAGCCACCCATGGAGCGAGAAGAACCTGTTGCGCTGCTGCTGCGTTGCATCGTCGATTGTTTCGCTACGGAGTCACCAAAACCGCCACGAGTCACTGTGCTGGTGGTCGCAGGTTTTGGTGCCATCGCTGTTTTAGGGACGGTCGCGGTGCGGCCTGGCGTTGCTGCACCATAGCTCTTGCCGCTGGCATCAGCATATTTGCCGTAAGCCGGACTTGCCGGGTTTTTGGAGGTGAACAGAGGTTGCTGTGCAAAGCCTGCACCGCCGCCCATCAGGCGACCCATCATGTAACCTGCCATTAACGGCATCCAGAAACTGCCGCTTTGCTGCGGCTGTGCCTGAGCTTGCTCACCCGCCATGCTCGCTTGAGCTGGAGCCTGCTGACATTGGCCTTCGCCAAACTCAGCGATACATTCTTCGCGCGATGCATATTTAGGAGCAGTACGTTCTGCTTCTTTCACTGCGTTATTAAACGCGGTTGTACATTCGGCACTTTTGCCTGGATTGGCTTGTGAGCAGTCATCCGCATTTTGATACATGGAGACTGTTTCGTCATTTTGTTCGCAACCGGCAAGCATAAACACTGCGGTAACTGCCAGTGCGACCGGCGTCAAATGGCGTGCGTTCCAGCTTTTGCGGAACGATGCGTGATTTATGATTTTTGTCCGTTTCATTATTCTGTCCTGAGCCCAGTGGTTATGGTGCTTAGAATAGGGGATGAATGGTTGAAATTAAAGCGATGACGGCCGTTTGGAGGGAGATCTTTACTTTGCCTTACGTTCGAGTGCGTAAGTTGTGATGGGGGCATGTTGTCATGCCCCCGAGAACTATGATCAGTTAGCGAATGGGTTAGCTGATTTTTTGCTTGTTGCTGAAGCTGGAGTCGCTTTTGCAGGCGTCGCAGTCTCAGTGGTCGCTGCTGTGTCAGCAGTATAACCATCAGCGCGCGCATTCTGGTCTGGTGTTTCTGGAGCAACACTTTCAGCTGTTGTTGGCACTGGTTTACCCAGCGTTCCGTTCAACGCAACAAGGTCCTGTTCGTTAAGCGTACCCAATGCGGCCTTAATGTTCAGCTGGTTGATCAGGTAGTTATAACGAGCGCTGGAGAGCTGCTGTTTTGCGTTATACAGCGTAGTGGTCGCATCCAACACATCAACGATGGTACGTGTACCCACGGAATAGCCTGCTTCAGAGGCATCTAAAGAACTTTGTGCAGAGACAACCGCTTGTTTGTAAGCGTTGATAGTACTGATAGACGCGTTCACGTTGTTAAACGAAGAACGAACCGTTTGCACCACGCTACGGTGTGCGCTTTCCAGTTGCTCACTCGCACCAACAAAGTTGTATTGCGCTTGTTTCACCTGGGAAGTCACCGAACCGCCGCTATACAGTGGCAGCGAGAAGTTCAGGCCGATTTTATTCTGGCCAATGTTGCTGTCGTTATATGCCTGGCTGCTAGTGGTGGTTTTAGAACCACTATAAGTGGTATCAGATACGCCTGTAGAAGCGGTTAAACCCACGGTTGGCATATGGCCGGTTTCTGCGTAGCGGATTTGCTCGCGAGCTAAGTCTTGAGACAGACGAGCTTGCAGCAAGGCCAGGTTACGCTTTTCTGCTTCTTTCAGCAGATTATTCACCGCATCAGGCTTATTGGTTTTGAAGCCATCAACATTGAGCGAAGCCAGAGACGGATAGTAGTTACCCGTCACCTGGCGCAGCGTTTCTACTGAGTTATCCAGGTTGTTACGCGCAGTCACTTCGTCTGCTAATACGCTATCGTATTGCGCACGGGCGTTCTGCACGTCGGTAATAGCAACCAGGCCAACGTTAAAGCGTTGAGTCGTTTGGTCTAACTGGCGGTAAATAGCCTGCTTCTGCGCTTCAGTGAAGGACAGTGCATCAATGGCGCTCAGCACATTAAAATAGGCCGTCGCAGTATTCAGAATCAGCGTTTGTTGATCGGTCTGATAAGTGACGTCTTGAATACCGGCAGATTTTTCTTGTAGGGTCAGCGCACGCCATTTCGACATATCAAAAATGGTTTGCGTCAACTGCAAAGAGCCACTGGTTTGGCTGGAGTCGATGCCATTCGAATCATTGAAACCATTGGTGTATTCATAATCGGCACCAAGGCCGAGCTGCGGCAGTAATGGGCTGCGTGCTTCGTTAATTTTTTCGAATGCGGCATCACGGTCAGCAGCGGATTTACGTAGGTCCGGGTTGCTTACACGTGCCTGCTGATAAACCTGCATCAGGTTTTCTGCCTGGCTCATGGCACTGAAACCCGTTAGGCTCAGACCGATAAGAATTGGGAGCAGTTTCTTCATTTGCATTCCTTGTTGTGAAGCAGAATATTGTTTGTTAGCGCTGACAAGAGCCGAAAATGATCGCCGATTCTAGCAGAGTCTGCCAGCTGGGCTGCTTGGCGTAATGTGCCATCTGCCCTTAATTTTCATCAATCTACCACATAGCAAATGAAACGGCAGTCAAACTGGCTTGAAATTACGCACTCGTGACCATAAAAAATCAGGAAATTACTATGACTGAGCAAAACCCTCAACTTGTCACGTTAGGGAAAAACGATGTTGAAATTATTGCACGGGAAACGCTTTATAGCGGTTTTTTTTCGTTGGATCTTTATCGATTCCGCCATCGCTTGTTTAATGGCGAAATGAGTGGTGAAGTCCGACGTGAAATTTTAGAACGCGGTCATGCCGCAGTGCTGCTACCCTATGACCCTGTGCGAGACGAAGTTGTATTGATACAACAGATTCGGATTGCAGCGTATGACACCAGCGAAAGCCCATGGTTACTGGAGCTGGTGGCCGGAATGATTGAAGAAGGTGAAAGCGTCGAAGACGTTGCGCGCCGTGAGGCCGTAGAAGAAGCCGGGCTGTCTGTTGGTCGTACAAAACCGGTTATTAACTACCTGGCAAGCCCGGGCGGCACCAGCGAACGTTTATCTATTCTCGTTGGGGAAGTCGATTCGACAACCGCTACGGGCATACATGGTCTGGCAGATGAAAACGAAGATATTCGGGTTCATGTCGTGAGCCGGGAACAGGCTTATCAGTTAGTAGAAGAAGGGAAAATCGACAACGCGGCTTCAGTCATCGCACTGCTTTGGCTGCAATTGCATCATAAGAAATTAAGAGAAGAGTGGAAGAAATAAACATGAAGCGCTACACACCTGACTTCCCTGAAATGATGCGCCTGTGCGAAACCAATTTTGCGCAACTTCGACGCCTGCTTCCTCGTCTTGACGAGGTGGGAGAAAAGGTCACTTATCAGGTCAGTAGCGCCCAGTATCGGCTCACCATTCTTGAGTCGACTCGTTACACAACGCTTGTGCAAATTGAACAAACCGTCCCGGCGATAAGCTACTGGAGCCTGCCGTCAATGTCCGTCAGGCTTTATCATGACGCTATGGTCGCGGAAGTGTGTTCAAGTCAGCAGATCTTTCGTTTCAAAGCACGTTATGATTATCCTAATAAAAAGTTGCATCAACGCGACGAAAAGCATCAAATTAACCAGTTTCTGGCCGATTGGCTGCGGTATTGTTTAGCGCATGGAGCGATGGCGGTTCCGGTTTGTTAGTGAGGGTGAAACCTAAGGACACCATTTGGAAAGCCTGTTAAATCTTCCTGTGGCCGGTGGGGGCCAGATCAGGATCTTGCAAATTACAGATACCCACCTGTTCTCTGGAAAGGACGAAACGCTGCTTGGTATCAATACCTGGATGAGCTATCAGGCGGTAATTGACGCCATCCTCGCCGAGCAGCGTCATTATGATCTTATTGTTGCCACTGGGGATTTAGCCCAGGATCACAGCGCGGAAGCCTACCAACATTTTGTTGAAGGCATTGCGGAGATTCCTGCGCCCTGTGTTTGGTTGCCGGGCAATCATGATTTCCAACCCGCGATGTTCAGCTCGTTGCTGGAAGCGGGAATTTCACCTGCGAAACAGGTTTTCCTCGGGGATAACTGGCAGATTCTGATGCTCGACAGCCAGGTCTTTGGGGTTCCGCATGGTGAACTGAGCGATTATCAGCTCGACTGGCTGGAGCGTAAGCTCGCCGGATCGCCTGAGCGGCATACCCTCTTACTTTTGCATCACCACCCGGTTCCGGCAGGCTGTAGCTGGCTGGATCAACACAGCCTGCGTAACGCCGCAGAGTTGGATAACGTGCTGCAGAAATTCCCGAAAGTGAAAACGTTGGTGTGTGGTCACATTCACCAGGAGTTAGATCTCGACTGGAATGGCCGCCGGATGCTGGCAACGCCGTCTACATGCGTCCAGTTTAAGCCGCATTGCGCGAACTTCACCCTCGACACCATTGAGCCAGGTTGGCGCTGGCTTGAACTTCATCCAAACGGTGAGGTGACTACTGAGGTTTGCCGCCTGAAAGGAGCGGTATTTAACCCTGATACCGCTTCAGAAGGGTATTGATGTCTACGCTACTTTATCTCCACGGCTTCAACAGTTCGCCGCGTTCAGCCAAAGCCACCAGCTTTAAAGCGTGGCTTGCGCACCATCACCCGCATATCAACATGGTGATACCGGAACTCCCGCCGTATCCTGCCGATGCAGCAGAACTGCTGGAGTCGTTAGTGCTGGAACACGGCGGTGAGCCGCTGGGCGTTGTCGGTTCCTCTTTGGGGGGCTATTACGCCACCTGGCTGTCGCAATGTTTCATGCTGCCAGCGGTTGTGGTCAACCCGGCAGTACGGCCTTTTGAATTGCTGGTCGATTATCTCGGCACCAACGAGAACCCCTACACCGGGCAGCAATATGTGCTAGAGTCACGCCATATTTACGATCTTAAAGTCATGCAAGTGGACCCGTTAGAAGCGCCAGATCTCATCTGGTTATTGCAACAAACGGGTGACGAAGTGCTTGATTATCGCCAGGCGGTGGCATACTACACCCCCTGTCGCCAGACGGTAGAATCCGGTGGCAATCACGCCTTTGTAGGCTTCGAAGATTATTTCACACAGATAGTCGACTTCCTTGGCCTGCACTGAGGCCTGATGTCGGATTCTTGTTTCGCAATCTGAACGAATAAACCATGACGCAATCCAGTTATAACGCCGATGCCATTGAGGTACTCACCGGGCTTGAGCCTGTTCGCCGCCGTCCCGGGATGTACACCGACACCACCCGTCCAAACCATTTGGGCCAGGAAGTCATTGATAACAGCGTGGATGAAGCGCTGGCAGGCCATGCGAAGCGTGTTGATGTTATTCTCCATGCCGATCAGTCATTAGAAGTCATTGATGACGGGCGCGGTATGCCGGTTGATATCCACCCGGAAGAGGGCGTTCCGGCGGTCGAGCTTATTCTTTGTCGCCTGCATGCGGGCGGTAAATTCTCCAACAAAAACTATCAGTTCTCTGGCGGCTTGCACGGCGTCGGCATCTCTGTGGTTAACGCCTTGTCCAAACGTGTTGAAGTCACCGTGCGCCGCGACGCGCAGGTTTACAGCATCGCGTTTGAAAACGGCGACAAAGTACAAGAACTGGCGGTCATCGGCACTTGCGGTAAACGCAACACCGGTACTAGTGTTCACTTCTGGCCAGACGCTTCGTTCTTCGACAGCCCACGTTTCTCAGTTTCCCGTTTAAGCCATCTGCTCAAAGCCAAAGCGGTGCTTTGCCCGGGTGTGGAAATCACCTTTACCGACAAAGTGAACAACACCGAGCAACGCTGGTGTTATCAGGATGGTCTGCAAGACTATCTGTGCGAAGCGGTAAACGGCCTGCCTACGCTTCCGGAAAAGCCATTTGTCGGCAACTTTGCTGGTGACGTTGAGCAAGTAGACTGGGCGCTGTTATGGCTGCCAGAAGGTGGCGAGCTGTTGACGGAAAGCTACGTCAACCTGATCCCCACCATGCAGGGCGGCACACACGTCAATGGTTTGCGCCAGGGCCTGCTTGATGCGATGCGCGAGTTTTGCGAATACCGCAATATTTTGCCGCGTGGCGTCAAACTCTCAGCGGAAGATATCTGGGAACGCTGTGCCTACGTGCTCTCCGTGAAAATGCAGGATCCGCAGTTTGCCGGGCAAACCAAAGAGCGTCTGTCATCGCGCCAGTGTGCTGCGTTCGTTTCTGGCGTTGTCAAAGATGCCTTCAGCCTGTGGCTGAACCAGAATATCCAGATTGCGGAACAACTCGCAGAACTGGCGATTTCCAGCGCCCAGCGCCGCATGCGTGCCGCCAAAAAAGTGGTGCGTAAAAAACTGACCAGCGGCCCGGCACTGCCTGGCAAACTGGCCGATTGCTCGGCGCAAGATTTGAGCCGTACTGAACTGTTCCTCGTGGAAGGGGATTCCGCAGGCGGTTCCGCGAAACAGGCCCGCGACCGTGAATATCAGGCGATCATGCCGCTCAAAGGTAAGATCCTGAATACGTGGGAAGTTTCTTCCGACGAAGTTCTGGCCTCGCAAGAAGTACACGATATTTCTGTGGCGATCGGTATCGATCCTGACAGCGAAGATCTGAGCCAATTGCGCTACGGCAAAGTCTGTATCCTTGCGGATGCGGACTCCGATGGTTTGCACATCGCCACTCTGTTGTGTGCCCTGTTCGTGCGCCACTTCCGATCGCTGGTTCGCGGTGGACACGTTTATGTTGCGATGCCGCCTTTGTACCGTATCGATCTGGGCAAAGAAGTTTATTACGCTCTGGACGAAGAAGAAAAAGCGGGCGTGCTCGAGCAACTTAAACGTAAAAAAGGGAAGCCAAACGTGCAGCGCTTTAAAGGGCTGGGCGAAATGAACCCGCTGCAATTACGTGAAACCACGCTCGATCCAAACACTCGTCGCCTGGTGCAGCTCACCATTGATGATGAAGACAACGACAAAACCATGGCCATCATGGATATGCTGTTGGCGAAAAAGCGTTCCGAAGATCGTCGCAATTGGCTGCAAGATAAAGGCGATATGGCGGATATTGAAGTTTAATCATCGCTCTCGGAAATCAGGATCAACGGCTGCAAAGCGTTGATCCTTTTTTTTGCCTGAAGTTCTTTCTCCCCCGCGTTATGACTCCCTTCACATTTTTCCTGATTGTCGCTTGAAATAGTAATACTCCATCCGTTATTCTTTTTTGGAGTTAAACTTCATTTTGATGTGAAAGGCGGAGCAGAATGTCACTACTAGCAAAATTAGATAACAGCGTGCGTGAATGTGGCGGACTTATTGTCTCTTGCCAGCCAGTTCCAGGCAGTCCGATGGACCGCCCTGAAATTGTGGCTGCAATGGCGCAGGCTGCGGTGAATGCAGGTGCCGTCGCCGTTCGCATTGAAGGCATCGAAAATCTCAATGCGGTGCGCCCGCTGATTGCTGTTCCCATCATCGGCATTATCAAACGCGACCTGGAGGACTCTGCTGTACGTATCACGCCTTTCTTGCAGGATGTGGATGCTCTAGCGAAAGCGGGGGCGGATATTATTGCGTTTGATGCCACTTTCCGCCCGCGCCCGGTGGCTATCGACGAACTCATTGCGCGTATTCACCACCACGGTTTACTCGCGATGGCAGATAGCTCAACGGTTGAAGAGGGGCTGAATTGCCAGCATCAAGGCGTTGAAATCATTGGTACTACCATGTCTGGCTACACCAGCGCGGTGACGCCACACGAACCCGATTTGGTGATGGTGTCTGAACTGAGCAACGCAGGCTGCCGCGTGATTGCAGAAGGACGCTACAACTCCCCCGAACTGGCCGCCCAGGCTATTGACCACGGTGCATGGGCTGTGACCGTCGGTTCTGCCATCACGCGTATTGAACATATTTGCCATTGGTTCAGTGATGCCGTTAAGCGCTAAACCGGAGAAAACAATGAACACACTTGCCATTGATATCGGCGGCACCAAACTGGCTGCGGCAATCATTAATTCAGCTCTGGAAATATCGCAGCACATGGAAATCCCAACGCCTGCGAACGCGGAACCACAAGCGCTGGAGCAGGCATTAGCGCAATTAGTTGAGGCTTATCAAGGGAAAGCGCAGCGTGTGGCGGTGGCATCAACCGGTATCATTGATAAGGGCATTCTCACTGCGCTGAACCCAGATAACCTTGGCGGGCTGAACCATTTCCCATTGCAGGCCATTGTAGAAAAATATACCGGCCTGCCGTGCGTTGTGCTCAACGATGCCCAAGCCGCCGCGTGGGCTGAATATTGTCATTTGTCGGCACAATTCAAACACGTCACGTTTATCACCGTTTCTACAGGAGTCGGTGGCGGCATCGTCATCAATGGCGAGTTATTAATCGGTCCACATGCCTTTGCAGGTCATATCGGCCACATTCAGGCCGATCCGAATGGCCCACGTTGTGGATGCGGGCGCGTGGGTTGTGTTGAAGCTATTGCTTCCGGGCGTGCCATCGCGGCGGGAGCCACTCAAGAACTCGAGGGTAAAAATGCCCGCGAAATTTTTGCTCAGGCTCTATCGGGCAACTTACAGGCACAACAGCGAGTCGCGCGCTCGGCGCAGGCCATCTGCCAGTTAATCGCCAATATTAAAGCGCTACTCGACACCGAATGTATCGTGCTCGGCGGAAGTGTGGGTCTGGCGAAGGGTTATCGCCAGCAGGTTGAACATCAGCTCGCACAACTTCCGCAGGCATTTCAGGTTCCCGTTTACTCCGCGCATTATCAACACGATGCAGGGTTAATGGGGGCCGCACTCTGGTCAGAACATCTCGTCATCTGAAGATTTATAAATTAATAAATTCAGATAGATACCTCATCCCTACAATAACCATAAGCAGGAAAGTGCCATCATGACTCACTCTTTCGGCATCTTTAACTACCTTGTTCTTTTCGGCTATTTACTGGCTATGATGCTAGTCGGTGTTTACTTCTCAAAGCGCCAGAAAACGGCAGATGATTATTTCCGTGGCGGTGGCCGCATCCCCGGCTGGGCTGCGGGTGTCAGCGTGTTTGCCACTACACTAAGTTCGATTACGTTTATGTCGATCCCAGCCAAAGCTTTTACGTCGGACTGGACGTTTATCCTCGGCCAATATCTGGCGATAGCGATTTTGCCTCTGGTGTTTTACTTCTACATTCCCTTCTTCCGTAAGTTAAAAGTCACTTCCGCTTACGAATATCTGGAAGCCCGCTTTGATGTGCGCAGCCGCTTGTTTGCCAGCGTCTCATTTATGCTGTTTCACATTGGCCGCATCGCCATTATTACCTTCTTAACCGTGCTGGCCCTGCGCCCGTTTATCGGCATTGATCCGGTCGTTCTGGTGCTCTTGATTAGCGTGATGTGCATTATTTATACCTGGATGGGCGGTATCGAAGGCGTTATCTGGACGGATGTGATTCAGGGGCTATTGCTCTCAGGCAGTGCCGTTCTCATTTTCGTGGTGATTTGCTTCAAAGTGCAGGGCGGCGTCGGTGAAATCTTCACGGTCACTCAGCATGCCGATAAATTCTTCCCCGCCTCACAGTTCCGCTGGAGCTGGACTGAAAGCACAGTGCCTGTGCTGATGATTGGTTTCCTGTTTGCCAATATTCAGCAATTTACCGCCAGTCAGGATGTGGTTCAGCGTTATATCGTTACCGACTCCATTGAAGAAACCAAAAAGACGCTGCTCACCAACGCCAAACTGGTCGCTGTTGTTCCTATATTCTTCTTCGCGATTGGTTCGGCACTGTTTGTTTACTACCAGCAAAATCCAACGTTGTTACCGGCGGGCTTTAACATTGGCGGCATCTTACCGCTGTTCGTCGTGACAGAAATGCCACCGGGTATTGCTGGTCTGATTATCGCTGCGATTTTTGCCGCCGCGCAGTCCAGCATTTCGAGCAGCCTGAACAGTATCTCCAGTTGCTTTAACTCTGATATTTACCAGCGACTGAGCCGTCAGAAAAGAACGCCGGAAAACAGCATGCGCATGGCCAAGCTGGTCATCCTGATTGCGGGAATACTCAGCAGCGCTGCGACTGTCTGGCTGGTGATGGCGGATGAATCAGAAATCTGGGATGCGTTTAACAGCCTGATTGGCCTGATGGGCGGCCCAATGACAGGCCTGTTTATGCTGGGTATTTTCTGCAAGCGTGCCAATGCCGGTAGTGCGGCACTCGGTATTGTGGTGAGTATTGTGGCGGTGTTAGCCGCGCGCTATGCCACTGACCTGAACTTCTTCTTCTACGGTGTGATTGGCTCGCTGAGTGTAGTTATCAGCGGCGTTATTTTCGCGCCATTATTTGCTTCAGCGCCGCCACTGACGCTTGATGAATCACGTGAGTAAAAGGTGAAACCATGATTTTAGGGAAAGTGACAGAACTCAGCGCGCAGAGCGGGATTGCTCCTCAACTGCTGGCCATCATCAAACAGGCGCTGGCACTGCGTCCGGAAACGCTCAGTGCCGGGCGTCATGAGATAGACGGCGACGATATTTTTATGAATGTCATGACATTTGAGACAGCCGAACCGGAGAGTAAGCGTTACGAGCAGCATCGCGAATATCTTGATATTCAGGTGTTACTCAACGGCCAGGAACGGGTTGATTTTGGCCCGCTCGGCGCAGCAATCTCGCCCGATATTTACCATGAAGACGATGATTACCTGCTGTGTGATGCGGTTTCGCCGCGTCAGACATTGCACTTGCAGCCGGGAATGTTCGCCATATTTCTGCCGGGCGAGCCACACAAGCCGGGTTGTATCAGCGAAACGGCACAAGCGATAAGCAAAGTCGTGATTAAGGTGAGCTACCGTTGCTTAGGGAGCGAAAGTTTTACGTCATAATAAAATGAGTTAACAAACCTGTTTTTCTTTGACGGCGCGATGCGGCATACCCCCTATGCTGACATCGCGCTTTTTTTACCGCCACAGACTTGCTACGCTTTGACCCATTCGATATTGCAGGCTTTTTGCCACCTTTCGCCCTACAGAGCAGGAAATTTATGGAGCCTCAAGCGCTACGCCTTAAACCTGGAAAAATCCTCGACACATTAGGGGCGATGCAAAATAGCCTGACGCGCGTTTCCCAGCGTATCGCGCAGTTCATTCTGACTTCTCCGCAGCAGGTCACTCAGCTTTCTATCGCCGAGCTTTCGCGTGAAACGCAGGCGGGCGAGGCCACCGTCATCCGCTTTTGCCGCACCCTGGGTTATAAGGGGTTCCAGGATTTTAAAATGGACCTGGCCATTGAACTTGCCACGACGGAACCGGACAACAACAGCCCGTTGCTGGATGGCGAAATCAGTGAGTCTGATGATGCGCATACCATCGGTTTAAAACTGCAAAGCACGATAAACAATGTGTTATCTGAAACCCTTAACCTGCTGGATATGAACCAGGTTATTCAGGTCGTTAACGCGCTACGTACCAGCAACTCGGTATATATCTTCGGCGTCGGTTCTTCGGGGATCACCGCAGAAGACATGAAACATAAGCTGATGCGCATTGGATTACGGGTCGATGCCGTCACTAATAACCACTTCATGTATATGCAGGCCACATTATTAAAAGCCGGTGATGTCGCGATTGCGATAAGCCACACCGGGACTTCTCCAGAAACTGTCCACGCGCTCAAACTCGCCAGAGAGGCGGGAGCCACCACGGTCGCGCTGACCCATAATCTTGGCTCTCCATTAATTGATGTCGCAGACTTTAGTCTGATTAACGGCAACCGCCAGGGAATGCTGCAAGGTGACTCGATTGGCACCAAAACGGCGCAGCTCTTTGTGCTCGATTTACTCTATACCTTGTTGGTTCAGGCCGCCCCGGAGCAGGCTCGCGAAAGCAAATTGCGCACTATGGACGCACTGAATATCGCAAAATAATGCCGTATTAGCGGCATTGATCACAGTTCAACGTATTTAGCCTTTCCCGGCCGTGGTGATGGTTGCATCACTCCATTTGTCGCCTTAATATAGAGTTAAACTTCATTATCAAAAATCATTAGAAGTAAAACTCCAGAGAGGCTTGCATGGAAAAGTTAACGGGCTTAATCGCCGCGCCACATACCCCATTTACCGCTGATGGAAGTGTCAATTATCCGGTTATTGACCAGATTGCCGCACATCTGATTCAGCAGGGGGTGAAAGGGGCTTATGTCTGCGGGACCACCGGCGAAGGCATCCATTGCTCGGTTGAGGAACGTAAAAAAATTGCCGAACGTTGGGTGAGTGCCAGCGACGGCAAACTGAGTATCACCCTGCACACTGGCGCACTGAGTATCGCCGATTCCCTCGAACTGAGCCGCCACGCTGAAACTCTGGATATCTTTGCCACTTCGGTGATTGGCCCATGCTTCTTCAAACCCGGCAACATTGACGACCTGGTGGAATACTGTCGCATCAACGCCGCTGCCGCACCGTCTAAAGGCTTTTACTATTATCATTCCGGTATGTCGGGTGTGAATCTCGATATGGAGCAATTCTTGCTCGTGGCCGCAGACCGCATTCCCAACCTGACCGGAATGAAATTCAACTCCAGCGACATGTACGAATATCAGCGCTGCGTACGCGTGAACAACGGTCAGTTTGATATCCCATTTGGTGTCGATGAGTTTTTACCCGCGGGCCTGGCGTGTGGAGCCGTGGGCGCGGTGGGCAGCACCTACAACTACGCAGCGCCGTTATATCACCGCCTGATCGATAGCTTTAATCGCGGCGATCAACAAGACGTGGCGGCGTGCATGGATAAAGTCATCGCCATCATTCGTGTGCTGGTTCAGTACGGTGGCGTGGCTGCGGGTAAAGTGGCGATGAAACTTCATGGTATTGATGTTGGCGATCCGCGTCGTCCGCTTCGCCCGATGACTGAGCAACAAAAACAAGACGCATTGCAGGCATTCCGCAAAGCTGACTTCCTGATGTAATGGATAGAAGGCTCTATATCCATAGAGCCTTCCGTTTTGGTCAGAACTTAATTTTTATCCCCGCAATCCCGCCGTAATTCACGCTACTACCTTCAAACGACTTCTCAACGTTCAACGATCCGGTAAGTGACACTGACTGATTTAGTTGATGGTCCACGCCTGCATTCAACTGCCCCCATGTGCCGCCACTATTGGTAGTGAAGGGAATGTAACCGTCCTGCGAAGAAAACTCGGTTTTAGACTCGCCTTTAAATTCATGCAAAATGCCGGGGCGAATCCAGGCAGTGGTGCGGGTTTTATCCGCCTTGTTGTTTTGCGAATCCTCGTGATTCCAGGTTTGGTGAAGGCGCACGCTGACCCGTCCGGTGAGTGAGTCGGCCCGATCAAACTTCACTCCCGACGCCCGGTCGCGGGTGTTATCCAGTTTCACCGTCGAGTAAATCAGCTGCGCCTGCGGCTCAATAAAACGCTGAACGTCTTCGTCAGGCTGCCACGGATAACCCGTCTCAGCAGAGGCGCTTAACCCGTAACCTTTGGTTTTCATCGGGCTAAGATCGGTCGGGCTGGACTCCACATAGAAGCGGTTGTACTGAGCGACCACATCGAGATAACTTCCCGCAGGTGTAAAGTGCGTCCAGTAGCCGCCAACGCCCCATGATTTCAGGGTATTGCGCCCGGCATTCTCGCCGTCGGTATGTGTGACCTTACTGTTTATTTTGCCGATGTTTCCCAGCACCCCGGCAAAATTTGAACTGCCGTCATCTTTGCTTTCGCGATACAAATCAATGCCAAGCTGAATGGCATTGAGCGAAAAGCGTGACTGTGGCCCGTCAAAATCAGACTTGCCCTGTTTGTAGATAAACCTTCCCCAGCTCATATGCGGCGATTCAGTCGCCTGCGTGATTTTTTCCGGGCTGGCGAACTGCTCCCCGGTGCGTTCGTGCAGGCTATCAACCAGCATCCGGCCATAGAGCAGCGCGAGCTGAGGAATGTCCTGATACAGCGAAGTCTCCGCCCGGTAATTCGGTATAGCAGCCGGTGGTTCGGCAGGTGCGGACGGTTTTACATTATCCACCGGAGGCTTTTCAACGGGCTTCTCACCAGGCGTTGGGTCGGGATCGGGTTTTGCGGGTGGTGGCGCAGGGGGAGCCAGGTCTTCAACGACTCTTTCCGGCTGTTTGTTCGAACGCAGATACCAGGCTTCTTCATTGCTGTCATCGACGCTGGAACGGTACAACGAGTATTCATACGGCCCGGCCTTCACTTTGTTGAGCAGGCTGAATGCTTGCGGGTCGGTGGTCGCCCCGCTAATCGCATCGACCACTTTAATCCCGTTGCCGCGCGTCAGTGCGCCGCTGCCATCGGTGTTGGTGATTTTAAGGTTGGTTGCGCCATCGGCATGACCGCCATTAATCACCAGTTGGTCGGAGGGGGAATTGTCATCATGCAGATGGGTATTTAGCGCAATCGTCCCGTTATCGCCGTGATAGTTATTCACCGTCAGCGTTTTGTACTGGTGGTTTTCGGGGGTACTGAAATTGATCAGGCTTTGATTATTGTTGAGCGTACTGAGCACTGAATTGCCGGTTAAAAACCACAAACTGGTGTTGTTTAACGCCACTTCGGAATACGCATTGGCTGCTGTTAGCGCCGCCCCGGTTGCAATGCTCCCGGACAGGTTGATGTGGGCTTTGCCAGGCAAATTACCGACGCCGTTGTTTGCCTGCAACCACTGGCTTTCGCCCGTCACCCGGCTGTTCTTTAACTCGATATCGGCATAACCCGTGGTTTGGATACCGTGGCCATGCTCGCTTGTCAGCGTCGCGTTGGTTAAATTTGCCAGCCCGCGCCAGGCCTGAGAACCCTGAACAGCCAGCGCCGCCGCACCATCGCCGTGCGTTGTAGCCACCACATTATCCGCCAGAACCTGCCCGCCATTGCTCGCCAGAATGCCGTGTGACAACTCACCATCGGTGGAAACAACGGTGTTTTTAGCCGTCAGCTCGGCTCCGGCTTCAGCCCACAGGCCGCGTGAATTATCGCCATGAGTCGCCAACGCCACGTTATTAAGCGCCATCTGCGCGGTTTCAGATTTATATTTTCGGCCAACAAACGCACCGGTCGCATTATCTCCCAGTGTCTCAACAGAAACATTCGTCGCTGAAAGATTCACATCGCCCGGTTTTGCCGCGCCAATGCCGGCATATAAACCTACTGAGTTATCACCCAACGTTTTCACCGACAAATTCTTCAGAATGAGACTGCCACCGTCATCGGCGGTAGCACCGTAGGCCTGAGAACCTTTCGTCACCAGTGTGGTTCCATCCACTGTCAGCATCGCGCCTGCACTGCGAGAGGCGACTGCGTGTGGAAAAGTGAGATTGGACGAAACTGGTGAGCCATTCCCGGTGGTGGTGACACTTCCTCCCGTTACGCTCACGGTGGCGCCGATGTTCGCAACAATCCCCATCGCATTATCGTTGCCGGAAGTATTGATATGGCTGTTGGTAATGACCGCCGTGCTGTTGGCAACACCAATCCCGGTGCCGTAATTGCCGGAAGTGGTAATTCTGGAGGTGTTCACTTCAAGCTGGCTGTTGTTGATGGCACTGATACCGCTGGCAGGGTTTTCCGTAGTAATAATTTCGCTGTCTTTCAGAATTAGCGAAGAACCGGCACCCTGAAGCAGGATCCCCGGCGACCATGGCCCGCTTATGCCGGGGGCTGCGGTAGTAGTCATTTTGCTGCTGATAATCTCAGCGCTGGCACCGTCATTGATATTCACACTTGAGCTGCGTGCGCCACGCGTTTCAATTGTTGTATTGCCGATTTGCGCGTGGGAGTCAGCGCCTTCCACGGAGACGCCGTGGCTTTGGCTCCCGGTGGTGGTCATGGTGGAATGGCTTACGGAAACAGACGCTCCTGAAATTGCTCGAGCGGCTGAACTTGAGTGCGCTGCGTTCCCCGCGCCGCTGACGAAGACCGTGCTGTTAGCGAGGGAAATTGCGCTGTTATTGCCTTCGGCGCGGCTTCCTCCCTGATTCGTACCGGTCACGGACATCGTTAGCCCCGTTCCGGTTATGCTCGCCCCAGACAAGGCATGAAGTGCGGCGGTTGTGGTGCTGCTGGTGGCTGCGCCAGAGCTTGTTATCTGGCTGTTTTTTAGGGAGATCTCACCTTTATTTTCTGCTCTGATAGCACTGGCGCCAATGGCTGACGTGGTAAGTTGCAAGCCCTCGCCGTGAATAGACGAGTTGTCGTCGCTTGCCAGTAGGACATGACTGTAGTTACCCGAGGTTTCAACAGACGTCTCTTTCAAATCGACTTTGCCGCCTTGTTTCGCGGAAATACCTACGCTGCTGGAAGAAGATGTCTTTACGCTTGAGCGATTAAGCGCTGCCAGGGAATAGTCGCCCGTTACAACAATCCCACGGTTGTTGATTCCCTTCGTACCGCCGCCTATCGTGACGCGACTGTTTTCGAGACTCAGCTTTCCATTCTCAACGAGCACGCCAGTCATATCACTGGCAGTGACAATGGCGCTCGCCGCCGTCAGTGGTTCGAGAGTGATCATGGAATCAACAAGATCCACTCTGCTATTGCCTAAGATAAATACCCCGGTCTGGCCTTTTGCCCCTGCGGCAGCCGTCGCATTATTTTTTATCACCCCACGGGTTAGGGTAACGGTTTCACTATCTGCGATTTTTATTCCCGACGTATTGGCGGCACTCATTTTTATTGTTTCATCAAAGTACGAACCACGAACGGAAATCCCTACGGAACCTACGCTCGTTACCAGTCTTTCCGTACTCGCATCGGCACAACCAAAACTCAGAACGCCTGCCACTATTCCAGCGGATGTTTTCAGTATTATTTTATGATGGTTATAATGAATATGGGGATGGGGTATTTTAATGATTTTCATAACTTGCCTCAGATTGTGAATATTATCGCAGAGGCAGTTAATTCGTCAGGGAGTGGTGGTAAAATAAATAACTGAGTGACGGAGCAGGAATATAAATACAGTGTAATATTATTTAACTGCCTTGTGCGTTCGATAAGCATACAGGCGAAATTTGAGCAGCCTATTACTCAACGTTAAATGCGGATTTAGTTTTATTGTACGTGTGTTTAGTTACCAAGAATGCTGTTGAGAAATAACATGAAACTGGATTTTTGTTCCATCTCTTTTCGATAGGTCAGATACACGTTCACCTGCTGTACAGGAAATTGCAGGTCAAGCTTCCGCAACCCGAAAACTTGCTGGTAGCGATCAAACCCTTCCTCAGTGATAAAACCCACGCAGTCTGTTTCCGACAGCAGCGTCATCAGCATCATTAATGAATTCGTTTCAAAAGAGACATGCGTTTTGTTTAGCATTGCCATCAGTGATTGTTTTTTCTGATAAATCACCTGATCGGCCGTTAAATGGCTGACTAAATCGAGCGATTGTAACTCTTCGATACTGACTGAGGTTTTCTGGAAGGGATTATCTTTTCGGCATACCAGTATCGGGCGTAATTCACGGAGCAACACGCATTTTAATGTGGCACTGATAACAGGAGCTGCGGAGAAAACAATATCGGCTTTGCGTAAATTAAGTAATTCTAAAGCATCTGGAATGCCGAGATTCGTTTCTATATATTTGATTTTATAATTAAGATTCTCAGATTTAATTTTTAATATGGTGGACGATAAACTATGCACTGCGACTGAAAATGGGGAATAGATAACCAACGTTTCCCGATTATTCGTCTGTTTACTTCGGCCCACCGAATCACTCATTATTTCAAGGGGGTGTTTAAGTTGTGTGTATAGGTCGTCAGCAAATACCGTCGGGGAAATAGTATTGCCGTGGCGAATAAATAAAGGATCTTCAAAATGCAGACGAAGTTTGCGTAGTGAATGACTTATAGATGGCGGGGTAACATCCAGAATCTCCGAGACTTCTGTAATGCTGCGCGTGGAATAGATTAAACAGAAGGTAGTCAGTAAATTGAGATTAAAACTGGCAAGTTTAAGAACTTTATCGGAAACCGTGGTTGTTTTCATACCCTTCACACCGCGCGCACTGAATAAAGAGTAGCTTAGCAGCGTTTGTGAAATAGGGGGAAGCCGGGAATCAGAAGAACCGGGCGGGGAAGCATCGCCAACCCGCCGGATCATGATTCTGAATTACTTAATGGCGTCTTCCAGAATATGGATATGAACATCCAGCACATCGTCTTTTACAGCTACGCTGTGGTTCTTCATATGACTGGTTTGCAGGTGCGCTTCCAGGTGAGCAACGGTTTCCCATTTTTCCAGCATAAACACGGAATCGGGTGCGGTAGTCTGGAACGCAACCTGAGCGTTATGGTCGATGAGAGGCGCATAACCAAAGCAGCCTTCTTCTTCGAGCACGGTTGGAATAATTTTTGCGAATGCATCCAAAACCGCCTGGCGATGGTGAACGCCCGGGCGAGTACGAATTTCAGCTATAACAGTAATCATGTTCAACTCCTTGTTGTCGACATAAGACAGTTAAGCAAAAACTCGGCCCAGATGCTCGCGGTATTCTGCGATAAAACGCGGAACATCAGGTACTTTCATTACGTCATTGGCGATAAAGGTCGGCAAACCTTCCATACCCAGGAATTGGTTAGCTTTGTGGAATGACAGATAAACACCATCAACGCCGACGCCATGGAAGAACTGCTCTTTGTCTTCAAAGGCTTGCAGCGGAGCATTCCAGGTCAGGGAAAGCATATAGGTTTTGCCCTGAATCAGACCGCCAGAACCGTATTTTTTCTCAGCGTCGGAACGGGTACGCCCATCGCTGGCATACAGTGAACCGTGGCCTTCGGTGAACACGTCATCAATGTATTTTTTCATGGTCCACGGCGCGCCCATCCACCAACCTGGCATCTGGTAAATCACGGTGTCGGCCCACAGATATTTTGCCACTTCTTCTTTTACGTCGTACTCGCTGTCGGTACGAGTGACCTGAACATCATGCCCGAGGTCGCGCAAAAAGCTTTCCGCGACGTCGGTCAGGGTGTCGTTAAGTTGGCCGTTAGAGTGGGCGAATTTTTTCGCGCCGTTGATAATCAGAATGTTGCTCATAGTTAGTCCTCGAATAATTGCGTCTGGCGCGAAGTCTACCGTGATCGCTATCACGGTTAAATGCTAAAAACGGGCAAAGACTTTTGCTTAAAACGCAATAATCCGAGTCTCTCAGGCATTTTTACCAGCGAATCCGAACTTCGAATCCACCATGGGAGGCATTCAGAAACAGCGCCTGCATACCGTGCAAAGCCGCTATACGGCGGACGATGGATAAACCCAAGCCGCTGCCAGTTTTCTCCTGCCCTGGCGGGCGGAAGAATCGCTCCCCAAGTGAGTTTAAAAACTCCGGGCTGACGCCGGGACCGTTATCAGTAATGATAATCTCGTGGCTTTGCAAAACGACCGTGACGACGCTACCACGCGGGCTGTAACGCACGGCGTTATCCAGCACATTTCTGACCATCAAACTGAGCAGCAGCGGTTGCCCCTGGCGTTTCACACTGGCGTCCTTGATATCAAGACGGAGATCAACGCCCTCGCGTGATGCCTCGTGATACGCATCCATCACCGCATTTTGTAGTAATGGCTGAAAAGCTACTTCCTGGATGTCATCCAGCCCGGCTAACGAATCCAGGCGCGATAATGTTAGCAATTGATCGACAAGGCGTGTGGCGCGGTCAATTCCATCACTCAGATTATTCAATGCGTGGTCGCGTATCGGTGCGTCATCTTGCGCAAGTTGGGCGACTTCGGCCTGCACTTTCAGCGCTGCCAAAGGGCTGCGCAGTTCATGGGCGGCATCCGAGGTAAAACGCCGCTCGCGCTGCATAAACTCGCCGGTACGGGTAAATAGCTGGTTAAGGGCAACCACCATCGGACGGACTTCTTGCGGCAGCGTTGCGGTGGGCAGTTCGCTTGCGTCGTCGGGTTTACGGCTGCGTAACTGGCGCGCCAGCTTGTGCAGAGGGGAAAGGGCGCGGCTCACCAGCCAGACCAACAACAGCAGAATTATCGGGGAGGCAATAAGCCACGGTGTGAGCTGGGACAAAACGATATCTCGCGCCAGGTCTTCGCGGTATTCCCACTCCTGGCCGACCACGATGCGGTATTTGCCGTCGGGTGTCGTGACCCAGACCATGCGCCACATGTCATCGTCACCCGCAAGTTTGCCGTCAGTAAATCCGTCACGCTGGTATCTATAAGTGAGATTACGACCATTATCGCCATCATTGAGCAGCAGTTTCCCGTCAGCGCTATAAATGGCGAACGCCAGCGTGTCATCATCTTGCTTACCACGATGGTGCGAAATCATGCTTTTGGTGCGCGGGAGTTGCGGTTCACCCCGTACTGAGTTGAGATCCAGAACGCTCAGACGTTTAGCGAACAGCACCTGCTGTGTATCAAACAGCTTATTGAGGTTTTTAGTGGTTTGCTGCCAGGCGGCAATACTCGCGCTAATCCATGCAATCAGCGTCAGCAAAATAAATCCGGCAATTAATCTTGCCCGTAAACTTTGAGTCAGGGCTTTTATCATTCTTCACCCAGGGTGTAGCCGATGCCGTGCACCGTGCGAATAAAACCGCTGCCGAGTTTGCGGCGTAAATGGTGGATATGCACTTCCAGCGCGTTTCTGGAAACTTCGTTATCCCAGCTATAAAGTTTCTCTTCAATCATCGTGCGCGGTAATACGCGCCCGGCGTTGCGCATTAATAATTCCAGCAAGGCAAACTCTTTAGGCTTTAACAATAATGTTTCGCCATCACGGGTGGCGGCCAATTTAATGGGATCGAGTTCCACTCCGGCATGACGAAGAACGGATTGCGCTTGCCCATGATTCCGGCGAATTAAAACCTGAAGCCGGGTGGCAACTTCTATTAACGCAAAAGGTTTACACAAATAGTCATCGGCTCCGAGCTGCAAACCCTCAACCCGTTGTTCCAGTGTTTCCCGGGCGGTTAGAATAAGCACCGGTTCAGTGCGACCATTACGACGCCAGGATTTTAAGATATCCAGCCCGTCGGTTCCCGGTAGGCTTAAGTCCAGAATCACGGCGTCGTAGGGGGCCAGGCTTAATGCAGACTGACCTTGCAGCCCGTCGGTAAACCAGTCTACGCAAAAGCCCATCTTGGTTAGCCCGGCTTTTAATCCGTCGCCGATGAGCTTGTCATCTTCAATCAGTAATATGCGCATGGTGTTTTCCCTTACTGCCCATTTGCGGGAAGTTAATAACTTTTGAGTGGGAGTGTACAGGGGAAAAATACGATGCTTCGGCACGGTGCGCAATTTACTAAAAAAAAGCGATTTTTGATGGAGGAATTAAGATCGCGTTAAGATCTGTCAGGTTAAATAGCTCTCATACCGCCCTGAACGCTGATTCATCCGGGCACTAAAATATTCATTCATAAAGGGAACATTAACGATGAAAAAATTAGCCGCTATTATGACTATTCTCGCTATCACCGCAGCACCGGCTATCGCTGCGCAACAAGGTGGATTCCAGGATCCCAATGCGCCAGCCGCTCAAACACAGACCCAATCTGCGGGTGGCTTTGTTGGCCCAAGTGGCAGCAACACCACGGTAGAAAAGGCCAAATCACTGTCTGACGATACCTGGGTGACTATGCGCGGCAAGATTGAATCCCGCATCGGCGGCGATCATTACATCTTCCGTGACGCATCCGGTACGGTAAACGTAGATATCGACCATAAACGCTGGAACGGCCAGACCATTACCCCGCAAGATACCGTTGAAATTCAGGGCGAAGTCGACAAAGACTGGAACTCGGTTGAAATCGACGTGAAGCAAATTACTAAAGTTAAATAACCTCCCCAAAATGAGCCGCTGTTAGCGGCTCATTTTGTCTCATGGCACTTCACCTAAGATACGCACTCCTCTGTGACTAAAACTGCCAGATAAGGTACTATCGGCGGCAATTACGCCGTTTATACCCGTCATACTTCAAGCTGCAGATGCGTTGGCTGCACTCAGTCACCCCAGTCACTTACTTAAGTAAGCTCTTGGGGATTCCTGAGTTTGCCGCCTTTCTGCAACTCGAATTATTTAGGGTATGTGGCCACACTCGGCTCGTCAGTTTGAGGATGAATAATTAATGAGTGATTTAACTCATGATGGTGCAGAACGCCTTGCGCTGCACGAATTCACGGAAAATGCGTATCTCAACTATTCCATGTACGTCATCATGGACCGCGCCCTGCCGTTCATTGGTGATGGTTTAAAACCCGTACAGCGTCGTATCGTCTATGCGATGTCAGAGTTGGGATTAAGCAATAGCGCTAAATTCAAAAAATCTGCTCGTACCGTCGGTGACGTGCTGGGTAAATACCATCCGCACGGCGACAGCGCCTGCTATGAAGCGATGGTGCTGATGGCGCAGCCGTTCTCCTATCGTTACCCGTTGGTTGATGGCCAGGGCAACTGGGGTGCGCCGGATGATCCGAAATCCTTCGCCGCGATGCGTTATACCGAATCACGCTTGTCGAAATATGCTGAAGTTTTGCTGGGTGAATTAGGGCAGGGAACGGTCGATTACGTGCCGAACTTTGACGGCACCATGCAGGAGCCGAAAATGCTGCCTGCGCGCCTGCCGAATATTCTGCTCAACGGCACCACCGGCATCGCCGTGGGTATGGCCACGGATATTCCTCCGCATAACCTGCGCGAAGTGGCGAAAGCGGCAATCACCCTGATTGACCAGCCGAAAACCACACTCGACGAACTGTTAGATATTGTTCAGGGGCCGGATTACCCGACCGAAGCCGAAATCATCACCCCGCGTGAAGAGATTCGCAAAATCTACCAGAATGGTCGTGGCTCTGTGCGCATGCGTGCAGTGTGGAAAAAAGAAGATGGCGATGTTGTCATCACCGCATTGCCACACCAGGTGTCTGGTGCGCGTGTACTTGAACAAATTGCCAACCAAATGCGCGCTAAAAAGCTGCCGATGGTTGAAGACCTGCGCGATGAGTCGAATCACGAAAACCCGACGCGCCTGGTGATTGTTCCGCGCTCCAACCGTATCGACGTAGAGCAGGTGATGAACCACCTGTTTGCCACCACCGATCTTGAGAAAAGCTATCGCATCAACCTCAATATGATTGGGCTGGATAACCGTCCGTCGGTGAAAAACCTGCTGCAAATTCTGACTGAGTGGCTGGTTTACCGTCGCGAAACGGTGCGCCGCCGTCTTAGCTACCGTCTCGAAAAAGTGCTCAAACGCCTGCATATCCTCGAAGGTTTGCTGGTGGCGTTCCTCAATATCGACGAAGTGATTCATATCATTCGTACTGAGGATGAGCCGAAGCCGGTGTTAATGTCGCGCTTTGAGTTAAGCGAAACTCAGGCTGAATCTATCCTCGAGCTGAAATTACGCCACCTCGCGAAACTCGAAGAGATGAAGATTCGCGGCGAACAGGGCGAGCTGGAAAAAGAGCGTGACCAGTTGCAGGGCATTCTGGCGTCTGAACGCAAAATGAGTACCTTGCTGAAGAAAGAGTTGCAGGCTGATTCCGACGCTTATGGCGACGATCGCCGTTCACCATTGCGTGAACGTGGCGAGGCAAAAGCCATGAGCGAACATGACATGACTCCGTCTGAGCCTGTCACCATTGTGTTGTCGCAAATGGGCTGGGTGCGTAGCGCCAAAGGCCATGATATTGACGCGCAAGGGTTAAACTACAAAGCGGGCGATAGCTACCTTGGCTCCGCCAAAGGTAAGAGTAATCAGCCTGTGGCGTTTATCGACTCCACCGGGCGCAGCTATGCGCTCGACCCGATAACGTTGCCTTCAGCACGTGGCCAGGGTGAGCCATTGACCGGTAAACTGACACCGCCGCCGGGGGCTGTCGTTGAGCACGTATTAATGGCGCCGGACGACCAGAAACTGTTGATGGCATCTGACGCAGGCTACGGTTTCGTTTGCACCTTTAACGATTTAGTGGCGCGTAACCGTGCGGGCAAAACGCTTATTTCCTTGCCGGAAAATGCGAAAGTCATGCCGCCGATGGAAATCTCAAGCGTCGATGACATGCTGTTGGCGATTACTGCCGCAGGCCGTATGTTGATGTTCCCGGTGGGTGATTTACCGCAGCTTTCTAAAGGCAAAGGGAATAAAATCATTTCTATTCCGTCTGCTGAAGCGGCGAAAGGCGAGGATAAACTGGCTCATCTGTTTGTTCTGCCGCCACAAAGCACCGTCACTTTGCACGTTGGCAAACGTAAAATTAAACTTCGCCCGGAAGAGCTTCAGAAAATAACCGGTGAACGCGGTCGTCGCGGTACGCTGATGCGCGGCCTGCAACGTATTGATCGTGTTGAAGTTGATTCTCCGCTTCGCGCGAGTGCGGGTGACAGCGAAGAGTAATTGAAATCTGGCAGCAGCGATGCTGCCAGAAGCGCTAAAGCAAGTCATACTTGTCAGCGGTTTAGGCTTTTGAGGTTGTTATGCTATCCATCGTTCGTTTTATTATCGTTATCATTTATTGCATCCTGGTCAGCATTTTTGGCTGTATTTATTGCCTGTTCAGCCCACGTAACCCGCGCCATGTTGCAACTTTTGGCCATCTGTTTGGGCGCTTGGCACCGGTGTTCGGTTTGAAAGTCGAAACCCGTTTACCGGAAGGTTATGAAAATCACCCGACGGCGATTTACATCTGTAACCACCAGAATAATTTCGACATGGTGACAGCGGCGAGTATTGTGCAGCCGCCAACCGTGACCGTCGGGAAAAAAAGCCTGCTGTGGATTCCATTTTTTGGCCAAATCTACTGGCTAACCGGAAATATGCTGATTGACCGTGACAATCGCGCTAAAGCCCTCGGCACCATTTCCCAGGTCGTGGCGCAGATTCAGAAACGTAAAATATCGGTCTGGATGTTCCCGGAAGGCACGCGTAGTCGTGGCCGCGGTCTGTTGCCCTTCAAAACCGGTGCCTTCCATGCTGCAATTGCTGCGGGCGTCCCAATTATTCCGGTGTGTGTTTCCAATACCAGTAATAAAATTAAGTTAAACCGCTGGAATAACGGTTTGGTGATTGTCGAAATGCTTGATCCAATTGATATCAGCCATTACGGCAAAGATCAGGCGCGTAAACTCGCTACGCATTGCCGCGATATCATGAGAGAAAAAATCGCCGAGTTAGATAAAGAAGTCGCGGAGCGTGAAGCTTCCGGTCGAGTTGAAAAGAAGCAGGCGAACTAATCACTTCTATTTTGGCGGTACGTTTTGTACCGCCCCACGTTGTTAAGTTTCACATGGAGCAATTATGTCACTCAGTCGGCGTCAGTTCATACAGGCATCAGGAGTCGCACTTTGTGCAGGCTCGGTGCCACTGAGGGCAAACGCTGCCGGACAGCAGCAACCTTTACCCGTTCCTCCTTTACTCGAATCCCGCCGTGGGCAGCCGTTGTTCCTGACGTTGCAGCGGGCGCACTGGTCATTTACCGGTGGCGCGAAGGCGCAAGTCTGGGGCTTGAACGGACGTTATCTTGGGCCGACCATCCGCGTATGGAGCGGCGATGACGTAAAAATGATTTACAGCAATCGTCTGCAAGAAAATATCGCGATGACGATTGCCGGTTTACAGGTTCCTGGCCCGTTAATGGGCGGAGCGGCACGCATGATGCAGCCAAACGTTGACTGGGCGCCGGTACTGCCGATTCGCCAGAAAGCGGCGACGCTTTGGTATCACGCAAACACCCCGAATCGCACGGCAAAACAGGTTTATGCGGGTCTGGCTGGCATGTGGCTTATCGAAGATGAAGTCAGCAAAAATCTGCCGATCCCGAACCACTACGGCGTGGATGATTTCCCGGTTATCATTCAGGATAAGCGCCTCGATAACTTTGGTGCTCCGGAATACGAAGAGCCGGGCAGTGGCGGTTTTGTTGGTGATACGCTGCTGGTGAATGGCGTGCAGGGACCGTATGTCGAGGTTTCTCGTGGCTGGGTGCGTTTGCGTTTACTCAATGCTTCAAACTCGCGCCGCTATCTGCTGCAAATGAGCGATGGCCGCGCGATGCATGTGATTTCCAGCGACCAGGGTTTCCTGCCAGCACCGGTTTCCGTGAAGCAACTTTCATTGGCACCGGGCGAGCGCCGCGAGATTCTGGTGGATATGAGCGACGGCAAAGAAGTGTCGATAACCTGCGGGGAAGCTGCCGGTATTATGGACAGAATCCGTGGCTTCTTTGAACCATCGAGCATTCTTATCTCCACGCTGGTTCTGACGTTGCGTGCCACGGGCCTGTTGCCACTGGTGACAGACACGCTGCCAATGCGCCTGCTGCCGGATGAGATTATCAATGGCAGCCCGGCACGCAGTCGTGAAATTACCCTGGGCGATGATCCTGGTATTAATGGCCAGCTCTGGGACATGAAACGTATTGATATCCAGACTCAGCAAGGTACCTGGGAGCGCTGGACGGTGCGTTCCGATATGCCGCAGTCTTTCCATATTGAAGGCGTGAGCTTCCTGATTAAAAACGTCAATGGTGCAGCGCCGTTTGGGGAAGACCGTGGCTGGAAAGATACGGTTTGGGTGGATGGGCAGGTCGAATTACTGGTCTATTTCGGCCAGCCTTCATGGGAACATTTCCCGTTCCTCTATTCCAGCCAGACGCTGGAAATGGCAGATCGTGGCTCTATTGGGCAATTGTTAGTACAACCTGCGCCGTAACTCAATTTATGCCCTTTCCATCAGCGGAAGGGCGTTAATTTTTAACATGGCAATAACACTTCATTTTTGACCCCATACCAGCGTATAATCGCCGGCTTTGGTTATTTTTAAATCATTTTTTATTCATTTTTCGGAAGCATTATGAGCTCTATAAGCTTGATCCAGCCCGATCGCGAACTCTTTTCGTGGCCACAATACTGGGCAGCCTGTTTTGGCCCGGCACCATTTTTACCCATGTCACGTAAGGAAATGGACGATTTAGGCTGGGACAGCTGTGACATCATTCTGGTTACCGGAGATGCCTACGTCGACCATCCGAGTTTTGGTATGGCGATCTGTGGCCGTATGCTGGAAGCCCAGGGCTTCCGCGTGGGTATCATTGCCCAACCAGACTGGAATACTAAAGAAGACTTCATGCGTCTTGGCAAACCGAATCTGTTCTTCGGTGTGACCGCAGGCAACATGGATTCGATGATCAACCGCTATACCGCGGATCGTAAACTGCGTCACGACGATGCGTATACGCCGGATAACGTGGCGGGTAAACGCCCGGATCGCGCATCCCTGGCCTACACCCAGCGCTGTAAAGAAGCCTGGCGTGATGTGCCTGTGATCCTCGGCGGCATCGAAGCGAGCCTGCGCCGTACCGCACATTACGATTACTGGTCTGATACCGTTCGTCGTTCGATTCTGGTGGATGCTAAAGCCGACATGCTGATTTTCGGCAACGGCGAGCGTCCGCTGGTGGAAGTCGCTCATCGCCTGGCGATGGGTGAGAAAATCGACCAAATCTGCGATGTGCGTAACACCGCAATGATGCGTAAAGAAGCGATGCCGGGCTGGTCTGGCGTGGACTCTACGCGTCTGGATATGCCTGGTCGTATCGACCCGATTCCACATCCATACGGTGAAGATTTACCGTGTGCAGAAACCGGTAAACCGGAAAAACCCATCAACGAAGCGAAAGCTATCGTGGTGAAACCTGCGCCGATGAAACCGTGGGAAAAAACCTACGTATTGCTGCCGTCGTTCGAAAAAGTCAAAAACGACAAAGTGCTGTACGCGCATGCCTCCCGTATTTTGCACCACGAAACCAACCCAGGTTGTGCGCGTGCGTTGATGCAAAAACACGGCGATCGTTACATCTGGATCAACCCGCCAGCGATCCCGCTTTCTACCGAAGAAATGGATAGCGTTTTTGCGCTGCCGTACAAACGTGTTCCGCACCCTGCTTATGGCAAGGCGCGAATTCCGGCGTATGAGATGATCCGTTTCTCGGTCAACATCATGCGTGGCTGCTTCGGTGGCTGCTCATTCTGTTCTATTACCGAGCACGAAGGCCGCATTATTCAGAGCCGTTCTGAAGATTCGATCATCAGCGAAATTGAAGCGATGCGCGATACCGTTCCAGGCTTTACCGGCGTGGTTTCCGACCTTGGTGGCCCAACAGCTAACATGTATATGCTGCGCTGTAAGTCGCCGCGTGCAGAACAAACCTGCCGCCGTCTGTCCTGTGTCTACCCGGATATTTGCCCGCACATGGACACCAACCATGAGCCGACGATCAACTTGTATCGCCGCGCCCGTGAAATTAAAGGCGTTAAGAAGATCCTGATCGCCTCCGGTGTTCGTTACGATATCGCTGTGGAAGATCCACGTTATATCAAAGAGCTGGCGACCCACCACGTGGGTGGATATCTGAAGATTGCTCCGGAACACACCGAAGAAGGGCCGCTGTCGAAGATGATGAAGCCGGGGATGGGCAGCTATCAGCGCTTTAAAGAGCTGTTTGATACCTACTCCAAACAGGCGGGCAAAGAACAGTATTTGATTCCTTACTTTATCTCCGCGCACCCTGGTACGCGTGATGAAGACATGGTGAATCTGGCGCTGTGGCTGAAGAAAAACCGCTTCCGTTTGGATCAGGTGCAGAATTTCTATCCGTCGCCGCTGGCGAACTCAACGACCATGTATTACACCGGCAAGAACCCGCTGGGTAAGATTGGCTACAAGAGTGAAGATGTGGTGGTGCCGAAAGGCGATCGCCAGCGCCGCTTGCATAAAGCGTTGCTGCGTTATCATGATCCAGCCAACTGGCCGTTGATTCGTGAAGCGCTGGAAGCGATGGGTAAAAAGCACCTGATTGGCGGCCGTCGTGAGTGCCTGGTGCCTTCACCAACGCTTGAAGAGATGCGTGAAGCGCGTCGCTACAACCGTGGTGCTCGTCCGGCATTGACGAAACACACGCCAATGACGCATCAGCGTAAAGCGGCACCTGCGGCAGGGGCAAAGCCTGCGCCAAAAGGTGCGGTGAAGCCAGCAAGCAGGAAGCGTCCAGCATAAT
>NZ_JMPI01000014.1 GCF_000735355.1 Buttiauxella agrestis ATCC 33320
GTCGGGGTGAGGGTTGTTTTAAACCTTAACTACCAAACACATCCGGGTCTGGCCCCAGACGCTTACCTTTATCCAACTTCGCAATTTCGCTCAGTTCGTCTTTATCGAGACGGAAATCAAATACATCAAAGTTCTCAGCGATTCGTGCTGGCGTAACAGACTTCGGAATCACCACCAGGCCGCTATCCAGATGCCAGCGAATGACAATCTGCGCGGGAGTTTTACCATATTTATCCGCAAGATCTCGGATGATTTTCTGGTCAAACACACCTTCGCCACCCTGGGCCAGTGGACTCCAGGATTCAGTCTGAATTTTGTGGGTCGCATTCCAGGAATGAAGCTGGCGTTGTTGCAATAACGGATGCAGCTCAATCTGGTTGATCACGGGTGAAACGCCCGTTTCATCAATCAGACGCTGGAGATGGTTAAGCTGGAAATTACACACGCCAATACTTTTCACCAGTCCCTGTTTTTGCAGCTCAATCATGCCTTTCCAGGCTTCGACATAATGATCTTTGCTGGGAACTGGCCAGTGCATCAGATATAGATCAACGTAATCTAACTGGAGTTTATCGAGGCTATCTTCCAGCGCCTGGCGGGGACGTTGCTGATCGTCATTCCAGAGCTTGGTGGTGATGAACAATTCTTCTCGCGGGACACCGGCATGTTTTAGCGCATTGCCTACACCGTCTTCGTTCTTGTACGCCGCCGCGGTATCAATGGAGCGATAGCCGACTTCCAGCGCTTTTTCGATTGCTATCAGAACCTGATCGTTGCTGGCTTGCCAGACACCGAGGCCCAGTTGCGGCATTACGTTCCCGTCCTGGAGCTTGATTATGGTTGGATTTCCCATGCATTCCTCCTTAATGAATGATTCACTGGGAGGGGGCTCCCAGTGTAACAATTGCGTTTAAGTCTGGACCAAATCCTCAAAAACGAAAACCAAATGGCTAAATTACTTAGCGGGCAGCTTCGTAAATGCGACGGCTGACATCCAGAGTAATGTCCTGGCGCTCGCCCAATTTGGTCATGCCTTTTTCTTCCAGTTTTACAAGCAATGCCGGGATGGTACTGCCGTCCAGACCGTATGCAGACAGGCGGGTTGGAGCACCCATTTGCTCGAAGAAATTGCGTGTTGCGGCAATTGCAGCATCAATACGTTCTTCTTCAGAACCTTCAGTGATATTCCACACGCGCTCAGCGTATTGCAGCAGTTTGCCGCGTTTTTCATTACGCTTTTCATTCAACAGAGAAGGCAGAACCACCGCCAGAGTCTGCGCATGATCCAGACCGTGCATTGCGGTCAGTTCGTGACCCAGCATGTGCGTCGCCCAGTCCTGCGGCACACCAGCACCAATCAAGCCGTTCAGCGCCATGGTCGCCGCCCACATGACATTGGCACGAACGTCATAATTCTCTGGCTCTTTGAGTGCAATTGGGCCGTCTTCAACCAGCGTGAGCAGAATACCTTCGGCAAAACGGTCTTGTACTTTGGCATTCACCGGGTAAGTGATGTATTGCTCAACAGTGTGAACAAACGCATCAACTACCCCATTCGCAACCTGACGCGGTGGCAGGGTGTAGGTGTAAACCGGGTCAAGCACCGCAAACACAGGCTGTACGTGTTCAGACATAAACGCCTGTTTGTCACCGGTTGCGCGGCGGGAAACTACCGCACCTTTGTTTGATTCAGAACCGGTAGCAGGCAGGGTCAGAACAGAACCCATTGGAATCGCGCTTTTCACGTCATTACCGTGCGTCAGCAAAATATTCCACGGGTCGATATCAGCCGGGTAGTTAGCCGCAGCAGCAATGAATTTTGTACCGTCCAGCACAGAACCGCCGCCGACCGCTAACAGGAAAGTGACTTTCTGCTGGCGAACAACCTCGACGGCTTTCATCAGCGTTTCATAAGTTGGGTTTGGCTCAATGCCGCTGAACTCCAGCACATCAAGGCCTTCAAGTGCGGCGTAAACCTGGTCCAGCACGCCGTTTTTCTTCACGCTGCCGCCGCCGTAAGTAATCAGTACGCGAGCATCAGCTGGAATTTGTGCGCGCAGTTCGGAGATAGCGCCTTTACCAAACAGGATGCGGGTTGGAGTATGTAGGTTGAAATTGTTCATTATGGGTTCCTGTGGTGTGGATAACGAGGGACATTGCTTAACTCATTTGATGGTAGCCATTGTCGGCTTCGAGTGGTTATCTCTCAATGCTTATTCCTGCCTTTGTCTTGCCTATTTCTACTGGTAGCTGGAGAAATAGAAAATTTAGTAGCACACTGACAAGGTCACAAAAGCCCTGTTGAGATGAAAAAGATGAAGCGGAAAGCGATTTGCCAGCAATTAGCGAATAAAATTAATTGTTTGATTGAAAAAGAAAATAGTGGCTTGTGTTCAGTGCCAAATGTCACATTGCTCTATGGCACTAAGCCTTATGCCCGCACGCCGGTAATGTATGAGCCGGGGATCATTATTCTCTTTTCAGGCCAAAAAACGGGTTATTTGAACGATCGCGTTTTCCGCTACGACGCCAACGAATATCTGCTGCTGACGGTGCCATTGCCTTTTGAATGTGAAACCTTTGCCACGCCTGAAACACCCTTGGCTGGGGTGCGCATTAACATTGATATTTTGCAGCTTCAGGATTTACTGATGGACATAGGCGAAGATGATTTATCGCATCCGCAAACCAGTTCAACCGGGATTAACTCCGCGGAGCTTTCAGAAGAAATACTTTGTGCCGCCGAACGTTTACTGGACGTGCTGGAACACCCGCTTGATGCGCGTATTTTGGGTAAACAGATAATCCGCGAAATCCTCTACCACATTTTGATCGGGCCGTGCGGCGGCGCGCTACTGGCGCTGGTCAGCCGCCAAACGCATTTCAGCCTGATTAGCCGTGTGCTCAGACGCATCGAAACGCAATACACCGAAAACCTTTCTGTGGACCAACTGGCCGCCGAAGCGAACATGAGTGTGTCAGCGTTCCACCATAACTTTAAGTCGGTCACCAGCACTTCGCCGCTGCAATATCTTAAGAGTTATCGACTGCACAAAGCGCGGATGCTGATTTTGCACGACGGCATGAAAGCCAGCACTGCGGCGATTCGTGTTGGCTATGAAAGTGCCTCGCAGTTTAGCCGCGAGTTTAAGCGCTATTTTGGCGTGACACCGGGGGAAGATGCGGCGCGTATGCGAGTGATATAAAAAAAGTGCCCCTGAATCAGGGGCACCGAGTGAACGTGTTAGCTTTTAAATTTAACCGGATTGTCTCGATACGCTTTGAGTTTTGCACGCATCCATTTACTGCTATCCATGTTTACCGCGCTGACCGCGCCTGTTGTCGCACCGCCGCCTACCTGCACATGGAAAATGCCGCGCGAAGGGAAGTCCAGATACTTCGGCGTCGTCACATCCCACGGGTGGCGGTTGAACAACTCCCTCGGATTACGCCCCATCATTCCGGCATGAACGCTGGGAAACTCAATATTCAGCAGCGTTTCATTTATTGCATCCACCGAGTTGCCGATTTCTGCATGGCCCATCAGATAGCTGCCGCCGGTGCCCCAAAATTCAGTGGCGACATTGTTAACCTGTTCGGATTTTGTCGCCAGGCGGCTGGCCGGGATCTGCCATGGCAGTACCGGCTGGCGCAAATGACGGCTTAACGATGCGCAGTAATCAAAGGTGCGATCCCATTCGTACGGCGAGTAACAGTAGCCGTTCATATAGGCGCGAAGCGTAAAGTCGTCGGCTTCATAGCGGTCGACCGCCATAAAATCGGCACCTTTAGCCACGATGTTTTTGCCTTTCGCATCGGTATAGGCGGTTTCTTCAAACACGCCAACCAGCAGCGCATATTCCGCCGTTAATTTACCCGCAAGCTCCGGACTGATGGTCATTTTCTTTTTCTGACCGTCGACAGGGTCGAACACATCGTCATAGCTGAAATCGTTATAAACCCATTGCGAACCGCCGATGCTCCACAGATTAACCTGCCAGCCGAGCACGACATCCGGGGCGACAACGCGCACCAGCCAGTTTACCCCTTTGATATACCCTTTGAGCGTGTCGGTGATCCCTGCGGGGATCGCCACATTCACACCGTGATGAGCGAGCGCTTCACCCAGCGGTTTGCGTACCGGAATGGCGTAGTCCGGCGTAAAACCATATTTCTGACATTCACCGAGATAATCCGGGTTAACGATAAAACCGGCAGGCACCGGATGGCTGGCGTCTTTGGCTTCCTGCGCCATTTTCAGAGCCTGGATAAAGTTAGCGAAGCTAAATTTATGGCGTACCGGATCGCCGATGATATTCGGCACATCGCCTAACGACAGGTTACAGGTGTAAGAAACCATCACTGGTAATACCGAATCGTTAAGTTTGGCGGAAACGTCGCGGGCCATTTCAATGATTTTGGCCGTCGGTTCTTTGGCCGGATCGAGGAAACCGCCTGCGTCACCCATGCCGTCATCGCCGGAATATTTGAACAGCGACGCCACGCGCGCTTCGGCGAAATCGTTAACGTTGGTCGGCGACATATCTGCACATGCCCCGAAACTGAGGAATTCCGGGAAACCTTTAACGTGCAAGTTTGCCCCTTCGGTGATTGCCACGGACAGTTGCGCTGGGGTGTTGCTTTTTACCGTGAAGGGATTAGGGCCTACGTCGACATAATGCAGCACACCACCATCAATAAAGGTGCTGGATTCAACGGTATAGGTGCCGGGAGCAACCTTAATCGCTTGTTCTAAATTTCCTTGCTGAGCTGGCAGGTTCTCAAAACGATATTCGCGCGGCGGCGTCGCGCCGTCTTTCAAATGCAGGCTGAACGTGGTGCCAGCGGCTTTTGCAGCCGTGACTTTTACCGTCACTTTCGCGGCGTTGGCTGGCGTATCGGCGTTTTGATGAACCTGCCCCTGCCTGAATACCAGGTCGTGATACTGGCCGTTGAGATCGCCTGTGAAGCTGTCGAAGGTGTAATGAATATTGTTCAGTCGGCGTTCGGCAATGCTCAGAATGAATTTGCCGCTGGCGGGCAGCTGATCCAGGCGCTGCTGTTCGCCGGAGCGTAATTCGCCGCTTCCTTCTTCAACACCATTTTCCTGATAAACAAGGTGGAAACTTTCGTTGTGCAGGGCGGGAATGCTATCCACATCGAGAGCAATATCGATGGTGGTGCTGCGTTCTGCCTTGCCGAAAGTGATGTTGAGCGTGGTGGTCTTACCCTGGGCGATCGTCAACTCGGAAGCGCTTAACTGCGCCGGTGCGCGAAGGGTGCCGTCGGCTTTTTTCAGGTCGGCGACTGAAGCCTGATAGTTACCGGCTGCGATATTGTAGGTGGCCGTGCCGAATTTCAGCGTTAAGTGTTCGGTTTTTTCACCGCGAACCAGGTTTAATTCTACTGTTTCATTTTCAAGCCCGGCGGGAGGTGTGGCGCATTTGACCGTCAACTGCCCACTCACGTTCGGATCTTCATCCGCTGCGATAGTAAAAGTATCGCTCAACGTCGACCAGGCGGGGGTGGAATCAGAGGAAGCATTAATGCCCAAATGAATATTATTAATGATATTGCCGATATGGCTTCCATCGGCAGAAGTTATTGTTAGCTTAATATCAAATAATCCACCGCCAATTTCGCTTGCTTCAATTTTGGTATTGAAAGCAAGCCACGGGTCGGAAGAAATATTAATGTCGCCTTCGGTTATTTTGCCTGGGGCAGTAAATGTCACTACGAGTTTTTCTTTAATATCAATGCTGTTTCCGGGTTTGGCTTTGAAGCCACTGATGTCAGCGGTCGGATACCATGTGTCGTCGCTAATATTAAGTGTGAAATCTAATTGCATTATATTTCTCCATTAAGACGAATAGCTAAATAATCAGGTTGGGGTGCCTTTTTATTTATAAGTCATCAGGAAGATCAGTTCTTTCGTCTGAATGGGGAAAAGAGGATTTGTGATTGATTATGAGATTTAACTATATCCATAACATGGATAATTTATGGTGAGGGATAAAGATGAGAGGGTATTCATGAATGGCGTTGGCCGGGAAAACGTCATGTTATCCCGACCGACTCAAAAGTTAAGCAGGATTAAATTTTTTCCTGATAACCACAAACAGTGTCCCCACCAGGCCTGCAACCAGCAGCACCATCGGGAGAATCATCAGGCAAGTCATAACCTGATCTTCATGGCGTTTAACGAAAGGAATCATGCTGAGGGCGTAACCTAGACTGCTCACGCTGCCGACCCATAATAAGCCGCTCAACCAGTTAAACACCTGGAAACGACGATTGCTGAGGCCGGAAATCCCCGCCATGGTGGGTAAAAGCGTGCGTACAAACGCCAAAAAACGTCCGGCTAACAGAGCGAATAAACCGTGTCTGTCAAACATCACCGTTGCCCGCTGGTGATACTGCGGCGGGAGTTGCTTGAGCCAGCTTTTCACGATTTTGGTATTACCGAGCCAGCGACCTTGCGCGTAGCTCAACCAGCAACCGAGGCTTGCTGCCGCGGTCAAAATAATGATTGTCGGGATAAACCCCATCACGCCTTTCGCGACCAGCGCTCCCGCGAGCAATAGCAGACTGTCGCCTGGCAAAAACGAGGCGGGCAGTAATCCATTTTCGAGAAACAGCGTCGCAAACATGACGCAATAAACCACTCCAACAACATGAGGGTCCGCGAGTGCAGCAAAGTCATGTTGCCAAAGCGCCTGAACGATATTGTGTATAACAGCCATGGCAAATCCTGTGGAACTGCTTTAATGAGCACGCGTGAATCTACAGTATGAAGATTAGGCGCACCTTAGTATTTGAGGCCCCGGTTAAAGGGGCCTTAATCTTGTGGTCATAGTGTAACGCTAAAACCCCTTCGACTTCATGATCGCAGACTCAACAAATCATTTCGAAACGGAAAAAACTGTCTTTTATGGCATCCACTTCTGGCAATTTTAGGCAATACGCTGGAAACCTGCGTCGAGATCGGCAATCAGATCGTCAACATTCTCAAGTCCGATATGCACGCGAACTAAGGTTCCGGTGAAGTCAACTCCGCCTGCCGGGCGGATTTCCGCCAGTTCTTCCGGTTGGTTGGCGAGAATAAGCGATTCATAGCCACCCCAGGAATAAGCCATACTAAAATAGTGGAAATTGTCCAGGTAGTGTTGATACTGGTCATTACTCAAGCGCTTTTTAAGCACAAATGAGAATAAACCGCTGCTGCCTGTAAAGTCTCGTTTCCAGAACTCATGCCCTTTGCTGCCGGGCAGTGCAGGGTGATTGACGCGTTCAACCTGCGGATGTTGCGCCAGCCATTCGGCAACTTTTAAACTGCTTTCATGATGTTGGCGCAGGCGCACCGCCAGGGTACGTAGACCACGACTGGTCATATACGCCGTGTCGGCATCCAGCATCTGCCCCATCAAATATGAATTCTCGCGCAACTGGTCCCAGCAACGTGCGTTCGACACCGCCGTACCCACCATCGCATCGGAATGGCCAATCAGATACTTAGTGCCCGCCTGAATCGAAATATCAATGCCGAAATCCAGTGCCTTAAACAGAATGCCCGCAGCCCAGGTGTTATCAATCATAATAATGGCGTCAGGGGCAACGCGACGAATCGCCTTAACAATCGCTGGAACGTCATGTACTTCCATTGTGATAGAGCCTGGCGATTCCAGAAATACGACTTTAGTATTGGGCTGCACCAGTTCGGCAATGCCTTCGCCAATCATCGGGTCGAACCAGGTGGTGGTGACGCCGAGTTTGGCGAGAATTTTGGTGCAAAAATCCTGGCTAGGTTCGTAAGCGCTACCGGTCATCAGCACATTATCGCCTTGCTCGACGAATGCCAGAATCGCATTGGCAACGGCTGCCGCGCCGCAAGGGTAAAGCGCACAACCCACGCCGCCTTCCAGTTCGCACATCGCTTCTTGTAACGAGAAATGAGTGAGGGTGCCGCGGCGGCCATAAAAAAGCTCGCCTTTTGCGCGGTTAGCCGTCGCCTGTTTTTTCGCTTCTACAGTTTCAAAAACCAACGAGGAAGCGCGTTGAATGACGCTGTTAACCGAACCCTGGGTGAATTTTTTATCGCGCCCGGCATTAACCAGCGCCGTTTCGATGTGCTTCTTCGCAGTCATGTTCACTTTACCCTGTTTAACCATCTGGATGTCTAAACTTAACTTATCATCTTTTTGCTGCGTAAGCGCAAGGAATGCATAGACAATTTCAGGCACTCTTTAAATACTAATGAGAACTACTATCAATTCGATACCGTTTTGATATTATTACGACCAGTTTTTGTATTATTTCGTGGTGGAGAGTAAGAGTGACGAATAATTTGATGCAGACAGACCTCTCTGTCTGGGGCATGTATCAGCATGCCGACATCGTGGTAAAAATTGTGATGATCGGCCTGATTCTGGCTTCTGTCGTCACCTGGGCAATCTTCTTTAGCAAAAGTGTTGAGCTGTCTTCGCAGAAGCGCCGTCTTAAGCGCGAGCAGCAGCAACTGGCTAATGCCCGCTCTCTGGATGAAGCCAGTGAAATGGCTGAAACGTTTGATGCGAGAAGCCTTAGCACCATGCTTATCAATGAAGCGCAAAACGAGCTTGAGCTTTCCGCCGGCAGTGAAGATAACGAAGGCATTAAAGAGCGTACCGGTTTCCGTCTTGAGCGCCGTGTTGCGGCGGCAGGTCGTCACATGGGACGCGGTAACGGCTTCCTTGCGACCATCGGTGCAATTTCCCCGTTCGTCGGTCTGTTTGGTACCGTCTGGGGCATCATGAACAGCTTCATTGGTATTGCTCAGTCGCAAACCACCAACCTGGCGGTCGTCGCGCCGGGTATCGCAGAAGCATTGCTGGCAACGGCTATCGGCCTGGTTGCAGCAATCCCAGCGGTTGTTATTTATAACGTGTTTGCCCGTGTGATTGGCGGCTATAAAGCCTCGTTGGGTGATGTTGCCGCTCAGGTTCTGCTGTTGCAAAGTCGTGACCTGGATTTGGCTGCAAGCTCTCAGTCTCGCCCGGTACGTACAGCTCAGAAACTGCGTGTAGGTTGATCCCATGGCAATGAGTTTTAATGAAAACCACGACGATAACGGCGAAATGCATGATATCAACGTGACGCCGTTTATCGATGTCATGTTGGTGTTGCTGATTATCTTCATGGTGGCAGCGCCGCTTGCGACGGTCGATGTGAAGGTTAACCTTCCCGCGTCTTCAAGCCAGCCGCAGCCGCGCCCTGAAAAACCGATCTATCTCTCCGTCAAAGCGGACAAAACTATGTTTATTGGGAACGATGAAGTCACTCAGGAGAACATGGTTAACACGCTGATGGCGGCGACGGAAGGCAAGAAAGACACCACAATCTTCTTCCGCGCAGACAAATCGGTTGATTACGAAACTATGATGAATGTGATGGATACGCTGCATCAGGCAGGGTATTTGAAGATTGGCTTAGTGGGGCAAGAAGTCACTGCTGCAAAAGCCGGTTAAACAGGTTTTGTCGGATGACGCTATCGCTTATCTGACCTACGAAGAACTTTCTAGCGTCATCCACCTTTAGCATAATTTCCAGCGCCGGTTTTTAGGACGCTGGAAATTATAGTTATTCTTCAATCCGCAAGCCGTAGCTTTTGAACTTCTCAAGAACAATGGCAATTTCTTCATCGGGCAGCACCGGCACCGGGTCGACGATGGCAAGCGTGGTGAGATATAACCGCGCCAGCACTTCCACTTCGTGCGCCAGCCACAATGCTTTTTGCAGGTTTTCTTCGCAGGCAATCAGGCCGTGATGTTGCAGCAACGTGGCTTTGCGATCTCTCATCGCCTCATAAACATGTTCTGAGAGTTTTTTAGTGCCAAACGTGGCGTACGGGGCGCAAGGAATCGTGTTCCCGCCACCGACGGCGATCATGTAATGGATTGCAGGAATCGGGCGGTTGAGAATCGACACCGCCGTGCAATGGACGGCATGGTTATGCACTACGGCGTTGGCATCGGGACGGGCCTGATAAACGGCCTGATGAAAACGCCACTCGCTAGAAGGGATTTTGCCCTCTTCAAACTGGCCGTCGGCATCGACAAACACAATATTGGACTCGGTTAAACGCTCGTAGGGTGTGCCCGTCGGGGTGATTAACATGCCACCCTGATAACGCACGCTAATATTCCCAGCGGTTCCCTGATTTAAACCCAGGCGCGTCATTTCAAGGCAGGTGTCTATTATTTCACGTGCCAGTACATCTCTTTCCATTTCTTTTCTCCATATTCTTTGAACGGTGAAAATAATATTCAGTGATTACTCTCACGCTTGATTAGCACCATATTAACCTTTTCTGTTCGCATTGCCGGTTGCCCGTCAATTGCCAGCTGCATTAATTCAAACGCTTTCTCAGCCCAGGTGTCTTCATCCTGGCGCATGGACCAGACATTATTGGATAAAAACCCTAACATTGGGTGTTCATCGAATGTGCCAATATTGATGTGTTGCGGAATAACGCCACAATGTTCGCGAATCGTTTTTATTGCGCCTTCAAGCATTGGCAATGACGACGCAATAAAGGCTTCAGGTACTCCGACGCGCGCGATAAGGTCTTTCATCAGTTGCGCACCGCCTTCCGGCGTATTGTCCTGCGCCTCTGCAACCCAGTGTTCTGCACTTAATTCGTTTTGCCTGAGCGCATCAAGATACCCTTGCAAACGGTCGTGAATACTGGGCAGCGCGGTGTCGCCCACCAAAAACCACAGCGGCTTTTTCCCGGCCTCAAGCATGGACTGAGTGAGCGTTACACCACCGGCAAAGTTATCACTCTCAACCAGCGCGTTATCGGTAAATTTGAAATCACGGTCGAGTAATACCAGTGGTTTTTGTACCTGGCGTAAATGGTGCTGTTGATTCTCAAGCGTCGAAGGGGCAATAAACAGACCGTCGACATTACGCGCAATAAGCGCTTTCACCAGTTTGTTCTCATAATCAACATCGTTATAAGTACAGCTGATCATTAATTGAAAGCCAGATTTACGACAGCGTAATTCTAATTTTTCAGCGAGTGTGGCAAAAAATACGTTGGAGATGCAGGGAATAATTAATCCCAGGGTGTCAGTTTTATTTAACTTCAGACTGCGGGCTGAATGGTTAATAGTGTAACCGTAACGTTCTACATGCTCATTAATGCGGGTCTGGGTTTTCTGACTGATTCGATATTGTTCTGCTTTACCGCTTAATACCAGTCTCACTGTCGTGACCGACAAACTGAGATCCGTTGCGATTTGTTCTACCGTCTTCGGCATGTCCGTTTTCCCCAGTCCGTTATCAAAAAATAGCCGCCATTATAAATCCAAAACTTCAAACACCTACCGCAGTTTGTCATTCTCACCGGACAGCCCCCTTACGTTGGCGCAAAGGGGGGCGTTGGGTTTACTTCTTACCAAACGGATGCAGCAGCTTATCTACTGCCGGATCGTTAATGTTCTTCATGCTGACAAATTTGACCGGGATATCAATCACTTTGGCGACGGCTTTACCATTGATTGCATCATTCAGCGCTTTAATACCCTGATAACCAATCTGATACGCATCCTGCACCACAAAGCCTTGCAGCACGCCCGATTTCAGGAAGCCGATAATCGCTTCGGTGCTGTCGAAGCCAATGACTTTCACTTTGCCTTTAATGCCAAGGCTATCAATGGCGTTGGCAACACCCAGCGTTGAGCCTTCGTTGGTGGCGTAGATCCCTACTAAATCTGGATTTGCCTGAACCATATCGGTGGTTTTATCCATCGCTTTTTGCGGATCGCCATCGCTGTATTGCACCGGCAGCACGGTAATCTGCGGGTACTTCTCTTTCATCTGTTTGGTGAAACCTTCAGAGCGTTCGATGGCGGAGCTGGTTCCGGCAACGTGTGCAATCACCCCCACTTTACCTTTACCGCCTACCTCTGCGGCCAGCGCGTCGGCGGCTTCAGCACCTGCTTTGACGTTGTTAGTGGCAACGAAGCTGGCAGGAATATCTGAATTTACGCCGGAGTCGAAGGTAACGATTTTAATCCCACGGCTGTTGGCGGTTTCAACCAGCGGCGTCAGGGCGTTAGCGTCGAGCGCTGCCAGCAAAATACCATCAGGTTTTTTCGCCATGGTGTTTTCAATAAGCTGAATTTGTTCAGCAATTTGGGTTTCATCTGCCGGGCCAACAAAACTGGTTTCGACGCCTAAATCTTTCGCAGCCGCGACAGTACCCATTTTTACCGTCTGGAAGAATTCATGCTGGTAGCCCTTACTCACCACCGGCAGCGTTAATGTCTTTGCGTAGGCGGTGCTGACCATCAGTGCAGCAAGGGACAGTGCACCTAAAATATGTTTAGTTTTCATCTCACTAGCTCCGTTATGTTCGGGTTTTATGTAGGGTAAAAACGTTCTATTTATAAACAGACTGCTAACGCATTTTCTTGCGTAATGTATCGAGATAAACCGCAGCGATGACCACAATACCCATCGCAACCATCTGCCAGAATTGAGATACCCCCATCAGGTTGAGGCCGTTTTTCAGCACGCTCATAATGAATGCGCCAATAATGGTGCCGCCGATTGTGCCAACGCCGCCCATCAGGCTGGTGCCGCCAATTACCACTGCGGCAATGGCTTCGAGTTCGTAGCCCACGCCCACGGTGGGCTGGCCAGAATTAAGACGTGACGCGAGGATCACCCCGGCGATGCCGGTTAACAGGCCGCAGAAGGCGTAGACAAAGATTTTGACGCGCTGAACCTTAATACCTGAAAGATGTGCCGCCACTTCGTTGCTGCCCACGGCGTAGACATAGCGTCCAATCACCGTTTTTTTCAGGATCCACGCGGCGACCAGCGCAATGATCAGCAGGTAAAAGACCGGGTAGGGCAGCACATCGAACAGGCGGCCCTGAGCCAGCATTTTAAACATCGGGTAATCAGAGAAATAAATTGCGCGCCCGTCGGTCATTACCATGTTGATGCCGCGCACTGACATCATCAGGCCGAGTGTGGCAATGAACGGTGGAATAGTGGCACGCGTGACCAGGAAACCATTAATACAGCCGCATAAGCCGCCCGCGAGCATTCCGGCAACCACACAAACAATCAGCGGCATGCTGTAAGAGGCACACAGCCCGACCACCACGCCGGAAAACGCCACTACGGAACCTAACGACAAGTCGATACCCGAGGTGATAATGACGTAAGTCACGCCTATTGCCATGATGCCAATCACCGACGTTTGCAGCGCAATCGTCATGATATTTTCAGTGTTAAAAAAGAAGGGTGAACTGAAGCTAAAAAATATCACCAGCAAAACCAGGCTGAATAAGGGCGCGAGGCGCATCAGAAGTGCTTTATTCAAACGGCGCGCTTTTACCGGTTGGTTTGTGGGCGTTAATGAATCGGTCATTATTCAGTCCTCTAACGTCGCATATTTCATAATGGATTCCTGAGAGGCGTTGGCTTGGTTTAGCTCACCTGCTATGTGGCCGCTACGCATCACTAATATGCGATCGCACATGCCAAGAATTTCGGGCAATTCAGATGAAATCATGATGATGGATTTCCCTTTAGCGACCAGGCGATTCATCAATTCATAAATTTCCAGCTTTGCTCCTACATCAATACCCCGGGTTGGCTCATCAAAAATTAAAATGTCGGTATCTTTGCAGACCCAGCGGGCGATAATTATTTTCTGTTGATTACCACCGCTAAGATTAAGGGCTGCTTGTTGTAAGTGAGGTGTTTTAATACGTAATGCATTCACTAATTTCTGGCTTGTTTCTTCACACTGTTTCTCTTTTACGATGCCAAACTTATCTGAATACTCAGGGAAGTTTCCTAGCATAATATTGAGTTCGACCGATAATCCTAACGCCAGGCCTTCTTTTTTACGGTCTTCGGTTAAATAGCCAATGCCTTTCTCGATGGCCTGATGTACATCACCTATTTTGGTTAATTCACCATTAAGCCATATTTCGCCACTATCAATCGGGTCCGCACCAAATAATGCGCGCGCAAGCTCAGTTCGCCCGGCCCCCATTAAACCTGAAAGACCTAATACTTCACCCTGATGAAGGCTGAAATTAATATCGTGGAGCACGCCTTTACGCTGAAGGTTTTTAACTTCCAGAACTTTTTTATCCGCGGTAAATGGCGGGCGACGGGGGTAAATATCGCCAAGTTTACGGCCAACCATTTTGGTAATCAGGTCGCTGATTTGCACCGTTTCATAATCCACAGTATCTATGTATTGCCCGTCACGCATCACGGTAGCGCGGTCAGCGATGAGCGCCAGTTCTTCCAGGCGATGCGAGATGTAAACCACGCCAGTGCCTTGTTCTTTGAGCAAACGCGTGACCCGAAACAGGCTATCAATCTCGCTTTCAGTGAGTGCCGCCGTCGGTTCATCCATCACCAGAACTTTGGCATTGACGGAAATGGCCTTGGCGATTTCGACCATCTGTTGCTGTGCAACCGTTAAATCAGAAACGCGTGTTTCGGGTTTAATTTTAAGATTAAGTTTTGCCAGGATTTCCTTTACGGACGCCCGTTGGGCAGGGACATCGAGTCGCCAGCGATTGTTTTTACAAAACTCACGACCAATATAAATATTCTCTTCAACGGTCAGGTCCGGGAATAAATTAAATTCCTGATGAATGATAGTGATACCTAATTTTTGCGCATCAAGAGGGCTATCGAATTTGACCTTATTCCCCTCGAAAATGATTTCACCCTCGTCCGGACGATATACGCCGGAGAGAATTTTCATGAGTGTTGATTTTCCCGCACCATTTTCCCCAAGCAAAGCATGGACTTCGCCACGGCGTAAATTGAAACTGACATTGCTCAGCGCCAGAACCCCGGGAAATCGTTTAGTTATATTATTCATTTGCAAAAAATGGTCTGACATGGCGCTTTCCCTTGAATTGATCAGGTGTTCGCAGTCGGTAATTAACGGGAAAGACAGATACGTGAGAGAGTTATTTTCCCGGGGCTAGGTTATTGTGCATGACCCACACGCCGGTTTCCTCTGTGTATAAAACCCGTTGAATATTCAAATTCGCTAACTCGAGTTAGCATTTCCGTTTTAAAGCTATTCAAACTCGGCGGTTCCGACAAATTATTTGCTATCAAATTGTGACGCAGCTCTGTGTTGATGATGCATCTATATGAAAATAGTAAAGTTATTTATTACTCGAAAAATCCATTATTTTTAACATTTCTCCTGAACGCTAAAACTCGTGAAAAACATCACACTTCAAAGATAATTATATTGTCGATTTTAATCTTCGGTATCTATGCTAATTCGAGTTAGCAATTTTCACTTTTTACACTATTCACATTTTTCGGTGTGTTTAAGTGCCTTTATCTCGTTCACAAAAAACAGATTTTCAACATGAGGTTTCTTATGAACCATATTAATTCCTTACCCAAAATAGGCATCCGCCCGGTTATTGATGGCCGCAGAATGGGCGTGCGCGAATCACTTGAAGAACAAACCATGAATATGGCGAAGGCCACGGCGCAACTGCTTAGTGAGCAATTACGTCATGCCTGCGGCACAACCGTTGAATGTGTGATTGCTGATACCACGATTGCCGGAATGGCAGAGTCCGCCGCCTGCGAAGAAAAATTTAGTTGCCTGAATGTCGGGCTGACCATCACAGTAACGCCATGCTGGTGCTACGGCAGCGAAACCATTGATATGGACCCGATGCGCCCGAAAGCTATTTGGGGATTTAACGGCACCGAGCGTCCTGGCGCGGTTTATCTGGCCGCAGCGCTGGCCGCGCATAATCAAAAAGGGCTGCCCGCGTTTTCAATCTACGGCCATGACGTGCAGGAAGCGGACGACACGTCTATTCCCGCAGATGTGCAGGAAAAACTGTTGCGCTTTGCGCGTGCGGGCCTTGCCGTAGCCAGTATGAAAGGCAAAAGTTATTTGTCGGTGGGTGGCGTTTCGATGGGGATCGCGGGTTCGATTGTTGATCACAACTTCTTTGAATCGTACCTCGGCATGAAAGTACAGGCGGTGGATATGACGGAACTACGCCGTCGCATCGACCATAAAATCTATGATGAACAAGAGCTTGAGTTAGCACTCAGCTGGGCGGATAAAAACTTTAAATACGGCGAAGATAAAAACGCTGAGAAGTACCACCGCACAGAGCAGGAAAACCACGCAATCCTGCGTGAAAGTTTGCTGATGGCGATGTGTATCAGAGACATGATGAAGGGCAACACCAGGCTTGCCGAGAAGGGGCGCGTTGAAGAGTCATTGGGTTACAACGCCATCGCCGCAGGTTTCCAGGGACAGCGCCACTGGACGGATCAATACCCGAATGGCGATACCGCAGAAGCATTGCTCAATAGCTCTTTTGACTGGCATGGCGTTCGCCAGCCGTACGTTGTGGCAACTGAAAACGACAGCCTGAATGGGGCCTCGATGTTGTTCGGCCATTTGCTGACGGGCACCGCGCAGGTGTTTGCCGATGTGCGTACTTTCTGGTCGCCGGAAGTCGTCAAACGTGTGACGGGCAAAGCGCTCACCGGGCGGGCTGAACACGGCATTATCCACCTGATTAACTCAGGTTCGGCGGCGCTCGATGGCACCTGCCGTCAGCAAGATGACGCTGGCAATCCCACCATGAAACCGCACTGGCAAATCAGCCAACAAGAAGCCGATGCTTGCCTGGCTGCAACTGAATGGTGCCCTGCGGTGCATGAGTATTTCCGTGGCGGTGGTTTCTCATCGCGCTTCCTGACCCGTGGCGGCGTGCCGTTTACCATGAGCCGCATCAACCTGATCAAAGGCGTTGGCCCGGTGCTACAAATCGCCGAAGGCTGGAGCGTTGATTTGCCGAAAGATGTCCACGACACGCTCGATAAACGCACCGATTCCTCGTGGCCGACGACCTGGTTTGCGCCACGTTTAACCGGCGCAGGGCCGTTCAAAGATGTCTGGTCTGTGATGTCGAACTGGGGCGCGAATCACGGTGTTCTGACCGTCGGTCATGTGGGCGCGGATTTGATTACGCTCGCTTCGATGCTGCGTATTCCTGTGTGTATGCATAACGTTGAGGACGAGGCGATTTATCGCCCATCTGTGTGGGCGGCGCATGGCATGGACAGCGAAGGTCAGGATTATCGCGCCTGTCAGAACTACGGCCCGCTTTATAAACGTTAAACACGCCAGTGCCGCCGCCTTCAAAGTGGCGGCATTGAAAGAGCAGGAGGCGTGATGAAGAAAGAAGCCGTGTTGGTATTAGATTGTGGGGCAACGAATGTGCGGGCCATGGCCGTTGGCCGCGAGGGGCAAATCGTTGCCAAAGCGTCGGTTGCCAATGAAAGCCGGATTTCGGCCGAGAACCCGCACTGGCATGACTGGTCGCTCGACGATATTCTCCAGCGTTTGCAGCAGTGTTCCCGAGAGGTAATGGAGCAACTAAGCGGCTGGGAAATCCGCGGCATAACCGTCACCACTTTTGGTGTGGATGGCGCGTTAACCGATCAACGCGGTGAATTGCTGTACCCGATTATTAGCTGGAAATGCCCGCGCACCGTGGAACATATGGCGGCAATTAACAGCATGATATCGCCGCAGGATTTACAAACGCTGTCGGGTGTTGGCCAATTCAGCTTTAACACCCTCTACAAATTGTTGTGGCTAAAACAGCATCATCCGGCACTTATCGAGCGCGCCGACGCATGGATGTTTATTTCATCTTTAATTAACCAACGTCTGACGGGTGAGTTGACCACTGACCGCACGATGGCGGGCACCAGCCAATTGCTAGATATCCATAACGCTCGATTCAGCGAAGCTATTTTGCAGGCGGTGGGCTTACCTGAGCGGCTATTCCCACGCCAGGTGATTCCTGGAGAAGTCATCGGCATCTTGCTTCCGGAAATAGCATCACACTTTGGGGTATCCCCTGGCATTCCGGTGATTTCTGCGGGTCACGACACGCAGTTTGCGCTGTTCGGTTCAGGGGCCGGACTCTCTGAGCCGGTGCTTTCCTCTGGGACCTGGGAAATCTTAATGGCGCGCAGCCCGATGGTTAATACCACGCTGTTGCCGGGTTATGTCGGTTCAACATGCGAGTTGGACAGCCTGCCGGGTTTATATAATCCAGGCCTACAGTGGCTGGCTTCCGGCGTGCTGGAATGGGTTCGTCATCTTCACTGGCACGATGTTGAGCCTGGGCTGGTTTATCAGCAGATGATCGCGGCTGCGCAAAAGGTTGAACCAGGTTGTGAAGGTCTGCGGATGGATAGCGGGCTAATGGCCCGCCCGTCACATGCGGGCTGGCAGGGCGCAACACTTTCAACAACGCGTGGGCATTTTTATCGTGCCGCTCTGGAAAGTCTGAGCTGGCAGTTACGCAATAATTTGCAGGTTCTGGAATCTATTGGCGGCTTTAAGGCGCAAGAGTTATTGCTGGTAGGGGGTGGCAGCCGCAATACGCTGTGGAACCAGATAAAAGCGGACGTTCTCGGCTTGCCGATTAAAGTGTTGGACGATGCTGAAACCACGGTACTGGGCGCGGCGATGTTTGCCTGGTCCGGTTGTGGCGCATTTAGTTCACCTGAACAGGCGCGAGCGCAGATTGATTACCAATATCGTTATTTTTATCCGGGCGAACAATGCGAGGTTTATCGCAATATTGCTGAAAATGGAGTGTGACATGCTAAAAAATATCTCACCGGTAATTTCCCCAACGCTTTTAAAAGTGCTTGCTGAGATGGGGCATGGAGATGAAATTATCTTCGCCGATGCACATTTTCCCGCGCACAGCATTGGCCCACAGGTAATACGCGCAGATGGTGTGCTGGTAAGCGATTTGCTGGCGGCGGTGATCCCACTTTTTGAACTCGATAGCTATGCGTCGCCGCTGGTGATGATGGCTCCGGTCAGTGGTGATGAACTGGATAGTCGGGTTGAGCAACGTTATCGCCAGGCCCTTTTCAATGAATCTCACGGGCCTGCGATTGAGCGCATAGATCGTTATGCATTTTATGAACGCGCCCAACACGCCTTTGCGATCGTCATCACAGGCGAGCGGGCGAAGTACGGCAACATCTTGTTAAAGAAGGGCGTCACCCCCTAATATCCGGGCATTGCCGGGAGACGCCACCATGAAAACCGAACGCCATCAGGAACTGGTTCAGCTTGTCGAACACTATGACAATCTCACCACGCAACAACTGGCCCACTTGTTAGAGGTGAGCCAGGAAACCGTGCGGCGCGATCTGCGTTTACTGCAAAAGCAGGGGAAAATTGTTCGTCAGCATGGGCGGGCGAAACGTATTAATCGTGGAGCCGATGAAGGTGGTGATCCTTTTGCCGCGCGTCTGAAAAGCCATCTCAATAGCAAAGCCGATATTGCTCATCGCGCGCTGGCCTGGATTGCCCCCGAAATGGTGATTGCGCTGGACGCCAGTTCCACTTGTTGGTATCTGGCACGTTTGCTGCCTGATATTCCACTGACTGTTTTTACCAACAGCGAGCGGGTTTGCCAGGCTCTGGCTAAGCGTGAGCACATTCAACTGATCAGCACCGGCGGATTGCTCCAGCGTAAATATGCTTGCTATATCAATGCGCCACTCGCGGCGCAGCTCAAATCACTGGATATCGATCTGTTCCTTTTTTCCTGCGAAGGCGTGGATAGCAATGGAACGTTATGGGACACGCGGAGCTGGAATGCGGATTACAAAACCGCGCTGCTCAAGCGTTCGGCGCAGTCACTGTTGTTGATCGATAAGAGCAAATTTGATCGTGTCAGTGAGGTGCGGATCGGCGAGCGGGCTGATGTGACTGAAATTATTACCGAAGGCGAGCCGTGTTCGGACGCTTTGCGCTAAGTTGAGCATGCGCCTTAATTTCACAAGTGCGGTGTTTTGTAGTTGTTTTCCAGCAGCGCACGCGTGCGTGAAAGTGTTTGTGCTTCTTCATTTCTCAACTGCTGATAAACCGCTTCGAGACGCCCAAGAATCTGGGTTTTTAACCCCGGGTGGTTCGCGATAATTTCACTGAGTACGGCACCGTAAATCTCTTCTTTCACACGAAAAGGATAAATTTGATGGCGGTTATGCCATTTTTGCTCAACCAATGCGGAGGTGATATTAATTTTCCCCTGCGCAAGACGAGCGATATTGTCATTTTTAATCTGCACCAGCGCGGTAATATTTTCACTTAAGGTAAATTTCTTCGCTTCACTTTCATCTGGTAATGCTGGCTGGGAGATAATTGGGTCTGATGTCTGTGACATTTATTTTAATTTTCCAGTGAATAAAACAGCGGCCAGGTTTTTTCCTGGGTTAACTGATTGATCCAGATCTGCTGCGAATGCTGACTTATCTGCAATTCTTTATCTTCTATCAGCATCTGGAGATCGGCCGGACACACTTTTTCCTGTTCAATTAATTCATTGAGCACGGTTGTGATTGCTTCAATCTTTACTGCACAAAATAATTGGTCTTTTAAATGGCGATTGTTTTCTTCAAGCAATGAGTTCTTCGCCTGTCCCGCATAATCATTTGCATTGAGAATTGTCTTCTCAAGAAGGGAAAAATCATCATTAATATCAGTGGATAAAGTGATTTCTCCTTCCATGAGTGCATCCTCCTCCCTGGGCGGTATCGGAAGTATCGCGGGCACCAGGTTGTTGGGCAGCATTACATTTTCCTTTTATATCAACGGGGTGTTTATCACAATAACAAAGCGTTACGTTGACAATATTTTGCCTCAAAATTACTATAAAAAAAACAGGAGCGTCGAATGTCGAACGTCATTTTCACTATTATTTTATTCTTACTCCCACTGTGTGCGGTATTGGTTCTGATGCGTTCGGCAATACAGCCAAAAGTAAAAACTGTCACACCATCTTCCCCTAAATTAAATTTATCTGAAACTGATGAACGCGAAGATTACTTTGCAAAGTTAATGTTGAAAATTACACCGGAATATTATTGGCGGGTGAGTCACGAATATGTTGATTTTGCCCATGCCACGATAAAACGCATGAGTGTTGATGAACTGAGCGCGAACCCTGTGCTTTTCAGTGCGCAAAGGCGTTGTAGTGATCTGAACTCGGCCATCTATCGCTATTACGACAACCTTCGTAAACGCTGTGCGGAGGGCGAAAAAGTTCCTTTTGCGGATATCGAAGTGCTGAATTTGCGCCAGTGTTTCGATGAGTTCAGCCATGACGCTTATCCCACGCTGGTGGCGTTAGTGTGGCCGCATTATCAGCGTCCGGAGGTCTGTCTCGCGAACGTATGAGTGCTATTTTCAGTTAAGCGAAGCGGGGTATCAGACTGTTTTTTAAATCAAAAATACAAGTCTAGAATTGGACAAAATTCGCGCTGTTTAAATTGTGTTCATCGGCTATTATTTGCTCACCCAAAAGGAATTGCTTATCCCATTATTGAATAATCGGTAATGGCCTGTTCGCCTGTGTTTGTAGATGAAAGATATTTCCTATGCCTCTTTTTAAAAAATTTATTACTCTGTCATTATTTATTGCTCCTTTAATTGTTAGTGCAAATTCCTTTGCTTTTAATATGCCAAAGGAATTTGCATCATTAGGAACAAGGGTGATTGCAACAAAACACCACACACCTAAAAAAGAAGTGTTATTTGAAAAAACAGATTATGCCACCTCTGCATCCTCTAATAGTTCCACAGAAATAAAAACAGCCATATTAGAGCAATTTTCAAACTGGAAAGGAACGCGCTATCACCTGGGTGGAACGACGCATAAAGGCGTGGATTGCTCGGCATTGATGCAACATATTTTTAATGACTCTTTCCATAAATCATTACCCCGCACCACGACACAGCAAATAAAAAATGGTGAGAAAGTCAATAAAGAACAATTAAAACCGGGTGATTTAGTCTTTTTTAAAACTTCTCCAGGTATGCGTCATGTGGGCGTTTATGTGGGTGATAATCAATTCATTCACGCCTCAAGCAGCCAAGGCGTAACAATGTCTTCCCTGGCGAACCGTTATTGGGTTACACATTATGAGACGGCTCGTCGATTAGAAGTTATGGGATAAACATAATTAAGACTTTGTGTCTGTTCTTCGCTGACTATTTTTTATAGTATGTTTGTCAGCTTGCATGTGTATATATTTCTTATGAATGTAATAAGGACATTATATCGCTCGTGATTATAGGTTAGCCCACTTTTATATTTCAGCAGGTTAAATATCAAATGAAACGAAATTTAATTCGCCATGTGGCAGGGACTGTCATGATCGCACTGGTTGCGGGCGCTTTGCTCGTGGGTTGTGATGCAAAACCAGCAGGAGATGCAGAAATGAAGTTTATTAATGTGGAAAAAGTATTAGTTGAATCAGGCCTGGTACAACAGGAACAAGCACATCTTAAAGCCGTTAACGAAAATCTTCATAAAGGCATGCAACTGGCAGAGAATAGCTATGCCAATTTTCCTGCAGAAAAAGTTGAAGCCGCTCGCCAGGCGGATAAGAACGTCATTGCGCAGCAGTGGGAAGTACAACAAAACGCTGCGCGTATTGTGGTGATGAAAGCACTCAAAACGGCCAGTGACACCTATCGTAGTGAGAAGAAAATTGCTGTCATTATGCCGATGCAGGCTGCGGTTTCAGTCGCACCTGAGCTGGATGTGACTGCCGATCTGACTCAAAAGCTAAAAACTGCAAAAGTGGATTTTGGCAAAGTGCCGGAAATCATTCTTAAAACGGCGGAAAATCCTGCTGGAAAAACGGGTTCGAAGTAATCTTTAAAAAATAACAGGCTTTGCTGACACGTTCTGCAAAGCCTTTTTTTTATTCGAAATACGCCATAAGAAAACGCGATGATGGCGCACCATTTTCCTGGTTAGAATCACAAAATTGCCCCGCGCAATGCCTGGATCAGCAGACAGGTCATAACTGAGCTGGCTTCCCTTTATCTTCATTTTCAGGAGCCAGTGATGTCTGCACAACGTTTATGGATCAAAAATCCCCGCGCAGTTTTTACCGCAAATTCGCACGACGCCGCTGGCGGTGTGGTGGTTGAAGGGGTGGTCATTCGTGAATTAGTCCCCGCAGGATGCGAACCTACCCTTTCCTGTGATGCGGTGTTTGATGCCAGCGAACGAGTTCTTTTACCCGGACTGATTAATACTCACCACCACTTCTACCAGACGCTCACCCGAGCCTGGGCTCCGGTCGTTAACGTGCCGTTGTTCCCGTGGCTAAAGCAACTTTATCCTGTCTGGGCACGCCTTGATGCTGAAGCTCTGGCGCTTGCCAGCAAAGTCGCGATGGCGGAGTTACTGCTTTCTGGCTGCACGACCACCACTGACCATCACTATCTTTTCCCACAGGGTATGGAAGAGGCGATTGATGTGCAGGTAGATGTGGTGGGTGAACTGGGAATGCGTGCTGTGTTAACGCGGGGTTCAATGAGCCTGGGCGAGGATGACGGTGGGTTGCCGCCGCGCCATACCGTGCAGCAAGGCGAGACGATTTTACGCGACAGTGAGCGGCTGATTAAACGCTACCATCAGCGCGGAGAAGGGGCGTGGCTGCAAATTGCACTCGCCCCTTGCTCACCGTTTTCGGTGACGAGCGAAATTATGCGTGACAGTGCGCAGCTCGCGCAGCGTGAAGACGTGCGTTTGCATACCCATCTGGCTGAAACGCTTGATGAAGAAAATTTCTGCCTGCAACGCTTTGGCCTACGAACCGTAGATTATCTGGAAAGCGTCGGCTGGCTTAATGACAGAACCTGGCTTGCGCACGGTATCCATTTTGATGAGAGTGAAATTCAGCGCCTGGGGCGTGCGGGAGTGGGCGTTTGCCATTGCCCGGTTTCCAATATGCGCCTCGCATCTGGGATGTGCCCGACGGTGGATTTGCAGAACGCGGGTGTAGCAATTGGTCTGGGGGTTGATGGCTCGGCGTCGAACGATGCATCAAATATCATGTATGAAGCGCGGCAAGCCTTGTATCTGCAACGTTTGCGATACGGGGCGCAAGCCATAACGCCTCAGCGTGTGCTCGGCTGGGCAACGCAAGGCTCGGCGAAACTGATTGGGCGCAGTGATATCGGCGAAATTGCCGTTGGTAAGCAAGCGGATTTGGCGCTGTTTGCGCAAGATGAACTGCGTTTTAGCGGCAGTCATGATCCCATTTCAGCACTGTTGTTATGCGGTGCGGAAAGGGCGGAACATGTGATGATTGGCGGAAAATGGCGTGTCACCGATGGCAATATTGTTGGGCTGGATGTGCCTGAACTTATTTCTCGCCACCGCAAGGCTGCAAAAAAACTCGTCGCGGATATTTAAGTTAATCTTCAGCCGTTTCTTCTCCGCTTTTACCTTTTTCCCAGGCCACACGGCGCTGGAGCATTTTCTTCAGTGCCCGGCTGGTGGTATTGAACCAGCCGGTAGGGCGCGGATCGGCAAGCATGCTGAGTGCGCGAGCGTAATCGAGAACTAAACCGGGTGTCCAGGCCATGGTTTGCGCGCGTTTGCGTATTTGCAGTGCCACCCAAAGCTCAGGCGTCGACATCAGTTTCCCCATTGCCATCCAGAACCCACGTTTATGCCAAAGCCTGCCGACTGAGCCTTCAAGAGCGGCTTCCAGCGCCCGTGCTACGCTGCTTGAGCAATTCCGATAGGTCAGATTGTAGGACTCATTCTGGCGATAACTTTCCCAAAATGCTTTCAGGCGCTCTTCGCTGTAATTGCGGATGCGCACTTTTCTGGTTGAGGGGCACCACTTTGCCGATTCGGTTGCATAATCAGGCTGGAATCGTCCCGGAACATTGTTTTCCGGTGTGGCACGCAACAGGCGGGCAAATTCGTCGGGTGACTGGTCAATCAATTCCGCAGGGTAGAGGCTGATGTAAATACCGCCGGGCGATTCTAAAGCGGCGTGCCCGGTGGAGATAACACCGTTGCGGTCGACGGCGGCGATATAGCGGCTAATCACCGGGCGGGGAATGGTTTCACTGGGGGCCGATCCTGCGGGCGTCCATACATGCACGGTCAGCGCTTTTTCGTCATCGGCTGGTGGGCCATCCCATTCCACGACGTCAGGAACATCAGCCTCTTCCATATAGACCGCGCCTTTGAGTCCTGGATTTGCAGCGGCGCGTTTAACGCGGTTGGCGAGGATAAACATATTCCAGCCGGCAAACGCCAGGCCGAGGCCGAGACAATAGGGAACCGTTCCTGAATAGTGCGAAGGCCAGGGCTGGAAGAAGAATATTGCCAGCGCAATTTCGATGATCCCACCCCATAACGCCGGGCGCCAACGCCGGTAACGCACCACGACGGCAGAAGCAATTTGGAGAGCGCCATCGAATAAAAACAGCATGCCGAAGATCATCGCCAGCACAAAATCACCGTCATGCTGACCCGCCAGAATCAGTAATGCCGCAGCACTAAAGACACTGCCTTTTACGTAGCGCAAAATACGTTGTCCGCCCATACCGCTATGAGCAACCATCAGCGTTGCAGCACCTTCGAACAACAGCAGACAGGCGAAAGGTTCGATTGGGAAGAACAGTGAACCATCTAGCGCGTCAATGAAGATAACGATGCCAGCAATCAGAGTAATCCAGCCGAAACGTCGCAATCCGCGCCAGTGAGAACGCAGAAAATCAACGCCAAGCAGAATCATGGTGAGTCGCATCATGGGGGTTTTTCCTGAAATCACATCTCCAAATATATAGCCCACAAGAGAGTAACGCGCGCGAATACCTAATGGCGGGTTGGAAGGTCTGGGATTTGGGAAGGTGATGAATACGGCGAAGGGAGGCGACGAGTAATCGAACGTAGTTCGATGGAGAGTCCGGATCGCAGAAAGCAAAAAACCAGCCATTAGGCTGGTTTCTTTAAATAGTGGTGCCCGGACTCGGAATCGAACCAAGGACACGGGGATTTTCAATCCCCTGCTCTACCGACTGAGCTATCCGGGCAACGGGGCGCATTAAACCGTAAAGGCCGTTTGACGTCAACGCTTTTGTGTTAATAAGTCGTGCGTTTGCACGAATAATGTGCTCTGTGTGGCAGCATCGCCTTGAACCACGGGGAAGAAGGTGCCATGATTGCGCGAAATTTTACACATCTGCAACGGGGCGCTTATTGATGTTTAAAGTCAATGTTCACCGGCATCTCTCGATGGCGCTCGTTCACCTTTCTGTCGTATCCCGAAGACCCTCGCTCACCATGCGGTGAGGGCAACGCACGCTCACTGCAGGACAACAGTAAAATCAGGTGATGCCTGGTTTTACTGATGTCTGGCGGTCGGAGTGGGTATCCTCCTTCAGACCATCAAGACACATTCGCCGGGGAAAACTCCCTTTGCCGTGCCACATGGCACTCACTCATCCTTGAACTCTGGGATTTGTGCATATGAAATCTTTGAAAATTGCCGCCAGCCACGATGTGGTTGCTACTTTGTCTACACATCGCGAAATCGTCACGCTTGATAGCACTGATTTCACCGATATTGCCGCTGTCGTACTTTCTGCGGCGGATAGCCGCAGCGGTATTCTGGCGTTACTCAAACGCACGGGCTTTTCGATTCCTGTTTTTTTAGCGGCTGATAATCTCTCAGGCGAGCAAGAAGGCATTACCGGGCTGATAAAAGGTGATGCGCAGGATTATCTGGAGCTGGAAACCGCGGCCGTTGATTATGAAGAAAGTTTGCTCCCGCCTTTCTTCGATACGCTGACGAAATATGTCGCGATGGAAAACAGCACTTTTGCCTGTCCTGGCCATCAACACGGTGAGTTTTTCAAAAAACATCCGGCTGGCCGCCAGTTCTTTGAATTCTTCGGCGAGAATTTGTTCCGTGCCGATATGTGCAATGCGGACGTCAAACTCGGTGACTTGCTGATTCATGAAGGCTCGGCAAAGCATGCGCAGAAGTTCGCGGCCAAAGTGTTTAACGCGGATAAAACCTATTTCGTGCTGAACGGCACGTCGGCGGCGAATAAAGTTGTCACCAATGCGCTATTAACGCGTGGCGATCTGGTGCTGTTTGACCGTAATAACCATAAATCAAACCACCATGGGGCGCTGATCCAGGCGGGGGCAACACCGGTTTATCTCGAGGCGGCTCGCAATCCGTTTGGTTTTATCGGTGGTATTGATGCGCATTGCTTCGATGAGAAATATTTGCGTGAGCTTATCGCGGAGGTGGCTTCAGAGCGTGCGCAGGAAAAACGTCCGTTCCGCCTGGCGGTAATCCAGCTCGGGACTTACGACGGCACGGTTTATAACGCGCGTCAGGTGGTGGATAACATCGGTCATCTTTGCGATTACATTCTGTTTGATTCCGCCTGGGTCGGTTACGAACAATTCATCCCGATGATGGCGGACTGTTCACCGCTTTTGCTGGATCTTAACGAGAACGATCCGGGGATCTTTGTTACGCAATCGGTGCATAAACAGCAGGCGGGCTTCTCGCAGACTTCGCAGATCCATAAGAAAGATAACCATCTGCGCGGCCAGGATCGTTTTTGCCCGCATAAGCGGCTGAACAATGCCTTTATGTTGCATGCCTCAACCAGCCCGTTCTATCCGTTATTTGCTGCACTTGATGTGAATGCGAAGATCCATGAAGGGGAGAGTGGCCGCCGCCTGTGGGCGGAATGTGTGGTGCAGGGCATCGAAGCACGCAAAGCCATTATCGCCAGCTGCAAGATGATCAAACCGTTTATTCCACCCGTGGTGGCGGGCAAGCCGTGGCAGGAACATCCGACTGCAACCATCGCGCAGGAGCGTCGTTTCTTCAGCTTTGAACCGGGTGAAAAATGGCATGGTTTTGAAGGGTATGCGCAAGATGAGTATTTTGTCGATCCTTGCAAACTGCTGCTGACGACGCCGGGTATTGATCCACAAACCGGTCATTACACTGAGTTTGGCGTGCCTGCGGCGATCCTCGCAAATTACCTGCGTGAGAATGGAATTGTTCCTGAGAAATCGGATCTGAATTCGATTTTATTCTTACTGACGCCTGCCGAAAGCACTGAAAAGATGGCGCATCTGGTGGCGATGCTGGCGCAATTTGAACAGCATATTGAAGACGATACGCCGCTGGTGAATGTGCTGCCGACTATCTATCAGAAATATTCACAGCGCTATAAAGGCTACACGCTGCGCCAACTTTGCCAGGAAATGCACGATCTTTATGTCAGCTTTGAAGTGAAGGATCTGCAAAAAGAGATGTTCCGCAAAGCCAGCCTGCCTGCAGTCGCGATGAATCCGCAGGATGCTAATAGCGAGTTTATTCGTGGCAATGTAGAGCTGGTGCGTCTGAGCCAGTCGGAAGGGCGTATCGCGGCTGAGGGTGCGTTGCCGTATCCACCGGGCGTGTTGTGCGTAGTCCCTGGCGAAGTGTGGGGCAGTGCTGCGCTGCGTTACTTCCTGGCTCTTGAAGAGGGTGTGAATATGCTGCCAGGCTTCTCACCGGAATTGCAGGGCGTGTATAGCGAAACGGATGCCGACGGAATTAAGCGCTTGTACGGCTATGTAATTAAGGCGTAATAACAATGTCTCCCGTTTCATTCAGAAGCGGGAGACATTATCAATCAGACTGCTGGCTGGATGGCCGCTGGCGTTCTAACATGTTTATATTTGAACAGTGCGACGAAGGCGAAGGCCAGCACCAGCGAGTAACCGGCGAAAATCAGCCATACGGTTTGCCAGTCAGTGATACCTTGCAGTGTGTAATGCTCAACTACTTTACCGCTGACAATCCCGCCCAGAATGCAACCAAAGCCGTTTGTCATCATCAGGAACATGCCCTGTGCGCTGGCACGGATTTCTGGTCTGACTTCTTTTTCAACAAACACGGAACCGGAAATGTTGAAGAAGTCGAAGGCGCAACCGTAGACGATCATCAACAGCACCAGCAGCATGGTGCCCATCGGCGTTGGGTCGCCAAAGGCAAATAGGCCGAAGCGCAACATCCACGCGACGATACTGATAAGCATCACATTCTTGATACCGTAGCGAATCAGGAAGAATGGAATCGTCAGGATAAATACGGTCTCAGAAATCTGCGAAATAGACATCAGCACAGACGCGTGTTCGACAATAAAGCTACTGGCAAACAGCGGGTTCTGGTCAAAGCTGTGCAGGAAGGTATTACCGAACATATTGGTAATTTGCAGTTCGGCACCCAACAGCATTGAGAAGATGAAGAAGATAGCCATGCGCTTGTTTTTGAACAACGCGAAGGCATCCAGCCCTAACATTGAGCTCCAGCTTTGGTTTTTCTGTGCATTAGCAACCGGAATATGCGGCAGTGTCAGAGTGAACAGGGCGAGGACAACTGACAATATTGCGCCGATATAAAGCTGCATGTGGCTGAGTTCAAAGCCTGAGAAGCTCACGCCCCACATCGCGAAGATAAAGCCAATGGTTCCCCAGATACGAATAGGCGGGAAGTCACTGACGATATCCATTCCCGCCGATTGCAAGCGATAGTAAGAAATCGTGTTCACCAGCCCTAACGTTGGCATGTAAGCCAGTGAGTTGAGCAGAATCACGATAAACATCGCACTCGGTGAAGTCACCTGAGCTGCAAAATACAACGTAATGGCACCTACCACATGACAACCCGCATAGAGCCAGCGCGCACTAATCCATTTGTCCGCAATAATACCGAGTAGCGTCGGCATAAATACCGCAGCAATACCCAATGAACTGTATACAGCGCCGATGGCTGCACCATCAAACTTGAGGGTGACAAACATGTATGAGCCGAGCGTCGTCAGCCAACTTCCCCACAAGCAGAACTGCAGAAACGAAAGTACTTTAAGCTGCAGCTTAAGGTTCATGTAAATATCCTCACAGAGGTTAACAGCGGATGTGATTTTTTTAACATATAAGGAGATATATGTTGTGATCGTAACATTAGCAGTGCTGTGGTGAGATTTTTGGTACATTCAGCAAATAAATGAAAACATCTTTTGGTTACATTCGAGAATAGTGACGCTGGTTACATTTTTTGCGGTTTAAGGCGGGAAAAGCGGGGGAGTGTTGTATCTCCTGCCGCTAAACCGACGGCAAGAGATACAACAAACGGATGAATTACCGGCGGCGGTAACTCTTCTGCGCGGTATTCACTTTGTACAGATAATGGCGTGATTCCGCAGACGGGTGGCGTGTGGTCAGCGTCTGATACACGTCGCCCGGCGTCATGCTGTTGATAATGCTGTACGCGCGATTTTTATCACTGTTGAACACGCGCAACACGCTGCCCGCGCCGCCGTTATACGCTGTAATCATCGCGTAACGGCGCGAGGTTGGGTTATCAATTCCGCTCAGATAACTGTTCTGAAGAATCGCCAGATAAGCCGTACCGGTATCAATATTGCTTTCTGGATCAAACAAGAAGCTGCGGCTTGGTTTGCCCCATTTCCCCTGAGATTTGAAGACATCAACGCCCGCGCTGTGCTGCACAACCTGCATCAGGCCGAGGGCATCGGCATGGCTGACGGCATAGGGGTTAAAGCTCGATTCCGTTTGCATAATTGCCAGAATCAGCGATTCATCTACGCCGTATTTCTTCGACGCTTTGCGCACCATGCCGAGATATTTGTGCGCACGTTTATCCAGGTGGTTTGGCACCAGGTTGATCGTCACGCTGTAGATGATCTTCAGCCCGGTGCTGCGGCTTTTCAGGCGCGTTTGCAGCAGGTAATCAGCAAATTTAGACGCACGACCTTCCCAGCGAATCGGCTGCCCGGTGTTATCCACAACCTGGCCATACAGGAACGGCTCTTTGGAGATCTGCACGTCGTTAACATCGGAATAAAGATCGATGGAACCCGGATCGTCACCCATCAGCAAAGTGGATACGATCGCCTGGCGCAAATGGGCGGCGGGATCGGTGCCAGCAATGGTTTCGATGGTAATCGTACCGTCGTCAAAGTTGATGTGGCTACGGGTCAGATATTGGTCGGTATATTTTACGTAGTCTTTTGGACCCGCAATCAACACTTCCTTTATGCCCCAGATATTTTCGATGTTATGGGCAAACTGCCCCATCAAAATATCAAAACCATTCGTGTCCTTAACAAACGCCTCGTTATAGGAATCTTCTTTTTTGCTCGAACATGAGATGAGCAACGGGACAACCAGAGCTAGCGCGAGAAATTTTTTCATCGTTCCGTGTATGCGTTGGGCTTGATGTTCATAAGGGCCAGCGGCCCCTGTATTTTATTTTTCTGGTGGCGTGTAGCCTTCGATGTGAACTTCTTTGCCTTCAAACAGGAAGTTGACCATTTCTGCTTCCAGTTCTTTGCGATGTTCCGGGTTCATCATGCTCATTTTGCGTTCGTTAATCAGCATGGTTTGTTTTGTCTGCCATAAAGCCCAAGCTTCTTTTGAGATTTCGTTATAAATACGTTTGCCAAGTTCACCTGGATACAACTGGAAATCCTGGCCTTCTGCGTCACGTTGCAGGTAAGTACAAAAAATAGTTCTGCTCATGGTTATTCCTCTTCAACGGCTCGGGCGGGTTTAAGTACCACCGGCTCGGCGTGTAATTGCTGTAATAAACGCTCTACAGGGGCGGCCAGTCCTACGGACGGTGGCTGCGCTAAGTTATACCAGAGAGCGGTTCCTTCATCCATGCACCCGCTAAACGAAAGCACTGGCAACCACATTGGCACGATATCCAGATGGAAGTGGCTGAATGTATGGCGGAAGGCGTTTAATTGCGTGAGATTATCGGCGGGAATCTGACGTTGCGCCAGCCAGTCGCGAAGTTCTTCTTCGGTTGTGAATTGCGGGAAGCAGTACAAACCACCCCACAGGCCAACAGCCGGACGCTGAGATAGCAAAATACTTTGCTGATGCTGCATCATCAGGAAATAGCCGGTGCGCTCGGGAATTGTCACCTTCGGCTTCTTACCAGGATAGCTCGCCCAACTATTATTGGCGTAGGCTACACAGAGATTATTCACCGGACAAAGCTCACATTTTGGCTTCGAGCGGGTGCAAACCATTGCGCCAAGATCCATCATCGCCTGGTTAAACTGGCTCACACCATTGGCTGGGGTGACTTGCTCGCTGATGTCCCAGAGTTTTTTCTCGACATCTTTTTTACCCGGCCAACCGGACACGGCATAACAACGGGCCAGCACGCGTTTGACGTTGCCATCCAGAATCGGGAAATGCTTACCAAGCGACAAAGAAAGAATAGCGCCCGCGGTCGAACGCCCCACACCCGGTAGGGCGGCGACTTCTTCAAAAGTTTCGGGGAACACGCCATTGTGCTGATTAGCGACCATTTGCGCAGCTTTATGCAGATTACGCGCGCGGGCGTAATAACCCAGACCCGTCCAAAGATGGAGAACTTCATCGAGTGGCGCGTTGGCAAGATCGGTGACGGTCGGGAAGCGCGACATAAAGCGTTCAAAGTAAGGAATGACGGTGGCAACCTGCGTTTGTTGCAACATCACCTCAGACAGCCATACTTTGTAAGGCGTTTTTTCGAGTTGCCATGGCAGTGTTTTGCGGCCGTATTTTTGATACCAGTCGAGAACCTGGTGGGAGAATTGCGGCGCTTGTGTCATTGTTGCCAGGCCATCCGATAAATGTGTGAATTAGGGAGCTGATTCCAGCACAGACGACTCTGTGCTGTAAACCGGAACTTTCTGGTGCTTGCTTCTCACCATTAACTTTGGATAATGCCCGTTTCCCGAACACTAACTAAAGCCTGAACACCATGAAAAATGACGTCATCTCACCGGAATTTAATGAAGAAGGCCGCGCAATGCGCCGGATTCGTAGTTTTGTGCGCCGCCAGGGCCGCCTGACTAAGGGCCAGGAGTTCGCACTGGAAAACTATTGGCCGGTGATGGGCGTTGAATATCAAGACGCGCCTGTCGATTTTACCGAGCTGTTTGGCCGCGAAGCGCCAGTTACCCTGGAAATCGGTTTTGGCATGGGTACGTCGCTGGTGGCAATGGCAAAGGCTAATCCACAGCAGAACTTTTTAGGCATTGAAGTGCACTCGCCGGGCGTGGGCGCATGCCTTGCAACCGCTCATGAAGAGGGCGTTGAGAACCTGCGCGTGATGTGTCACGACGCAGTGGAAGTGCTGCAAAAAATGGTTCCTGACAATTCTTTATCCATGGTTCAGCTCTTTTTCCCTGATCCGTGGCACAAAGCGCGTCATAATAAGCGCCGTATCGTTCAGGTGCCGTTTGCCGAGTTCGTGAAAAGTAAACTGAAACTGGGCGGTGTGTTCCATATGGCAACCGACTGGGAACCTTATGCAGAACACATGCTCGAAGTGATGTCCTCTATTGATGGTTATCAAAACCAGTCTGAGAGTAACGACTACGTACCGCGACCGGATTCGCGTCCGGTGACCAAATTTGAACAACGTGGCCATCGTCTTGGTCACGGCGTATGGGACTTAATGTTCGAGAGGGTAAAGTAATGGCAATTAATCGTAGCCGTCGTTTGCGTAAAAAAATGCACATCGACGAATTCCAGGAAGTGGGGTTCTCTGTTGCATGGCGTTTCCCGGAAGGCACCTCCGAAGAACAAATTGATAAAATCGTTGATGAATTCATTGATGAAGTTATCGATAAAAATGGTCTGGCTTTTGATGGCGGCGGCCACCTTTCCTGGGAAGGCTTAATTTGCCTACAGGAAATCGGCAAATGCACCGAGGAGCATCAAGCTCTGGTGCGCAAATGGCTTGAAGAGCACAAGGCTGAAGACGTTCGCACCAGCGATCTGTTTGATGTCTGGTGGGATTGATTGAAATAGTACAAATGGGCTGGTGAAAACCGGCCCTTTTTTTCAGGAGTAACTATGATTCGTAAGGCTTTGATGGGCGTTCTGCTGCTAACCGCGATGCAGGCGCAGGCCGACTATAAATGCAGCGTCACGCCTCGCGATGACGTGGTTATTAATCCGCAGTCCGTTCAGGTTGTGGGTGAAAATGGCAATCTGGTTATTGCCCCGGATGGCAGCCTGCAATTTAACGGCAAGCCACACACATTAAACGCAACGCAGCGCCAGTTGGCACTGGATTACCAGAAAGCGTTGCGCACCGATCTTCCTTGGATCAACAACGGCGCGTTGGCTCGGGTTGAGAAAGGGCGTGTTGCGCTGGATAAGATCATCGCTAAAGAAGTGGGTGAAAGCAGCAATATGCGCGGTCGCCTGACGAAACTAGACGCGCAACTTAAGCAACAGATGAACCGAATTATCGAGACTCGCCCGGATGGTTTGACCTTCCATTATAAAGCCATTGATCAAGTGCGATCCGAAGGGCAACAGTTGGTGAATCAGGCGATGGGCGGCATCTTGCAAGACAGCATCAATGAGATGGGTGCGAAAGCCGTTTTGAAAGGTGGCGGCAATCCGCTGCAAGGCGTGCTGGGTAGCCTCGGTGGTTTACAGACTTCGATTCAAAACGAGTGGAAGAACCAGGAAAAAGATTTCGAGCAGTTTGGCCGTGATGTTTGTAGCAAAGTGGTGACGCTAGAAGGGCAGCGCAAAGGGCTGGTCGAAACGCTGAAGTAATACTCTTCATACTTCAAGCTGCCTCTTTGTTGGCTGCATGTTCTCGCCCAGGTCACTTACTCATGTAAGCTCCCTGGGCCTCGAACACTTGCCGCCGCGATGCAGCTAGAATTATCTTGGGTATAAGATTTGCAGTTTATTAACGCATAAACGCCGGTTGTTTCTGCTCGTAAGCAGAAATAGAACTTTCGTGTTGCAGCGTCAGACCGATGCTATCCAGCCCTTCTAACATGCAGTGGCGACGGAAAGTATCGATGTTAAACGAATAGCTTTTCTCACCCGCAATCACGGTTTGTGCTTCCAGGTCGACCACGAATTTAATCCCCGGATTTGCCGCGACCAGCTTAAACAGCTCATCGACTTCTGCTTCGCTCAATGTTACCGGCAGCAGCTGGTTATTGAATGAGTTGCCGTAGAAGATATCCGCAAAACTTGGCGCGATAACCACTTTGAAACCGTAATCAGTTAAGGCCCACGGTGCGTGTTCACGTGAAGAACCGCAGCCGAAGTTTTCACGCGCCAGTAAAATTGAAGCGCCTTTAAACTCCGGGAAGTTCAGCACGAATTCCGGGTTTGGCTGTTGGCCAGCATCATCCAGAAAACGCCAGTCGTTAAACAGATGAGCGCCAAAACCCGTGCGCGTCACCTTCTGCAAAAACTGCTTAGGAATGATTGCGTCAGTATCAACGTTTGCGGCATCCAGCGGAACGACCAGGCCGGTGTGTTGTACAAATTTCTCTGCCATGGTGTTTTCCCTTATTTCAACGTGCGGATGTCAGCAAAATGACCAGAAACAGCGGCTGCAGCTGCCATTGCCGGGCTAACCAGGTGCGTGCGACCGCCACGGCCCTGACGACCTTCGAAGTTACGGTTGCTGGTGGAAGCGCAACGCTCGCCCGGTTCCAGGCGGTCGTTGTTCATCGCCAGGCACATCGAGCAACCCGGCAAACGCCATTCAAAGCCCGCTTCAATAAAAATCTTATCCAGACCTTCTGCTTCGGCCTGCGCTTTTACCGGGCCGGAACCTGGGACCACTAACGCCTGCACGCCTGGCGCCACTTTACGGCCTTTAGCAATTTCCGCCGCAGCACGTAAATCTTCAATGCGCGAGTTGGTGCATGAACCGATAAACACTTTATCGATCGCGACTTCAGTTAATGGAACACCTGGTTTCAGGCCCATGTAGGCCAATGCTTTTTCAGCAGAAGCACGCTCTACTGGGTCCGCGAAAGATTCTGGATTCGGAATGTTTTCCGTGACGGAAATCACCTGGCCTGGGTTGGTGCCCCAGGTGACTTGCGGGGCGATTTCTGCGGCGTCCAGCGTCACAATCGTATCGAATTTGGCGCCTTCGTCAGTGCTGAAGGTCTTCCAGTAGGCAACGGCTTCGTCCCAGTCGGCGGCTTTCGGCGCGTGTAGACGGCCTTTCACGTAGTTAAAGGTGGTTTCGTCTGGCGCAACGATGCCCGCTTTAGCGCCCATTTCGATTGCCATGTTGCACAGCGTCATGCGGCCTTCCATCGACAGCGCCTGAATTGCGCTCCCGCAGAATTCCACTACATGCCCGGTGCCGCCCGCGCTGCCGGTTTTACCGATAATCGCCAGCACAATATCTTTGGCTGTGATACCTGGTGCGGCGGTGCCGGCCACTTCAATCTTCATGGTTTTCGCGCGGCCCTGTTTCAGGGTTTGCGTTGCCAGTACGTGTTCAACTTCAGAAGTCCCGATCCCGAACGCCAGCGCGCCAAATGCGCCGTGGGTCGCGGTGTGGGAGTCGCCGCAAACAATGGTCATGCCAGGCAATGTAATGCCTTGCTCAGGGCCCATTACGTGGACAATACCCTGGAATGGGTGATTCAGGTCATACAGTTCAACGCCGAATTCTTTGCAGTTCTTCATCAACTCTTGCATCTGAATGCGAGCCATTTCGCCGGAGGCGTTGATGTCTTTAGTCTGCGTAGAAACGTTGTGGTCCATGGTGGCAAACGTTTTGCCAGGCTGGCGCACCGGGCGCTTGTGCGCACGCAGGCCATCAAACGCTTGTGGAGATGTCACTTCGTGAACCAGATGACGGTCGATGTACAGCAGCGGCGTTTCATCCACTGCTTCGTAAACGACGTGGGCATCGTACAACTTCTGATATAACGTTTTCGCCATGATTATTTCCCCTCTGCCACGAAGCGAGCAATGGTATCGCCCATTTCGTCGGTGCTGATTGCATTGCCATCACGAGCCAAATCGCCGGTACGGAAACCTTCTTCCAGCGCGAGGTTGATAGCGTTTTCGATGGCCTGAGCGGCCTCTTCAGCATCCAGGCTGTAGCGCAGTAACAAAGCCAAAGACAGGATCTGCGCAATTGGGTTAGCAATATTTTTACCTGCGATATCAGGCGCGGAACCGCCCGCAGGTTCGTACAGGCCGAAACCTTGCTCGTTCAAACTTGCGGAAGGCAACATGCCCATGGAACCGGTGATCATCGCGCATTCGTCAGACAGAATGTCGCCAAACAGGTTGGAGCACAGCAACACGTCAAACTGGGACGGGTCTTTAATCAGCTGCATGGTGGCGTTGTCGATGTACATGTGTGACAGCTCAACGTCCGGGTATTCTTTAGCGATTTCGCCAACAATTTCACGCCACATTACCGACGATTGCAGCACGTTAGCTTTATCAATCGAGGTGACTTTGCTGCGACGTTTGCGGGCAGATTCAAAACCGATGCGTGCAATGCGCTCGATCTCAAAGCGGTAATACACTTCGGTATCAAAGGCTTTCTCATGCATGCCGGAACCTTCGCGGCCTTTCGGCTGGCCGAAGTAGATACCGCCGGTTAATTCACGTACGCACAGGATGTCGAAACCGTTAGCGGCGATATCAGCACGCAGCGGGCAAAACTCTTCCAGCCCTTGATACAGGCGAGCAGGGCGCAAATTACTGAACAGTTTAAAGTGTTTACGCAGCGGCAATAATGCCCCACGCTCAGGTTGTTGAGCCGGAGGCAGATGCTCCCATTTCGGGCCACCGACGGAGCCGAACAGAATCGCATCTGCCTGCTCGCAGCCTTCAACAGTAACCGGCGGCAATGGATTGCCGTGACGGTCGATTGCAATGCCACCCACGTCATATTGACTGGTAGTAATGCGCATATCGAAGCGCGTACGAACTGCATCCAGCACTTTCAGCGCCTGAGCCATAACTTCTGGGCCAATGCCGTCACCCGGCAATACTGCTATATGATGAGTTTTTGACATGTCACACGGTTTCCTGATTATTTTCTTTATTATGAGCTTTGCGTTGCAATTCTTTTTCGACGATGCCCGCACGCCAGATGTTATTCAGCACGTTTATCATCGCTTTCGCAGAAGATTCAACAATATCGGTCGCCAGACCGACACCGTGGAAACGGCGGCCTTTATGGGTCACAACGATATCTACCTGACCCAATGCATCTTTACCCTGACCTTTCGCAGACAACTGGTATTTCACTAATTCAACATCGTAATTGGTGATGCGGTTAATCGCCTGGTAAACCGCATCGACCGGGCCGTTGCCCGTTGCTGCTTCAGATTGTGTTTCTTCGCCACACTGCAATTGGACAGAAGCGGTAGAAATCACACTTGAGCCAGACTGCACGTTGAAGTATTCCATGCGGAAATGTTCAGGTTCTTCTTGTTGTTTACCGATGAACGCCAGCGCTTCCAGGTCGTAATCAAAGACCTGGCCTTTTTTATCGGCCAGTTTCAGGAAGGCGTCGTACAAAGAGTCCAGGTTGTAATCGTCTTCTTTATAGCCCATCTCTTCCATGCGGTGTTTTACAGCTGCGCGACCAGAGCGGGAGGTCAGGTTCAACTGCACCTGATTCAGACCGATAGTTTCCGGTGTCATGATTTCGTAGTTTTCGCGGTTTTTCAGCACGCCATCCTGGTGAATACCGGAGGAGTGCGCGAAGGCGTTCGAGCCGACAATCGCTTTGTTGGCAGGGATTGGCATGTTGCACAGCTGGCTGACTATCTGGCTGGTGCGGTAGATTTCATGGTGGTTGATATTGGTATGCACGTCCAACATTTGGCCGCGGACTTTAATGGCCATGATGACTTCTTCCAGCGCAGTGTTACCGGCACGTTCGCCGATACCGTTCAGCGTGCCTTCAACCTGGCGCGCACCCGCCTGAATCGCTGCAATTGAGTTGCCGGTTGCCATGCCTAAATCGTCGTGGCAGTGGACCGAAATAATCGCTTTATCAATGTTTGGTACGCGGTTGTACAGCGTCTGAATAATGCCGCCGAACTGTACCGGTGTGGTGTAACCCACAGTGTCTGGAATATTGATAGTTGTCGCGCCTGCGCCAATGGCTGCTTCTACGATACGGCACAGGTTGTCGATTGGTGTGCGGCCTGCATCCTCACACGAGAATTCTACGTCGTCGGTATAGTTGCGGGCGCGTTTGACGGAATTGACTGCGCGAGCCAGGACATCATCGAAAGTGCTGCGTAATTTGGTTTCGATGTGCATGGTCGAAGTGGCCAGGAACACATGAATACGGAAGGCTTCGGCAATTTTCAACGCTTCTGCAGCAACATCAATATCTTTATCAACACAACGAGCGAGGCCACACACACGGCTATTTTTGATGTTGCGAGCGATGGTTTGCACGGATTCGAAGTCGCCTGGAGAAGAGACCGGGAAGCCGACTTCCATCACGTCAACACCCATACGTTCCAGCGCCATCGCAATCTGCAGCTTCTCTTTTACACTCAGACTTGCCTGTAATGCCTGCTCACCATCACGCAAAGTAGTATCGAAAATAATGACTTGTTGGCTCATGTTGTGGTCCTTTCTCGTCTTAGGGGCCCTTGCTACGAGCATAAAAAAACCCGCGCAGTGGCGCGGGTTTTTTCTGTCTGATGGCTTGAATCAACGCTTGATTTCGCCCACCAGCCTACCGCGCAATGAAGTTGCGTTTAGTAGTAGACCTAGTAGGCGGTTGCTGCGAATCATGTTTCAAGCCCCAAGTGAATTTCGTTATGCATTTATTGGTACTTGATCTGCTTTGCAGTGTCAACACTCGATTGCTTTATGCGTACATTTTGGAAGCGAAAGATTAGAGGGGGTCTTAGCGATCTGTGCTAAGGAAATCATGTTTCATAATATATATAAGAAGTATGAAAAAAGACTTCTTACTGGATCAGGTAAAATTGAAATCCTCAGAAACAATTAAAAATAATATATTTAATAAGCGTTGTATTCATCATGGTTATGATTTGAGGGGGTTAATCATCATTTTGGTTCTATTTTAGGAATTTATCATCTTTTCTTATTGTTTGATTATGGGTAGAACGTTTGTTTCTGAAATGATGATGTTATCCATACTTAATATATTATTCACTAGGCCAATCATTGTGTGCGAAGTCATTTTGTGATTTGATTAGCATGCTTCTGGAATCAACTGATTACGAATAAATCATATAACACCTTATATTTTCGCTTGCCTGATAGACGCTGGTGGCGTGTCGGTGCGTCAGAGCAAATGAGTTCCATAAATTTATATTTGAACAATATAAATTACGTTTTTATTCCATTATTCAACATGCTTGAATAACGAATAATAATAAAGATCACTTGCAGCGCTTATCTGCAAAAACGGAATCGACAACTTAGTGGAGTCAGTCATGTCTGATAATTATGTACAACAACCGGCAGTTCATGATGGGTTTAAACCTCAACTACGTTCTGTGGATTTAAACTTGCTCACTGTATTTGATGCCGTTATGCAGGTGCAGAATATTACCCGCGCAGCTCAATCGTTGGGAATGTCCCAGCCTGCGGTGAGTAATGCGGTCGCTCGTTTGAAAATTATGTTCAATGATGAACTGTTTGTACGCTATGGCCGTGGCATTCAACCTACAGCGCGCGCTTTCCAGTTGTTTGGTTCGATACGCCAGGCATTGCAATTAGTCCAGAACGAACTCCCTGGTGCAGGTTTTGAACCCGGCAGCAGCGAACGAATATTTAACATCTGCGTCAGCAGTCCGTTAGACAATTTGCTGACATCCGTCATCTTTAATAATATGAAGCGCTTTGCGCCAGGTATTCAATTACTCTTTAAGTCGGCATTAAATAAAGATATTGAGCATCAATTACGCTATCAGGAAACGGAGTTTGTTATTAGCTATACTGAATTCCGTCGTCCAGAATTTACTTGTGTACCTTTGTTTGAAGATGAAATGGTGTTGGTTGCCAGTAAAAAACATCCACGCTTAATTAAACCGCTTACAGAAGAAGATATTTATAACGAAAAGCATGCGGTAGTGTCACTTGAGCGTTTTGCATCCTTTAGTGCTCCCTGGTATCTCACCGCAGAGAAGCAAGCCTGCATTTCGTATCAAGGAATGGCGATGACTAGCGTGTTAAATGTGGTTTCGCAGACTCAGTTGGTCGCTATCGCGCCGCGCTGGCTGGTAGAAGAGTTTGCAGACTCTCTGCAGTTGCAAATATTCCCGTTACCCCTGAAAGATAACGTTTCAACTTGCTATTTATCCTGGCATGAAGCAGCCGGACGCGATAAAGGGCATCAGTGGATGGAGAAGCTGCTTACAACGGTATGCAGTAAATAGATTCAGTCTGGTAATCAATTTAAGCCGGGTAGTGAAATCTATCCGGTTATTCTTTATTTTTTGTCTTTTGTGGTTTTTTACGCTGTTGTTGATTTCGAGTTTCCCGCCCCGCTTGTTCAATAAATCCTGTGTTAATTAGATTTAACCTACAAAGCTATCATTCAGAACATTTTCAATCATAATTTTTGCTTATGCTCAGAGCTTAACTCCGCCAGGAAAGTGTTTTGCAGTATTCACAGGCAAACTCTCTTGCTGCGCCTGAAGATTGGCAATTGATTGCCTGATTTTCAACGGTTATGTTAGTTGGATTATTAAAATTAAATGCAGGGCGCAACAACCTGCCTCAACGACTCGCAGAAATGACTTTTGCAGTCGGTCAAACACGTAAGCCTGGAGGCAAACCATGGAGATGTTGTCAGGAGCCGAGATGGTCGTCCGGTCATTAATTGATCAGGGCGTTAAGTATGTATTCGGCTATCCCGGAGGCGCTGTACTCGATATTTACGATGCGCTTCATACTATTGGCGGCATTGATCATGTGCTGGTACGCCATGAACAAGCAGCCGTGCATATGGCTGATGGCCTGGCGCGTGCGACGGGTGAAGTTGGTGTTGTGCTGGTCACATCTGGCCCTGGAGCCACTAATGCAATCACCGGCATTGCCACCGCGTATATGGACTCTATTCCGATGGTCGTGCTATCTGGCCAGGTCGCGACTTCGCTGATTGGTTATGATGCATTCCAGGAATGCGACATGGTGGGGATTTCGCGCCCGATCGTGAAACACAGTTTCTTAGTCAAACAAGCTGAAGATATTCCCGGCATTATCAAAAAGGCCTTCTGGCTTGCGGCAAGCGGCCGGCCAGGCCCGGTAGTGGTCGATTTGCCGAAAGACATCATGAGTCCGGCAAACAAACTGCCATATAGTTACCCTGAAACTGTCAGCATGCGTTCTTACAACCCAACAACTCAGGGGCACAAAGGGCAAATTAAGCGTGCATTACAAACGCTGTTGGCAGCTAAAAAGCGAGTTATGTACGTGGGCGGTGGGGCCATTACCTCTTCCTGTCATGATGAATTGCTCGAGCTTGCTCAGAAACTCAATATTCCCGTTGTCTCCTCTTTAATGGGCCTGGGGGCATTCCCCGGCACACATCGCCAGGCGCTTGGCATGTTAGGGATGCACGGAACCTACGAAGCCAACATGGTGATGCACAACTCCGACGTGATTTTCGGCGTGGGTGTGCGTTTCGATGACCGTACGACTAACAATCTGGCGAAGTACTGCCCGAATGCCACCGTGCTGCATATCGACATTGATCCGACGTCGATTTCCAAAACAGTGGGGGCCGACATTCCGATTGTGGGCGATGCCCGACAAGTTCTACAGCAAATGCTGGATCTGCTGGCGCAAGAAGAGCTGCAGCAGGGCTGTGATGAAATTCGTGACTGGTGGCAGCAGATTGATCAATGGCGTGCGCGTCAGTGCCTCGAGTTTGACAGAACCAGCGACAAAATTAAGCCACAGGCGGTCATTGAAACGATCTATCGCCTGACCAACGGCGAGGCTTATGTCACGTCTGACGTTGGGCAGCACCAGATGTTTGCCGCACTCTATTACACCTTTGATAAACCTCGCCGTTGGATTAACTCGGGTGGCCTCGGCACGATGGGGTTCGGCCTTCCTGCGGCATTAGGGGTGAAAATGGCATTGCCGGAAGAAACCGTGGTTTGTGTGACGGGCGATGGCAGTATTCAGATGAATATCCAGGAGCTTTCTACCGCGCTGCAATACGGCTTGCCAGTGCTGGTGCTCAATCTCAATAACCGCTATCTCGGTATGGTGAAGCAGTGGCAGGATATGATTTATTCTGGCCGCCATTCCCAGTCCTATATGGAATCTTTACCTGATTTCGTACGTATAGCTGAAGCATACGGGCATGTCGGGATCCGTATCAGCGAACCGCAAGAACTGGAAAGCAAACTAATTGAAGCACTAGAAGCGGTGCGTAATCAGCGTCTGGTCTTTGTTGACGTCACTGTTGATGGCACTGAGCATGTCTACCCAATGCAAATCCGTGGCGGTGGTATGGATGAGATGTGGTTAAGCAAAACGGAGAGAACCTGATTATGCGCCGGATATTGTCTGTATTACTCGAAAATGAGTCCGGGGCGCTATCCCGGGTTATTGGCTTATTTGCTCAGCGCGGTTACAACATAGAGAGTTTGACTGTTGCACCGACTGACGATCCCACACTTTCGCGCATGACTATTCAAACCGTTGGCGACGCAAAAGTGCTGGAACAGATTGAAAAACAACTTCACAAGCTGGTGGATGTTCTGCGCGTCAGCGAACTGGTGCAGGGCGCTCATGTTGAACGTGAAATCATGCTAGTGAAAGTGCAGGCCAGTGGCTACGGGCGTGAAGAAGTGAAGCGCAATGCGGAAATCTTCCGTGGGCAAATCATTGATGTCACGCCGACGCTTTATACCGTTCAGTTAGCGGGGACCAGCGACAAACTGGATGCTTTCTTGAATACCATCCGTGAAGTGGCCAAAATTGTCGAAGTGGCACGCTCAGGTATTGTCGGCGTATCCCGCGGCGATAAGATCATGCGCTAGCCTGTGAAAGGCATCTAAAAACTAACCCGGTAACCTGAACCGGGTTTTTTTTGCAATTTGCGCGGCAACTGCCAGCAAAAGCGGTTGCCCGAGGTATTATTCTGCGCTTAGATGATAAAAATGAAACCATGACCAGGGTATGGTTATGGAAATCCTAAATAAGGGGCTACTGTGAAATTGGATGAAATCGCGCGCCTGGCTGGAGTTTCGCGCACCACGGCGAGCTACGTCATCAACGGTAAGGCAAAGCAGTATCGCGTTAGCGATAAGACCGTTGAGAAAGTCATGGCGGTTGTACGCGAACATAACTACCACCCGAATGCGGTGGCCGCAGGACTACGTGCCGGGCGCACGCGTTCTATCGGATTAGTGATTCCAGATCTTGAGAACACCAGTTATACCCGTATCGCTAACTATCTGGAGCGTCAGGCTCGCCAGCGTGGCTACCAACTGCTGATAGCCTGTTCTGAAGATCAGCCTGATAATGAAATGCGTTGCATTGAGCATCTTTTGCAGCGACAGGTTGATGCGATCATCGTTTCTACCTCATTGCCACCTGAACACCCTTTTTATCAACGTTGGGCAAACGATCCTTTCCCCATTATTGCGCTCGACAGAGCCTTAGACCGTGAAAACTTCATAAGTGTCGTGGGCGCCGACCAGGAAGATGCAGAAATGCTGGCCAGCGAGCTGCGTACTTTCCCTGCGGAAACCGTACTTTATCTCGGCGCGCTGCCTGAGCTTTCTGTCAGTTACCTGCGTGAACAAGGTTTCCGTACCGCGTGGAAAGACGACCCGCGTGAAGTGCATTTCTTATACGCTAATAGTTACGAACGTGAAGCCGCAGCACAACTATTTGATAAATGGCTGGAAACACACCCCATGCCGCAGGCGTTGTACACCACTTCATTTGCATTATTACAAGGTGTGATGGATGTTACATTGCGTCGTGAAGGGCAACTGCCATCTGAACTGGCGATAGCGACCTTTGGCGATAATGAACTGCTCGATTTCCTACAATGCCCTGTACTGGCTGTCGCACAGCGTCACCGTGATGTCGCAGAGCGCGTGCTTGAACTGGTTTTGGCAAGTCTGGATGAGCCTCGTAAACCGAAGGCCGGGTTGACGCGTATTCGCCGTAATCTTTATCGCCGTGGTAGTTTGAGCCGCCGCTAACAAGTGATGGCAGTTACCGGCTGCCATTCTTAATTAAGATTATTCCCGTGTTAATTCCCTTATTTAAACAGGTAATTATTTTTCATTAGTAATTGAAGAACTCTTATTACGGAATCGATATAATTTCGCTCCCTTGAATTATTTTGTTACACAGCAAAGTGTAAAAATGCCGGATAATTAAACAATAGATAACCATCCCCAATCAAACTAACCCGCCAGCCCACGTTTCGCCTGCATCTGGCGCTGTTAACCTTCCGCGAAATACCTTAAAATGCCGACCGCGTCGCAAACTGAACACTTCATATTTTACCTGTCAGGTTTTCAGTCGATTTAACGATATTTATGCTTATTGATCTTTTTTCTTTCAAATATTCATAACGTTAATTTTGCATCGTGGATGTAGCGCCTTTTCACGCCAGTCATTTATCAATCGCTTAGGAGATGGAAATTATTTCTATTAGCGTTGTAGCTTGCTTGACAAGGTTTTCCTCCGCTCCGTAAACTCCTTTAGGTGGGATTTTGTGGGTCAAAGTGGTGGAAAGGGGAATTTAAGGGTGAGGCTGGCATGTTCCGTGGGGCAACATTAGTCAATCTCGACAGCAAAGGGCGGCTTGCCGTACCTACCCGTTACCGGGAAAAGCTTGTCGAAACCTCTGAAGGTCAGATGGTTTGTACCATCGACATCCATCACCCATGCCTGCTGCTTTATACCCTTCCCGAGTGGGAAATTATTGAACAAAAGCTAGCTCGTCTGTCGAGCATGAACCCGGTAGAGCGTCGCGTGCAGCGACTGTTACTTGGGCATGCCAGTGAATGTCAGATGGATAGCGCCGGGCGATTGTTGCTGGCACCCGTTTTGCGCCAACACGCCGGGCTAACCAAAGAAGTGATGCTGGTTGGGCAGTTCAATAAGTTTGAACTGTGGGATGAAACGACCTGGCATCAACAGGTCAAGGAAGACATCGACGCTGAGCAGGCCACGACGACTACGTTGTCGGATAGGCTGCAGGACTTGTCACTATAAATAATGATGGAAAATTTTAAACATACTTCGGTGCTGCTTGATGAGGCCGTGAATGGTCTCAACATTCGTCAGGATGGCATCTACATTGATGGCACATTTGGTCGTGGCGGCCATTCTCGCTTGATTCTTACCCAACTGGGGCCAGAAGGACGCTTGCTGGCTATCGACCGCGATCCGCAAGCTATTGCAGCGGCACAAGCCATCGATGACCCGCGCTTCTCTATCATTCACGGGCCTTTCTCTGAATTAGCCGAATACGCCAGTGAACGCGATCTGTTGGGAAAAATTGACGGCATTTTGCTGGATCTTGGCGTTTCTTCTCCGCAGCTTGACGATGCCGAACGCGGTTTCTCGTTTATGCGTGACGGCCCGCTGGACATGCGTATGGACCCAACTCGTGGTCAATCTGCCGCGCAATGGTTGCTCAGCGCTGACGAAGCTGACATCGCCTGGGTTATCAAAACCTATGGTGAAGAGAAATTCGGCAAGCGTATCGCGCGCGCCATTATTGAGCGCAACCGCGAACAACCCATGACTCGTACCAAAGAGCTGGCGACGGTTGTGGCAGCGGCAATGCCGGTGAAAGACAAGTTCAAACACCCGGCAACGCGCACGTTCCAGGCTATCCGTATTTGGATCAACAGCGAACTTGAAGAGATTGAGAAGGCGCTGAAAGGCTCGATTCCCACTCTGTCTCCAGGCGGTCGCCTGTCGATAATCAGTTTCCACTCTTTGGAAGACCGAATTGTTAAACGCTTTATGCGTGAAAACACCCGTGGGCCACAGGTTCCGGCCGGTTTGCCAATGACTGAAGCTCAGTTGAATAAGCTTGGCGGCAGATATTTAAAATCTATTGGCAAAATGATGCCAGGTGATGAAGAAGTGGCGGAAAACCCGCGCGCACGCAGTTCGGTACTGCGTATCGCTGAAAGGACGAACGCATGATTAACAAAGTGGCAGAAACCCTAAGCAAAGTTACTGGTCAATTGAGCAGTGGCGAACGCCATGCATTACCTGCGGTGATTGGTGGTGATTTATTGCGTCATGGGAAAATGCCACTGATTTTGTTCACCGCCATTATCGTTACCGCCATTTTTGTCGTCACCACCGCGCACCATACCCGCTTGCTTACTGCGCAACGTGAGCAAATGGTGGTTGAGCGTGACGCGCTGGATATTGAATGGCGCAACCTGATTCTGGAAGAAAACGCACTCGGCGATCATAGCCGGGTGGAGCGGGTCGCAACGGAAAAGCTGCAATTGCAGCATGTTGACCCATCGCAGGAAAACATTGTAGTTCAGCAATAAGGAATCGCGTGGCAGATGAGAGCAGCGGCAAAAACGCTTAAACCGAAACGCCAGGAAGAACAGGCCAACTTTGTAAGTTGGCGTTTTGCGTTGCTTTGCGGTTGCATTTTGCTGGCGCTGGTTTTCCTGTTGGGGCGCGTTGCCTGGCTGCAAATCATCGCGCCAGACATGCTGGTACGCCAGGGCGATATGCGTTCCTTGCGTGTGCAGGAAGTCTCAACTTCCCGTGGCATGATTAGCGACCGTGCAGGCCGCCCGTTGGCCGTCAGTGTGCCAGTTAAGGCGATTTGGGCTGACCCGAAAGAGTTGCACGACGCAGGCGGCATTACGCTGGATAACCGCTGGAAAGCGTTGGCGGATGCCCTGAAAATCCCTCTCGATCAGCTCGCTTCCCGCGTTAACAGCAACCCGAAAGGTCGCTTTATTTATCTGGCACGTCAGGTAAACCCGGACATTGGCGATTACATCAAAAAACTCAAACTTCCGGGGATTCATCTCCGTGAGGAATCTCGTCGCTACTACCCTTCAGGCGAAGTAACTGCTCACCTCATTGGCTTCACCAACGTTGATAGTCAGGGGATTGAAGGCGTTGAGAAGAGCTTTGATAAATGGCTAACCGGGCAACCGGGTGAGCGTATTGTGCGTAAAGACCGCTTTGGTCGCGTGATTGAAGACATCTCTTCAACCGACAGCCAGGCTGCTCACAACCTTGCGTTGAGCATTGATGAACGCTTACAGGCCTTGGTTTACCGCGAGCTAAACAACGCCGTAGCCTTTAACAAAGCCGAGTCGGGCAGTGCGGTGCTGGTGGATGTGAATACCGGTGAAGTTCTGGCGATGGCAAACAGCCCGTCTTACAACCCAAATAATCTGAGCGGCACGCCAAAAGATGTGATGCGTAACCGTACCATCACGGACGTTTTCGAGCCGGGTTCGACAGTCAAACCGATGGTTGTCATGACCGCGCTGCAACGTGGCGTCGTGCGTGAAAATACCGTTCTGAATACCGTGCCGTACCGCATCAATGGTCATGAGATCAAAGATGTGGCGCGCTACAGCGAATTGACCCTTACCGGGGTGCTACAGAAGTCGAGTAACGTCGGGGTTTCAAAACTGGCGTTAGCGATGCCCTCCTCAGCGTTAGTAGATACTTACTCACGTTTTGGATTGGGAAAAGCGACCAACTTGGGGCTGGTCGGAGAACGCAGTGGCTTATATCCGCAAAAACAACGGTGGTCTGACATAGAGAGGGCCACCTTCTCTTTCGGCTACGGGCTAATGGTAACCCCGTTACAGTTAGCGCGAGTCTACGCAACGATTGGCAGCTACGGCGTTTATCGCCCACTGTCGATTACGAAGGTTGATCCGCCGGTTCCTGGTGAACGTATTTTCCCGGAACCGCTGGTGCGTACCGTCGTCCATATGATGGAAAGTGTGGCATTACCCGGTGGTGGTGGCGTGAAAGCAGCCATCAAGGGATACCGCATCGCCATTAAAACCGGTACGGCGAAAAAAGTCGGTCCGGATGGAAAATACGTTAACAAATACATTGCTTACACCGCAGGCGTTGCGCCAGCGAGTAACCCTCGATTTGCATTGGTTGTGGTGATCAACGACCCACAAGCAGGGAAATATTACGGTGGTGCCGTCTCTGCACCTGTGTTCGGTGCCATCATGGGCGGCGTTCTGCGCACCATGAATATCGAACCGGATGCTCTGGCGACAGGTGAAAAAAGTGAATTTGTAATTAATCAAAATGAGGGATCAGGTGGCAGATCGTAATTTGCGCGACCTTCTCGCTCCGTGGGTGCCAGAGTTGCCTTCGAGAGTACTGCGAGAAATGACACTCGATAGCCGCGTGGCGGCTTCGGGCGACCTTTTTGTGGCTATAGTCGGTCATCAGGCGGACGGGCGTCGATATATCCCGCAGGCAATAGCGCAAGGTGTGGCCGCTGTTGTTGCTGAAGCTGAAGGCGAGGCAACTGACGGCGAAATCCGTGAAATGCACGGTGTGCCCGTGATTTATCTGAGCCAACTGCATCAACGTCTTTCTGCTCTGGCTGGGCGTTTTTACCACCAGCCCTCGAGCGCGTTGCGCCTGGTTGGCGTAACTGGCACTAACGGCAAAACCACTACGGCTCAATTGCTGGCGCAGTGGAGCCAGTTATTAGGCGAAACCAGTGCGGTGATGGGTACCGTGGGCAATGGCCTGCTGGGTCAAGTCAAACCTACCGAAAATACCACTGGCTCTGCCGTCGATGTACAGCAAGTGCTTGCTAACCTGGCTGAACAGGGGGCGAGCTTTGCCGCAATGGAAGTTTCTTCCCATGGCCTGGTTCAGCACCGGGTTGCTGCACTGAAATTTGCCGCTAGCGTGTTCACTAACCTGAGCCGCGATCACCTTGATTACCATGGCGATATGGCGGGCTATGAAGCGGCTAAATGGCTGCTGTTTTCAGAACACGATTACGGCCATGCCGTTATTAATGCTGATGATGAAGTCGGACGCAAATGGCTGGCGCGTTTGCCTGATGCCGTTGCGGTTACGATGGAAAACAATTTACAGCCTGACTGTCGTGGCCGCTGGTTGAAAGCAACCAATGTGCATTATCACGACGGCGGGGCGACCGTTCAGTTCAGTTCCTCCTGGGGTGACGGGGAAATTGAAAGCCGCCTGATGGGGGCTTTTAACGTCAGCAATCTGTTATTGGCGCTCGCGACTTTGCTGGTTCTTGAGTACCCAATCGACGAACTGCTGAAAACGGCACCAAGCCTGCAGCCTGTTTGCGGTCGCATGGAAGTATTCAGTGCTCCGGGTAAACCGACAGTGGTGGTGGATTATGCCCACACGCCGGATGCCCTTGAAAAAGCATTACAAGCCGCTCGTTTACATTGCAGCGGCAAGCTGTGGTGTGTGTTCGGATGCGGCGGTGACCGCGATAAAGGCAAGCGCCCAATTATGGGTGGCATAGCCGAGCAATATGCGGATGTAGTGGTCGTTACCGATGACAACCCGCGTACTGAAGAGCCGAAAGCCATTGTTGCCGATATCCTAGTTGGCATGCTGGATGCGGGCCGTGCTCATGTGGTTTCCGGGCGCGCCGAAGCGGTAACAAACGCCATTATGCAGGCGAAAGAGAATGATGTGGTTCTGGTGGCAGGCAAAGGTCACGAGGATTATCAGATTGTTGGAACGCAGCGCCTGGATTACTCCGACCGCATTACCGCCGCTCGCTTGTTGGGGGTTTTGGCATGATTCGCGTTTCCTTGAGCCAACTTGCCACTGTCCTGAATGGAGAGTTGCATGGTGCAGATGCTGACATTATTGATGTCACCACGGACACGCGCAAACTCACGCCAGGGTGTCTGTTCGTTGCACTGAAAGGTGAACGTTTTGATGCTCACGATTTTGCGCAAGATGCAGTGAACGGCAGGGCAGGGGCGTTGTTGGTTAGCCGTAAGTTGGATGTGAATGTTCCACAGCTTGTGGTTGCTGATACGCACCAGGCATTCGGCGAATTGGCCGCATGGGTTCGCCAGCAAGTGCCAACGCGTATTGTTGCGCTGACCGGCTCTTCCGGCAAAACCTCCGTTAAAGAGATGACCGCCGCAATTTTGCGCCAGTGTGGCAACACGCTGTATACCGCAGGCAACCTCAATAACGATATCGGCGTGCCAATGACGCTGTTACGCCTGACGCCAGAATATGAATTTGCGGTTATTGAGCTGGGTGCCAACCACCAGGGCGAAATTGCCTGGACGGTGAATCTTACCCGCCCGGAAGCAGCTTTGGTCAATAACCTCGCTGCGGCACACCTGGAAGGATTTGGTTCACTTGCCGGTGTTGCGAAAGCAAAAGGTGAGATTTTCGCAGGGCTGCCGGATAACGGTATCGCGATTCTCAATGCAGACAATAACGACTGGCTGAACTGGCAAGAAGTGATTGGCGAACGCAAAACCTGGCGCTTCTCGCCAAATGCCACGGGCAGTGATTTTACTGCGACTAACGTGCATATCACTGTGCATGGCACTGAGTTCACCATCAAAACGCCGGTTGGCGATATAGACGTGACTTTACCGCTACCGGGTCGTCATAACATCGCCAACGCACTGGCGGCGACCTCGCTTGCAATGGCTGTAGGTGCAACGCTCGAAGCGGTCAAAATTGGCCTTGCCGATCTTAAAGCCGTTCCTGGTCGTCTGTTCCCGATACAACTTTCTGAAAACCAACTTCTGCTTGATGACAGCTACAACGCCAACGTGGGATCGATGACTGCCGCCGCACAGGTGCTGTCTGAAATGCCGGGTTTTCGCGTGATGGTTGTCGGCGATATGGCTGAATTAGGTGAAGAATCTGTTGAGTGCCATCGCCAGGTCGGTGAGGCCGCAAAAGCATCAGGCATTGATTGTGTTTTAAGTGTAGGCGCACTGAGTGAAATTATCAGTCAAGCCTCTGAAGTTGGCGAACATTTTACCGATAAGCCTTCTTTAATCGTACGTCTGAAGGCGCTCATCGCCGAGCATTCAATGATAACTATTTTAGTGAAAGGTTCACGTAGTGCCGCTATGGAGCAGGTAGTACGCGCATTACAGGAGAATGGAACATGTTAGTTTGGCTGGCCGAACATTTGGTCAAATATTATTCCGGCTTTAACGTCTTTTCGTATCTGACGTTTCGCGCCATTGTCAGCCTGCTGACTGCTCTGTTCATCTCGTTATGGATGGGGCCGCGCATGATTGCTCGTTTGCAGCAACTTTCTTTCGGCCAGGTTGTGCGTAACGACGGTCCTGAATCCCATTTCAGCAAACGCGGAACGCCAACCATGGGCGGGATTATGATCCTGACCTCCATTGTTATCTCCGTATTGATGTGGGCTTATCCGTCAAACCCGTACGTCTGGTGCGTGTTGTTTGTCCTGGTCGGCTACGGTGCGATTGGGTTTGTTGATGACTATCGCAAAGTCGTACGTAAAGACACCAAAGGTTTGATTGCTCGCTGGAAGTATTTCTGGATGTCCGTTATCGCGTTGGCGGTAGCTTTCACGATGTACAGCGCAGGAAAAGGAACGCCAGCCACCGAGCTGGTTGTGCCGTTCTTTAAAGATGTGATGCCGCAACTTGGCCTGTTCTATGTGCTGCTGGCGTACTTCGTCATCGTTGGCACCGGGAATGCGGTTAACCTGACCGATGGCCTTGATGGCCTGGCGATTATGCCTACCGTGTTGGTGGCTGCGGGCTTTGCGCTGGTCGCCTGGGCTACGGGTAACATTAAGTTCGCCGGATATTTGCATATTCCTTATCTGCGACATGCTGGGGAGCTGGTTATCGTCTGTACGGCGATTGTTGGCGCAGGGCTGGGTTTCTTGTGGTTCAACACCTATCCGGCGCAAGTTTTCATGGGGGATGTTGGCTCTCTGGCTCTGGGCGGCGCGCTCGGAACCATCGCGGTACTGCTGCGTCAGGAATTCCTGTTAGTGATCATGGGCGGCGTGTTTGTGGTTGAAACGCTGTCGGTGATTTTGCAGGTCGGTTCCTTCAAATTGCGCGGACAGCGCATTTTCCGTATGGCCCCAATTCATCATCATTATGAATTGAAAGGTTGGCCGGAGCCGCGAGTCATTGTGCGCTTCTGGATTATTTCGCTGATGCTTGTTCTGATCGGCCTGGCTACCCTGAAGGTGCGTTAACTATGACTGATTACCAGGGTAAAAAAGTCGTCATTATTGGATTGGGCCTCACCGGCCTGTCCTGTGTTGACTATTTCCTCGCACGTGGTGTGACACCGTGTGTGATGGACACCCGCATCTCGCCACCGGGTCTGGATAAATTGCCAGAATCGGTCGAGCGACATACTGGCTCACTCAACGAAGACTGGTTGTTAGCGGCTGACTTGATTGTTGCCAGCCCTGGTATTGCTATCGCCCATCCAGCCCTTAGCCGTGCGGCAGACGCTGGCGTTGAAATCGTGGGTGATATCGAACTGTTTTGTCGTGAAGCACAAGCGCCGATTGTGGCCATTACCGGTTCCAACGGTAAAAGTACCGTCACGACTTTAGTCGGTGAAATGGCTAAAGCGGCTGGCGTGAATGTGGGCGTAGGTGGAAACATCGGCTTACCTGCACTGATGCTGCTTGATCCAAACCGCGAGCTTTATGTACTCGAATTATCCAGCTTCCAGCTAGAAACCACCTCAAGCCTGAAAGCGGCTGCGGCGACCATTCTTAACGTCACCGAAGATCATATGGATAGATATCCTTTCGGGCTGCAACAGTATCGAGCCGCTAAATTGCGCGTTTACGAAAACGCCGCAGTTTGCGTGGTGAATGCCGATGATGCACTGACGATGCCTGTACGTGGTGCAGATGTACGTTGCATTAGCTTTGGTGTGGATGTCGGCGATTACCACCTGAATCATCAGCAAGGCGATACCTGGCTGCGTGTGAAGGGCGAAAAAGTGCTGAACACCAAAGAAATGAAAATCGTGGGCCGACACAACTATACCAACGCACTTGCAGCGCTGGCACTGGCTGATGCCGTGAAACTCCCACGCTCCAGCAGTCTAAAAGCATTAACCACCTTTACAGGCCTGGCGCACCGCTTCCAGCTTGCATGGGAACGTAACGGCGTGCGTTGGATTAACGACTCGAAAGCAACCAACGTCGGTAGCACAGAGGCGGCGCTGAACGGCTTGAAAGTGGAAGGTACATTGCACCTGTTATTGGGTGGCGATGGTAAATCTGCGGATTTCTCGTCCCTCAGCCAGTATCTGCAAGGCTCCGCAATTCGACTCTATTGTTTTGGCCGCGATGGAGCTGAACTTGCGGCACTGCGCCCTGATGTTGCCGAGCAAACTGAAACCATGGCTGAGGCGATGAAATTGATTGCCGCCCGTGTTCAACCGGGTGACATGGTTCTGTTATCACCAGCATGCGCCAGCCTCGACCAGTTCAAAAACTTTGAACAGCGTGGTGACCAATTTACTCAACTTGCGAAGGAGCTTGGCTGATGCGCTTATCTCTCCCTCGCCTGCGAATGCCACGAGTGCCAGGATTTGCCATCCTGAGCTGGCTGGCGTCGGCAGTTAAAGGCTGGGTGATGGGCACCAAAGAAGCCGACTCAAATAACATCGTAATGTATGACCGCACGATGCTATGGCTGACTTTCGGGCTGGCGGCAGTCGGTTTCATTATGGTGACTTCTGCCTCCATGCCTGTAGGGCAGCGTCTGGCGAATGATCCGTTCCTGTTTGCCAAACGTGACGGTTTGTACATCATCCTGGCGTTTGCATTAGCGATGGTCACACTGCGTTTGCCGATGGATTTCTGGCAGCGCCACAGTACTGCAATGCTGCTGTTATCCATTGCGATGTTATTGATTGTACTGGTGGTCGGTAGCTCGGTTAACGGTGCGTCGCGTTGGATTGCATTCGGCCCATTACGTATTCAGCCTGCAGAATTCACGAAGTTGTCGCTGTTCTGTTATCTCGCCAACTACCTGGTTCGTAAGGTAGATGAAGTGCGTAATAACCTACGCGGCTTCCTCAAACCGATGGGTGTGATCCTGGTATTAGCGGTGCTGCTTCTGGCGCAGCCTGACTTAGGTACGGTTGTTGTGTTGTTTGTGACGACACTGGCAATGCTGTTCCTGGCAGGGGCAAAACTTTGGCAGTTCCTGGCCATCATCGGCATGGGGATTTCTGCCGTCGTGCTGCTGATCCTCGCCGAACCGTATCGTATCCGCCGCGTAACGTCCTTCTGGAATCCGTGGGATGACCCGTTTGGCAGTGGATACCAGTTGACACAATCTCTGATGGCATTCGGTCGCGGGGAATTGTGGGGGCAGGGATTAGGTAATTCGGTTCAAAAACTCGAATATTTGCCGGAAGCACATACCGACTTCATCTTCTCTATCATCGGAGAGGAGCTCGGATATATCGGTGTGGTGCTGGCTTTATTGATGGTATTCTTCGTCGCTTTTCGTGCGATGTCCATCGGTAAACGTGCGTTAGAAATGGACCAGCGTTTTGCGGGCTTTTTGGGCTGCTCAATCGGGGTTTGGTTTAGTTTCCAGGCGCTGGTAAACGTTGGTGCGGCAGCAGGTATGTTGCCAACCAAAGGCCTGACTTTGCCGCTTATCAGTTACGGTGGTTCGAGCCTGTTAATAATGTCTACAGCAATCATGATGTTGCTGCGAATTGATTATGAAACACGTCTGGCTAAAGCTCAGGCGTTTACGAAGGGTGTGCGATGAATAATCAAACCCGGCGGTTAATGGTGATGGCGGGCGGGACTGGCGGGCATGTGTTCCCGGGTCTTGCTGTCGCGCATCACTTAATGGCTCAGGGCTGGCAAGTGCGCTGGCTCGGAACCGTCGATCGTATGGAAGCAGATTTAGTTCCGAAGCATGGAATCGAGATCGACTTTATTCGTATTTCAGGTTTGCGTGGTAAAGGCCTGAAGGCAATGTTGCTGGCTCCGGTGCGTATTTTCAACGCCTGGCGTCAGGCGCGGGCCATCATGAAAGCCTATCGCCCGGATGTGGTACTCGGAATGGGGGGTTATGTTTCAGGCCCTGGCGGCCTTGCGGCATGGTCACTCGGTATTCCGGTGGTATTGCATGAGCAAAATGGCATTGCTGGTTTAACCAATAAATGGTTGTCAAAAATTGCCAAAAAGGTCATGCAGGCGTTCCCTGGCGCCTTTCCGAATGCGGACGTAGTGGGTAATCCGGTGCGTACCGATGTATTAGCGCTGCCATTACCACAAGAACGTTTTGCGGGTCGTGAAGGCCCAGTCCGAGTTTTAGTGGTGGGTGGTTCGCAGGGCGCTCGGGTACTGAACCAGACGATGCCGCAAGTGGCGGGTCGTTTGGGCGATGCCATTACTATCTGGCACCAGTCAGGTAAAGGTGGCGAAGAGTTTGTTAAGAAAGGCTATGCAGAAGCCGGGCAGCCTCAGCACAAAGTGACCGAATTTATTGATGATATGGCTGGCGCATATGCGTGGGCTGATGTCGTGGTGTGTCGCTCCGGTGCATTAACCGTCAGCGAAGTCGCGGCCGCAGGTTTACCTGCATTGTTTGTTCCCTTCCAGCACAAAGATCGGCAGCAATACTGGAATGCGCTGCCGTTGGAAAAGGCTGGAGCGGCAAAAATACTGGAGCAACCGCAGTTTACCGTGGATGCCGTTACCCAAACTCTCGCCGGGTGGGACAGAGCGACGTTATTGGCAATGGCCGAGCGTGCGCGTGCTGCATCCATTCCTGATGCCACAGAGCGGGTAGCAAAAGAAGTGAGCGCCGCAGCACTGGCGTAATCATTGTGGGCGGACTGTTGCCCATGAATATTTGAAGTAATGGCGTTTGACGCTGCAGGTTAGAGAATGAATACACAACAACTGGCGAAACTGCGTTCTATCGTGCCCGAGATGCGTCGCGTCCGGCATATTCACTTTGTTGGCATCGGCGGCGCCGGTATGGGCGGTATTGCTGAAGTTTTAGCTAACGAAGGTTATCAAATCAGCGGGTCTGATTTGGCACCGAACCCGGTCACGCAGCAGTTGTCGGCGCTGGGCGCCACGATTTATTTCAACCATCGCCCTGAAAATGTGTTGGATGCGAGCGTTGTGGTGGTATCCACCGCAATCTCAATGGATAACCCGGAAATTGTTGCCGCTCATGAAGCGCGTATCCCGGTTATTCGTCGTGCTGAAATGCTGGCCGAGTTGATGCGTTTTCGTCACGGCATCGCTATTGCGGGTACGCACGGCAAAACAACCACTACGGCGATGGTTTCCAGTATTTATGCAGAAGCAGGGCTTGATCCTACTTTTGTGAACGGTGGCCTGGTTAAAGCCGCGGGAACCCATGCTCGCCTGGGTCACAGCCGTTATCTGATTGCTGAAGCAGATGAAAGTGATGCGTCATTCCTTCATCTGCAACCGATGGTTTCAGTGGTAACGAATATCGAAGCTGACCACATGGATACCTACCAGGGCGACTTCGAGAATTTAAAGCAGACGTTTATTAACTTCCTGCACAACCTGCCGTTTTATGGTCTGGCTGTGATGTGTGTAGACGATCCAGTTATTCGTGAATTGCTGCCACGTGTGGGTCGCAAGATCACCACTTACGGTTTCAGCGAAGATGCAGATGTTCGCATTGAAAACTACCAGCAGAAAGGGCCGCAAGGGCATTTCACGATTGTGCGTCAGGATAAACCTGCTCTGCATGTGACGCTGAATGCGCCGGGCCGCCACAACGCATTAAACGCGGCGGCAGCGGTCTCTGTTGCGACAGAAGAAGGCATTGATGACGAGGACATTCTGCGCGCGCTGGAGAGCTTCCAGGGAACCGGGCGTCGCTTTGATTTCCTCGGTGAATATCCGTTAGCGCCAGTAAATGGTAAAGAAGGCAGTGCCATGCTGGTGGATGACTACGGTCACCATCCGACAGAAGTGGATGCCACAATTAAAGCGGCTCGTGCAGGTTGGCCGGATAAAAATCTGGTGATGATCTTCCAGCCGCACCGTTATACGCGTACCCGTGATTTGTACGACGACTTTGCTAACGTATTGTCGCAAGTGGATTCCTTGTTGATGCTGGACGTTTATGCTGCGGGTGAAGCGGCTATTCCTGGCGCTGACAGCCGTTCATTGTGCCGTACTATCCGTGGACGCGGAAAAGTTGATCCCATTCTGGTGCCGGATGCGAACCAGATCGCTGATATGTTGTCTCCGATCTTGTCGGGAAATGATTTGATCCTGGTGCAAGGTGCAGGAAATGTCGGGAAAGTTGCCAGAAACCTGGCTGAATGCAAATTGCAGTCCCACACTAAGGAGGGAGACCAACATGGCTGAGAAAATCGCTGTCCTGCTGGGCGGGACTTCCGCTGAGCGTGAGGTGTCATTGCAATCAGGTGCTGCGGTACTCGCAGGCCTGCGTGAAGCTGGAATTGATGCGCACGAAGTTGACCCGAAAGACACACCAGTCACTGAGCTGAAAGCGCAGGGTTTCGACAAAGTCTTCATTGCCTTACACGGCCGTGGTGGAGAAGACGGCACCCTGCAAGGGTTGCTGGAATTTCTGAAATTGCCTTATACCGGCAGCGGCGTGATGGCTTCATCTATCTCCATGGATAAGCTGCGTACCAAATTGCTGTGGAAAGGTGCTGATTTACCTGTCGCTCCGTGGGTTGCACTCACGCGCCGTGATGTCGAAGCCGGTATTTCTGCAACCACAGTAGAACAGATTGCAGGCTTAGGGATGCCAGTCATCGTTAAGCCAAGCCGTGAAGGCTCAAGCGTGGGTATGTCTAAGGTTGATAATGTTTCAGCCCTGCCTGCAGCGCTTGAATTGGCCTTTGAACACGACGAAGAAATTCTGATCGAGAAGTGGCTCAGTGGCCCTGAGTACACGGTTGCGATTGTTGGCGAAGAAATATTACCGTCAATTCGTATCCAACCCGCTGGAATTTTCTATGATTATGAGGCGAAGTATCTCTCTGATGAGACACAATATTTCTGCCCGGGTGGTTTAATCGAACAACGCGAGCAAGAATTACAGGCTTTAGTGCTGCAAGCCTGGCAAGTTTTGGGGTGCAGCGGTTGGGGACGCGTAGACGTCATGCTGGATAGTGACGGCCAGTTTTACTTACTGGAAGTGAACACTTCTCCGGGCATGACCAGCCACAGTCTGGTGCCAATGGCGGCACGTCAGGCTGGGATGACATTCTCGCAACTGGTAGTGCGGATTCTGGAGTTGGCAGACTGATATGTCGCAAGCAGCTCTGAATGCGCGTAATCGCCAGGAAGAAGAAGAAACCAGTTCTCGTCGCAGTAACGGTGGGCGACTGGCCGGGATTATTTTCCTGAGCGCAGTACTGTTTACGGTATTTATCGGCGGCTGGATTGTGGTCGGCTGGATGGAAGATGCACAGCGGTTGCCATTGTCTAAGTTAGTGGTTACTGGTGAACGGCATTACACCCGTAACGATGATATTCGCCAGTCAATTCTGGCACTGGGGCCACCGGGCACCTTTATGACCCAGGATGTGAATATCATCCAGCAGCAAATTGAACGTTTGCCATGGATCAAGCAGGCGAGCGTGAGAAAGCAATGGCCAGACGAATTGAAGATTCATCTGGTTGAATATGTGCCTATAGCGCGCTGGAATGATCAACATATGATTGATGCGCAAGGAAATGCGTTCAGTGTTCCAGCAGAAAGAGCCACAAAGCAGACTTTACCTATGTTATCCGGGCCAGAAGGCAGTGAAGGTGAAGTCTTGCAAGGTTACCGCGCAATGGGCGACGTGCTGGCAAAGGATAAATTTACGTTGAAAGAAGCGGCAATGACCGCTCGGCGCTCCTGGCAATTGACGCTAAATAATGGCATCAAACTTAATTTAGGTCGGGGCGAAACAATGAAACGCCTGAGTCGTTTTGTAGAACTTTACCCGGTTCTGCAGCAGCAAGAGCAAGCCGACAATAAAAGGATTAGTTATGTCGACCTGCGTTATGACTCCGGCGCGGCAGTAGGTTGGCAGCCCGCTCCCGTAGAGGAATCTAATCCTAATCAGCAACAGAATCAGGCACAGGCAGAATAACAATGATCAAGGCGACGGACAGAAAACTGGTAGTAGGACTGGAGATCGGTACCGCAAAGGTTGCCGCTTTAGTAGGGGAAGTTCTGCCTGACGGTATGGTCAATATTATTGGCGTGGGTAGTTGCCCATCGCGTGGTATGGACAAAGGTGGCGTAAACGATCTCGAATCAGTCGTAAAATGCGTTCAGCGCGCGATTGATCAGGCCGAATTAATGGCGGATTGCCAGATATCTTCGGTCTACCTTGCGCTGTCAGGTAAACATATTAGCTGTCAAAACGAGATTGGCATGGTGCCAATTTCCGAAGAAGAAGTGACGCAGGAAGATGTAGAGAACGTTGTTCACACCGCGAAATCAGTACGCGTACGTGACGAACATCGTGTTTTGCACGTAATCCCGCAAGAATATGCAATTGACTACCAGGAAGGCATCAAAAATCCTGTAGGTTTATCTGGTGTGCGCATGCAGGCTAAAGTGCACTTGATTACCTGCCATAACGACATGGCTAAAAACATCGTCAAAGCTGTTGAACGATGTGGTCTGAAAGTTGACCAACTGATCTTTGCAGGACTTGCAGCAAGCTATGCAGTTTTGACTGAAGATGAGCGTGAATTAGGGGTCTGCGTAGTCGATGTCGGTGGTGGTACAATGGATATCGCGGTCTACACTGGCGGCGCGTTGCGCCACACCAAAGTTATTCCTTATGCAGGGAACGTGGTGACCAGTGATATCGCTTATGCCTTCGGCACACCACCGAGTGATGCAGAAGCCATTAAAGTGCGTCATGGCTGCGCTCTGGGTTCGATTGTCGGTAAAGATGAAAACGTGGAAGTGCCAAGCGTAGGCGGGCGTCCGCCACGTAGCCTGCAACGCCAGACGCTCGCAGAAGTTATCGAGCCACGTTATACCGAACTTCTGAATCTGGTAAACGAAGAGATTTTGCAATTACAAGAACAACTTCGCCAGCAAGGTGTGAAGCACCACCTGGCGGCGGGGATTGTACTAACGGGCGGCGCGGCGCAAATTGAAGGGCTGGCAGCCTGTGCGCAACGTGTGTTCCATACACAAGTTCGTATTGGACAACCGTTAAATATTACAGGCCTGACTGATTATGCCCAGGAGTCTTATTACTCCACAGCAGTCGGCTTGCTGCACTACGGGAAAGAAACACATCTCAGTGGTGAAGCAGAAGTGGAAAAACGCTCCTCTGTCGGCTCATGGATTAAGCGAATCAACAGCTGGCTGAGAAAAGAGTTTTAATTTTTATAAGAGACCAGACAAAATTAGTGGTCTCAGGCGACAGGCACAAAACGGAGAGAAACTATGTTTGAACCTATGGAACTGACCAACGACGCGGTGATTAAAGTCATCGGCGTCGGTGGTGGCGGCGGCAATGCCGTTGAACACATGGTGCGTGAGCGCATCGAGGGTGTTGAATTCTTTGCAGTGAATACCGACGCTCAGGCGTTACGCAAAACTGCTGTAGGCCAGACAATCCAGATTGGTAATGGAATTACCAAAGGTCTGGGTGCTGGAGCGAACCCTGAAGTGGGTCGTACCGCTGCGGAAGAAGACCGTGACGCGTTACGTGCAGCCCTTGAAGGCGCAGACATGGTATTTATCGCCGCAGGTATGGGTGGCGGTACTGGTACAGGTGCAGCACCTGTCGTGGCTGAAGTTGCTAAAGACTTAGGCATTCTGACCGTTGCCGTCGTGACCAAGCCTTTCAACTTTGAAGGCAAGAAGCGCATGGCTTTCGCGGAGCAGGGTATTGCCGAGCTGTCTAAGCATGTTGACTCCTTGATCACCATTCCTAACGACAAATTACTGAAAGTACTGGGTCGCGGTATCTCTTTGCTTGACGCTTTTGGCGCAGCAAACGATGTACTGAAAGGCGCAGTGCAGGGTATCGCAGAGTTGATTACCCGTCCGGGTCTGATGAACGTCGACTTCGCAGACGTGCGCACCGTAATGTCCGAAATGGGTTATGCCATGATGGGCTCTGGTGTTGCAAGTGGTGAAGACCGTGCAGAAGAAGCTGCTGAAATGGCAATTTCCAGCCCGCTGTTGGAAGATATCGATCTTTCTGGCGCACGTGGTGTTCTGGTCAACATTACTGCTGGCTTCGACCTGCGTCTGGACGAATTTGAAACAGTCGGGAACACCATTCGTGCATTCGCATCTGATAACGCGACTGTGGTTATCGGTACTTCTCTGGACCCAGAGATGAACGACGAACTGCGTGTTACTGTTGTTGCAACCGGTATTGGTATGGACAAACGTCCAGAAATCACCCTGGTGACCAACAAACAAACTCAGCAACCTGTCATGGATCGCTACCAGCAGCACGGTATGGCTCCGCTTCAGCAAGAGCAAAAACCTGCTGCCAAAGTAGTTAACGACAACACGCCACAAACGACGAAAGAGCCTGATTATCTGGATATTCCAGCGTTTTTGCGCAAGCAAGCTGATTAAGAATAAACCGGAAGTTGGGGATCTCCGCTCTTTGTGCTAAACTGGTCCACCGATTGTGATATACACTTCGGTTGGATAGGTAATTTGGCGAGATTATACGATGATCAAACAAAGGACATTAAAACGTATCGTTCAGGCGACTGGCGTCGGTTTACATACCGGCAAGAAAGTCACACTGACGTTGCGCCCTGCGCCGGCAAATACCGGGGTCATCTATCGTCGCACCGACTTGAATCCTCCGGTAGATTTTCCGGCAGATGCCAAATCTGTGCGTGATACCATGCTCTGTACTTGCTTGGTGAACGAGCACGATGTGCGGATTTCTACCGTTGAGCACCTGAACGCCGCCCTGGCTGGGTTAGGTATTGATAACATCATTATTGAAGTCAATGCCCCAGAAATCCCAATTATGGACGGTAGTGCAGCGCCATTCGTCTACCTGCTGCTTGATGCCGGGATTGACGAATTAAACTGTGCGAAGAAATTTGTACGCGTCAAAGAAACGGTTCGCGTTGAAGACGGCGACAAATGGGCTGAATTCAAGCCGTACAATGGTTTCTCGTTGGATTTCACCATCGACTTTAACCACCCGGCGATTGATGCCAGTACTCAACGTTACAGCATGAACTTTTCTGCCGACGCATTTATGCGCCAGATCAGTCGTGCTCGTACTTTCGGTTTCATGCGTGATATCGAATATCTGCAGTCCCGTGGTTTGTGCCTGGGCGGCAGCTTCGATTGTGCCATCGTTGTTGACGATTATCGCGTACTGAACGAAGACGGTTTGCGTTTTGAAGACGAATTCGTTCGTCACAAAATGCTCGATGCGATTGGTGACTTGTTCATGTGCGGCCATAACATTATCGGCGCGTTTACCGCCTATAAGTCAGGTCATGCACTGAATAACAAATTGCTTCAGGCGGTTCTGGCGAAGCAGGAAGCCTGGGAATGGGCAACCTTCGAAGACGATGCCGAACTTCCGTTAGCGTTCAAAGCACCAAAAATGGTTCTGGCATAACACCAGAATTATTTATTGCGACTGGTTTCATTGGTACTCTCTCCGGCCAATGATGCCAGTCGTTCTATTATTGCCTTCAATTTCTCAGGGCTACGTTCAGCCACCATTCTTAATGCCTCAGCACTTTGCTGGCTCAACACTCTGTTAACTCCTTCAGTTTTACCTTTCGCTGTCTGAATGCTGTTTTCTTGTACTGATTCTTGCCCAATTGCAGCCAGTGATGGATTAATCCTGATGTCGATTGATGTCAATGATGGTAATATTTGCGCACGTAATGCACTTAATAGTGTGGCTTGTTCATAGCGTAAGCGCATCAGCCAGCTAGCATTTGCAGTTTCAAGTACGAGAATGCCTTGTCGAAAATTTGCGACCCGGCACCAGGGATGTAGTTGAGCGGGTAATATTCCTTTCACCGCCCTGTTGAGCCGAAGTAGCGCAGTGGCACGTTGTTGCACGTTTTGCAGCACGCTTTCGGCACCAGCATCATCGAACAAATGATCTAAAGATTGTGGGCGACTATCACGCATACATAATGCTCCGGCGGAAAAAGTGATTGGTATTCTAAATCGTTGGCGACAGTTTGGCAGACGTTATTTCTGGCCGCATCTCTTATTGGGGATGGTCGCGGCGAGTTTTGGCATGCCTGCGCTCAGCCAAAATACCGAACCTACAGCCCCGGCAGAAACCTCTACCAGCAGTCACGACTACCTGAACAAAGTCAGCTTTAATAGTCTGGCATTATTGCAGGAAAGTACCCGACGACCATCATTTAGTGTCGATTACTGGCATCAACATGCGATTCGTACAGTAATACGCCACCTTTCTTTTGCTATGGTGCCTCAAACACTACCGGTCGCGGAAGAGAGCTTGCCACTTCAGGCACATAAACTCGCTTTACTGGATACGCTCACCGCGTTACTCACCCAGGAAAGCAAACCGCCCGTAATTGTGCGCCACATTGCGCTTTGGCAACCGCCAGCTGTCGAGACTTTTAGTCCTGCCATCTGGATTAGCCAGGTTCACGGTATTCGCGCCGGTCCACTACGCCTCAGCTAAAACCATTCCCTTTAATTATAACGTTATTTTAGCTCTACCCTGACGGTAGGCGTTTGAGAATTTATTATGCTAATCAAATTATTAACTAAAGTTTTCGGTAGCCGTAACGACCGTACACTACGTCGTATGCGTAAAGTTGTAACTCTTATCAACAGCATGGAACCGGAAATTGAAAAGCTTTCCGATGACGAATTAAAAGCAAAAACCGGTGAATTCCGTGCGCGCCTAGAAAAAGGCGAAGTGCTGGAAAACCTGATCCCAGAAGCTTTTGCTGTGGTTCGGGAAGCAAGTAAGCGTGTGTTCGGTATGCGTCACTTCGACGTACAGCTTCTTGGCGGTATGGTACTGAATGATCGTTGTATCGCGGAAATGCGTACAGGTGAAGGTAAAACCCTGACTGCAACTCTACCTGCATACCTGAACGCATTAAGCGGTCGTGGTGTTCACGTTGTTACCGTGAACGACTATCTGGCCCAGCGTGATGCGGAAAACAACCGTCCGTTGTTTGAGTACCTTGGCCTGAGTGTCGGCATCAACTTGCCTGGCATGCCTGCACCGGCAAAACGCGAAGCGTATGCGGCAGACATTACTTACGGTACTAACAACGAATACGGTTTTGACTACCTGCGTGACAACATGGCGTTCAGCCCTGAAGAACGCGTACAGCGCAAACTGCACTATGCGTTGGTGGATGAGGTTGACTCAATCCTTATCGATGAAGCGCGTACTCCACTGATCATCTCCGGCCCGGCTGAAGATAGCTCTGAGATGTACCGCAAAGTAAACGAAATCATCCCAAGCCTGATCCGTCAGGAAAAAGAAGATTCAGATACTTTCCAGGGTGAAGGTCACTTCTCCGTTGACGAAAAATCTCGTCAGGTAAACATTACTGAACGCGGTCTGGTACTGGTTGAAGAGTTACTGGTACGCGAAGGTATCATGGAAGAAGGCGAGTCATTGTACTCCCCAACTAACATTATGCTGATGCACCACGTGACTGCCGCGCTGCGCGCACACGTATTGTTCACCCGTGACGTTGACTACATCGTAAAAGATGGCGAAGTCATCATCGTTGATGAGCACACAGGCCGTACCATGCAAGGTCGTCGTTGGTCTGATGGCCTGCACCAGGCTGTTGAAGCCAAAGAAGGTGTGGATATCCAGAACGAAAACCAGACTCTGGCCTCTATTACCTTCCAGAACTACTTCCGCCTGTATGAAAAACTGGCAGGTATGACGGGTACTGCGGACACCGAAGCCTTCGAATTCAGCTCTATCTACAAACTCGATACCATCGTTGTGCCAACTAACCGCCCAATGATTCGTAAAGACATGCCAGATTTGGTCTACATGACTGAAATGGATAAAATTGCGGCGATTATCGAAGATATTAAAGAACGTACCACTAATGGCCAGCCAGTGCTGGTGGGTACGATTTCTATCGAGAAATCGGAAGTCGTTTCTGCTGAACTGACCAAAGCGGGTATCAAGCACAACGTTCTGAACGCCAAATTCCACGCCAACGAAGCAGGCATTGTTGCTCAGGCCGGCTATCCGGCAGCCGTGACAATTGCAACTAACATGGCGGGTCGTGGTACGGATATCGTGTTGGGTGGCAGCTGGCAGTCAGAAGTGGCTGAGCTTGAGAACCCAACTCCAGAGCAAATTGCACAAATTAAAGCTGACTGGCAGATTCGTCATGACGCAGTTCTGGCATCTGGCGGTCTGCATATTATCGGTACTGAACGTCACGAATCTCGTCGTATCGATAACCAGTTGCGTGGCCGTTCTGGTCGCCAGGGGGATGCGGGTTCATCTCGTTTCTATCTGTCGATGGAAGATTCACTGATGCGTATTTTCGCATCGGATCGTGTCTCCGGCATGATGCGCAAACTGGGTATGAAACCGGGTGAAGCGATTGAACACCCATGGGTTACTAAAGCGATTGCTAACGCACAGCGTAAAGTTGAAAGCCGTAACTTTGATATCCGTAAACAACTTCTTGAATATGATGATGTGGCGAACGATCAGCGTCGTGCCATTTACACCCAGCGTAACGAATTACTGGATGTGAGCGACGTAAGCGAAACCATCAACAGCATTCGCGAAGATGTGTTCAAAGTGACTATTGATGCGCATATTCCACCACAATCCCTGGAAGAAATGTGGGATGTTGAAGGTCTGGAAGAGCGTCTGAAAAACGATTTCGATCTTGAACTGCCAATTAAAGAGTGGCTGGATAAAGAGCCTGAGCTGCACGAAGAAACACTGCGCGAGCGTATTTTGGAAAACGCTATCGAAGTGTATAAGCGTAAAGAAGAAGTGGTTGGCATTGAAATGATGCGTCACTTCGAAAAAGGCGTCATGCTGCAAACTCTTGATTCGCTTTGGAAAGAGCATTTGGCGGCCATGGATTATCTGCGTCAGGGTATTCACTTACGTGGCTACGCGCAAAAAGATCCTAAGCAAGAATACAAGCGTGAATCTTTCGCCATGTTTGCATCTATGCTCGAAGCTCTGAAATATGAAGTGATCAGTACACTGAGCAAAGTACAGGTTCGTATGCCTGAAGAAGTAGAAGCGATGGAGCAACAACGCCGAGAAGAAGCTGAGCGTTTAGCGCAGATGCAGCAACTGAGTCACCAGGATGACGAGACGATCGCCGCACAAGAGTTGGCTTCAGAAACGGGTGAACGCAAAGTGGGCCGTAACGATCCATGCCCATGTGGTTCCGGTAAAAAATACAAACAGTGTCATGGCCGTTTAAGCTAAGCACTTAATTGTCGATAAAGGCGCAGCTTGCTGCGCCTTTTTTATATGGAGCACCTGCACAAAAATGAAACAACTAGAAATCGCCGTGGGCATTATCCGTAACCCTAAGAGCGAAATTTTTATTACCCAGCGAGCCGCTGATGCTCATATGGCGAACAAGCTTGAATTTCCCGGTGGGAAAATCGAAGCGGGTGAAACGCCAGAGCAGGCGTTAGTCCGTGAACTTCAGGAAGAAACAGGTATTACAGCGACTGAATTTACGCTGTTTGAGAAACTAGCCTATCAGTTCCCGGACAGGCATATCACGTTGTGGTTTTTCCTGGTGGAAAGTTGGGAAGGCGAGCCGTGGGGTAAAGAAGGACAACCGGGTCAATGGATTGCGCAAAATGCGCTGGTGGCTGCAGATTTTCCACCAGCCAATGAACCGGTTATTACCAAACTAGTCATTGACGAACGACAGCAACGTTAACGCAGGTCTTCTTCACTCCAGCCGTCGCTGTCTGACAAATCGCCGCTGCTCGGAATTCGTTTTTCCTCGGCGGCCCATTCACCTAAATCAATCAGCTGGCAGCGTTTGCTACAAAATGGTCGGTACGGGCTAGTTTCATTCCAGATAACTGTTTTACCGCAGCCAGGGCAATTTACACTAATGGATTCAGACACGTTAGCTCCTCAGCAGCATGCAAGTTCGAAATCAAGACGTTCGGGGATGACCCCATTTTCGCTATCAAGTGGTAAGAAACGGATCGCAAAACGGCTTTTATGACCAGATACCTGCGGGTACAACTGACAAGACAAATCCAGCTTTAACCGCAACAAATCGGCGTCATCGCCGTTATCCTGATAAAAACCATTCAAGCTTGTTTGCTTACGGAATGGAGCAGAATTACGAATAATATCCAACACCAGATTCAAAGATTGTTTTAACGGCTGCAGACTCGCCAACCACTGATTAATCTGTGCATCACGCTGTGCTTGCGGGGAATACAGCCAGATATGCAATGTCGGTAAATCAAAGCTACAGCATCCGCCAGGAATGCTAAGACGCTGACGAACCAGGGCAATCAGACGATCTTCGCGCAAAGCCTGTCCTAAACGTGGCGCCGCCATTAACAGGCTGCCATGTTCTTTAAGTTGGCTACGCAGTGAGTCGATTCGCTGCATATCTACACCCGGAACTTCCGCCCAACTCAGTAATTTGCGCTGCTGGCGCTCAAGCTCTTTAAGAATATCGGTACGAATTTCACCGCGCTCAAAGACATCCAGCAGATCGCCGACGTTGCGGAAGAAGTGTAGCGCTTTGGAAGTGTTCTCTACCGGTAATGAACTTTCGAGTTGTTGAATTAAGAACTCGATACGCAGCCAGGTACGCATTTTTTCATTCAATGGGTGCTCAAAAAGAATCTGGGTGCTCATTATTCATTTTCCTGCTGTGCGGCCTGCGACGCCAATTCCAGGTACTGGCGGTGCAGACGGTCAACATGTGCGGCCACCTTTTCGGGGGCACCATCATTATTAATTACATCATCGGCAGCGTTCAAACGTGCCTCGCGTGTCGCTTGTGCAGCGATAATTTGTTGTGCATGTTCACGACTGACTTTATCGCGCGCAATAGTACGTGCGATTTGCACTTCTGGCGACACATCAACGACCAAAACGCGATCGGCTTTTTGTTGCAGATTATTTTCGACTAATAACGGAACAACCCATAGTACATAAGGAGATAGTGCCTGGTTGATTTCAGTTTGGGTTCGCTGATGAATAAGCGGGTGCAGTAAAGCATTAAGCCACTGCTTTTCCGCTGGAGAAGAAAAGATTCTTTCACGAAGAACCCGGCGATTCAGAGTGCCATCCTGAAAGAGGATCTCTGGACCGAAATGTTCAGAAATAATGTTAAGGGCAGACTGTCCTGGCTCAACGACCTGGCGCGCAATGATATCCGCGTCGACAACGGTAATACCTAATCGGGAAAAGTTATCAGCGACAGTGCTTTTTCCGCTGCCAATCCCACCCGTTAATGCCACCGTATAAACCATAAAAACCAGACCCTAAAGCGATTACACATTTCTTAGGTAAATTTTAACGATTGTAGCGTAAAAAAGACTGTTTTCGCAGTCTTGCAGCGGTATTAATAGTGCGTATGATAGCGTCACTGGAATTGGTGTCTAAATCACCAATTGCGTTCACGCGTCCTTCGCCATTCGACCCAGGAATCTGCAACATGCGTATTGAAGAAGATTTGAAGTTAGGTTTTAAAGACGTTCTTATTCGTCCAAAACGTTCCACTCTGAAAAGCCGCTCTGATGTAGAGCTTGAGCGCCAGTTCACTTTCAAACACTCCGGTATTGCATGGTCAGGTGTTCCGATCATTGCTGCTAACATGGACACCGTTGGTACATTCGGCATGGCCAAGGCACTGGCTTCGTTTGATATCCTCACCGCCGTTCATAAGCACTACTCTTTTGAAGAGTGGAGCGACTTCGTGAAATCCACGCCAGAAAACATCCTGAAATTTGTCATGGTTTCAACTGGTACATCAGACGCTGATTTCGAGAAAACCAAACAAATTCTGAACCTTAACCCAGCGCTGCAATTTATCTGCATCGATGTGGCAAATGGTTATTCTGAGCACTTCACTCAGTTCGTTTCCAAAGCGCGTGATGCGTGGCCAAATAAAGTTATCTGTGCAGGTAACGTTGTGACGGGTGAAATGTGCGAAGAGCTGGTTCTTTCCGGCGCGGACATCGTCAAAGTCGGTATCGGTCCGGGTTCCGTTTGTACCACTCGTGTCAAAACTGGTGTTGGCTACCCGCAGCTTTCCGCTGTTATTGAATGTGCTGATGCAGCGCATGGCCTTGGTGGCCAGATTGTTAGCGACGGCGGTTGTACTATGCCTGGCGATGTGGCTAAAGCCTTCGGTGGCGGCGCAGATTTCGTGATGCTGGGCGGTATGTTGGCAGGTCATGACGAAAGCGGCGGCACAATCGTTGAAGAAAACGGTGAGAAATTCATGCTGTTCTACGGCATGAGCTCCGAGTCTGCAATGACTCGCCACGTGGGTGGTGTTGCAAAATACCGTGCTGCTGAAGGCAAAACCGTTAAGCTGCCATTGCGTGGCCCTGTAGAAAACACCGCTCGCGACATTTTGGGCGGCCTGCGTTCTGCCTGTACTTATGTTGGTGCTTCTCGTTTGAAAGAGCTGACCAAACGCACCACCTTCATTCGTGTGAATGAGCAGGAAAACCGAGTTTTCAATAGCCTCTAAGCTATTGACGATAGTCGGCGTGGCTTCGTCCACGCCGTCATCCTGCACTCATCGCATCTCCTAACTGGAAAATCGGCAAATACATCGCGATGACCAGCGTTCCAATGATCACTCCCACAACTAACATCATTATTGGCTCAAGAGCAGCGGCAAGGTTATCTGCCAGTTCTTCGGTATGGCTATGATGCCAGGTTGCGAGTTTTTCCAGCATCAAATCTAAAGCTCCTGATTCCTCCCCGATACGCACAAGCTGGCAGCACAAAGATGTAAAGCATCCACTCTGTGAGAGCGCATGCCAAAGCGGAATACCCTCAGTCACTTTGACGCTTATCTGCGAGATAATCTTTTTCCACATCAATTGCGTTAGGGTGTTTTCAACCGCTTCGAGGCCTTGTAATAGCGGGATCCCTGCCTGTTGAGCCAATGATAATGTGGTGTAGATTTGACTTAGAATTTGCCCTCGCCAAAGGGGGGCAACAAGAGGAATACGCAGCAATAGTTTCTGTTCATATTCTTGCCAGTGTGGTTTTTTCTTTCGCAAAAAATAACCACTTGATACGAGTACACTACCTGCCAGGAACCACCATACCCCTTGCGTCGTTACCCAATGCGAAACAGCCATTACAGCTAGCGTAATTGCCGGTAATGGAGCATTGAAAGAGCGGTAGATATTGGCAAACTCAGGCAGTACAAAACCCATCATTCCGACAGTCACTACCAGCGCGACTACCATAATAAACAGTGGGTATCGCAGTGCTTTCATCACTTTTTTGCGCAGTCGGTAGAGCTTTTCTTGCTGGTCAGCCAGCCGTTTACAGCATTCATCCAGCTTCCCTGTTAACTCGCCAATATGAATCAGAGCGATAAATAGCGCGGGAAAAACTCCCGGCCATTGCTGTAATGCCGAGGAAAAGGGGATACCGTTAGATACGCGTTGTTCCAGGTCTTTCAGCAGCATCCATTCATCGAATGGATGCTGCTGGGCTATGAGTAACAGCCCGTCAGATAATGATATTCCCGCCTGAAGCAGCGTAGCGAGTTGGCGAAAAACCTGGATTTTTTGCTGAATATGCCAGCAACCGCTGCGAACACTGGATGTTTTTCGCAGTTGCAAAAGTTGAAGATTGGCATTAAGCAATTGCTCACTAACTGAGGCAACATCATCAGCCAGCAAAGCGCCTTGTTGCATCTGGCCATGCTGATCGACGGCTTTCCAGCGCCAGAGAACAAACTTAGCCATGGGGAACACCAAGTACCCGGTATAGCTCCTCTATTGTCGTGAGTCCTTGTTCTACAGCCTCGCAGCCACGTTCGAAAAGGGTTTTCATACCGAGTTTGCGTGCCAGGGTCTCGATCTCGGTTGCAGAAATGCCCCGAGCGATCGCTGATTGTAGAGAAGGGTCGACAAGGAGTATTTCAAACAAAGCGCTTCGACCGTAGAAACCGCAATAACACCTTTTGCAGCCAACCGCCCGCCAATGGGGCAGAGCATTTCCCCAAAGTGTTGAGGGAAGCATGATGTCGTCAGGGAGTTGCTGCTTGCAGTGGGGACAGAGTTTACGTACTAATCGTTGTGCCACCACGATGTTTAACGCAGAAGCCAGCATCCAGCGCTCGACGCCCATTTGTTCAAGTCGCACGACTGTTTCAGCCGTGGAATTGGTATGCAACGTTGAAAGCACCAGATGCCCGGTTTGCGCGGCTTTGATAGCTATCTCTGCGGTATCTCCATCCCGGATTTCACCCACCATGATGATATCCGGGTCCTGGCGCAGTAATGCGCGTAACACGCTCTGAAAACTCAGCCCCGCTTTACTGTTAATTTGCGTTTGATTAAGCCCATGCATCGGGATTTCTATCGGGTCTTCAACGCTACACACATTGCTCGATATCTGGTTGAGGATTTTCAAAGCGCTGTAAAGCGTGATGGTTTTTCCACTTCCTGTGGGGCCAGTGACCAGAATCATGCCTTGTGGATTGGCAAGCGCACGCTGAAATCGGGTGCAGTCGTCAGACGACATGCCCAACTGCGTTAACTCAAAAGTTTGTTCTGTCTGTGACATTAAACGTAAGACAACTTTTTCGCCGTGATAGACCGGCAAGGTTGCGATGCGAAATGAACATTTATGTTGCTCAATTTCTATCGCCATTTGCCCGTCCTGCGGAAGTCGACGCTCCGCGATATCAAGATTACCTAGAACTTTTAGCCGTGCGGTTAGTGGTGCCGCCAGATGCGTGGGCAGCAGGGGCTGCAATTGCAACACACCATCGACGCGAAAACGAATCTGATACCCTTGCTCCATGGGCTCAAAGTGAATATCTGATGCTCTCAGTTGTATCGCTTTTAGCAGCGTTTCCTCGAGCAGTTGTACAACTGGCGCTGTGTTTTCTTGCGGTTCATCCGGGCTGGTGGGTAGTCGTGAATGCCGGGCTTTTTCGAGTTGCTCAGTCGGCCAGTATTCGACGTTGACCGGTTTATCGCAGATGAAACGTAAAGCTTCAAAGAACTGAGCCGGTGGGTTAGGGGCAATAGCGATATGTAGCGCTGGATCTTCTGCAAGCAATAACGCCTGATACTGGTTACAGAGTGCGAGGATCTGCTGATTGATCATGGTTTAATTTACCGCCTGATTGTTATCAAAGCGGAACACTTCTTCGCATGCTTGTTGGAGGGAACCACCGTTGGTTGCTGCACAAGTTCGTGACCAACCTTCCACACCTTCCGCATCACTCCAGCGAGGAGTTAGCGAAACGGTGAGCCCGTTCAGACTTTCTTGTCCTGTAAGTGTGATAACGCCTTGTTCAATGCTCATACCGCTCACGTAGCGCGTGGTTTTCGGCGAGGGAATACCATTGCTGCCGGCATCGCACTCACTGATTCCCCCTCGTTCAATCGCACAAAGCTCTACCGCAGTGCGATAAGGGACAAAGGTTTGCAACATGTCGGTGAGCGCAGCTTTGCGTAAGTAACCCTGATACGCAGGAATACCAATGGCGCTAAGAATCGCAATAATGCCGATGACGACCATCAGCTCAATAAGTGTGAATCCTTGTTGTTTGTTCATGTGCCGCTCCTGATTGAGATGGCGGCACTTTGCTCCGTTTAAATCACTCAGGCGAGGGCGATTTCAGGTATCAGGAAGCAGGGTTCCAGGGGTTTTAATAGGTTTGCAGGAAGTCACAAAGAAAATGCGAGCAGTGACGAAAGAAGAAGAAAAAGGCAGAGTTTTTTTTACGTCCTCTGCCTGTCAGGAATTAGCGGAAACGCATGGAGAGATCGAGTGCGCGGATATGCTTGGTCAGTGCGCCAACCGAGATAAAATCGACGCCAGTTTCGGCAAATTTACGGATAGTTTCTTTGGTGACGTTACCGGAAACTTCCAGCTGCGCTTTACCTTGAGTGATTGCAACAGCCTGGCGCATATCCTGAACGGTGAAGTTATCGAGCATGATAATGTCCGCTCCGGCGTGCAGCGCTTGTTCCAGCTCCTCCAGCGATTCAACCTCGACTTCCACAGGAACATCCGGATGGAACCAGAAAGCCTTTTCTACTGCCTGACGGATAGAGCCGGAAGAGATGATGTGGTTTTCTTTAATCAGGAATGCATCCGATAGCCCGAGACGGTGGTTGCTTCCGCCACCGCACAATACGGCGTATTTCAGTGCAGTTCGCAGCCCTGGCAGGGTTTTTCGGGTATCAAGCAATTGCGTTTGGGTTCCTGCCAGCAAGTCGACATAAGTTCGTACTTCGCTGGCAACGCCCGAGAGTGTTTGCACAAAATTCAACGCAGTACGCTCGCCGGTTAACAGCACGCGTGACGGACCGGTCAATTCAAAAAGTGGCTGATCGGCAGTTACTGTCTGGCCATCTTCCACGTGCCAGACCACTTTTACGTCGCCTCCTAACTGAGTAAAGACCTCTTCGACCCAGCGCTTACCACAGAAAACGCCATCTTCACGGGTGATTACAACGGCATGAGAACGATGTTCAGCATCCAGCAATTGCGCGGTTATATCGTTATTGGGGTCAACATCACCACCGAGATCTTCGCGCAGAGCCTGGGAAACGGCTTCTGGAATATCAAGGTTAATACGTTCGAGAAGCTCGTCACGTCGGCGGTCAGGGTTGTAACGGCGAGGTGGCATGATAAAACTCCGAAATGGCTTAGTTAATGTCGAAACATGCTACATTGATGCGACCTCAAGTACCACTCTAAGGAGACCGCGAATGCAGCTAAAAAACGGCTGGCTGGTGGGTGTAAAGCACGTTCCTTCCCCACATTTCGATTGCCGACCGGAGGATGAAACACCTTCGCTGCTGGTGGTGCATAACATCAGTCTGCCGCCAGGTGAATTTGGTGGGCCATGGATTGATGCGTTGTTTACTGGAAAGCTGGACGCTGAAGCTCATCCGTACTTCGCGGGTATCGCGCATCTGCGAGTTTCAGCGCATTGTCTTATTCGCCGTGATGGTGAAATCGTGCAGTATGTTCCTTTTGATAAGCGAGCCTGGCATGCTGGTGTTTCTTTGTATCAGGGGCGCGAGCGCTGCAACGATTTTTCCATTGGTATTGAGCTGGAGGGCACCGATACGCTGCCCTATACTGATAAGCAATATCAACAGCTTACTGCGATTACTGATACCCTGGTTCGCGCGTGGCCGGCAATTGCTGATCATATGACGGGACATTGTGATATTGCACCGGAACGTAAAACTGACCCTGGTCCTGCATTTGACTGGGCGCGTTTTCGCCATTCGGTCGAGGTAACGTCAAATAAGGAGATGAAATGACGCTGTTTACATTACTGCTGGTGATGATTTGGGAGCGGCTGTTCAAGCTTGGCGAACACTGGCAGTTAGATCACCGTCTGGAAGCGCTTTTTCGGCGGGTAAAACACTTTTCGTTGATGCGCACAATCCTGATGACCGCTGTATGTATGCTGGTGGTTTTCCTGTGTATCCGCGCGCTTCAAGGCCTGTTCTTTAATGTCCCGCTATTAGTTTTCTGGATTGCGCTTGGCGTGTTGTGCATTGGCGCAGGCCAGGTACGTCTGCATTACCATGCTTATTTGCAGGCAGCGAGTCATGACGACAGCCACGCGCGCGACGCGATGGCGAGCGAACTGACGCTTATTCACGGGATCCCACCAGATTGCGACGAACGTGAATATCTGAAGGAACTGCAAAACGCGCTGCTGTGGATTAACTTCCGTTTTTATCTGGCTCCGCTTTTCTGGTTTATTGTCGGCGGTGTGTGGGGGCCGGTCACGCTTACGGGCTATGCTTTCTTACGTGCGTGGCAAACCTGGCTTGCTCGCCACCATTCCCCGCAAGAACGTTTGCACTCAGGGATTGATGCCATTTTGCATATTCTGGACTGGATCCCGGTACGCCTGTTTGGCGTTGCGTATGCGTTACTTGGCCACGGCGAAAGAGCGTTGCCCGCGTGGTTTGCTTCACTGGCGGACAGGCATACCTCGCAATATCAGGTATTAACGCAACTGGCTCAGTATTCACTCGCACGCGAACCGCATCTCGATAAAATCAAAACGCCGAAAGCCGCAGTTTCGATGGCGAAGAAAACGTCATTGGTGATTTTGGTGGTGGTGGCCTTGCTGACGATTTACGGCACTCTGGTTTAATGCTCTTTATTTAAAGGGATTCCCGGCAAGCGTTACGCCACCGGGTATCTCAAACTTAAACCTCGATAGTAAAGTGCGAATAAAAACCCACGCCAGGTTGTGCAACCGCCTGGCGTGAAGCGGCGAAAATCCCCACTTTTGCGCCAACCCATTTACCTTTTCCGGCAGCAAAACAAGGCGTGACGCTTTGCCAGTCAGTACCATTTTCGCTAAAACAGAAATGACAAATTCCGCCAGGTTTCGCATCCACCTTTAGCCAAAGTGGCGTGTTTTGCGGCCAGTCGGCAATATCACGTTGTTGTTGATGAAGTACCCCGGTATCGCTCATCCAGGCGGAGATAAAAGTAATTTTGCGTTTTCCTTCACACTGCTCAAGCGCCAGCGCCGCGTAGCGTTCGCCGTAAATTATCAGGCCACAGAGTTCACCTGGTTGAACGAAAGCTGCCTCTAGTCTGGTGGTTGCGCTGAACTCACGTGCAGGGAATTTTTGCAGTAGCAGATTTGGCTGAGCGTACAACGCCTGCACGCCCTGGTATTCCGGCATGGTCTGGCAGGTTAGTGCCAGCATATTTGTGGCGGATTGTAGCCATTTTTGCTGAGGATGAGCCTGCCATTGCCACTGTAGTCCTGGAATTCCATCAGTAAAATCATCACTGGTTTGTGGCTGTTCAGCGCCTTGTTGCTTTGTTGCAATCGACGGGAGTGGATGTTCGATGACGGGCTGCCAGGTTCCATGCAGCGTTTGTTTTTCACCGATAGTTGGCCACCCGTCATTCTGCCAGCGCATGGGTTGTAAATGTACAATGCGTCCGTAGAGGTCAGCATCCTGAAAATGGACAAACCAACATTCTCCGTTTTCAAGTTCAACAAAGCCGCCCTGATGCGGGCCATTAACATGAGTTTCTCCCTGTTGTAATACTATTTGCGTTTCCCAAGGGCCTTGTAGGTTTCGCGCGCGTAGTACGCATTGCCAACCCGTTTCTACGCCACCTGCGGGAGCAAAAATGTAATACCAGCCGTTGCGTTTATAGAACTTTGGCCCCTCAAGCGTGGGCAGATCCAGTGCACCATCATAGATAATTTGCTCGTCGCTTATCAGTGAACGGCCATCTGGTGACATCTCAATAAGTTGCATTTGATGTTTTTTCCCGGAGCGACTGTGGGCAAAAGCATGAACCAGCCAGGCTCGCCCGTCTTCGTCCCAAAGCGGGCAGGGATCAATCCAACCTTTCGCGGCTTTCACGCAGTGTGGGGCGCTCCATTCTCCATGGGGATCTTCCGTACACGACATGAAAATGCCTTCATCTGGTGTGCTGAAAAATACCCAGAACTTACCATCGTGATAGCGAACCGACGGTGCCCAGACGCCTTTTCCCGGTTGCACGGTGTCGTAAGTATTGTTCTCAAAGCGAGAAAATACGTGGTTGATAATTTTCCAGTTTACTAAGTCTTTCGAATGCAGAATGGGAAGCGCGGGAAAATGGTTAAAGCTCGATGAAACCATATAAAAATCATCGCCTGCGCGTACAATATCTGGATCTGAATAATCTGCATGGAGAATTGGGTTTTTGTAATATCCAGGGCGAGTTGTGATTTTAACCATGATTATTAGCACCTGTGGAAATTAAAGCGGGTGTAACTTCTGGGGTGTTTATTTCTTCGGCTTGTTCACGATGAGCGAGATCACGCTGAATTTGACTCATCATTTTATCATCGAGAGTATAGAAGCGGCTTAGCCAGTAAAGAATGAAATAGGAAATAGACGGGCCGATGGTTAATAAACCAATAATACCATTGGTAGCAAGCATTGTTTGCGTTGGATTACCCGCCTGATATCCAAACCATCCGAGGGAGAAACCGACAAATGCCCCAGCAACAGCCATGCCCATTTTTAATGCAAATAGGTTTCCGGAGAACGATAACCCTGTAATTCGTCGACCAAACTTCCATTCGCCGTAATCTGCCGCATTAGCCATCATGTTCCATTTGAAAGGTTGATACATCTGATGGAAGAATCCCACCAGGAAATAAAGTGGGAAAACGACGGCAAGCCAGGTTGGTGGAACAAAGAACATCACCACACCGATAACAACCAGCAATAAGTTAATATTTTTAAATAACGATACAGCACGATAGCGTTGTGCCAAATAACCTGCGGCGATGCTGCCGATAATAGTGCCAACCACACTTGTGGAAACAAATGCGGATTTCATCGCGGTTCCAGCAGCACTTTCGATACCGCCGAGCATCAGGTAAGTGGCGTAGTACAATGTTGCTGCACTGCGCATTACGCCTGCCATACTTGAGAAAAAGGTGATCACTGCCACGATACGCCACTGGTCATTCGCCAGCAAAATTCGCAGGTCATCCATCATACTACTGTTGGTTTCAACTTTTGGGCGAACACGTTCAGAGGTGCTAAAGAAGCAGAAAAATAGCATGATGACGGCGAGTGTTCCCATAATCGCCATGGTTGCCTGAAAGCCGAATTGTTTATTTTCTTTACCCAACCAGTCGACTAAAAATAATGTTGCGACAGAAACAACTAATCCGGCGAGTGATGAAATAGTGAAGCGATAAGATTGGGCTGATAAACGGTCTTTTTCATCGGTGGTAATCACGCCACCCAGTGCACAATACGGAATGTTAATAAAGGTGTAGCAAAGCATTAATAACGTATAGGTAATATAAGCATAAAGCAGCTTTCCTGATTCACCAAAATCCGGTGTGGTGAAGGTTAATACCGCCAGCACCGCATAAGGAATTGCAAACCAAATTAGCCATGGTCGGAAATGCCCCCAGCGTGTTCTCACCCGGTCAGCAACTAATCCGGTAAGTGGGTCGGTAATTGCATCAAGCACGCGGGTAACCAGGAACATTATTCCCACTGCAGCAGCGGATAGCCCGTAAATATCAGTATAGAAATACGTTAAAAACATGGTGACTGAGGAATAAACTATTCCGCATGCGGCATCGCCCATACCGAAGCCAATTTTTTCGGCAACGGAGAGTTTCCTTGCTGTACTCATTTTATTTCTCCAGCATTGAGTGTGTTATTTATTCACTCTATGGACTGGTGGTTTATTACGCTATTGTGATATTTGCTCTGGGAGTTATGTTTTTTACTGATTGAGAAAGTTGTCACATAACAAGAATAAATTGGTCTAACAGAAATCACTCCAATTTTGGTTACTTCAAACCAAAAAAATCCCTTCCGTTTGGAAGGGACTGATAAAGATTTTAGCGGTTGTCTGCAGGCGGTATGCCAAATACCGGCATACCATTTTCATCCCACTCGATTGTTTTCATGCGTGTATGCCGATTCGGGTCATAGAGGGGATCGCCTTCAATTTCGGTGTAATTCCGGGCGTGATACACCAGCACATCTTTCCCATCTTTGTTTTTGGTAAAGCTGTTATGGCCTGGGCCAAATTGCTTGTTTTCATAACTGGTAGTAAAGACAGGTTGTGATGATTTATGCCAGTTTGCTGGGTCGGTTGGGTCAGCATTCAGGTTTATCCACAGCAATCCAATACAGTAATTTTCGTCGGTGGCGCTGGCTGAATAGCTGACGAAAAGTTTATCGCCGTGAACCACCACTGCTGGACCTTCGTTAACCAGAAAGCCTCTGCATTCCCAGTCTAGCTCGGGCTTACTCAACATCACAGGCGTGCCTTTGATAGCCCACGGCGTTTCCAGTTCGGCCAGATAGATATTCGAGTTACCGGCAATGTCAGGGTCTTTCTGCGCCCATAAATACCACTGCTTGCCTTGATGATTGAAGGTGGTGGCATCAAGACAGAAGCTGTCGAACTGCGTTTTCACCTGACCTTTTTCACCCCATTTCCCGGTGAGCGGGTCTGCATCCGCACACTCCAGCGCAAACATGCGGTGCTGGAACATATTTAACTTATCCAGCTCTTGCGTATGGGTCGCGGCAAAATAGATGTACCACTTGCCGTTGATATGATGCAGTTCCGGCGCCCAAATCAGTTTACTCATGGGGCCGCTTTCGGGCTTGCGCCACACCACGGAGGGCTGCGCATTGGGCAACTCATTCAATGTTGGCGCGTAACGAATCTCAAGCCTGTCATACTCCGGCACTGACGCAATAAAGTAGTAACCATCTCCATGCTGCAAAATAAACGGGTCAGCACGCTGTTCAATAAAGGGATTAGGCCATTGCTCCTGGTTCATAACGCTTCCTTAAAGTTTGGCTTCAACAGGTTTGCTGTCGTGATATTCATTCAATTCGCGGTAGTTGGTGCGACGCTTTTCAAGATCTGCCTGAATACGTTGCATCATTTCACGGTCAACTTTTAACAGACGCACCACGCCTGCGGTAATCAGGTATCCAACGCCTGGGATGATGGTAAACAACATCACAATACCGTTAATTGATTCAGGACTTTGCTGTTTAGCTCCGGCATCGTAGCCGTACCATGAAAGCAGGAAGCCAACCATTGCGCCAGCAATCGCTAGCCCTAATTTCAGGAAGAATAAGTTACCGGAGAAGCTGATGCCGGTGATGCGTTTACCGGTTTTCCACTCGCCATAGTCATCAACGTCAGCCATCAGCGACCAGTGCAGCGGCGATGGGATTTGGTGCAGGATGTTGAGCAGGAAGTACATCACCACAATCAGCGTGGTGGCATGCGGGTCGAGGAAGTAGAACCCGCTGGAGAAAATCGCCAGGACGATGTTGGTCCAGAAGAACACTTTCAGTTTGCAGATGCGGTCGGTCAGCACTTTCGCCAGCATACTGCCGCCCATCATGCCGACTACGCCGAGGCTGATAAACAAGGTGGCGAAGCTGGTGCTTTGGCCCATGACCCAGGTGACGTAGTACATGGTTGCCGCCATACGGATAAAACCAGGGCAGACGTTGCACAGCGTCAGAAGCAGGATGCGCACCCACTGATCGTTTTTCCACACATCTTTCAGATCAGCTTTCAGATCGTCATTGCTTGGTACTGCCGGACGAACACGCTCTCTGACGGTGGAGAAGCAGAACAGGAACATACACATGCCCAGTACCGCCAGAACGCCCATTGCCATCTGATAACCTTTGGCTTTGTCGCCGCCGCCAAACCAATCAACCATCGGCAACAGGGAAAGCGAAAGAATCAGCGTCGCAATGCCAACCATCACAAAGCGATACGACTGGCAGGCCACGCGTTCTTTTGGATCGTTGGTAATCACGCTTCCCAGCGAGCAATAGGGAATGTTGATTGCGGTATAGGTTAATGAGAGCAGGAAGTAAGTGACGAAGGCATAGATAACTTTGCTGCTGTAAGCCCAGTCAGGTGTGGTAAACATCAGGTAACTGAAGAAGGCAAAGGGTGCCGCCATCCATAAAATCCATGGACGAAAACGCCCCCATCGGGTCTGAGTTCTGTCCGCAATGGCGCCCATAATAGGGTCGGTTATCGCATCAATCACCCTGATGGAAAGTAGCATAACCCCCACTAACGCTGGGGCGAGTCCAAAAATATCGGTATAAAAATAGTTAACAAACAACATAATGGCGCCAAAGATAATGTTGCACCCGGCATCACCCATCCCGTAACCAATCTTTTCTTTAATTGATAATTTGCCGCTTTCCATTGGAAATGCTCCTGACCAGTATATGGACAAGAGTATTGGCAGAATAAGTCGGAATTGCACAGCAGAGAACCGTCACAGAGATGGACGATCCTGCCGTCGAGGGTGAAATGTGAGGCAGATAACAAAGCGCCCCGATGAGCGAAGGCTCGATCGGGGCGCTTTTAGCAGAAGAGAGAATTACGCTTTTACGCTTTTCAGGTTCTTCTGTTTGATGAAGTAACCAATGCCGAGGATCACAACCCAAACCGGAATCAGCCATACGGAGATGGCCATGCCAGGGGTGATTGCCATGATAACCAGCACTGCTGCCATAAACAGCAGGCAGAGGTAGTTACCCATCGGGTAGAACAGCGCTGGGAAGCGAGTCTTCACGCCTTGTTGCTGTTTTGCACGACGGAACTTGATGTGCGCAAGGCTAATCATCGCCCAGTTGATCACCAGGGCAGAGACTACCAGAGCCATCAGCAGGCCAAAGGCTTCTGCTGGTGCCAGGTAGTTGATCAATACACACAACGCGGTGAACAGCGCAGAAACCAGGATGGTGTTAACTGGAACGCCACGCTTATCGACTTTCTGGAATGCTTTCGGCGCATTGCCTTGCTGAGCCAGGCCAAACAGCATACGGCTGTTGCAGTAAACACAGCTGTTATAAACGGACAGTGCGGCGGTCAGCACGACCACGTTGAGCGCGTTTGCGACAAAAGTATCACCCAGTTCATGGAAGATAAGTACGAATGGGCTGGTATCAGCGGTAACGCGAGTCCACGGCATCAGAGACAGCAGAACGGCCAGGGAGCCCACATAGAAAATCAGAATACGGTAGATAACCTGATTGGTCGCTTTAGGAATACTGACCTGCGGGTTATCGGCTTCGGCAGCAGTAATGCCCACCAGTTCCAGTCCACCGAAGGAGAACATGATAATGGCCATCATCATTACCAGCCCGGTCCAGCCATGTGGCAAGAACCCGCCTTGTTCCCAAAGGTTACGCACGGTCGCTTGTGGGCCAGCATGGCCGCCAAACAGCAACCAGGCACCAAACACAATCATGGCAACAACAGCGATGACTTTAATGATGGCAAACCAAAACTCCATCTCACCAAACACTTTTACGTTAGTCAGGTTAATGGCGTTGATCACGACAAAGAAGACAGCAGCAGAAGCCCAGGTTGGGATTTCCGGATACCAGAATTGAATGTATTTACCGACGGCGGTCAATTCTGCCATGGCAACTAATACATACAGCACCCAGTAGTTCCAGCCAGAAGCGAAACCGGCGAAACCACCCCAATATTTGTAAGCAAAGTGGCTAAATGAACCTGCCACAGGCTCTTCAACGACCATTTCGCCTAACTGGCGCATGATCAAGAAGGCAATAAAGCCTGCAATCGCATAACCAAGAATAATCCCTGGTCCGGCGGACTGGATAACAGACGCACTGCCAAGAAACAGGCCTGTCCCAATTGCTCCACCCAGCGCGATGAGCTGTATATGGCGGTTTTTAAGGCCGCGTTTAAGCGTGTCGCCTTGTTCCATCGTTTAACCTCATGTGGTCATATTCAGGGCGCTGAACGCGCCTCTGTAAGTTTGTGATTCCGTAATGTGTAGTCTTTATTTTACGGTTTTTAATTCCAGTATTTTGCAAACCAGACTTCCGCAGCGCAAAGAATAGTGGTAAGCGCCAGTGTTTGCACCTGCTTTCTATTCTTGTCGTGACGAGTTGAATAAAAAGAAATCAATCGTCAGATCGATCACGTTATTTATTTCGCATGTTATTTCTTCAATTTAAGCGAGATCGTTGAATTAATATTCATATTTTAAACTGATGAATCGGTTCAATTTGCAAGAAAAGGCACTTTTTGCTGTTTCGTAAAAGTTAAATGCGTCTGCATGTGAGTAAATGTGACATTTGTGCAAGGTTACAACTTTGAAACGTCATTTCTGTAATGTTGTTAAAATGTGCCGGGTTTAATGATTTCAATCAAAACCAATATGGACAGAAGGTGAATACTTTGTTACTTTAGCGTCAAGAATGTGAAATTGGTCATACCAATTGACTTTGCCCGAATAATTTCAAGTTTGAAGGGCATAAGCGCTAATGGCAGAAACAGGGAACACATGGCCTACAGCAAAATCCGCCAACCAAAATTATCCGATGTGATTGAGCAGCAGTTGGAGTTTCTCATCCTCGAGGGAACCTTGCGTCCCGGCGAAAAACTCCCACCAGAACGCGAATTGGCGAAACAATTCGACGTTTCTCGTCCTTCACTGCGCGAGGCCATTCAGCGTCTCGAAGCGAAAGGACTCCTGCTTCGTCGTCAGGGCGGCGGTACTTTTGTCCAGAACAGTCTTTGGCAAAGTTTAAGCGACCCGCTGGTCGAACTGCTGTCTGACCATCCTGAATCCCAGTTTGATCTGCTCGAAACCCGCCACGCACTTGAAGGTATCGCGGCGTATTACGCGGCATTGCGTGGTACGGACGAAGATCTCAAACGTATTGGCGACTGCCATTTTGCTATTCAACAAGCGCAAGAATCTGGTGACCTGGACGCTGAGTCCGATGCGGTTATGCAGTATCAAATCGCCGTGACGGAAGCCGCCCACAACGTTGTGCTACTACACTTGTTGCGCTGCATGTCACCGATGCTCGAACAAAACGTTCGTCAGAATTTTGAATTGCTCTATGCGCGCCGTGAAATGCTGGCGCAAGTGAGCAGCCATCGCGCCAGCATTTTTGCGGCGATTATGGCTCGCCAGCCGGAGCAGGCGCGCGAAGCGTCGCACCGTCACCTGGCATTTATCGAAGAAATATTGCTGGATCGCAGCCGCGAACAGAGTCGTCGAGAACGTTCTCTGCGGCGCTTACAGCAACGTAAGGAATAAGAGTCTGAAATTTCAGGTTCTCAAAAGCGCCAATTTTTAGAGCGCGGCAACTAAACGCAGAACCTGTCTTATTGTGTTTTTCCAAGGAAAGCACAATGGGACAGGTTCCAGATAATCAACGTATTAGACACAGATAAGGAATACCACCCATGTCAGAACGTTTCCCAAATGACGTGGATCCGATCGAAACTCGCGACTGGCAACAGGCGATCGAATCGGTCATCCGTGAAGAAGGTGTTGAGCGCGCACAGTACCTGATTGATCAGTTACTGAGCGAAGCCCGTAAAGGTGGAGTTAAAGTCGCAGCAGGTTCTGCAGCCCGCCAGTACGTAAACTCCATCGCCGTTGAAGATGAACCGGAATACCCGGGGAATCTGGAGCTGGAACGCCGTATTCGTTCTGCTATCCGTTGGAACGCCATCATGACCGTCCTGCGTGCGTCTAAAAAAGACCTCGATCTGGGCGGCCATATGTCCTCTTTCCAGTCTTCTGCAACCGTGTATGACGTGTGTTTCAACCACTTCTTCCGCGCACGCAATGCGAAAGATGGCGGCGATCTGGTGTACTTCCAGGGCCACATCTCCCCAGGCGTTTACGCACGTGCTTTCCTTGAAGGCCGCCTGACCGAAGACCAGATGAACAATTTCCGTCAGGAAGTTCACGGTAATGGTCTGTCCTCTTATCCGCACCCGAAATTGATGCCTGAATTCTGGCAGTTCCCGACCGTATCTATGGGTCTGGGTCCAATCGGTGCAATCTATCAGGCTAAATTCCAGAAATACCTGGAACACCGTGGCCTGAAAGACACCTCCGCACAACGCGTTTATGCGTTCCTGGGCGACGGTGAAATGGATGAGCCAGAATCTAAAGGTGCGATCACCATCGCTACCCGTGAAAAACTGGACAACCTGTGCTTCATCATCAACTGTAACTTGCAGCGTCTTGATGGCCCAGTAACCGGTAACGGCAAAATCATTAACGAACTGGAAGGTATCTTTGCGGGTGCTGGCTGGAACGTGATTAAAGTGATTTGGGGCTCTCGTTGGGACGAACTGCTGCGTAAAGATACCAGCGGCAAACTGTTGCAACTGATGGGCGAAACCGTTGACGGTGACTACCAGACCTTCAAATCCAAAAACGGTGCATACGTTCGCGAGCACTTCTTCGGTCGTTATCCAGAAACTGCTGCACTGGTTAAAGATATGTCCGACGATGAGATTTGGGCACTGAACCGTGGCGGCCACGATCCGAAGAAAATCTACGCTGCACTGCGAAATGCACAAGAAACCAAAGGCAAAGCAACTGTCATCCTTGCTCATACCGTTAAAGGTTATGGCATGGGTGAAACTGCCGAAGGTAAAAACATCGCGCACCAGGTTAAGAAAATGAACATGGACGGCGTGCGTTATGTCCGCGACCGTTTCAATGTGCCTGTTGCTGATGCTGATATCGAAAAACTGCCATACATTAAGTTCGAAGAAGGCAGCGAAGAGTACAAATATCTGCATGGTCAGCGCGAAAAACTGAACGGCTACCTGCCGACTCGTCTGCCTAAATTCACCGAGAAACTGGAACTGCCAACACTTGCAGACTTCAGCTCTCTGTTAGATGAGCAGAACAAAGAAATCTCCACCACTATCGCTTTCGTTCGTGCCCTGAACGTAATGCTGAAGAACCCGTCTATCAAAGACCGTTTGGTTCCAATCATTGCCGATGAAGCGCGTACTTTCGGTATGGAAGGTCTGTTCCGTCAGATTGGTATTTACAGCCCGAACGGCCAGCAGTACACCCCGCAGGACCGTGAGCAGGTTGCTTACTATAAAGAAGACGAGAAAGGCCAGATCCTGCAAGAAGGTATCAACGAGCTGGGCGCAGGTTCTTCCTGGCTGGCTGCTGCGACCTCTTACAGCACCAACGATCTGCCAATGATCCCGTTCTACATCTACTACTCCATGTTCGGTTTCCAGCGTATCGGCGACCTGTGCTGGGCAGCGGGTGACCAACAGGCGCGTGGCTTCCTGGTCGGCGGGACTTCCGGTCGTACGACTCTGAACGGTGAAGGTCTGCAGCATGAAGATGGCCACAGCCATATTCAGTCTCTGACTATCCCTAACTGTATCTCTTACGATCCAGCTTACGCTTACGAAGTTGCAGTCATCATGCATGACGGCCTGGTGCGTATGTATGGTGAAGCGCAAGAGAACATTTACTACTACATCACTACGCTGAACGAAAACTACCACATGCCAGCCATGCCAGAAGGCGCGGAAGAAGGCATCCGTAAAGGTATCTACAAACTGGAAACAGTTGAAGGTAGCAAAGGTAAAGTTCAGCTGATGGGCTCCGGTTCTATCCTGCGTCACGTACGTGAAGCAGCACAGATCCTGGCTAAAGATTACGGCGTTGGCTCTGATGTGTTCAGCGTAACTTCCTTCACTGAACTGGCGCGTGATGGCCAGGACTGTGAGCGCTGGAACATGTTGCACCCAACTGCAGAACCACGTGTACCGTACGTTGCTCAGATTCTGAGTGATGCACCAGCAGTGGCATCTACTGACTATATGAAACTGTTCGCTGAGCAGATCCGTAACTTCATCCCGGCAAGCGATTACCGCGTACTGGGTACTGATGGCTTCGGTCGTTCAGACAGCCGCGAAAACCTGCGTCACCACTTTGAAGTGGACGCATCTTATGTGGTTGTTGCGGCACTTGGCGAACTGGCTAAACGTGGCGAAATCGATAAGAAAGTGGTGGCAGACGCTATCACCAAATTCAACATCGATGCAGATAAAGTCAACCCGCGTCTGGCATAAGAGGTAAAGAATAAAATGGCTATCGAAATCAAGGTACCGGACATCGGTGCAGACGAAGTTGAAGTGACCGAAATCATGGTGAAAGTGGGCGACAAGGTTGAAGTTGACCAGTCCATCATCTCCGTGGAAGGTGACAAGGCTTCAATGGAAGTCCCTTCTCCGCAAGCAGGCGTGGTCAAAGAGATCAAAGTTGCGGTTGGTGACAAAGTTGAAACCGGCAAACTGGTTATGATTTTCGAATCCGCCGAAGGTGCAGCGCAAGCTGCACCAGCTCCGGCTGAAGAGAAGAAAGAAGCAGCGCCAGCGGCCGCTCCGGCAGCAGCTGCGGCTAAAGAAGTGAACGTGCCAGACATCGGCGGTGACGAAGTAGAAGTTACCGAGATTATGGTTAAAGTTGGCGACAAAGTAGAAGCAGAGCAATCTCTTATCACCGTTGAAGGTGACAAAGCTTCTATGGAAGTCCCGGCACCGTTCGCAGGCGTTGTAAAAGAAATCAAAATCAACACTGGCGACAAAGTGTCTACCGGTTCTTTGATTATGGTCTTTGAAGTGGAAGGCGCTGCACCAGCAGCTCCTGCTGCTAAGCAAGAAGCAGCAACTCCGGCTCCTGTGGCAGCAGCTCAGAAACCAACTGCGGCACCTGCGCAGGCCTCCGGCAAAACTGAATTCGCTGAAAACGACGCGTACGTTCACGCCACCCCACTGATTCGCCGTCTGGCGCGTGAGTTCGGTGTGAACCTGGCGAAAGTGAAAGGGACTGGCCGTAAAGGTCGTATCCTGCGCGAAGACGTTCAGACTTACGTGAAAGATGCTGTTAAGCGTGCAGAAACTGCACCGGCTGCGGCAACGGGCGGCGGTCTGCCTGGCATGCTGCCATGGCCGAAAGTTGACTTCAGCAAGTTTGGTGAAATCGAAGAAGTTGAACTGGGCCGTATCCAGAAAATCTCTGGTGCGAACCTGAGCCGTAACTGGGTGATGATCCCGCACGTTACGCACTTCGACAAAACGGATATCACCGATCTGGAAGCGTTCCGTAAACAGCAGAATGACGAAGCTGCCAAGCGCAAGCTGGACGTGAAGTTCACGCCTGTCGTGTTCATCATGAAAGCGGTAGCTGCTGCTCTTGAGCAAATGCCTCGCTTCAACAGCTCCCTGTCAGAAGACGGCCAGAAGCTGACGCTGAAGAAATACATCAACATCGGTGTGGCGGTTGATACGCCAAACGGTCTGGTTGTTCCGGTCTTCAAAGATGTGAACAAGAAGAGCATCTCTGAGCTGTCCCGCGAACTGATGGCTATTTCTAAGAAAGCTCGCGATGGCAAGCTGACTGCTGGCGAAATGCAGGGCGGTTGCTTCACTATCTCTAGCCTGGGCGGTATCGGGACGACTCACTTCGCGCCAATCGTTAATGCGCCGGAAGTGGCCATCCTGGGTGTCTCCAAGTCTGCTATCGAGCCGGTCTGGAATGGTAAAGAGTTCACTCCGCGTCTGATGATGCCGATGTCTCTTTCCTTCGACCACCGCGTGATTGACGGTGCTGATGGTGCGCGCTTTATCACCATCATCAACAACACGCTGGCCGACATTCGCCGCCTGGTGATGTAAGCCAAAAAGCCGGCCTTGCGGTCGGCTTTTTTCTGGTAATCTCGTGATGCAGTTCGAGATTATCTGATGCAAAGGACAATTCGCTTGCCGTTTTTGTTTCAAAATTGTTAACAATTTTGTAGACTGCAGGCGGAGAATAATAAAGAGGTCATGATGAGTACTGAAATCAAAACTCAGGTCGTCGTACTTGGGGCAGGCCCGGCAGGTTACTCTGCTGCTTTCCGTTGCGCTGATTTAGGTCTGGAGACCGTCATTGTAGAACGTTACAGCACCCTCGGCGGTGTTTGTCTGAACGTTGGCTGTATCCCTTCTAAAGCCCTGCTGCACGTTGCTAAAGTTATCGAAGAAGCAAAAGCTTTGGCTGAGCACGGCATTGTTTTCGGCGAACCGAAAACTGACATCGACAAAATCCGTACCTGGAAAGAAAAGGTTATCAACCAGTTGACTGGTGGCCTGTCTGGTATGGCGAAAGGTCGTAAAGTTAAAGTGGTGAATGGCCTGGGTAAATTTACCGGCGCTAACACCCTGGTTGTTGAAGGTGAAAATGGTCCAACGACTATCACTTTCGACAACGCAATTATCGCGGCGGGTTCTCGTCCGATTCAGCTGCCATTTATTCCGCATGAAGATCCACGCGTATGGGATTCTACCGACGCACTGGAACTGAAAGCCGTACCAAAACGCATGCTGGTTATGGGTGGCGGTATCATCGGTCTGGAAATGGGTACTGTGTACCATGCGCTGGGTTCAGAGATTGACGTGGTTGAAATGTTCGACCAGGTTATCCCGGCTGCCGACAAAGACGTGGTGAAAGTCTTCACTAAACGTATCAGCAAGCAATTCAACCTGATGCTGGAAACCAAAGTGACTGCCGTTGAAGCCAAAGAAGATGGCATCTACGTCACAATGGAAGGCAAAAAAGCTCCAGCTGAACCACAGTGTTACGACGCGGTTCTGGTTGCAATCGGTCGCGTACCTAACGGTAAGCTGCTGGATGCGGGTGCTGCTGGCGTTGAAGTTGACGACCGTGGTTTCATCCGTACTGACAAGCAAATGCGCACTAACGTGCCGCACATCTACGCTATCGGCGATATCGTCGGCCAGCCAATGCTTGCTCATAAAGGTGTTCACGAAGGCCACGTTGCCGCTGAAGTTATCGCGGGCATGAAGCACTACTTCGACCCGAAAGTGATTCCTTCAATCGCGTACACTGAGCCAGAAGTTGCATGGGTTGGTTTGACCGAGAAAGAAGCGAAAGAAAAAGGCATCAGCTACGAAACCGCCACCTTCCCGTGGGCTGCTTCTGGCCGTGCTATCGCTTCCGATTGCGCAGACGGTATGACCAAACTGATTTTCGACAAAGAAACTCACCGTGTTATCGGTGGTGCGATTGTCGGGACTAACGGCGGCGAGCTGTTGGGCGAAATCGGTCTGGCTATCGAAATGGGTTGTGACGCTGAAGACATCGCGCTCACCATCCACGCGCACCCGACTCTGCACGAGTCTGTAGGTCTGGCTGCTGAGATCTTTGAAGGTAGCATCACCGACCTGCCAAACCCGAAAGCGAAAAAGAAGTAATCGCCTGATGGTAAAAAAACCCGCCGAGGCGGGTTTTTTATTGGGTTACTGTTGCTCTTCCTGCCAGCTTTTATCCGGATTGAATTCTTTTATTTCCTGCACTTTCTCAGCCGTCTCTTCCCCTAAATCTTTTTGATAAACCACGCCCTGGTTATTCACCATAAAGGTTGCGACGCCAGTTTCCCCATATTCAACAGGCCAGGCGATTAACGCAAAACCTTCCGTCATTTTTCCGTCGCTAATATAGTTCTTAGCACCACCCGGAGCGTCAGCCCCCTGAGCCGTCAGGATCCGGAAATGGTAGCCGTGATAGCCCATGCCAGGTTGTACAGGGCTGAAGCTTGGGCCGAGAGGGCTGGGCGCTTCACCTGGCACTGCGGGCCAGTACAATCCATCTTTCTTGCCTTCGGTGCTGACAAACTTCTGCGCGTACTGCTGGTCTAGCTGATAATAATCCTGCTGCGCCGCAACGTAGGCTTGTACGGCCTGAATGGCAGAAAGTTCGTTCAGACCGATAGTGCGGGTAAGAATTTCATCTGCCGCTCGCTGCATGTCGAAATGCCAGCCCGCCTGTGTTTTCACCATCGGAATCGGCAACTGCCAGTTTTCTTGTCCGACATTCAAATGCGCGGTTTCACCTTGTTCCTCAATGTTGTGGCTGACTTTCCAGTCACGAACAAAACGGGCGACGGCTTCAGGATCGGCTTTTTCATCGGGCAGATATTGCCGCCAGTTATCACCCAGCACTTCCGTCAGCGCCGCTTCATCCTGGCTTATCACAGCCGTGGCAAATGATTGGGCCGCTAACTCAGGTGTGTTGAATAACTGCTGTGCCTGAACGAAAGCAGGCAGCATAAGCATTACTAACGCACTTAACTTCATACGATTTTTCATGATGCCTCCTTTTAGCGGCGATTAAATTCACGATGACCGGAACTGTGTTCTCTTGACGGGCTACGTTGCTCACGATGAGCCGATGAGCGATTCAGACTTTGCTGCCCACGCTGGTTTTGCGCCTGCCAGGAAGGAGAGCGGCTGTCATTCCCACTAAACGCATTCGGACGCGATACCGCACGTTGTGTCTGGCCGAGATTGTTACTGCTGCGGTGTTGCTGAGCCGTTTCGCGACGCTGTTGTTGCTGCGGTGAAGTCTGACGATGTTCTTGCGATTTCACATTATCGCGACGCTGTTGTTGTTGTGCTGTCGGGTTGTGCAACTGAGTTTTAGCCGTGTCCCGGCGTTGCTGCTGATTCGCGGATTGGTTGAACTGTTGCTTCGCAGTATTGCGGCGTGAATCCGCATTTTGCGAATCATATCCACGGTAATTATTGCGCTGGGCAATTTGATTCAATTGTTGCGATGAAGCCTTACGTTGGGCATCACGAGAAGCTAATTGCGGCGCTGCCGCATCAATTCTCCCCTTGTTTTGCTGCAACTGTGTGGCTGCTGCTTGTCGTTGGGCATCACGGTTAACGGGCGCTCTTTGAGTGGAACTCAAACCGCCTGCGACGTTGGTCTGATGGTAGCGCTGGGCAACATTGCTGTTGTTATATGGCACACCATTTCGATAAGCCGGGTTATGTTGCCAGGCAATATTATTGCGATCCTGAATATTTTGCCCGGAGATACGGTTGAAGTTATTAACGTTGTTAATATTGATGTTATTGCCGTTACCGCCACCATGGTAATCATCATGATGGTGATAATCGTCATCATCCCAGTCGATATTGCTGAATATCGCATAGGTGGTTGCAATACCCAAGCTGAACCCGAGGCCATTCACAAAGCTGTTGCTGAATTGTTCCCCCGGAGGTGGTGGGAGATACGTCGGCGGATAAGCGGTATTAGGCCAGGTGCCATATACCGTGGATGGATTGTAGGTCGGGACATACACCACTTGCGGGTCAGTCGGCTCGATTTTAATCACCGTCTGCGCTGGAGCTGCTGCGACGGTTTTTGATGAAGACGAAGAGGAGCCGGAACTCGCAGGTGCTGCGACCGTCGTATTCTGATTTACTGTGACAGGTGTACTCGTGACCGTTTGTTGTGGCGTAGTTTTTAAAGCGCCGGTTTGCTGCGCCAGCAAACGCAACTTCTGCACTGAATCCATCAAATCTTGCGGCTGGGCTAAAAATGCATCCCCCAGATTTTGTACCCATTCCGGATTTTCACCCATCAAGGCCATTAACTGTGGGAAGGCGACAAGAGATTTTACGCTCGGATCCCATGGTTGATTTGCCACGGCCTGAATCGCGGCATCCCCCTCAAGTTTTGGGTTATCACGTGACCATTGCACCGCCTGAACCACGTTCGCAGGGTAAGTTGAGGCCATTAATACCTGAGACAAAAGTGGGTCAGGGTAAAGCGCTACAGGTGCAACCCATTGGTCGAGTTGAGCCGTGCTGTAGGCCGGTTGCGCGACTGCCGCTGCGGTTGGTGCAGGCGTTGTAGCTGGAGCCGTTGGTGCCGCTGGAGCCGGTTGTGTGGTCTGTGCCGCGGGTGTTGTTACAGGCGATGTCTGGCTTTTCACATACACAACGCCAGATGCCGCTAAAATTCCGACACTGCAAATGAGAGCAAGAATATGGGGCTTAAAGGGCAACTTCATTTAACTTCTCCTGGTATTCAGAAGTAGAGAGCTATGCCGTAAGGCGGCTGTGTCTGGCGAGTATAGGGAGCTGATAGTTTAATTTTTGACTTAAACGGTGATTCTTGCCGTAAATGTTGTCCGAAACCGTGAAATATTATTTCTGGCTATACAAATTCTGTACAAAACCCCGTGTCTGAACGTCGTTTTTTTGCGTCATTAGGTCATATCGAAAAGTAATGTTTTGTCCTTAACGATTCAGCAAGTATTTAATGTTGCTTTTTTGTAAACACATTCACCCCCCCTGAAAATCCTGCTATGCTGCCCGTCGCGGTACCGGGCATTTACCCTACAAACTGCTGTCTCACAGGAGCGTGAAGAGAATAGCCGGAACCGAAATGACAATGAGAGCGAGGAGAACCGTCGTGCTAGAAGAATACCGTAAGCACGTAGCCGAACGTGCTGCAGATGGGATTGTTCCAAAACCTTTAGAAGCATCCCAAATGGCCGCACTGGTCGAGCTGCTGAAATCCCCGCCAGCGGGTGAAGAAGAATTCCTTTTAGATCTTATTACCAATCGTGTTCCGCCAGGCGTTGATGAAGCCGCCTATGTTAAAGCCGGTTTCCTGGCTGCCCTTACCAAAGGCGAGGCGACCTCCCCGTTAATCTCCCCAGAGAAAGCTGTAGAACTGCTTGGCACTATGCAAGGTGGCTACAACATTCATCCGCTGATTGATGCGCTGGATAACGAAAAGCTGGCACCGATTGCCGCTAAAGCACTGTCCCACACGCTGCTGATGTTCGATAACTTCTACGATGTGGAAGAAAAAGCAAAAGCAGGTAATGCCCACGCGCAACAAGTGCTGAAATCCTGGGCTGACGCCGAATGGTTCCTGTCTCGTCCAAAACTGGCTGAGAAAATCACTGTTACCGTATTTAAAGTCACCGGCGAAACGAATACCGATGACTTGTCTCCAGCGCCTGATGCCTGGTCACGTCCGGACATTCCTCTGCACGCATTAGCGATGCTGAAAAATGCCCGTGAAGGTATCGAACCGGATCAGCCTGGAAGCGTTGGCCCGATCAAACAGATCGAAGCGTTAAACAAAAAAGGTTTCCCGCTGGCTTATGTGGGCGACGTAGTGGGTACCGGTTCTTCGCGTAAATCTGCGACTAACTCCGTGCTGTGGTTCATGGGCGATGACATCCCGAACGTGCCGAACAAGCGCGGCGGCGGTGTGGTGCTCGGCGGCAAAATTGCGCCAATCTTCTTTAACACCATGGAAGATGCGGGTGCGCTGCCAATCGAAGTTGACGTAAACGACCTGAACATGGGCGATGTCATTGATATCTATCCATACAAAGGCGAAGTGCGTAACCACGAAACCAACGACGTTATCGCAAACTTCGAGTTGAAAACTGACGTGTTGCTGGACGAAGTTCGTGCCGGTGGCCGTATTCCGCTGATCATCGGTCGCGGTCTGACGACTAAAGCACGTGAAGCGTTGGATCTGCCACGCAGCGAAGTCTTCGTGCAGGCGAAAGATGTTGTCGCCAGTACTCGCGGCTTCTCTCTGGCGCAGAAAATGGTTGGCCGCGCCTGTGGCGTGGACGGCATTCGCCCGAACCAGTACTGCGAACCAAAAATGACGTCTGTCGGTTCTCAGGACACCACCGGTCCAATGACCCGTGATGAGCTGAAAGACCTCGCGTGCCTGGGCTTCTCGGCTGACCTGGTGATGCAGTCCTTCTGCCACACTGCCGCTTATCCTAAGCCTGTGGATGTGAATACTCACCACACACTGCCTGACTTCATCATGAACCGTGGCGGCGTCTCGCTGCGTCCGGGCGATGGTGTTATCCACTCCTGGCTGAACCGTATGCTGCTGCCGGATACCGTCGGTACGGGCGGTGACTCCCACACCCGTTTCCCAATTGGTATTTCCTTCCCGGCGGGCTCTGGTCTGGTTGCGTTTGCTGCGGCAACTGGCGTGATGCCACTGGATATGCCTGAATCTGTGCTGGTGCGCTTCAAAGGCAAAATGCAGCCGGGGATTACTCTGCGCGACCTGGTTCACGCGATCCCGCTGTATGCCATTAAACAAGGTCTGCTGACCGTTGAGAAGAAAGGTAAGAAAAACATCTTCTCTGGTCGCATCCTGGAAATCGAAGGCCTGCCAACGCTGAAAGTCGAGCAGGCGTTTGAGCTGACCGATGCTTCCGCTGAACGTTCTGCTGCCGGCTGTACCATTAAGTTGGATCGCGAGCCGATCGAAGAATACCTGAGCTCTAACATTGTGCTGCTGAAGTGGATGATCGCAGAAGGTTACGGCGATCGTCGTACGCTTGAGCGCCGTATTCAGGGCATGGAAAAATGGTTGGCCGATCCTCAGTTGCTGGAAGCCGATGCTGATGCGGAATACGCAGAGATCATCGAAATTGATCTGAACGATATCAAAGAGCCAATTCTGTGTGCGCCAAACGATCCTGACGATGCACGTCTGCTGTCTGATGTTCAGGGCGAGAAAATCGACGAAGTGTTTATCGGTTCTTGCATGACTAACATCGGCCACTTCCGTGCGGCAGGTAAACTGCTCGATAGCCACAAAGGCCAGCTGCCGACTCGTCTGTGGGTTGCGCCACCAACGCGTATGGATGCCGCTCAGTTGACTGAGGAAGGCTACTACAGCGTGTTTGGTAAGAGCGGTGCGCGTATCGAAATCCCTGGCTGTTCACTGTGCATGGGTAACCAGGCGCGTGTGGCAGATGGTTCAACCGTGGTTTCAACGTCTACGCGTAATTTCCCTAACCGTTTAGGTACTGGCGCTAACGTCTACCTGGCATCCGCAGAGCTGGCCGCAGTGGCTTCACTGCTGGGCAAACTGCCAACGCCTGACGAATACCAGACCTTTATGGCGCAGGTTGATAAGACGGCTGTTGATACTTACCGTTACCTGAACTTTGACAAACTTTCTCAGTACACCGAGAAAGCAGACGGCGTGATTTTCCAGACTGCGGTATAACATTTACCCAATCTGCGACAAGGGAGGCTTAGGCCTCCCTTTTTATTTGCCACCCATGGACCTGAACGCTGTTTTTCGCCGACTTTGCTGCGATACTTACTCTATACGCTAAGGGGGACTGCATTTCCCCAGGCAAGGTAGAGGAAAACACCATGGAATATGAATTTTTGCGTGATGTCACCGGGTTGGTGAAAGTGCGTATGTCGATGGGGCACGAAGTGGTGGGCCATTGGTTTAATGAAGAAGTAAAAGACAATCTCGGGCTGCTCGACGAAGTCGAAGAGGCGGTAAATTCAGTCAAAGGTAGCGAACGCCAGTGGCAACGTGTCGGGCATGAATACACAGTGTTGCTCGATGGTGAAGAAGTGATGATTCGTGCCAATCAACTGGAAATTTCAGGTGATGAAATGGAAGAGGGGATGAACTACTACGATGAAGAAAGCTTGTCCTTCTGCGGCGTTGAAGATTTTATGCAAGTCATAGTGGCCTATCGCGAGTTTTTGAGCCAGCGATAAAAAAGCAGGCCCTTGCGGGCCTGAATGCTGAACAGTATTACTTGGTTTTTTTAATCACATCAACGACCCGGATGCTGTAAGTCATGGTGGCACCCGGTGGGATTTTCGGCGGTAATCCTTTACTGCCATAGGCAAGATCCGGTGGGACGACAACGGTAATACTACCGTGGTTGCCCAGACGCTTAAGTGGGCCGCTAAAAATTGGCGGGTAAGCGCTCAATGGCTGTGACCAGACTTTGCCTGCCGCATCCATATCGGTAATGACCGTACCGTCTGTTAGCGTCTCTTTCATTACGATAACCACGGTATCTTCTGGTTCAATCGCTTCCTGGCCTGCGTAATCAATCTTGCTGTAGACGCCTTCTTTGAACTCAACGCCTTTTTGTTTAGCAAATTTCTGCTGGTACAGTTTCCCTTCTTTAATCGACTGGCTCTCTGCTTTAGACAGGTTTTCGTACAAAGCCTGAGAGGCCGCGGCGAGAGATTTATTCCGCGTGCTTTCATCAAGTGCCAGCGTGCCTTTAAACACATCGCTTATACCCAATAGGGCGGCATCCCGATCAACCTTCACACCCTGTGCTTCACGGGTATTTAGCTCCTGTAGAACATCATTCCCAAGCGAGACACCAATAGAGTAAGCCTGTTGTTGAGGCACGAGCTTTAAATCCACCACAGCGGATTTTTTTGCGGCTTCATCTTTGAACTGACTAAAATCGCTGGTGATTTTTGCCAGTTCGGCTTCCTTCGCTTTCACCGCCAGGCTTTCTTGATTCAACTGCTCTTGCAGGGTGCTAACTTGCGTTGAATGCTGTTGCTGATTGTCGTTGAGTTTTTGGGTCAGGGTTTCAAGCTGAGTGCCTTTTTCTTTGAGTTGCGCCTCGAGTAATGCTGATTGTTTCTGCACATCTGCAAGTTCAGTATTTTGCAGCTTTTGGGCGCCAAGCTGCGTTTGTAAGGCTTTAATCTGTGTCGTCAGCTCTTCTTCTTTTTGTGAGAACGTTTCCTCTTGCGCATTTTTATCCGCAAGTTGCATCTGAAGTTGACGAATGGTGGCATCTTTTTGCGTTAGCCAACCTTGTTGCTGGGAATATTTGGTATCAAGCGAACTTTTCTTATCGCTTGCCTGGACCCGTTTCTGGGTTTTCGGAGCAACCTGGACAGATCCAGAAGAGGGTTTGCCCTGTTCTTGCTGAGCATAATTCAGAATGGCCGGGACAGAATTATCGAAATTAGAACTCGCCGTAATAACAGCTAACGGATCTTCTTCCGCATTGGCGGGGTGACTTAACCCGTACAGGAAAGTAATTGCCAACGGTACATGAAATATTAAAGAATGACGTTTCATCGGATAGCACTCTCACCGCGTTGCACTAAGCTGTCCATTAATTCCTTATCAATATCGGCACACAATTTCACACTCTTAAAGTGATACATAGAGTCAATGGCCTGGCGTGTGGTATCACCAACTTGCCCGCGCACTGCATTATATTGTGAGGCGGCGCTTACAAGGGAATTAAAGTCATTACTTAATTTACGCGCACGGTTTGGATTCACTTTCTGTAATGAATCAAGTGCCATGCGACAAAAGGTGATTTGTTCTTGTTGAGGTGTTTTCACCGTAGGCTGAGTGATGCTTTCAATATTCGGCGCGGGCTGAATAGTCTGTATTGCTTGTGTTTTTGCAATGGGCTTTGCTTGCTGTGAGGGCGAGGCACTACAACCGCTGACCAACATGAGAACCATAGTTGCAATCGCCGGGCAAAAAACGTTGATGGCGTTTTTAATTGTCATGGTCACGTCTATCCATCCTTAGGTATTATTATAAAAATTATGCAGATTCCCATAGCAGTTAATAAACTCTGGCGATGAGTTTAAATGACATGGTTTTTTATATGAATAAATAGCCTGGTGTAGGTTAGGAATGTCTTCACCTAATTAATAATTAAAAAGCACTCTGTAATATTACTCTTATTAAAATTGTCTTCAATTAACTACTTGCAAGAACAAGGATAACTCTTTTTTATTTTTACGCAATTGGCTGCATGTTTTTTAGGAAATTGTTATATATCGACGTACGGAATTGACAAAAATAGCCGCTTTAGAGCGGCTATAATTTCCTGATGCGTTTTAAAAAGACGGGTTACTTCACGTAGGCGAGCAAACTTAACGAGTCACGGGCAAGGGATTTACATTTGTTCGCGGTAGGGATGGCAATACCACTTAAGTCACGATAACTATCTTCACCGAGCGCCTTCATATTAAAGGTGTCGTAATTGCTCAAATCCCACTGGTTTTGCTGGGCAAAAAAGACCAGTGCACGACGAATTTGTCCGTTCGGCAGATTTTGGTAGCCACAATCGTTTTTCAGGAACACAAACACAGCAGTAAGATCGGCCATATCTTCTGCTTCAGACTCGCTAAGTGCCTGACTGCTGGTGGAAAAAGCCATCAACAAGCCCAGGATTAATGCCCTAACTCCCATCTTCATCACATCTACCACTTTTTATCAGATACGAAACGTTAACACAGTTAAATATGGTGCGACGAGATTTATTATCTGCCCTGCAACCCGTATAAAACTTGACCTTCCCCTAAGGGCAGAGTTTATGCTCACTATCACGCCTGCTAATGAAAGGAACTGAATATGCAACGCCGTGATTTTCTAAAATATTCTGCTGCTATTGGCGCTTTTAGCGCGCTGCCGCTCTGGAGTAAAGCGGCACTGGCTGCCGACAGACCCGCATTACCGATCCCCGGAATTCTCGCCCCTGATGCAAAGAATAGCATCCGTTTAGCCGTGCAAGCGGGCAAAAGCACTTTTAATGGCAAGACGGCCACCACGTGGGGCTATAACGGCAATTTACTTGGGCCGGCTTTGCAACTGACGCAGGGCGAAGAAGTCACGGTCGAGATTAATAACCAACTTGCTGAAGAAACTACGGTTCACTGGCATGGATTGGAAGTTCCTGGTGATGTCGATGGTGGTCCACAAGGCGTGATCGCCGCTGGTGGCAAACGCACCGTGAAATTCACTCCGCAGCAGCGTGCCGCCACTTGCTGGTTCCACCCGCATCAACATGGCAAAACCGGCCATCAGGTGGCTATGGGGCTGGCGGGGCTGGTGCTGATTGACGATCCTGAAAGCCGTGCGCTGCGTTTGCCAAAACAGTGGGGCATTGACGATGTGCCATTAATTATTCAGGACAAACGTTTTGCGGCTGACGGCCAAATTGACTACCAACTGGACGTAATGAGTGCGGCGGTCGGTTGGTTTGGCGATACGTTGCTATGCAACGGCGCGGTGTATCCGCAACATGCTAACCCGCGCGGCTGGCTGCGTTTACGTCTGCTCAATGGCTGTAATGCCCGTTCTCTGAATATTGCCGCCAGCGACAATCGCCCACTGTATGTGATTGGCAGCGACGGTGGCTTACTGGCGGAGCCGGTAAAAGTGACCGAACTGCCAATGCTGATGGGCGAGCGTTTCGAAGTGCTGGTCGATACCCGCGACGGCAAAGCGTTCGATATCGTCACACTCCCGGTTAAACAAATGGGTATGACGGTTGCGCCGTTCGACAAACCGCAGCCTGTGGTGCGTATTCAACCGCTGATTATTGCCGCATCCGGCGATATGCCTGACAAGCTGGCTAACGTTCCCGCAATTCCTGCTACGGATGGTATTACCGAGCGTTGGTTACAGCTGATGATGGACCCGATGCTGGACATGATGGGGATGCAAGCGCTGATGGACAAATATGGCCAGCAGGCGATGGCGGGCATGAACATGGCAGGGCATGGCAGCATGATGGGCAATATGGACCACGGAAAGATGGACCATGGCAAAATGAATCATGGTGGTATGAATCACGGCCAGCAGGGCTTTGACTTCCATAATGCCAATAAGATTAACGGCAAAGCATTTGATATGAACACGCCTGCGTTTGCGGTCGAGAAAGGCAAGTACGAGAAATGGACGATTTCCGGTGAAGGCGACATGATGCTGCACCCGTTCCATATTCACGGCACGCAGTTCCGCATTCTGAGCGAAAATGGTAAGTCGGTTGAGGCTCACCGTCAGGGCTGGAAAGACACGGTTCGTGTGGAAGGCGGGCGTAGTGAAGTGTTAGTGCGCTTTGAACATGCGGCTGCGAAAGAGCAGGCGTATATGGCGCATTGCCATCTGCTGGAACATGAAGATACCGGCATGATGCTTGGATTTACAGTGGCGTAGCGATTACGCCCTCACCCTAACCCTCTCCCACAGGAGAGGGAATTGG
>NZ_JMPI01000015.1 GCF_000735355.1 Buttiauxella agrestis ATCC 33320
GCGTAACCCACTAAATTACTTCGCGTCCGGCAAAGCGTAAGCGACGATGTAATCGCCCATCTTCGTTCCAAACGAACCATGGCCGCCCGCAGAAATGACCACGTACTGTTTGCCATTCACTTCATAAGTCATCGGCGTTGCCTGTCCACCAGCTGGCAGACGTGCTTCCCACAGCTTGTCACCGTTGCTCATATTGTACGCACGCAGGTAGTTATCTGCGGTTGCGCCAATAAACAACACGTTCCCGGCGGTAGAAATTGGGCCGCCAAGCATCGGCATCCCCATTTTAAACGGCAGTGGGAGCGGTGAGCTGTCGCGAACAGTACCGATACGTTTCTTCCACACCACTTCGTTGGTTTTCAAATCTACCGCAGAAATGTAGCCCCATGCCGGTTGCTTACACGGCAAACCAAACGGAGAGAGGAACGGATTCAGCGTCACGCCATATGGTACGCCGTACTGTGGCTGGATGCCCGTTTCAGTGCCTGAACCTTTGGCATCTTTCGGCGGCTCCATCGGGTTGCCTGGGCCGCGAGGCATCAACCTGGAAACAAACGGCAGCGCCATTGGGTTGGCAATCGCAACCTGACGATTCGGGTCAACCGAAATCCCACCCCATTCGAACATCCCCAGGTTACCTGGGAACACAAGTGTGCCTTGCTCAGACGGTGGTGTGAAAATGCCTTCATAGCGCAGCTTGTGGAAGATAATGCGGCAGACCATCTGGTCGTACAGCGTGGCACCCCACATATCCGCACCGCTCAGGTCTTTCTTCGGACGGAAACTCAAATCCGAGAACGGCTGAGTTGGCGTCACGTAATCGCCTTTTGCAGCACCTTGTGGCACTGGTTTTTCCGGAGCCGGAACCACCAGTTTGCCGTCACGGCGGTCGAGCACAAAAATATTACCGGTTTTCGCAGGCGCGTAGATAACCGGAACGGTTTCGCCTTTAACGGTAATATCCGCAAGCGTTGGCTGCGACGGCATGTCCATATCCCACAAGTCATGGTGAACTGTTTGATAAGACCAGGCCAGTTTGCCGGTGGTGGCGTTCAGCGCCAGAATGCTGCTGGCATAACGCTCCTGTTCCGGTGTGCGGTTCCCGCCCCAGATATCTGGCGTGGTAACACCCATCGGCAGGTACACCAAATCAAGCTTCGCGTCGTAGGCCGCAGGTGCCCAGGAGTTTGGCGAGTTAATGGTGAAGTGGTGTTCATCGCCCGGAACGGTATTCGGGTCTTTCGCACCCGGGTCGAATGCCCACAGCAGCTTGCCGCTGTTCACATCAAAGCCACGAATCACACCAGACGGCTCGCGCGTCGAGTAGTTATCCGTCACAGCACCTGCAATCACGATAACTTTATCGGTGATGATAGGCGGTGAAGTCGGCTCATACATACCCGGCGTGGTGACCGGCATGTTGGTTTGCAGATTCAGAATGCCTTTGTTAGCAAAGCTTTCGCACAGCTGACCGTTATCGGCATTAATCGCAAACAGGCGGCCATCATTCACCGGAAGAATGATTCGACGTGGGCAGTCTGAAACCAAATCCGGGCTTGAGTTAGCCGCTGTCGCTTCGTGATAAGAAACGCCACGGCAGGTCACGTGCTGGAACGAAGGGTTGGTATCCAGACGCGGATCGAACTTCCACTTCTGCTTACCGGTGGCGGCATCCAGTGCAAATAATTGCTGGTGCGCAGTACACAGGTACAGCGTGTCGCGGATTTTAATCGGGGTCACTTCGTTCGTGATTTCACCCGGATCGGTAGGGCGCTTCACATCACCGGTCTGGAAGGTCCACGCTTCTTTAAGCTCACCGACGTTTTTATCGTTGATCTGCTTTAAAGGGGAGTAGCGTTGGCCTTCCTGGTTGCGACCATACGCAGGCCAGTCGGCATCCGGAATGGTGGCGCTCGCCGCCGGAGGCGTTTGAGCATCAGCACTGAGCGTGCCGTTGATCTCTTGCGGGTCGTTAAATACCGCCCAGACCAGCCCAATCACGGTGATGACTAATACCGCGCCCAATGCCGGAGCCGCACCCGCTGATGGCTTAATCAGCTGACGGTACACAAACGGCAGCAGTAGCCACACGCCGAAGAAGAACAGAACGTCTAAACGCGGGGTTAATGCCCAGAAATCGAAACCGACTTCCCAGACAGACCACGCGACGGTGCAAAGCAGTAATACGGCATAAATCCAAAGTGCCAGAGCTTTACGTTGCCAAAGTAACCATGCGGTGATGAGCATCACCGCGCCTGCAATTGGGTAGTACCAGGACCCACCAATTGCCACTAACCATATCCCGCCAATGAATAAATACAGTCCGCTCAGTACCGCAAACAGGACTGTTAAGGTTGCGATGACTCGCGAACCACTGTTATTTGTTTTCACAATTATCACGCTCTTAAAAGTTTGATAGCAATTCATTATAGTTATTAACAAGTGTGATATTCATCACATAAATGGCTTTTTTACCAATTGGGCACGGGAATGGGTTTTGCTGTTATACTGCTGGCCTGAATATTTTGTGTTGGCTGATATTTGACCGACATCGAATGATTTATTTTTAAATCATATGGTTATAACTATGAAACATACTGTTGAAGTGATGATCCCCGAAGCGGAGATCAAAGCCCGTATCGCTGAACTGGGTCGTGAGATCACTGAACATTATCGTGATAGCGGTAGTGATATGGTGCTGGTTGGCCTGCTGCGTGGCTCATTTATGTTCATGGCGGATTTGTGCCGTGAAGTGCAAGTGCCCCACGAAGTCGATTTTATGACCGCATCGAGTTACGGCAGCGGCATGTCTACCACCCGTGATGTGAAAATCCTGAAAGACCTTGATGAGGATATTCGCGGTAAAGACGTGCTGATCGTCGAAGATATTATCGACTCCGGTAATACCTTGAGCAAAGTGCGTGAGATCCTGAGCCTGCGTGAGCCAAAATCACTGGCTATTTGTACGCTGCTGGATAAACCGGAACGCCGCGAAGTAGACGTGAACGTGGAGTGGGTTGGTTTCGCCATTCCTGACGAGTTCGTAGTGGGTTATGGTATTGATTACGCTCAGCGTTATCGCCATCTGCCGTACGTCGGCAAAGTGGTTCTGCTGGACGAATAAGTCGATAGCATCCATTAAAAAAGGGCCATTAAGGCCCTTTTTGCTATCTGACTTACTGCGAAGGTGTTCTATTCTTATGGCTGATATGGGAGTTTTGCAGGTTTGAAATCCCGCTGCGGTAACCTTGCTCCAGCGATTCACGGCTGGTAGCGGTGACTTCTAAATCGCGCAGGCGACCATCGTGAATACCGTAAGCCCAACCGTGAACTGTCACTTTTTGCCCGCGTTTCCACGCGGACTGCATAATGGTGGAATGACCGAGGTTATAAACCTGTTCCATCACATTCAGCTCGCAAAGTGTGTCCAGGCGCTGCTCCGGTGGGAGTTCTCCCAGCAGCGAGCTATGCTTGAACCAGATATCGCGAATGTGCAGCAACCAGTTGTTGATAAGCCCTAAGTCCGGGTTCTCAACCGCCGCTTGTACACCGCCACATCCGTAGTGACCGCAAATAATAATGTGTTCAACTTCAAGAACATCAACCGCATACTGCACAACGGAAAGGCAATTCAAGTCCGTATGAATAACCAGGTTTGCGACATTACGGTGAACAAACAACTCGCCAGGCTCAAGCCCGGTCAGACGCTCTGCGGGTACACGACTATCAGAACAGCCAATCCACAAGAAGCGAGGCTTTTGGGCTTGAGACAAACGTTCGAAAAAGCCCGGGTCTTCGTCCTCCATCAGTTTTGACCAGACCTGGTTATTGCTGATGAGGGTATCTATGTCTTTCATGGAAGTTAACAACCTGTAACGGAAGAAGTGCGTTGAGGTAATATAGGGCAACTGATAGTGCAACTGAAATAATTTTTAAACAGCTTAACTTTTTTGTACCGGACAAGGTAACCGTATATCCATGACAATTGCATTAGAACTGGAACAGTTAACGAAAACCTATCCCGGCGGTGTTCAGGCGCTGCGTGGCATAGATCTTCGTGTTGAAGCAGGTGACTTTTATGCGCTGCTGGGGCCCAATGGCGCAGGGAAATCCACCACCATCGGTATCATCAGTTCGCTGGTTAACAAAACTTCTGGCCGGGTTCGTGTGTTTGGTTACGACCTGGAAAAAGACGTGGTTAACGCTAAACGTCAGCTCGGACTGGTGCCACAAGAATTTAACTTCAACCCGTTTGAAACCGTGCAGCAAATTGTGGTGCATCAGGCGGGTTATTACGGCGTCGAACGTGCGGATGCCATCGCGCGTAGCGAAAAGTACCTGAAACAGCTCGATCTGTGGGAAAAACGCAACGAACGTGCGCGTATGTTATCCGGCGGCATGAAGCGCCGTTTGATGATTGCCCGTGCCTTAATGCACGAGCCAAAACTTCTGATCCTCGATGAGCCAACTGCGGGTGTTGATATCGAACTTCGCCGCTCGATGTGGGGCTTCCTGAAGGATCTGAATGATAAAGGCACCACCATCATTCTGACCACTCACTATCTTGAAGAAGCAGAAATGCTGTGCCGCAATATCGGTATTATTCAAAACGGCGAGCTGGTAGAAAACACCTCGATGAAGTCATTACTTTCAAAGCTGAAATCAGAAACGTTTATTCTCGATCTTGCGCCGAAAAGCCCGTTGCCAAAACTCGATGGCTACCAGTATCGCCTGGTGGACACCTCAACACTTGAAGTGGAAGTGCTGCGTGAGCAAGGGATTAATAGCGTATTCAGCCAGTTAAGCTCGCAAGGAGTTCAGGTGTTAAGTATGCGTAACAAAGCTAACCGTCTGGAAGAGTTGTTCGTCACGCTGGTTAACGGCCCGAAAGGAGGAAAGGCATGATGCATCTCTATTGGGTCGCGTTAAAAAGTATCTGGACCAAAGAAATTCACCGTTTTACGCGTATCTGGATTCAAACTTTAGTGCCGCCAGTTATCACCATGACGTTGTATTTTATTATCTTTGGTAATCTGATTGGCTCGCAGATCGGCTCCATGCATGGTTTCACCTACATGCAATTTATCGTGCCGGGTCTGATCATGATGGCGGTGATCACCAACTCTTATGCCAACGTGGCTTCTTCATTCTTTAGCGCCAAATTCCAGCGCAATATTGAAGAGTTGCTGGTGGCTCCGGTTCCAACCCACATTATCATCGCGGGCTATGTTGGCGGTGGCGTGGCGCGTGGCCTGTGTGTCGGCATTCTGGTGACGGCTGTTTCATTGTTCTTCGTGCCATTCCAGGTTCACTCGTGGCTGTTTGTCGCGTTGACGCTGTTACTGACCGCCATTTTGTTCTCGCTGGCCGGTTTGCTTAACGCCGTGTTTGCCAAAACCTTTGACGACATCAGCCTGATTCCCACCTTCGTGCTGACTCCGCTGACCTATTTAGGCGGCGTGTTCTACTCTCTTTCATTGCTGCCACCTTTCTGGAAAGCGCTGTCTCACCTTAACCCGGTGGTGTATATGATTAGCGGCTTCCGTTATGGTTTCCTCGGCATCAATGACGTGCCGCTGTTGTTTACCGTTGCGGTGCTGGTGGGCTTTATCCTGGCCTTCTACATTCTGTGCTGGTATCTGATTCAACGCGGTCGCGGCCTGCGCAGCTAACATCTATACCCCCCGAAATGGGGGGTTATCGAAGAATTTTCTTACTCAGTTTTGATTAGCATCAGGGAGCTTACTTTTCGCTCTGGCACACTTGCGCTCTGCGAAAAGGAGAACGCCATGTTAGGTTGGGTTATTGCCGGTCATGACTACTATGCTCAGGATATGCTGGATGCAATCGAGCGACGCTTTGGCCCACAGTCGCAATGCTACGCGGTGAATTACTGGAAAGGGTTGAGCACCAATATGCTGAGCCGAATGATGTGCGATGCGTTGTATAACTGCGACTCTGGCGATGGCGTTATTTTTCTGACCGATCAAACCGGTGCGGCGCCATACCGTACTGCGGCACTGATGAGCCACCAACATTCTCATTGCGAGGTGATTTCTGGCGTCACGCTTCCCACGTTATTTGCGATGCGCGCCCAGCGCGAAACGCTAACCAGCGAACAATTTCGCGACCGCATTGTTGAGCAGGGTGGCGGTGATATCACCAGTCTTTGGCATCAACAACAAAAGAATCCCCCGTTCGTCCTACTCCACCAATATTGATTTGAGAGGTTGGTATTGAGTGAGCTTTTGTTAGAATGGCGACTCTTTCCGCCATTGAAACACTCAGTGCAATCAAACTCGTTATGCTAACTCGCCTTCTTTTTTCCGTGTTGATGCTAATTTGTGGCAGCAGTGCGAATGCCAGCCTGCTCAGCAGCCATCACACCCCCGCGCAATACATGCAGACCACCGAAGACGCCGATATCTGGGCGCAGGTTGGGGACAAAGTTATTTCTGTTGGCACAATTGAGGAAGGGCAGATACTGGCCGTTGTGCCAATTGCCGCGGATTATTATGAGTTTAGTTTCGGTTTTGGTACCGGTTTTATTGATAAAACCCATCTGGAACCGGTGACGGGTAAACAGCGAGTCGAAGACCGACTGGGTGATTTGAACAAGCCACTCAGTAATCAAAATCTGGTCACTTTCCGCGATGTCACCGTATACAACGCGCCCGACAACGGCAGCGCACCGTTTGGCACGCTGGCAGATAATTTGCGTTACCCGATTATTGCTAAACTGAAAGACAGGTTGAACCAGACCTGGTATCAAATCCGAATTGGCAACCGTCTGGGGTATGTCAGCAGCCTTGATGCGCAGCCCGATAACGGCATTCCAGTGCTGACCTATCACCACATCTTGCGCGATGAAGAGAACACCCGCTTCCGTCATACCTCAACCACTACCTCGGTTGTTGCATTCAGCAACCAAATGACCTGGCTGCGCGATACGGGTTACACCACGCTCACGATGTACCAGCTTGAAGGCTATGTGCGTAACCGTATGAACCTGCCAGCGCGGGCGGTGGTGATTACGTTTGATGATGGCCTGAAATCGGTTTATCGCTACGCTTATCCGATCCTTAAAGAGTACGGCTTTAAAGCGACGTCCTTTATTATCTCGTCGCGCATAAAAGCGCACCCGCAACCCTGGAATCCAAAATCGCTGCAATTTATGAGCCTCTCGGAATTGCAGGCCAGTCAGGATGTGTTTGATATCCAGTCGCATACGCATTTTTTGCATCGCGTTGACGCCAACCGCCAGCCGACACTTTTACGCCGAACCTATCGCAATATTCTGCTCGATTTTGAGCATTCAAGACGCGCGCTGGCCCAGTTTAATCCGCATGTTTTATACCTGTCGTATCCGTTTGGCGGCTACAACGATAAAGCGGTACAAGCCGCGAATGATGCGGGTTTCCATATGGCGGTGACAACGGTGCGCGGGAAGGTGAAACCGGGAGATAATCCGTTTTTGCTAAAACGGCTTTATATTCTGCGTACTGATTCGCTGGAAACGATGTCGCGGTTGATTAGTAACGAGACGAAATAAAGGTAACGCCCTCATCCCGGCCCTCTCCCTCAGGGAGAGGGCCGGGATGAGGGCGTTTTGACGCCGATTACGCCACCTGAACCGGTACGGCTTTCGCCAGGCGTTTCATTTCGTTATCGCCATCGAAATAGGCCACTTTTGGCTGCCAGCTACGCGCTTGCTCATCCGGCATGGTGACGTAAGTCGCGATAATCAGAATGTCACCAACATCAGCACAATGTGCCGCAGCGCCATTTACCGAAATGATTTTAGAACCACGTTCGCCAGCGATAGCGTAAGTTGAAAAACGCTTACCGTTGGTGACGTTATAAATATCAATGGCTTCATATTCCAGAATGCCTGCCGCCTCAAGGAAGTCCTGATCGATGGCGCAGGAGCCTTCATAGTGCAAATCCGCCTGCGTCACTTTGACACGGTGAAGTTTGCCTTGCAGCATGGTGCGTATCATAGCTTAAACCTTCATCACTAGAGTTACGTAAGCAGCAAGCCAGAATGCTTGCCACCGGAATTTAGTCGGGCAGTATTGCCCGATTTTATGACGCTGTCTACTGCGCCAGCTCGACCTGAATATTATCAATCAAACGCGCCTGGCCCAGCCACGCGGCCATAAGCACAACCGCGCGTTTGCTCTCAACATTCAGCTCCAGCAGGGTATCGGCATCGCGAATTTGCAGGTCGTCAGAACGGAAACCTTTTTCGTTAAGCTCGGTTGCGGCGATCGCCAGCATCTCTTCGGTATCACGCTCACCGGCACGCAGTTTATCGGCAAGTGATTGCATCACCTTATGTAAACCCGGCGCGATTTTGCGCTGCTCGGCGGTCAGATAACCATTGCGTGAACTCAGCGCCAGGCCATCTTTCGCACGCACCGTTGGCACGCCGATGATTTCAATGTCGTAGCCCATGTCCGCCACCATTTTGCGAATCACGGCGACTTGCTGGAAGTCTTTTTCGCCGAAGCAAGCGATGTCAGGCTGCACCATATTAAACAGCTTGCTGACGATGGTCGAAACGCCACGGAAATGCCCAGGGCGGCTTGCGCCTTCAAGCATTGTCGAAAGGCATGGCACTTCGACAAAGGTCTGAGAATCCAGGCCTTGCGGGTAAATATCGGCAGGAGCAGGTGCAAATACCAAATCCACTTTTCGACGATTCAGTTTTTCGCAATCTTCCTGCAAGGTGCGCGGATACCGGGTTAAATCGTCCGGACGGTCAAACTGCATTGGATTAACAAAAATAGTGGTGACCACCACATCGGCACGGCTTTTGGCATCATCGACCAGCTTCATATGCCCGTCGTGCAGGTTGCCCATCGTCGGCACCAGCGCGATGCGTTTGCCTTCCTGGCGCCAGCGGCGAATTTGCTGACGTAACAGCGGTATGGTTTCGATAATCAACACAACCCTTCTCCTGTCAGTGGAAACTGTGTTCTTCACCTGGATAGGTGCCGGACTCAACTTCGGAAATGTACTGTCGCACCGCAGCGCGCATATCACCGGTTCCGGTGAGGAAGTTCTTCGCAAACTTTGGAATATGGCCGCCGGTAATGCCAAATGCATCATGCATCACCAGAATCTGCCCGTCAGTGACGTTGCCTGCACCGATGCCGATAACCGGAATGGTCAGCGCCTCGGTGATGCGTTTCGCCAGTGCGACCGGCACGCATTCCAGCACTAATAATTGTGCACCTGCGGCTTCGAGAGCAACGGCGTCATCAAACAGTGTTTGCGCAGCGGCTTCATCACGCCCCTGAATCTTATAGCCACCGAAGATATTGACCGACTGCGGCGTCAGACCCAAATGCCCGCAAACGGGAACGGCACGCTCGGTCAGCATTTTGACAGTGTCAGCCAGCCAACGACCGCCTTCAAGCTTGACCATATTGGCACCGGCGCGCATCAGTTCGGCGGAGTTGGCAAAGGTTTGTTCAGGCGTGGCGTAAGACATAAACGGCAGATCGGCCAGCAGCAGGCAATTTGGCGCACCACGGCGCACGGCGCGTGTGTGGTAGGCAATATCCTGCACGGTGACGGGCAGAGTGGAGTCGTGGCCCTGAACAGTCATCCCTAACGAATCACCAACCAGCAGCACGCCAATGCCTTCATCGGCAAACAGTTTTGCAAAGCTGAAATCGTAGGCGGTGATTGTCGCGAATTTGCGTTGAGCCTGTTTCCACTGGCGCAACTGAGACATGGTGGTTGGTTTCATGGCAGTCCCGGAATGATATTAATTAAATGAACACGTCCCTGGTTACCACAAACTAATCCCATCCTGGGAGAGGTGTTTTAAAACGTCAGCCACGCGCTGTCCACCAGGGAACGCGCTATCAGGCGCAATTTCCAGCAGCGGAACCAACATAAATGCGCGGTTTTTCATATCGTAATGCGGCACGGTAAGCGTAGGTGTTGCGATAGTCAGATTACCGAACAGCATAATATCGAGATCGAGCGTACGCGGCCCCCAACGTTCTGCTTTGCGCACACGACCATGCTCTAACTCAATACGTTGAGTGTGAGCCAGTAAGCCTTCCGCAGACAGTTCAGTTTCCAGTGCGACGGCAGCATTTAAGTAATCAGGTTGGTCTTGCGGGCCGAGTGGCGGGGTGCGGTAGAAAGAGGAAATCGCAACCACCCGGCTTTGCGGAATGGTTGCCATGGCGTCAAGCGCGTGAGTCACTTGCTCAAGCGGAGACGCCTGGTTGCTGCCTAGCGCGATGTACGCAAGCGTCATGCACTTCCACCGCTGCGCGGTGCACGCTTACGCGGGCGACGATGACGGCGGCGGACGGCTGGCTCATCACCTAACACATCGAGCATATCTTTTTGCGCAGGAGGAGCCGCGACCTGGAATTCACCCCACCACTTGGTCAGGCGTTGTAATTCCTGGTTATTTTCTACTTCTGCACGCAGCGCCAGTAAATCGTACGCCGCACGGAACTTAGGATGCTCCATCAGTTTCCATGCGCGTTTGCCCTGGCGGCGCGACAGGCGAAGCTGCAAGCCCCAGATATCACGCACCAGTGTGGTAATGCGTTTTGGAATCGCCAGCGCACGGCAGGCTTCATCCAGCACTTCATTCATTGCCAGTGCGAATGCGTCCATATAAGCAAGGCCGCTTTCCTGAGTCAGCTTCTGAGCCATCTCAAGCTGCGGATACCAGAACATGGCAGAGAACAAGAAGGCCGGATTAACGCGCATATCGTTATGAATGCGATTGTCGGTGTTCTTCAGCACCTGGTCGATCATGCGTTCCATCGGGCTGTCACCCTGCTCGGTAAAGTAGCGGGTGATGGATGGGAATAACGGCTGGAACAACTGGTATTCGCGCAGTAATTCGTAGGTCGCGTAACCGTGGCCAGCTTGCAGAAGTTTCAGGGATTCTTCAAACAAGCGGGCAGGGGGCACGTCATTAATCAGTGTCGCTAAACGCGGAATCGGCTCGCCGGTTTCCGGGCTAATCGTCATATTCAGCTTGGCGGCGAAACGCACAGCACGCAGCATACGCACCGGGTCTTCGCGATAGCGGGTTTCAGGGTCGCCAATTAAGCGGATAACGCCGTTGCGTAAATCACGCAGGCCACCGACATAATCACGCACTGAGAAATCAGCCACGCTGTAATAGAGGCTATTGATAGTGAAATCGCGGCGCTGGGCATCTTCTTCGATAGAACCAAAGATGTTGTCGCGCAGCAGCATACCGTTCTGGCCGGTCTGGGAAGTCTGTTTATCAGACTTCTGCTCTTCGTGGTGCCCACGGAAAGTGGCGACTTCAATGATTTCCGGCCCAAACATGACGTGAGCCAGACGGAAGCGGCGGCCAACCAGGCGGCAGTTGCGGAACAGTTTACGAACCTGATCCGGTGTTGCGCTGGTGGTGACGTCAAAGTCTTTCGGGCGTTTGCCAAGCAAAAGGTCACGAACACCACCACCCACGAGGTAAGCCTCATAGCCTGCTTTGTTCAGACGATAGAGCACCTTGAGGGCATTTTCACTGATATCTTTGCGGGACAGAGCGTGCTGGTCACGCGGAATTACCGTGATTAGCGGGAGATCTTCATTCTCCTCGACCACGACATCATCGCGGTTAAGCACCTTGCGGCAAAAATTAGCGACTCTGGTAAAAATAGTACACCTCGGCAGTGTCAATCATAGGGACAAAAAAAACAGCGGCTAATCATAGCTCAGTGTGTGGCATTTGAGAACGACGTATTCACGACGAGCCTGGCACAATGGCTTTCAGCGACCAGGTTTGTACCGCTTGAGTGAGTAACTCACTCAACGTCAAATCTTGCCAATGAGCGATTTCCGGCTGATTCAAAAATGTTAGCGCAGCATGGATTACGGGACGCGGATCGCCTTGTGGAAGGGCTGGCGCGTGATTTTGCTTCGATAATTTTGCGCCATGTTCATTAAGCACCAAAGGCAAATGAACGTAATCTGGAACCTTCCAGCCAAATTGTTGATACAGCGAAATTTGTCGAACGGTTGGCTCAATTAAATCGGCACCGCGCACAATTTCGCTCACGCCCTGGAAATTATCATCCACCACTACAGCAAGATTATACGCGAATAACCCATCACGACGGTGAATGATAAAATCTTCACGCGCCAGGGATTCGTCAGCAATTAACGTTCCGTATAGTTTATCTTCAAAACTTAATACCGGATGGCGTTGCACAAAACGCAGTGCCGCATTATCTGACCCGTGATTTAGCGTGCGGCAATGGCCATCGTAAAACCCGCCGATTTGTTGAATTCGGCTGCGAGTGCAGGTGCAGTAATAACTCAAACCTTGCTGTTGTAAAAACGAAAGGGCTTCACGATAAGCCTCATGGCGTTGTGATTGCCATAAAACCTCGCCATCCCAATGCAAACCGTAATGGTCTAATTGCTGCAATATGGTGGTCGCGGCTCCAGGCACTTCGCGCGGCGGGTCGATATCTTCGATACGCACCAGCCACTGGCCGTGTTGAGAGCGAGCTTGCAGGTAACTGCCGAGTGCGGCAATCAACGAACCGAAGTGGAGTTCACCCGAAGGCGAGGGTGCAAAGCGCCCGATGTAGTGAGATGTGGTCATTTTTCAGGGAGCTAGAAATGAATAAGGCGGGAGAGACTCCCGCCTTTGAAAGTGATGAAATCGCGAGCTGTTAGCCAGCCATTTGTTTTTCGCGGATTTCTGCCAACGTTTTGCAATCAATGCACAAATCAGCTGTCGGGCGAGCTTCGAGGCGGCGGATGCCGATTTCAACGCCACAAGATTCGCAGTAGCCGAAATCTTCGTCTTCTACTTTCTTGAGAGTCTTCTCGATTTTCTTGATCAGTTTACGTTCCCTGTCACGGTTACGCAGTTCGAGGCTGAACTCTTCTTCCTGGGCTGCACGGTCTACCGGGTCCGGGAAGTTTGCTGCTTCGTCTTGCATATGCGTCACCGTGCGATCAACTTCATCCATAAGTTGGCTACGCCAGGCTTCAAGAATAAGCTTGAAGTGCGACAGCTGGGCTTCGTTCATATACTCTTCGCCCGCTTTCTCCTGATATGGCTCCACCCCAGCGATGGCGAGGATACTCAGGGACGATGTTTTACGCTTTTGCCCTTCTTGCATGTTGTTTCTCCTTAACACGCACTATCGGTCCCCTGTTCGGGGGAAAATCAGGCCGCTATAAATAGCAGATGCTTTTCAGGATGGCAATTATATAAATTCCTCTCTTGACAACCCTGTGAAGAAAAGCGTATTTACGCGAACCGCCAGCACACAAAACAGACAAACGTTAACTGCTCTTTATTAAGAAATTATAAACAGACAGGCAACGGCGAAATTAGAGTAAGCCCTCGGGCAGAAAGTTCGGCCTTATAAGCAATTATTTCAACTCCGCACTGTTGCGCCTCGTATAACAGTTGCGCGTATTTTGCGTCGATGTGGCGTGCCGGGGAAACTTGAGTGATAGCAGAATGCAATACTGCAAACAGCAATACCGCGCGTTCGCCCTGCAAAACCACGCTCATCAATTCCCGCAAATGCTTCTGGCCACGAAGGCTGACAGCGTCTGGGAAATAGCCACATCCTTGTTGTGATAACGTGACTGATTTCACTTCAATATAGCAGTTAACCTTGCAATCTGCTTGTAACATAAAATCAATGCGGCTGCGTTCAGCGCCGTACTTTACTTCACTTTTAATTGCTGTATAGCCCATTAATTCTGAAATGCTTTCTGCATTCAACGCTTCTTTCACCACGGTATTGGCACGTAACGTATTCACACAAATAAACTCACCATTTTGCGTCTGCGTGATTTCCCAGGTGTGAGGATATTTACGTGTCGGGCTATCAGACGTGGAATACCAAACAGTGTCGCCGGGCGTTGCACAGCCGGTCATTGCCCCGGTGTTTGGGCAATGGAGCGTCAACTCTTCACCAGACGGAGTCACCACATCGGCCAGAAAACGTTTGTAGCGTTTGATCAGCGTGGCCTGCTGCAACGGCGGGGTAAATTCCATTCACTCTTCCTTATTACTTAGTGTCCAGCGTTGTAATTCCTGGTAACGAGTGCGGCCCTGTCTGAATACAGACTCATACAGGGCAAATTCATCGACCTTAAACTGCCAGCGAAAATTAGGGGGTGGGATGGTGACCGCTCGCGGCGTGTTGCGATAAAGCGTGATATGCGGATGAAACGGCTGCGGGCTTTGGTAACAGCCATTACGCGCCGCCTGGGAACGTAACATATTCGCCAGTTGAATTAATCCTAAAGGTGCGTGACGTGGGCCAATCCACACAACGTTTGAGCGCAGCCATTGCCCGGCATCGTCTATCGCCAGGGTAAAACCTTTCTGTCGAATGCGCCCGGCGAGTTGGCTCAACGCTTTTTGTTTATCCGCGCTGATATCACCCAAAAAGGCCAGCGTCAGATGCAAGTTTTCGGCGGCCACCGGGCGTCCGGTATCTTCAGGGAACTGTGTGGCGCGCCAGTGGATAATCTGTTGTTGCACCTCTTTGGGTAGCTCGAGGGCAAAAAACAGACGGCGAGTCTCAGCCATATTGGTTCTCTCAATAATGTCTTGTCGTAATGCTACAATAGCGAACTTCGCATCATACCCGTTTGGAGCCGTCTGTGTCGTCATTACCGGTTGCCGCAGTGCTACCCGATATTCTTAACGCCTTACAAAACGCACCGCAGATTTTACTGAGCGCGCCAACGGGTGCCGGTAAATCAACCTGGTTACCGTTGCAGATTTTACAGCAGGCAAACTTAGGCGGGCGCATTCTACTGCTGGAACCTCGTCGCCTGGCGGCACGTAATGTGGCACAGCGTCTGGCTGAGTTATTGGGTGAAAAGCCCGGTGAAACAGTCGGCTACCGGATGCGTGCCGAAACCTGTGTAGGGCCAAATACGCAGCTTGAAGTGGTAACCGAAGGTATTTTGACGCGCATGATTCAGCACGATCCTGAACTCGCCGGGGTGGCGCTGGTTATCCTCGATGAATTCCACGAACGTAGTCTGCAAGCCGATCTGGCGCTGGCGCTGTTACTCGACGTGCAGCAAGGCTTACGCGATGACCTCAAGTTGCTGATTATGTCGGCAACGCTTGATAACTCACGCTTGCAGCAATGTTTACCTCAGGCGCCGGTTATCAGTTCTGAAGGGCGGGCATTTCCGGTAGATCGTCGCTACAGCCCGCTTTCAACTCACCAACGTTTTGATGAAGCCGTCGCCATAGCGGTGGCGAATTTGCTGCGTGAAGAGTCAGGCTCGTTATTGCTGTTTCTACCCGGTGTGGGTGAAATTCAGCGTGTCGCGCAGCAACTGCAAGAGCGCGTCGCAAGCGATGTTCAGCTTTGCCCGTTATACGGCGCATTGCCTTTGGGCGAGCAGCGCAAAGCGATTTTGCCTGCGCAGAACGGCATGCGCAAAGTGGTGCTGGCGACCAATATCGCCGAAACCAGTCTGACCATCGAAGGCATTCGCCTGGTCGTGGACTGCGCGCAAGAGCGTGTCGCTCGTTTTGATGTGCGCACCGGGTTAACGCGCCTTGTCACTCAGCGCATTAGCCAGGCGTCGATGATTCAGCGTGCCGGGCGAGCAGGGCGTCTGGAGCCAGGGATTTGTTTGCATCTTATCAGCGCGGAGCAGGCTGAGCGTGCGAGCACTCAAAGCGAGCCGGAAATCCTGCAAAGTGACCTCTCCGGTTTGCTGCTCGATTTACTGCAATGGGGCTGCTCAGACCTGAATCAACTGACGTGGCTTGATACGCCGCCTGTCGCCAATATTGCGGCTGCACGCACTTTATTACGCCAGCTCAACGCGCTTGATGAGCAAAACCGGCTCACGCCCACAGGCCAGAAAATGGCGAGTCTCGGTAACGACCCGCGTTTTGCCGCCATGTTAGTCAATGCGAAAACGGCAGATGAACAGGTAACGGCTGCCCGTCTGACGGCGATTCTTGAAGAACCTCCGCGAGGCCAGGATAGCGATTTGCGGAACGCGTTTAGCCGTCGTCAGGAAAACTGGCAGCAGCGCAGCGGGCAATTGCTAAAAAGGTTGAACAGCCGTGGCGGCGAAGCCGATTTCTCTCTTGCCGCACAGTTAATGGCGCAGGCTTTCCCCGACAGAATCGCTCGCCGTCGGGGTCTGGATGGTCGTTACCAGTTAGCCAACGGCATGGGGGCGATGCTTAATCAGGACGATCCGTTAACGCGTTACGAATGGCTATTAGCACCGCTATTGTTGCAGGGGAGCAATACGCCCGACGCCCGTATTTTACAGGCCATTCCTCTGGACATCGACGCGCTTGCGGCGCAATGTCCGGCACTGCTAACCCAAAGCGACTCCGTGGAATGGGATGAAACGCAAGGCACGCTGAAAGCGTTTCGTCGCACGCAAATTGGCAAACTGGTGTTGAAAGTTCAGCCACTGGCAAAACCATCCGAAGACGAGCTGCATCAGGCGATGCTTAACGGCATTCGTGATAAAGGTTTGGCCGTTTTGAATTGGTCGCCTCAGGCGCAACAGTTCAGAACACGTCTGGCCTGTGCGGCAAAATGGCTGCCCGAACTGCAATGGCCTGAAGTTTCAGACAACGCCTTGCTCGGAGCGCTAGATCGCTGGTTATTACCTGAACTGCATGGTGTACACTCGCTGCGGGCATTAAAAAACATTGATGTCACACGTGCGTTACAGAACTTGCTCGACTGGAACGCGCGCATACGTCTGGATAGTGCGCTGCCAACTCATTACACTGTGCCGACCGGAAGCCAGATAGCGATTCGCTATGACGATGAAAACCCGCCTGTTCTTGCGGTTCGTATGCAAGAAATGTTTGGCGAGGCACAAACACCGGTGATTGCCGATGGTCGTGTGCCGTTGGTTCTGGAACTGCTCTCCCCGGCGCAGCGCCCTTTGCAGATAACGCGTGATTTAACCGCATTCTGGAACGGTGCATACCGGGAAGTGCAAAAAGAGATGAAAGGACGTTATCCAAAGCACGTCTGGCCGGATTCGCCAGCAGATGCGCTGCCAACGCGGCGCACTAAAAAGTACCAATAACTTTGAGAGATTTCCTCTTTTGCGTTTAGCGAAAGAAAGGAAAATCAGGCCGTGCGCCTTATTTTGGTGGAGAAAGCAATGGCGGGGAATGACCGCGAACCTATTGGACGTAAAGGCAAACCTTCACGTCCCGCAAAAGAGAAAGTCAGCCGTCGTCGAGTCCGGGAAGAGGAATACGACGCGGATTATGACGATGATTACGATGACGAGGAACCGATGCCGCCACGTAAAGGAAAAGGCAGCGGCAATGGCCGTCCGCCACGTAAAAAGCGCCGCTGGTTGTGGTTCTTAGTAAAACTGTTTGTGGTCTTCGTGGTGCTGTTTGTGATTTACGGCGTCTACCTTGACCAGAAGATTCGCACGCGCATTGATGGCAAAGTCTGGCAGCTCCCGGCGGCAGTTTATGGCCGTATGGTGAACCTTGAGCCGGATATGCCGTACAGCAAAAAAGAGATGGTCAACCTGCTGGAAGCGACTCAGTACCGTCAGGTAACTAAAATGACGCGTCCTGGTGAGTTTACGGTGCAGGGCAATAGCATCGAGATGATCCGTCGTCCGTTCGATTTCCCTGATAGTAAAGAAGGGCAGATCCGCGCACGTCTGGTGTTTGATGGCGACCATCTGGATTCTATCCAGAATATGGATAACAACCGTAGCTTCGGTTTCTTCCGTCTGGATCCGCGCCTGATCACTATGTTGTCTTCGCCGAATGGCGAGCAGCGTCTGTTTGTGCCGCGCACCGGTTTCCCGGAGCTGTTGGTTGATACCCTGATTGCCACTGAAGACCGTCATTTCTATGAGCACGATGGCATCAGCTTCTACTCTATTGGTCGTGCGGTGCTGGCTAACCTCACTGCCGGTCGTACCGTGCAGGGCGCGAGTACGCTGACGCAGCAGTTGGTTAAGAACCTGTTCCTGTCGAGCGAACGCTCTTACTGGCGTAAAGCGAACGAAGCGTACATGGCGCTGATCATGGATGCGCGTTACGGCAAAGATCGCATTCTTGAGCTGTACCTGAACGAAGTGTATCTCGGTCAGAGCGGCGATAACGAAATTCGCGGCTTCCCATTGGCGAGCCTGTACTACTTCGGTCGCCCGGTTGAAGAACTGAGCCTTGACCAGCAAGCGTTGCTGGTGGGGATGGTGAAAGGGGCGTCGATTTACAACCCATGGCGTAACCCAAAACTGGCGCTGGAACGACGTAACCTTGTGTTGCGCCTGCTGCAAGAGCAGAAGGTGATCGACCAGGAATTGTACGACATGCTGAGTGCTCGCCCGCTGGGTGTGCAACCGCGTGGTGGTGTGATTTCGCCACAGCCTGCGTTTATGCAGATGGTGCGTAACGAACTCCAGACAAAACTTGGCGATAAAGTTAAAGATCTGTCTGGCGTGAAGATCTTTACTACGTTTGACTCCGTTTCCCAGGATGCGGCAGAAAAAGCGGTGAGCGAAGGGGTTCCGGTACTGCGTGCCTCCCGTAAGCTCAAAGATCTCGAAGCGGCCATGGTGATTGTTGACCGCTCTACCGGCGAAGTTCGTGCCATGGTGGGCGGGGCAGAAACGCAATTCGCAGGCTTTAACCGTGCGATGCAGGCGCGTCGTTCCATTGGTTCTCTGGCGAAACCAGCGACGTATCTGACGGCTCTAAGCCAGCCGGATGCGTACCGACTGAATACCTGGATTGCCGATGCGCCAATCGCGTTGAAACAGCCAAACGGGCAAGTGTGGTCGCCGCAAAACGATGACCGTCGTTACAGTGAGAGTGGCAAGGTCATGCTCGTGGACGCGCTGACGCGTTCGATGAACGTGCCAACCGTCAACCTGGGTATGGCGCTGGGCTTGCCAGCGGTAACCGATACCTGGGTTAAACTTGGCGTGCCGCAGAACCAGTTGCACCCGGTTCCGGCTATGTTGCTGGGGGCGCTGAACCTGACGCCAATCGAAGTGGCTCAGGCGTTCCAGACCATTGCCAGCGGCGGTAATCGCGCAACGCTGTCGGCGTTACGCTCGGTGATTGCTGAAGACGGTACCGTGTTGTATCAAAGCTTCCCGCAGGCGGAACAAGCTGTTCCACCTCAGGCGGCGTACATGACGCTGTTTACCATGCAGCAGGTTATGGCTCGCGGTACAGGGCGTGCGTTGGGTGGCAAATATCCGAACCTGCATCTGGCAGGTAAAACGGGGACGACCAACGATAACGTCGATACCTGGTTTGCCGGTATTGATGGCAAAGAAGTGGCTATTACCTGGGTTGGGCGTGATAACAACCAGCCGACCAAGCTGTATGGCGCAAGCGGTGCGATGTCGTTGTATCAGCGCTACCTTGCTAACCAGACGCCAATTCCGTTGGTGCTCAATCCACCGGAAGATATCGTCGATATGAGTGTGGATAGCGCGGGTTACTTCCAGTGCGGCGGTGGTGGCGATCGTACGTTGCCAGTGTGGACGACGAATCCAGACGGTTTGTGTCAGCAAAGCCAGCAGGCTGAGCAAAACAACAATCCGTTTAGCCAGTCGCAGGGGCAGCCTCAACAACAGCAGCCGCAGCAACAACAGCAACAACAACCACAGCAACAGCCAGAAAAAAGTGATGGCGTTGCCGGGTGGATTAAGGACATGTTCGGCGGTAACTAATCCTCGCTGTATTCTGAAAAAGCCTCCGTTTGTAACGGGGGCTTTTCTTTTTTGTTAAGTCCATGCAATTACTCTGGTTAATTATTATTCCCTCGCACTCGTTAGGGGTGTGATCTGCTTGCTATGCGCTTTCCGTTTCGTCTATTATTCTGCGGGCATAATAATAATTATCGTTTACGTTATCATTCGTCACTTCATCAGAGAAACCATAATGGCGCGTTTAAGAACTGGACAACCAGTCAACACCTCTCTCCGTAAACTTGCATTTTTTGTTGCGGCCACCGTGAGCGGTGTGAGTGCATCAAGTTTTGCAGCAGACAACACAACAACTAAAGAAGACACCATCACGGTTTCCGCAAACGCTGCGGCTGATGAAAGCGCGTGGGGCCCGTCACCAACTATCGCGGCTAAACGCAGCGCGACCGCGACCAAAACAGATACCCCAATCGAAAAGACGCCGCAGTCTATTTCGGTTGTGACCAACGAAGAGATGCAGATACATCAGTTCCAGTCGGTGAAAGAAGCCCTGGGCTACACCCCCGGCGTGACAGTAAGCAGCCGTGGCGCTTCGAACACCTATGATTTTGTTATCATTCGTGGCTTTTCCTCTGTTGGCCTGAACCAGAACAACTATCTGGATGGCCTGAAAATGCAGGGCGATTTCTATAACGATGCCGTCATCGACCCTTATATGCTGGAACGTGTAGAACTGATGCGCGGCCCGACTTCCGTGTTGTACGGAAAAAGCAGCCCGGGCGGTATCGTTTCTATGGTCAGCAAGCGCCCGACCACAGAACCGCTTCATGAAGTTCAGTTCAAAATGGGCACTGACAGCCTGTTCCAGACGGGTTTTGATTTCAGCGACGCGCTGGACGACGATGGCGTGTATTCCTACCGCCTTACCGGTGTTGCGCGTTCTGGTAACGAACAGCAGCAGGGTGCAGAATCGCAGCGTTATGCTATCGCGCCTTCTTTCTCATGGCGTCCGGATGACAAGACTAATTTCACCTTCTTGTCCTATTTCCAGAATGAACCAGAAACCGGTTATTACGGCTGGTTGCCAAAAGAAGGGACGGTTGAACCACTGCCAGGCGGCGGTCACCTGCCAACTGATTTCAATGAAGGTGCCACGAACAACAGCTATTCCCGTAACCAGAAAATGGTCGGTTACAGCTTCGAACACGGCTTTAACGACACCTTTACCGTGCGTCAGAACCTGCGTTTCGCTGAGATGAAAGTTGATCAGCAAAGCGCATACGGCACCGGGCTGTGTAACAACAGCATGAATGCCTTCAACGTTTACTGTCAGGCAATGTCACCAGAGCAGCAGGCGCATTATTTGGGCCGTGGCACTGTTGTTGATAAAGAACGTCTGCAAAACTTTAGCGTTGATACCCAACTGCAAAGCAACTTCGCGACTGGCGCGGTTGAACACACTCTGTTAACAGGTGTGGATTACTCGCGTATGCGTAACGATATCAGCGCCTTGTTTGGTAATGCTCCTCCGCTGGATTTGAATAATCTGCCGCCAATGGAACCGGTTGATTTCGGCGAAGCTGTGCCTTATCAGATGAACGAAAGCGAGCAAACCGGTCTTTACGTTCAGGATCAGGCTGAGTGGGACAAATGGGTGCTTACACTGGGCGGCCGTTACGACTGGTCTAAGCAAGCGACCACAGTGCGCAGCGACAACGGTTACATCGAGCGTAACGACAAACAATTTACCTGGCGTGGCGGTGTGAACTACCTGTTTGATAACGGTATTTCACCATACATCAGCTACAGCCAGTCTTTCGAGCCTAACGCCTTTAGCCTGTACAGCACGCCGCGTGTCGCTTATGAACCTTCCAAAGGTGAGCAATACGAAGCGGGCGTGAAGTATGTGCCGAAAGATATGCCGGTGGTGATTACCGGTGCGGTCTATCAGCTGACCAAGTCTGATACGCTGATGACTGACCCAACGAATGCTTACAACCAGGTTCCTGCGGGTGAAGTTCGTGCGCGTGGTGTGGAACTGGAAGCGAAAGCCGCTCTCAATGCCAACATCAACGTCACCGCGTCTTATACCTATACCGATGCGGAGTACACCAAAGACACTACTTTGCAAGGCAACACGCCTGCGCAAGTGCCAGAACACATGGCTTCGCTGTGGGGTGATTACACCTTCAACGATGGCGTGCTGAGTGGTCTGACTCTGGGGACGGGCGGCCGCTTCATTGGTTCAAGCTACGGCGATCCGGCTAATACCTTCAAAGTCGGTAGCGCAGCGGTGCTGGACGCAGTGGTCAAATATGACCTCGGTCGTTTCGGTCTGAATGGTTCAAGCATTGCGGTAAACGTGAACAACCTGCTTGACCGTGAATACGTTGCCAGCTGCTTTGAAACCTATGGTTGCTTCTGGGGCGCAGAGCGCCAGGTTGTTGCGACTGCAACATTCCGCTTCTAAGTGTATTCGGGCACGGTTCGCCGTGCCCATCAACAAAGATGGCTCCCATGCAGGACAAACACCTTCATCCCGATACCACGTTTAGCCTCACTGACGTTACTTTCCGCGTACCCGGTCGCACGCTTCTCCATCCGCTTTCCATTACCTTTCCCGTTGGAAAAGTGACGGGTCTGATTGGGCATAACGGCTCGGGGAAATCGACGCTGCTGAAAATGCTGGGCCGTCATCAGAAATCTTCTGCCGGGGAAATTAATCTTAACGACCAACCGCTGGATAGCTGGAGCAGCAAAGAATTTGCGCGCAAAGTCGCTTATTTACCGCAGCAACTTCCGGCCGCAGAAGGCATGACCGTACGTGAGCTAGTGGCGATTGGTCGCTATCCGTGGCACGGCGCGCTGGGTCGTTTTGGCGTGGCGGACAGGGAACTGGTTGAAGAGGCGATTACGCTGGTTGGCCTGAAGCCTTTTGCTCATCGCCTGGTTGATAGCCTTTCCGGCGGCGAACGCCAGCGGGCATGGATTGCGATGTTAGTCGCGCAAGACAGCCGCTGCCTGTTGTTGGATGAACCAACGTCGGCGCTGGATATTGCCCATCAGGTTGACGTCCTCGCGCTTATCCATCGCCTGAGCCAGGAACGTGGTCTGACGGTGATTGCAGTACTGCACGATATCAATATGGCCGCCCGCTATTGCGATAACCTTGTAGCGCTGCGTGGCGGTGAAATGATTGCTCAGGGAACCCCTGCCGAATTAATGCAAAGCGAAACGCTGGAGAAGATTTACGGTATTCCTATGGGGATTCTGCCACATCCTGCGGGTGCGGCTCCCGTGAGTTTTGTTTACTAATGAGTGAATTGATTAATCCTTCAATGAGCCGTCGTCAGCTACTGGCGGCACTCGCGCTCTCGCCGTTACTGCTCAAAATGGGCAATGCTCACGCGGCTTCAATTGACCCTCATCGCATTGTGGCGCTGGAATGGTTGCCCGTTGAACTGATGCTGGCGCTGGGCGTAAAACCCTATGCGATGGCCGATATCGCCAATTATCAAGCCTGGGTCGGCGAGCCCAAATTGCCTGCTGGCATTATCGACGTTGGGCTGCGAACTGAACCCAATCTTGAGCTTCTCACCCAGCTAAAACCGTCGCTGATTCTCTATTCCGCAGGCTACGGCCCGGCACCTGAAAAAATGGCGCGCATCGCACCCGGTCTGGGTTTTAGTTTTAACGATGGCTCAGGCAAACCGCTGACCGTCGCTCGCAAGTCTCTGACAGAACTGGGCGAAAAACTGGGGATGCAGCAGGCAGCAAAAGATCACTTACTGAAATTTGACCAGTTTATCGAGCAGATGAAACCCCGCTTTGCCGGGCGTGGTGATAAACCCGTTTTACTGATGACATTATTAGATTCCCGCCATGCGCTGATTATCGGCAAAAATAGCTTGTTCCAACAGGTGATGGATTTGCTCGGAGTGAAAAATGCCTGGTCTGGTGAAACTAACTTCTGGGGCAGCGCGGTGGTTGGCCTGGAGCGTTTAGCCGAAGTGAAAGACGCCGACGTCATCTGTTTTGATCATAATAATGATGCGGAAATGGCCCGCGTGACCGCCACTCCGTTGTGGAATTCGATGCCTTTCGTGCGCCAGAATCGTTTCCAACGAGTCCCTCCGGTCTGGCTTTATGGCGCGACGCTTTCAGCTATGAGCTTCACGAACACGCTGGCGAAAGCCATAGGGAGCCAGGCGTGAAGCATCGTCATGCTTTGTTCCCGGCGATCTTGTTATCGCTGCTGTTTGTGATTGCCTGCGCGCTGACGCTGCACAATCTCAAGGCTCAGCTTCCATCTGCCCTGTGGGTATCCGCCTGGTGGCAGCCAAATATCGATGACATCAATCAGATGTTATTCCACTACAGCTTGTTGCCTCGTCTGGCCATTTCCTTATTGGTCGGGGCAGGGTTGGGGCTTGTGGGCGTGCTATTCCAACAAGTTCTGCGAAACCCTCTTGCGGAACCCACCACGCTTGGCGTGGCGAGTGGTGCGCAGCTCGGCGTTACTGTCGCTACGCTGTGGGCGCTGCCCGGTGGATTCGCGACGCAACAATTTGCGGCCTTAGTGGGCGCGGGCGTGGTCGGTTTACTGGTGTTCGGCGTGGCGTGGGGTAAGCGTTTATCGCCGGTCACGTTGATTCTGGCCGGTCTGGTACTGAGCCTGTATTGCGGCGCGGTGAATCAATTACTCGCGATTTTCCATCACGACCAGTTGCAGAATATGTTCCTGTGGAGCACCGGTTCCTTGAACCAGCAGGACTGGGATATCGTGAATGGCCTGTGGCCGCGTCTGGTTGGCGGATTGTTATTAACGCTGTTGCTGTTGCGCCCGCTAACGCTGATGGGCCTCGACGATGGCGTGGCGCGTAATCTTGGCCTGGCGCTTTCCATGGTGCGCCTCGCGACACTGGTTTTGGCGATTGCCATTAGCGCATTGCTGGTCAATGCGGTGGGGATTATCGGTTTTATCGGTTTGTTTGCACCGCTTCTGGCTAAAATGCTGGGAGCGCGTCGCCTGGTGGCTCGGCTATTCCTCGCGCCGCTTATCGGGGCATTAATTCTCTGGCTGTCGGATCAATCCGTTATCTGGCTCACCAGCGCATGGCGTGAAATTTCTACCGGCACTGTGACGGCTTTGATTGGTGCGCCGTTACTGCTCTGGCTTTTGCCGCGTCTGCGAACGGTGGGTACGCCTGCCATGAACCAGGGCGATAACGTTCCGGTTGAGCGTCAGCATCTGCTCTGGTGGGTGTTGATTGGCAGCGGCGTGTTAGCGTTGGTTATCGCCACCGCATTGACGATGGGGCGCGACGTACAGGGTTGGAATTGGGTGAGTGGTTCGTTATTCCATGACCTGTTGCAGTGGCGCTGGCCGCGCGTTCTGGCCGCACTCACTGCGGGCATGATGTTGGCCGTCGCCGGGAGCGTGATTCAGCGTTTAACCGGCAACGCAATGGCAAGTCCGGAAGTCCTGGGCATCAGTTCTGGTGCGGCATTTGGTGTGGTGGTGATGCTGTTTATTGTACCTGGAAATGCCTTTGGCTGGTTATTCCCGGCGGGCAGTCTGGGTGCTGCGGTGACGCTTCTGGTGATTATGGTCACAGCCAGCCGTGGCGGTTTTTCCCCTCAGCGCATGTTGCTGGCCGGGATGGCGCTGAGTACCGCTTTTACCATGTTGCTGATGCTGTTGATGGCAAGCGGCGATCCGCGTATGGCGGGAATACTCACCTGGATTTCCGGTTCAACGTACAACGTGACCGGCGACCAGGCTGTCAGAACGCTGATCCTGATGGTTATCTTATTCGCGCTGACGCCGCTTTGCCGCCGTTGGTTGATGATTCTGCCATTAGGTGGCGCGACCGCACGGGCAATTGGTATGGCGCTGACGCCATCGCGTTTTGCTTTGCTTTTGCTGGCTGCAACATTAACTGCTGCCGCAACCATGACCGTTGGCCCGTTGAGTTTTGTCGGCTTAATGGCGCCGCATATTGCCCGGATGTTAGGTTTCCGGCGTGCAATGCCACAACTGATTATGTCGGCGTTATTCGGTGGGATGCTGATGGTCGCGGCGGACTGGTGCGGGAGAATGATTTTGTTCCCGGATCAGGTTCCAGCCGGGTTGTTGGCGACGTTTATCGGTGCGCCATATTTTGTTTATTTGCTGCGTAAACAGACCCGGTGATTTGTGTTCACCCTCACCCTCACCCTAACCCCTCTCCTGAGGGAGAGGGGACGGATCGTTTTTCCCCTCTCCTGGGGGAGAGGGCCGGGGTGAGGGGCAAAAGATTACAGCTTCGCAAACACCCGACGCGCGGCGTCAATCGTCTTCTGAATATCTTCTTTCGAATGCGCAACTGACATAAAGCCTGCTTCAAATGCAGACGGTGCCAGGTAAACGCCTTCTTCCAGCATCAAATGGAAGAACTTCTTAAAGCGCTCAACGTCACACGCCATCACATCCTTATAGCTCGTCACAGACTCTGCATCGGTGAAGAACAAGCCGAACATGCCGCCGACGTTATTGACAACCAAAGGAATGTTTTCTTCTTTCGCGGCTTTCAACAGCCCATGCGCCAGCATTTCAGTCAGCTCAGTCAACGTCTGGTGAATGCCAGGTTGAGAGACTTCTGTCAGGCATGCGTAACCTGCGGCCATCGCGATTGGATTACCAGAAAGCGTACCCGCCTGATAAACCGGGCCGGTTGGTGCCAGTGCGTCCATGATTTCACGGCGGCCACCGAACGCACCGACTGGCATTCCGCCACCGATGATTTTACCCAGGCACGTTAAGTCAGGCTCCACGTCGTAGTAAGACTGCGCGCCCGCCAGTGCAACACGGAAGCCAGTCATCACTTCGTCGATGATAAACAGGGCGCCAAACTCATCACACAGGGCGCGTAAGCCCGGCAGGAAATCGGCGTTTGGTGGAATGCAGTTCATGTTGCCCGCGACCGGTTCAACGATGATACAAGCGATATCCTGCGGATACTGCTCGAATGCTGCACGCACGCTGGCAAGATCGTTATAGGTGCAGGTGAGGGTGTGTTTGGCGAAATCA
>NZ_JMPI01000016.1 GCF_000735355.1 Buttiauxella agrestis ATCC 33320
GGGTGTGTTTGGCGAAATCAGCCGGAACGCCCGGTGAGTTTGGCTGGCCGAGGGTAAGTGCACCAGAACCCGCTTTTACCAGCAGGCAGTCAGCGTGGCCGTGGTAGCAGCCTTCAAATTTGATGATTTTATCGCGCCCGGTGAAACCGCGAGCCAGACGAATGGCGCTCATGGTGGCTTCAGTGCCGGAGTTCACCATGCGAACCATATCCATGGTTGGAACCAGTTCAGTCACCAGCTCCGCCATTTTCACTTCCATCTCGGTTGGCGCGCCAAAGCTCAGGCCACGTTCTACCGCTTCAATCACCGCATTACGGATAGCCGGATGGTTATGACCCAAAACCATTGGTCCCCATGAACCGACGTAATCGATATAGGCTTTGCCGTCAGCATCAAACAGGTAAGCCCCGTCAGCGCGTTCGATAAACAGCGGTACACCGCCGACTCCGGTAAAGGCACGAACCGGTGAGTTCACCCCGCCAGGGATGACTTTGCGTGCGGCAGCGTACAGGTTTTCAGACTTACTCATGAATCGGCTCCTGATTCGTGGAAATAGTGGCAACACGCTATTCTAAGGGAAACTCTCGAAGTTATGAAAGTTTTGCCCAAACGCGTCGAGAGAGTAGAATGCCCCCTCGATTTGTATTACCAATAAATGATTAGCCTAATGAATCACTCCCACCCCTCTTTCGAAGCACAGCAAGTTGTGCGCTTACGCAGGGGCGACATGGTGCGTCGCCTTATGAGACAGGACAAAACGCCTGTCGCTATTCTTTTCATGGCCGCGATAGTAGGGACGTTAGCCGGTTTAGTGGGGGTCGCGTTTGAAAAATCAGTGACCTGGGTACAACAGAATCGCCTTGCGATGCTGGCGCATGTGGCGGATTACAGCCTGATTGTCTGGCCGCTGGCATTCATCAGTTCAATGCTTTTGGCGATGCTCGGTTATTATCTGGTGCGTCGTTATGCACCTGAAGCAGGCGGCTCGGGTATCCCTGAAATTGAAGGTGCGCTCGAGGAGTTACGCCCGGTGCGCTGGTGGCGCGTTATCCCGGTGAAATTCATCGGCGGTATGGGAACGCTGGGTGCGGGCATGGTTTTGGGGCGCGAAGGGCCAACGGTGCAGTTGGGCGGGAATATCGGCCGCATGGTGCTGGATATTTTCCGGCTGCGCGGTGCCGAAGCGCGCCATTCACTGTTGGCGACGGGTGCCGCAGCGGGTTTATCTGCCGCGTTTAACGCACCGCTGGCGGGAATTTTGTTCATCATCGAAGAGATGCGTCCGCAGTTCCGTTACAACCTGATTTCGATAAAAGCCGTGTTTATCGGCGTGATTATGTCGAGCGTGGTGTTCCGTATTTTCAACGGTGAAAGTGCCGTCATTGAAGTCGGGAAACTGGCTAGTGCACCGGTTAACACATTATGGCTATATCTGGTGTTGGGAATGGTCTTTGGCATTGTTGGCGTGTTCTTTAACGCAATGGTGTTCCGTACTCAGGATATGTTTCAGCGCTTCCACGGCGGCAATCTTAAGAAATGGGTGATTATCGGCGGCCTGTTAGGTGGGATTTGTGGCGTTTTAGGGCTGATTCAACCGGCTGCTGCTGGCGGTGGTTTCAACCTGATACCTATCGCGGCGGCGGGTAACTACACTATCGGCATGCTGCTATTTATTTTTATTGCCCGCGTGATTACTACTTTGTTGTGTTTCGCATCCGGTGCACCGGGCGGGATCTTCGCACCCATGTTGGCATTGGGGACGTTGCTGGGAACGGCTTTCGGAGCCGCCAGTGTCGCCTGGTTCCCGGCGTATCACCTTGAAGTTGGGACATTTGCAATTGCTGGAATGGGCGCGTTGTTTGCGGCATCGGTACGTGCGCCGCTGACAGGAATTGTGCTGGTTCTGGAAATGACAGACAATTATCAGCTCATTCTGCCAATGATTATTACCTGCCTTGGCGCGACACTATTGGCACAATTTCTCGGTGGGAAACCGCTATACTCCTCGATTCTTGAGCGCACGCTGGCAAAACAAGAAGCCGAACAGCGGGCGAAAGAGCAGCAAACCCCAGCCGGGGAGAATACTTGAACGATTTACTCGGGTATTAGATAATGGCCCTAAAGATCGGGTTAAACTTTACCCGACTTCTTATTTCGTTGGGAGCAAATGATGAGTGATGACGTAGCAGTGCTGCCGTTGCAGTTTACCGAAGCAGCAGCCAATAAAGTAAAACACCTGATCGCGGATGAAGAGAACCCGAATCTGAAACTGCGCGTTTACATCACCGGTGGTGGTTGCAGCGGCTTCCAGTATGGTTTTACCTTTGACGATCAGATTAACGACGGCGATATGACTATCGAGAAGCAAGGTGTTGCTTTGGTTGTTGACCCGATGAGCCTGCAATATTTGGTTGGTGGCGCGGTGGATTACACCGAAGGTCTGGAAGGTTCGCGCTTTGTGGTGACTAACCCGAATGCGAAAAGCACCTGCGGGTGTGGTTCTTCCTTCAGCGTTTAAACCTTCATACTTCAAGCTGCAGGTGCGTTGACTGCACCCGTTCACCCCAGTCACATAGTTACCTATGCTCCTGGGGATTTACGGCTTTGTCGCGTTACTCGGCAAAGCCTCGCCCTTTCAGGGCCAGCGCAAGCGCTGTTCAAAAGACTTAAGCCTTTTGTCCTGCAGCTCGAATTATTTGGTTTAAATAGTAAAAAGATTTGTAGGCCGGATAAGCGAAAGCGTCATCCGGCTTTTTTATTCTCTATTGCCTGTCATCGAGCGCAAATGTTGGCAGTTTAAGATGCCAGCGAATCGCGGCCAGACGTATCGCCAGCGTGACGACCATGCCAATCATACTCGCTTGTTCAAGCGGCACGTGGAAGGTGTAATACGCGGTGGCGTGGACAATACCGCCGGCAATGCAGGCCGTGGCGTAGATTTCCGTACGCAGGATCATTGGGATTTCACGCGCTAAAACATCACGAATAATCCCGCCGCCAACACCGGTCAGCACGCCCATGCAGATGGCAATCAGCGGGCTGGCACCGGCCAGAAATGCCTTGTTCACCCCAATCCCGACAAACACTGCAAGACCGACGGCATCCAATACGGGCAAAATCCATTTCGGCAGACGACGCGGCTGGCGCACCAGCACAATGGTTAGCAGACAAGTGACCATCGCCACCACTAAGTCTGTGGGATCTTTAACCCAAAATACCGGGCCATTATCCAGTGCCATATCGCGAATAGTTCCGCCGCCCACGGCAGTCACCACGCCCAGCACCAGCACGCCGAACGGGTCCATTCGAAGTTTTCCTGCCAGCAGCACGCCGGATATTGCAAAGACGGCTGTGCCAATGATGTCCAGCCAATAGACGAGCATGTGGGTGTTATCCTCATAAAAAAGGTTATTTTTCTGCCAGCTCCTCACAGAGCTGTTTTGCGGCGAGGATAATACGTGGGCCTGAGCGACTAAACCAGTCATCATTCACTGCAATAACCGGAATTTTTAGCTGGGTATTCCAAAATTGTTCAACGGGAGGAATTTGGGTGTCATCGCCGGTGATAATAATAGCCTGGGGACGGCGACTGAGCACCTGTTCACGGCTGACTTGCGGCCAGGGAACGCGGCTATCCGCGAAGATATTTTGCCCGCCACACACTTCCAGAATTTCATTCTGAATCGAACCGCGTCCTGAGGTAAACAGCGGTTGCTGGCCGAATTGCAAAAACACTTTTTTCGGTGCGCGATGGGCGTATTTCGCTTTCAAATCTGCAAATTCTTTCGCCAGCTGATCGGCTGCGTTTTGGGCGGTTTGCGGAGTTGGGCTGTACTGGCTCAGTTGACGCAGGGCGGCAACTACACCTTCAACCGTTGTCGGGTCAAGCCAGACGGCTTTTATCCCCAGCGCCTGCATCTGGTTGACTTGTCGTTCTGCATTCCCACCACGCCACGCCAGCACCACATCGGGTTTCAGCGCCACGATGCGCTCAAGGTTCATCCCTTGCCAGTTTGAAACTTGCTCAATCTTTTTGGCGGCGTCCGGATAATTCGACCATGCACTGACGGCGACCGGCGTGATCCCTGCGGCGAATGCCAGTTCGGTATTGCTCGGTGACAGTGAAATCACCCGCGGCGCGGCAATGAGCAGCGCCGGGATGCAAAACAGTAGCGCGGTGAACCCGCGCCAGAGTTTCTTATTAACTAAAAGTTTCTTATTAACCACGGGCCAGTTTCTGCACCAGGTTTTCAACCATCAGCGTGGACTGTTTCGCCGCAACCGCCAGGAACTCTTCAAAGCTCAGGTGAGATTGTTGGTCAGCCACATCAGAAATAGCGCGAACCACAACAAACGGCGTGCCGAAGTTATGGCAAACATGTGCAACCGCAGTTGCTTCCATTTCTACAGCAACAGCTTGTGGGAAGTTATGGCGGATTTTTGCCAATGCCACAGAACCGTTAATGAACGCATCACCACTGACAACCAGGCCGCGTACCGCATTCAGGTTCAGCTCGGCAATGCACTCTTCAGCAGCAGCAATCAGTTTTGCATCAGCAGCAAAGCCTGCCGGGCAGCCTGGCAGTTGGCCAAATTCATAGCCAAAAGCGGTGACGTCCGCATCGTGATAACGCACTTCATCAGAAACCACGATATCACCCACTGTCAGCGTCGGCGCGAGGCCGCCTGCGGAACCGGTGTTGATAATAAAATCAGGCTTGCAGTGTTCCAGCAAAAGCGTTGCGCCCATTGCCGCAGCCACTTTACCGATGCCAGATTTCAACAACGCCACTTCGACGCCATTGAGCGTGCCGGTGTAAATTTCGCATCCGGCCAGGGTCAGAGTTTGACGGTTTTCAATTTTGTCACGCAGCAGCGTAACTTCTTCTTCCATTGCACCAATAATGCCTGCTTTCATAGTGATACTCGCTAAAGTGTTAAATCAGATGCATAGTCTATCATGGCAGGCATTAAGGATTAATCCGCTCTTAATCTGGGCGAAGGAGAAGGCATGAGTGAAATAGATTTCCGTAAGAAAATTAATTGGCACCGCCGTTTCCGTTCGCCCGAAGGGCAAAAGAATGAACATGAGATCCTGCGCATTTTTGAAAGCGATCGTGGGCGGATCGTCAATTCCCCGGCGATCCGCCGGTTACAGCAGAAAACCCAGGTCTTCCCGTTGGAGCGAAATGCCTCTGTCCGCACGCGTTTAACGCATTCCATGGAAGTGCAGCAGGTGGGGCGTTATATCGCCAAAGAAGTGTTGAGCCGCCTGAAAGAGCAGCAAGATCTCGAACGATATGGCTTGCATGAACTCACTGGTCCGTTTGAAAGTATCGTTGAAATGGCGTGTCTGATGCATGACATCGGCAACCCGCCGTTCGGCCACTTTGGGGAATCAGCTATAAATGACTGGTTTCGCCAGCGTTTGTTTCCAGGGGATGCAGGAAGCCAGCCACGCAGTGACGATCGCTGCAAGGTAGCGGCGCTGTGTCTGCATGAAGGAGAAGATCAGTTAAACGGTTTGCGCCGTAAAGTGCGCCAGGATCTTTGCCAGTTTGAGGGCAACGCGCAGGGCATTCGTCTGGTACACAGCCTGTTGCGGATGAATCTGACCTGGGCGCAAGTGGGCTGCATTCTCAAGTATACCCGTCCTGCCTGGTTTGTTGGCGAGCCGCCTGAAAGCCACGCTTATCTGATGAAAAAGCCCGGTTACTATCTTTCTGAAGCGTCGTATATCGCACGCTTGCGTTCAGAACTGCAACTTGGTGAGCACAGCCGTTTTCCGCTGACCTGGATTATGGAAGCGGCGGACGATATTTCTTACTGTGTGGCGGATCTGGAAGACGCTGTCGAGAAAAGTATATTCAGCGTTGAGCAGCTTTATCAGCACTTATGCGACGCCTGGGGCGAGCATTGTGACGGCGATCTTTTTGCGCAAGTGGTGAATGAAGCCTGGGAAAAATCCCGTACTAATCAGATGCGCCGCAGTACAGAAGATCAGTTCTTTATGTATTTGCGCGTCAATACGCTAAACCAATTAGTCCCCTACGCTGCCCAGCGTTTCATCGACAATATTGCTGAGATGTATAGCGGCGAGTTCAATCACGCATTGCTTGAAGATGACAGCCCTTTTGCGCGTTTGCTGGAGCTTTATAAGCAAGTGGCGTTTAAGCACGTATTTAGTCACCCGGAGGTCGAACAGCTCGAGCTACAGGGGTATCGTGTAATCAGTGGCTTACTTGATATTTACAGTCCCTTACTCCATATATCAAATGAGGATTTTGCTGAACTGGTGGAGAAAGAAAGTTTACGTCGTCTGCCAATTGAGACACGTTTATTCCATAAATTATCGACAAAACATCGGCTTGCGTACATTGAAACTGTCAATGATTTGGATAAGTCAGCCGGTGATTATGGTGTGTGGGAATATTACTACCGCTGCCGCCTGATTCAGGATTATATCAGTGGAATGACGGACTTGTTCGCATGGGATGAGTATCGACGCCTGATGGCTGTGGAATAAGTGACTCGTTGAGTTTTGTAAAGACGGACAATAAATTTTTACTTTTTCCAGTGACTTATCGGCGGAACTTAGCGCCTCAATTGTCACTCTATATTGGCCTACACAGCAATTTTGCGTGACTTATTAACTTGAGACTTAAATCGATGAAAAAAACAACTTTAGCAATGAGCGCGCTGGCTCTTAGCCTGGGTTTGGCGCTGGGTCCTGTATCTGCAATTGCAGCTGAAACAGCGTCTTCTGCAACCGCTGCACAGCCGCTTCCAAGCCTTGCACCGATGCTGGAAAAAGTGATGCCTTCCGTGGTGAGCATTAACGTTGAAGGTAGCACCACCGTGAATACGCCGCGTATGGGGCGTAACTTCCAGCAATTCTTTGGTGATAATTCGCCATTCTGTCAGGAAGGTTCTCCATTCCAGAGTTCTCCATTCTGCCAGGGCGGCGGGGCTGATGATGGCTCTCAGGGCGGCGGCCAACAACAGAAGTTTGCCGCTCTTGGTTCCGGCGTAATTATTGACGCAGCGAAAGGCTACGTGGTGACAAACAACCACGTTGTTGATAACGCAACCAAAATTCAGGTTTCCCTGAGCGATGGCCGTAAATTTGATGCGAAAGTCGTGGGTAAAGATCCGCGCTCTGACATCGCTTTGTTGCAGTTGCAGGATCCTAAAAATCTGACCGCGATTAAAATGGCGGACTCTGACGCGCTGCGCGTCGGTGATTACACCGTGGCAATCGGCAACCCGTATGGCCTGGGTGAAACCGTGACTTCCGGTATTGTTTCGGCGTTGGGTCGTAGCGGCCTGAACATCGAAAACTATGAAAACTTTATCCAGACCGATGCGGCAATCAACCGGGGTAACTCCGGTGGCGCACTGGTTAACCTCAACGGTGAACTGATCGGGATTAACACCGCGATTCTGGCACCAGATGGCGGCAACATTGGTATCGGCTTTGCCATCCCGAGCAACATGGTGAAAAACCTCACCGCGCAAATGGTGGAGTTCGGCCAGGTTAAACGTGGCGAGCTGGGCATTATGGGTACTGAGCTGAACTCTGAGCTGGCGAAAGCGATGAAAGTCGATGCGCAACGCGGCGCATTCGTAAGCCAGGTGATGCCGAACTCTTCTGCAGCAAAAGCGGGTGTCAAAGCCGGTGATGTGGTGGTTTCGATGAACGGTAAAGCGATTAGCAGCTTCGCAGCATTGCGTGCAGAAGTCGGTTCTATGCCGGTGGGTAGCAAATTGACTCTCGGCCTGCTGCGTGATGGCAAACCGGTTTCAGTAAACCTGGAACTGCAACAGAGCAGCCAGACTCAGGTTGATTCTGCAACCATCTTTACCGGTATCGAAGGGGCTGAAATGAGCAACCGCAGCGGTAAAGGTGAGAAGGGCGTTATCGTCAATAACGTGAAAGGGAATACGCCAGCGGCGCGAATTGGCCTGAAAAAAGGTGACATCATTATCGGTGTGAACCAACAGCAGGTGAATAACATCGCTGAACTGCGCAAAATTCTCGATACTAAACCATCAGTAATGGCGCTGAACATTCAGCGTGGTGATACCACCATCTACCTGCTGATGCAGTAATCGTTACCGAGTTCATCTCAACACTATCAGGGCCGCTATTGCGGCCCTTTTTTGTGAGCCTTTCCACAACTCCATACACTTCATCCGCGCTTTGTGCATTCGCACAATGCTGAGGGGATTCATCTCGCCTATGCTAGGCCATTAGCACGATTCAGGAGGAAGCATGGCTGGCTGGCATCTTGATACCAAAATGGCGCAGGACATTGTGGCGCGTACCATGACCATCATTGATACCAACATCAACGTGATGGATGCGCGTGGGCGGATTATTGGTAGCGGCGATAAAGAACGTATTGGTGAATTGCACGAAGGTGCGCTGCTGGTGCTCTCTCAGGGACGGGTTGTAGATATTGATGATGCGGTAGCGCGACATCTTCACGGCGTGCGCCAGGGTATTAACCTGCCGTTGCGCATTGAAGGGGAAATTGTCGGCGTTATTGGTTTGACCGGCGAGCCGGGATCGCTGCGTAAATATGGTGAGCTGGTGTGTATGACGGCTGAGATGATGCTTGAGCAATCACGCCTGATGCATTTACTCGCACAGGACACACGTCTGCGCGAAGAACTGGTAATGAACTTGATTCAGGCGGAAGAACAAACGCCTGCATTGAGTGAGTGGGCGCAGCGTTTGGGGATTGATCTCAACCAGCCGCGAGTCGTGGCGGTGGTGGAAGTCGATAGCGGCCAGCTTGGCGTAGACAGCGCCATGGAAGAGCTGCAACAGCTGCAAACCGCACTGACAACTCCGGAGCGCAATAATCTGATAGCGATTATTTCGTTAACGGAAATGGTGGTACTGAAACCTGCGCTCAACCAGTTTGGCCGTTGGGATGCAGAAGATCATCGTAAACGCGTAGAGCAACTTATTCTGCGCATGAAAGAGAATGGTCAATTACGTTTTCGTGTCGCACTCGGCAACTATTTCACCGGGCCTGGCAGTATTGCACGCTCGTATCGCACCGCTCGTACCACCATGATGGTCGGCAAACAGCGTATGCCGGAAAGTCGGGGTTATTTTTACCAGGATTTGATGTTGCCGGTATTGCTGGATAGTTTGCGCGGCGGCTGGCAGGCCAATGAGCTGGCTCGCCCGCTCGCTCGTTTAAAATCAATGGATAACAATGGCTTATTGCGTCGCACCCTTAGCGCATGGTTTCGCCATAATGTGCAACCGTTGGCAACGTCTAAGGCGTTGTTTATTCATCGCAACACGCTGGAGTACCGCCTGAATCGAATTTCAGAATTAACAGGTTTAGATTTAGGGAATTTTGACGACAGATTGCTACTGTATGTCGCGTTGCAGTTAGATGAGCAGAGATAAGAAAAGGGCCGGAGATTCCGGCCCTTTGGCATTATTTACCGCGGGTTAGTTTATCAAGATCGGATTCAATTTCACTGATCTTATGAGCAACCACAGATTCCAGATGGCGAAGATCGTCGAGGATTTTGCGTTTCAGATCGACTTCAGTGCGATCGCGCTGACACAGTTGATCCAGTTCATCAATTACATAGCGCAGATTTGGGCTGATTTCCTGCACTTCTTTGTAACCCTGGCCGACGCCATCGGCAACGACAGTTTTGCGCTGGCGTGGGTATTTAAACTTCACGCTTTTAGCGAAAAACTCGCCTTTATCCTTCTGGAAATAGATTTTCAGGATATCGTTGTTGGCTTCCTGCCGGAGGCTATAACGATCGATTTCATCAGGATTGGTAATACCCAGACTTTTCAAGTTATCGTACATAGTGTTACCTTTTTCGATACCATTAACCTATAGATAATTAACGGAAAAATCCTTTCCCGCTAGCCCGAAATGCTAAAAAGGCGGGGTGAACCGCCTTTTACACATTTTATTAATCGATAGTGCGAAGCAGCTCGTTGATTCCAACTTTGCCGCGCGTTTTCGCGTCGACTTTTTTCACGATAACAGCGCAGTACAGGCTGTATTTACCATCTTTAGACGGCAGGTTACCGGAAACGACAACCGAGCCTGCTGGTACACGGCCGTAATGGACTTCACCGGTTTCACGGTCATAAATACGCGTGCTTTGGCCGATGTAAACGCCCATGGAAATCACGGAACCTTCTTCAACGATAACGCCTTCAACCACTTCAGAACGTGCGCCGATGAAGCAGTTATCTTCGATGATAGTTGGGTTTGCCTGTAATGGCTCCAGAACACCACCGATACCGACGCCGCCAGACAGGTGAACGTTTTTACCAATCTGCGCGCAAGAGCCGACTGTTGCCCAGGTATCAACCATAGAGCCTTCATCAACGTATGCGCCGATGTTGACGTAAGAAGGCATCAGCACGGTGTTACGTGCGATGTATGCACCCTGGCGTACTGCCGCAGGTGGTACCACGCGGAAGCCTTCTTTCTGGAAACGTGCTTCGTCGTAGTTAGCGAATTTCATCGGTACTTTGTCGAAGTAGCGGCTTTCAGCGCCATCAATAACCTGGTTGTCATTGATACGGAAAGAGAGCAAAACAGCTTTCTTCAGCCACTGGTGAGTCACCCACTGGCCATCAATTTTTTCGGCAACGCGCAGCGCACCGCTGTCGAGCAGGGAGATGACCTGGTTTACCGCTTCACGAGTAACGGTATCAGCATTTGCCGGAGTGATTTCGGCGCGGCGCTCGAAAGCGGTTTCAATTACATTTTGTAGCTGCTGCATTGTTAAAGTTTTCCTGATTGTGACGAAATTAACAGACTGTTATTTATCGTTTGGATTAAGGGCCGCTGTCAACCGTTGCTGTACTTCCTGTTGCAACTCATCATTAAGAGCACGCCGGTCGGCGGTGGCTATTATAAATAAATCTTCTACTCGCTCACCAATTGTCGTAATTCTTGCCCCATAAAGCGAGATCCCAAGGTCAGCGAACACTTCCCCGACTCGTGCCAATAAGCCTGGCTGATCTAGTGCAATCAGCTCAAGGAATGTGCGCCTGTCAGTGTGAGTGGGTAGGAAATTCACTTCGGTATCGACAGTAAAATGGCGAAGTTTGGCTGACTGGCGGCGCGGTTGAGGCGTCTGCCAGCTCACCTGCGTTATGGCTTGTTCAATGCTATGGCGGATAAGATCATGCCGGTCGGCGGAAAGAGGGCTACCGTCCGGTTCGAGTACGATAAAAGTGTCCATTGCCATGCCGTCACGCGTGGTAAAGATTTGCGCGTCGTGAACACTGAGGTTGCGCCTGTCGAGTTCAGCACAAACAGCCGCGAACAGGTGAGGGCGGTCCGGGCTCCAGATAAAGATTTCAGTACCGCCGCGCGTGGCCTGCGGACTAAGCAAAATCATCGGCTTGCTGAGATCGTGTTTTAGCAAATGACGCGCATGCCAGGCGATTTGATTTGGCGTGTGGCGGACAAAATAGTTTGCCCGGCAGCGGCGCCAGATATTATGCAGCGCTTCTTCATTGATGTTATCCATACGCAGTAACGCCAGCGCCTGTAGCTGGTGGTGGCGCACGCGTTCGCGCATATCCGGGCTGTTCTGCATTCCGCGTCGCAGCTGTTTTTCAGTGGCGAAGTACAGCTCACGCAACAGGCTCTGTTTCCAGCTATTCCACAGGGTTTCGTTGGTGGCGCAGATATCGGCAACCGTCAGGCAAACCAGATAACGCAGGCGGTTTTCCGTTTGCACTTCTTCGGCAAACTGTTTAATGACTTCCGGGTCCTGAATGTCACGACGCTGTGCCGTGACAGACATCAGTAAGTGCTGACGTACCAGCCAGGCGACGAGCTGCGTTTCGCGTGAGTTCAGACCGTGCAGCTCGGCAAATTTTAAAACGTCCTGCGCACCGAGCACCGAGTGATCGCCACCGCGACCTTTGGCGATGTCGTGGAACAGTGCGGCGATCAGGATCAGCTCCGGATGCGACAGACGCGGCCAGAGATCGACACATAATGGATGCTTTGGACGAGTTTCTTCTTTCGCGAAGCTTTCCAGTTTTTGCAGCACGCGAATGGTGTGTTCATCAACGGTATAGGCGTGGAAGAGATCGAACTGCATCTGGCCGACAATATGCGACCACTGCGGCATATATGCCCACAAAACGCTATGGCGGTGCATTGGCAGTAAAGCGCGGCTCACGGCACCGGGGTGACGTAATATCGTGAGGAACAGATCGCGCGCTTCCGGAATGTAACAGAGCGGCTGTACAAGATGGCGACGCGCATGACGCAGATGGCGCAATGTGGTCGAGTAAATTCCGCTGATGTCGCGGTTACGCACCATCATGTAAAACATGCGCAGAATCGCCTGGGGTTCGCGCATAAACAGCGTTTCGTCGCGCAGGTCAATCAAGGTGCCGCGCAGCTGGAAATCATCGTCGAGTGGACGGGGTTTTTCACTGGCGTCGAGCGCAAGAATCGCTTCGTCAAATAGTTGTAGCAGCATCTGGTTAAGTTCGCCGACGCGGCGGGTCACACGATAAAAATCTTTCATCATGTGTTCCACTGGCTGATTGCCTTCTCCGCTGTAATTCAGGCGCTGCGCGACGCTTAGCTGTCGGTCAAATAACAGACGATTATCGTAGCGGTTTACTTCAAGGTGCAGAGCAAAACGGATGCGCCATAACAGATGCTGGCATTCGTCCAGTTCGTTGCGTTCAGCCTCGGTTAAAAAACCAAAGCCGACCATTTCACTCATCGACGTGGCACCAAAGTGGCGACGTGCAACCCATTGCAGCGTGTGGATGTCGCGTAAACCGCCCGGGCTGCTTTTTATGTCCGGCTCGAGGTTGTAGCTGGTGCCGTGATAGCGTTGATGGCGCTCGTTTTGCTCATCAATTTTGGCGGCAAAGAATTTGGCTGATGGCCAGAAACCGTCGCTAAAAATGTGTTTCTGCAGTTCGAGGAAGAGGGCGACATCGCCAATTAATAAGCGCGATTCAATCAGGTTGGTCGCGACGGTTAAATCTGACAGGCCTTCGAGTAAACACTCTTCCAGCGTGCGTACGCTGTGGCCTACTTCCAGCTTTACGTCCCACAATAATGTGAGCAGCTCGCCAATTTTCTGTGCCTGGATTTCGGTTAAGCGCTTACGGCTCAGAATCAGCAAATCAATATCAGACAAGGGATGCAATTCGCCGCGCCCGTAGCCCCCGACAGCAACCAGTGCGGTTTCGGCGACATCTCCAAAGCCATAGCTGAGCCATAAACGTTGCAGGAGCTGGTCGATAAATTCAGTGCGCGCGTCTATCAGCTTTTCGGCGGAAATACCGTCATCAAATGCTGTTCCAAGCCATTGCTGGAACAGGTCGATACGGGCTTTTATCTGGGCACAGTTAAGATCCGAATCAGACCAGTTGACGGGGTAGTCAGGTTGCCCGGAAATCTCAGGAAGCACCGTGGTCGCGTACTGCTCGGGTAAACTCTGTGTCATGTCGCCATCCATAAAAAAAGCCGGCAATATGCCGGCTTCGATTGCTGACTTGCGCCAGGCGAATCACTCGTTATGCGAAATCACATTCGGGATGGTGTCATCTTTACGCAATGTGAGAATTTCGCAGCCGTTATCTGTCACCACAATAGTATGCTCGTATTGTGCAGACAAGCTGCGATCTTTGGTTTTCACCGTCCAACCGTCTTTCATGGTGCGAATGCGGTAATCACCGGCGTTAACCATTGGCTCAATGGTGAACGTCATACCCGGTTGCAGCACCACGCCGCCGTCATCAGCGTCATAATGCAGAACTTGCGGTTCTTCGTGGAATACACGGCCGATGCCGTGTCCGCAATACTCGCGAACCACGGAAAAACCTTCTGCTTCAACGAACTTCTGGATAGCCGCGCCGAGGGTACGCAGACGGATGCCTGGTTTAACCATGCGCAGTGACAAATACAGGCTTTCCTGGGTCACACGGCACAGACGCTCACCGAGGATTGTCGGCTTGCCCACGATGAACATTTTTGACGTGTCACCATGGTATTCGTCTTTAATTACGGTGACGTCGATGTTGACGATATCACCATCTTTCAGCACTTTAGCGTCATCAGGAATACCGTGACAGACGACTTCGTTAATTGAGATGCACACGGATTTTGGGAAGCCGTGGTAGCCCAGACAAGCAGAAACAGCCTGCTGTTGGTTAACGATGTAATCATTACAAATACGGTCGAGTTCGCCAGTGGTGACGCCCGGTTTTACGTGGGATTCGATCATTTCCAGCACTTCAGCGGCAAGTCTGCCCGCAACGCGCATTTTTTCGATTTCTTCAGGTGTTTTAATTGAAATAGCCATTAATTCTGTCCGCAGGTGTCGTGATAATCGACAATAATTGAGCAGTGAGTCGGGCAATGTTATCAGGGCGTACGATCGGTGCCAAATCGAGAATCAATGTCCGCACAATCTACCAACAACTATTGGAGTCCTGGTGTGTTTTATGGTATAAAGCGCGCCGGACTTGTATTCCGATTTTTCGGATACAGCCAACACTCTCACTTTGTGTAAATAACACACACGTATCGACACATATTCCGGGGTGCCCTTTGGGGTCGGTAATATGGGATACGTGGAGGCTTAACCCCATACTTTTATATAGAGGTTTTAATCATGGCAACTGTTTCCATGCGCGACATGCTCAAGGCTGGTGTTCACTTTGGTCACCAAACCCGTTACTGGAACCCGAAAATGAAGCCTTTCATCTTCGGCGCACGTAACAAAGTTCACATCATCAACCTTGAAAAAACTGTACCTATGTTCAACGAAGCTTTGGCTGAACTGAGCAAGATTTCTTCTCGTAAAGGCAAAATCCTTTTCGTTGGTACTAAGCGCGCAGCAAGCGAACCAGTAAAAGACGCTGCTCTGAGCTGCGATCAGTTCTTCGTGAACCATCGCTGGTTGGGCGGCATGCTGACTAACTGGAAAACAGTTCGTCAGTCCATCAAACGTTTGAAAGATCTGGAAATCCAGTCTCAAGACGGTACCTTCGACAAACTGACCAAGAAAGAAGCACTGATGCGTACCCGTGAGCTGGCGAAGTTGGAAAACAGCCTGGGTGGTATCAAGGATATGGGCGGTCTGCCGGATGCTCTGTTTGTAATCGACGCCGATCACGAACACATTGCAATCAAAGAAGCGAACAACCTGGGTATCCCAGTATTCTCTATCGTTGATACTAACTCCGATCCAGATGGCGTTGATTTCGTTATCCCTGGTAACGACGATGCAATCCGTGCTGTAACCCTGTACCTGGGTGCTGTAGCTGCTACCGTTCGTGAAGGCCGTTCTCAGGATCTGGCTTCTCAGGCAGAAGAAAGCTTCGTAGAAGCTGAATAATAAGGTTCGCTCTTATTTGAGCCCTTATTAACCAGGTATTGAATAGTTTGGTTAGGGGGCCTGTCTCAGGCCCCCTTTTTATTTTGAGCCAGGGTTCGTCTTTACGGTGAACCAGGGCTTATCTCTCTCTACGAGATAACCGAGGATTTTAGAATGGCTGATATTACTGCTGCTCTGGTAAAAGAACTGCGTGAACGTACTGGCGCAGGCATGATGGATTGCAAAAAAGCCCTGACTGAAGCTAATGGCGACATCGAGCTGGCAATCGAAAACATGCGTAAATCTGGTGCGATCAAAGCGGCTAAGAAAGCAGGTAACGTTGCTGCTGACGGCGTGATCAAAACTAAGATTGCTGACGGCTACGCTGTGATTCTGGAAGTTAACTGCCAGACTGACTTCGTTGCTAAAGATGCTGGTTTCCAGGCATTCGCTGACAAAGTACTGGACGCAGCTGCTGCTGGTAAAGTGACTGACGTTGAAGTTCTGAAAGCACAGTTCGAAGAAGAACGTGTTGCTCTGGTTGCTAAAATCGGTGAGAACATCAACATCCGTCGCGTTTCAGTACTTGAAGGCGACGTATTGGGTAGCTACCTGCACGGTGCTCGCATCGGCGTTCTGGTGGCAGCTAAAGGCGCTGATGAAGATCTGGTTAAGCAAATTGCAATGCACATCGCTGCAAGCAAGCCAGAATTCGTTAAACCAGAAGACGTGTCTGCTGAAGTGGTAGGGAAAGAATACCAGGTTCAGTTGGACATCGCTATGCAGTCTGGCAAGCCAAAAGAAATCGCAGAGAAAATGGTTGAAGGCCGTATGAAGAAATTCACCGGTGAAGTTTCTCTGACTGGTCAGCCTTTCGTCATCGACCCAAGCAAAACTGTTGGTCAGATTCTGAAAGAGCACAATGCCGACGTGAATGGCTTCATCCGCTTTGAAGTGGGCGAAGGCATCCAGAAAGTTGAGACTGACTTCGCAGCAGAAGTTGCTGCAATGTCCAAGCAGTCTTAATTTTTAAGGGAGCCGCCAATTGGCGGTTCCTTTTTATCTGGCTTTAAAAATCAGTCTGCTCTGATACAGAACTTGCTGATATGCGACATGATGTCGTCTGAATTAACCATCCCCATTCGTTGACTGTTCCCAGGAAAGAATCATGGCTACCAATGCAAAACCTGTCTACAAACGCATTCTGCTCAAGCTAAGCGGCGAAGCGCTGCAAGGTACCGAAGGCTTCGGTATTGATGCAAGCATCCTTGATCGTATGGCTCAGGAAATTAAAGAACTGGTTGAATTAGGTATTCAGGTCGGGGTGGTGATTGGTGGTGGCAACTTATTCCGCGGTGCGGGCCTGGCAAAAGCCGGTATGAACCGTGTTGTGGGCGACCACATGGGCATGTTGGCCACCGTCATGAACGGCTTGGCAATGCGTGATGCGCTTCATCGCGCCTATGTGAACGCCCGCTTGATGTCCGCTATTCCATTGAATGGCGTGTGTGATAACTACAGTTGGGCAGAAGCTATCAGCCTGCTGCGCAATAACCGCGTCGTTATCCTGGCGGCCGGTACCGGTAATCCATTCTTTACTACTGACTCTGCTGCGTGTTTGCGTGGTATTGAGATTGAAGCGGACGTAGTACTGAAAGCCACGAAAGTTGATGGCGTGTTTACTGCAGACCCAGTGAAAGATCCGACGGCCACACTTTGTGAGCAGCTGACTTATACGGAAGTGCTGGAAAAAGAGCTGAAAGTCATGGATCTTGCGGCCTTCACCCTGGCCCGTGACCATAAAATCCCGATTCGTGTTTTCAACATGAACAAACCAGGTGCGCTTCGTCGTGTTGTGATGGGTGAAAAAGAAGGCACATTGATCACTGAATAATTTCAGTCGATGCTAAATCAGGGTAAGATTCGATTTTACTTACTCTGATTAATTGAGTAGCAGGCAACCCCAACGGGCGCCATGAATAAACAGGGCTATACTTAGCTCGCAGCGTCTGCATCGCAGCGTGAAGTGTGGTCTGCCCTAAACCAGTTTTCAAGGATTCGTAACGTGATAAGTGATATCAGAAAAGATGCCGAAGTGCGTATGGAAAAATGCGTAGAAGCATTCAAAACTCAAATCAGTAAAATCCGCACCGGCCGCGCCTCTCCATCTCTGCTGGACGGTATCATTGTGGAGTATTACGGGACACCAACTCCGCTGCGCCAGCTGGCGAGCGTAACAGTTGAAGATTCTCGCACACTGAAGATCAACGTGTTTGATCGCTCCCTGAGCCAGGCCGTTGAGAAAGCGATCATGACTTCCGACCTCGGTCTGAACCCAAGCTCTGCCGGCACTGACATTCGTGTTCCACTGCCTGCACTGACTGAAGAACGTCGTAAAGATCTGATCAAAATTGTACGTGGCGAAGCTGAAGGCGCGCGTGTTGCGGTTCGTAACGTTCGCCGTGATGCTAACGACAAAGTTAAAGCGCTGCTGAAAGATAAAGAAATCAGCGAAGATGACGATCGTCGTTCCCAGGATGACGTTCAGAAACTGACTGATGCTGCTATCAAAAAAGTAGACGCGGCTCTGGCTGAGAAAGAAGCTGAGTTGATGCAGTTCTAATCCGTTGATATGACGGGTCAAACGCCGTATGCAAGCCGTGGCTCACGCCACGATTATTGTCTACGGCGTTTTTTATTTGATTATTCATACTAAAACTCCAGAGCGCCCCATGAAGCAACTGACCATTCTTGGCTCTACCGGATCTATCGGTACCAGTACCCTTAGCGTTGTGCGTCATAACCCTGAAAAATTCTCCGTCGTGGCATTAGTTGCCGGGAAGAATGTCACGCGAATGGCTGAACAATGTCTGGAGTTCAAGCCACGTTGGGCGGTGATGGACGATGAGGTTTCTGCGAGCCAATTGCGTCGTCTGCTAAAAGAGCAGGGGAGTGCTACCGAAGTTCTGTCTGGGCAGCATGCAGCATGTGAAATGGCCGCACTGGATGAAGTGAATCAAGTGATGGCCGCGATTGTTGGGGCTGCTGGGCTGTTACCTACGCTTGCTGCGATTGCTGCCGGTAAACAAGTCCTGCTGGCAAATAAAGAGTCACTGGTGACGTGTGGGCGTTTGTTTATGGACGCGGTGCAACGCAGTAAAGCTCAGTTGCTGCCTATCGACAGTGAACACAACGCGATTTTTCAGAGTTTACCGGAAACAATCCAGCAAAACCTCGGGTACGCTGAACTTGAGAGTAATGGCGTTTCGTCGATTATTCTTACCGGATCAGGTGGCCCGTTCCGTGAGACGCTTTTGAGCGAGCTTGCGGGAATGACGCCGGAGCAGGCTTGTAGCCATCCGAACTGGTCGATGGGACGTAAAATCTCCGTCGACTCGGCCACCATGATGAACAAAGGTCTCGAATATATTGAAGCCCGCTGGCTATTCAATGCATCAGCTAAACAAATGGAAGTACTGATCCATCCACAGTCGGTCATCCATTCGATGGTGCGCTATCGTGATGGAAGCGTTCTGGCACAGTTAGGCGCGCCAGATATGCGTACTCCAATTGCACACGCCATGGCGTTTCCAGAGCGCGTGCAGTCAGGTGTGGAACCGCTCGATTTTTGTAAGATTGGGACTTTCACCTTCATGGAACCAGACTATCACCGCTATCCTTGTTTGAAGCTGGCGATGGAAGCGTTTGAGCAAGGACAGGCCGCGACAACCGTGCTCAATGCAGCCAATGAAGTTGTTGTTGAGGCCTTCTTGCAAGAGCAATTGCGATTCACAGACATTGCTTCCTTAAATCGTGCTGTTCTTGATAGTGTGGAACTGACGGAGCCAAAGAGCGTAGAAGAAGTGCTGGCAGTGGATGCAAAAGCGCGCGAGGTTGCCCGAAATCTGGTGACACGTATCGCAACCCGATGATTATTCATTCGGCTGATGTACCTGTATTTGTTAGCTCTGTGCTTCAGTGATATAGTCTGCGCCATCTTTCAGTCAGGAAAAACTGGCTGAATGATTGGTAAGCCGTGTTATAGCACGGCTTTTTTATGTAAAAGCTGAAATCATTTTGAGTACCGCTTAATCCATATCTGGGAATAATTACGCGTTATGTTGTCTGCAAACCAACAAATAAGCGAAACACAATCCGAGCATGGCGCGCGTCATGTTGCCATTATCATGGATGGCAATGGTCGTTGGGCAAAGCGTCAAGGGAAGATGCGAGTTTCCGGTCACAAAGCGGGAGCTAAGTCTGTTCGCCGGGCTGTGAGTTTTGCCGCAAATAATGGTATTGATGCGCTGACACTTTATGCTTTCAGTAGTGAAAACTGGAATCGCCCGGCTCAGGAAGTGAGCGCGCTGATGGAATTGTTTGTGTGGGCTTTAGATAGCGAAGTCAAAAGCTTGCATCGTCACAATGTCCGTCTGCGCATTATCGGCGACACCAGCCGGTTCAATGCTCGCCTGCAAGAACGTATTAATAAAGCCGAAGCCTTAACCAGTACCAATACAGGTTTGACTCTCAATATCGCCGCGAACTATGGCGGACGTTGGGATATTATTCAGGGAGTGCGGCATCTCGCCGAACAGGTTCAGGAAGGTTTATTGCGTCCTGAGCAGATTGATGAAGAGTTGCTGAGCAAGCAAATCTGCATGAATGAACTGGCTCCCGTAGATTTGGTAATTAGGACAGGGGGAGAGCATCGTATCAGTAACTTTCTGATTTGGCAGATTGCCTACGCAGAACTTTATTTCACTGATGTTCTTTGGCCTGATTTCGATGAACAAGACTTTGAAGGTGCGCTAAATGCTTTTGCAAATCGAGAGCGTCGTTTTGGTGGCACGGCACCTGGTGGTGAGTAAGCCTGTTGGGGGTCACTTTTGCTGAAGTATCGCCTGCTTTCTGCGTTTATTTTAATCCCGGTGGTCATAGCCGCGTTATTCTGGCTTCCACCAGTAGGATTTGCCATTACAACCCTAGTGGTTTGTATGCTCGCAGCCTGGGAATGGGGACAACTAGCAGGTTTTAAAGCTCGCTCTCAGCGCGTGTGGCTTGCTGTTTTATGTGGGTTGTTATTGGCTCTGATGCTATTTGCATTACCCGAATATCAGCGTACGGTCCATATCCCGCTCATTGAAGCATCACTCTGGGCGTCTTTAGCCTGGTGGTTTGCTGCATTGCTTTTGGTGCTTTTCTATCCTGGCTCTGCATCAATCTGGCGTAACTCTAAAACGCTACGTCTGATATTCGGTGTTTTAACGATTGTGCCGTTCTTTTGGGGCATGATTGTACTGCGTAACTGGCATTATGATATCAACCATTACACTGGCTCAATCTGGCTGTTATATGTGATGGTTTTGGTCTGGGGTGCTGACTCCGGTGCATATATGTTTGGCAAAATGTTTGGTAAACATAAACTCGCGCCGAAAGTCTCACCGGGCAAAACCTGGCAGGGCTTCTTTGGCGGTCTGTTCACTTCTGCGATAATCTCACTGTTGTTTGGCATGTGGGCAAATCTGGATGTGGCGCCAGTCATCCTGTTGACTTGTTCGGTCATCGCCGCTCTGGCATCAGTGCTGGGTGATTTAACCGAAAGCATGTTTAAGCGTGAAGCAGGGATTAAAGATAGCGGTCACTTGATCCCCGGTCATGGTGGTATCCTTGACCGCATAGATAGCCTTACAGCAGCAGTACCGGTATTTGCCTGTCTGTTATTGCTGGTATTCAGGACGATTTAACGGAAGGTTATATGCTGAGCTTACTCTGGAATTTGGCTGCATTTATCGTTGCACTGGGTGTATTAATTACCGTGCATGAGTTCGGCCATTTTTGGGTTGCTCGCCGCTGTGGCGTTAAAGTAGAGCGCTTTTCCATTGGTTTTGGTAAAGCGCTCTGGCGCCGTTCTGACCGCCATGGTACAGAATTTGTCATCGCTCTGATCCCTCTGGGCGGTTATGTCAAAATGCTTGATGAACGCGTCGAGGCAGTCGCCCCGGAATTGCGTCACCAGGCCTTCAATAACAAAACCGTTTCTCAACGAGCCGCAATTATTGCTGCTGGTCCGATTGCTAACTTTATCTTCGCTGTGTTTGCCTATTGGCTTGTGTTTATTATTGGTGTCCCTGGTGTTCGTCCGGTTGTTGGTGAAATTACGCCCAACTCGATAGCGGCAGAAGCACAAATTGCACCAGGCATGGAACTTAAAGCGATAGATGGTATCGAAACGCCTGATTGGGAATCAGTTCAGCTCGCGTTGATGGCGAAGATTGGCGATGACAGTGTCAAGGTGTCAATGGCCCCGCTGGGTTCGAATTTGCGCAGTGAAAAAACTCTGGATTTGCGCCACTGGCAGTTTGAGCCAGAAAAGCAGAATCCGATTACTTCACTGGGCATCGGGCCGCGCCGTCCGCAAATTGAAACGGTTTTACAAGAAGTGCAGCCAAATTCCGCTGCGAATAAAGCAGGTTTGCAAGCCGGGGACAGGATCGTTAAAGTCAACGGTGCGACTCTGACGCAATGGACAGAATTTGTTAGTCAGGTGCGTGACAATCCAGGTCACCCACTGGAGCTAGAAATAGAAAGACAAGGGGCGCTCTTGTCTTTAACGCTGATACCGGATACAAAACCGGGTAATGCGAAGCCTGAAGGGTTTGCGGGTGTGGTTCCAAAAGTTATCCCGCTGCCTGATGAGTATAAAACAGTACGCCAGTATGGGCCGTTTGCCGCAGTTGCAGAAGCCACGGATAAAACCTGGCAACTCATGAAGCTTACGGTCAATATGCTGGGGAAATTAATAACCGGTGACATCAAGCTAAATAACCTCAGTGGGCCAATCTCCATAGCTCAAGGTGCAGGTATGTCGGCGGAATCTGGGTTGATTTACTATCTGATGTTCCTGGCGCTGATTAGCGTCAATCTGGGGATTATCAACCTGTTTCCGTTACCCGTCCTCGACGGGGGGCATCTGCTCTTTTTGGCGATTGAAAAACTGAAAGGTGGGCCGGTTTCCGAGCGAGTTCAAGACTTTAGTTACCGCATTGGCTCTATATTGCTGGTGCTGTTGATGGGGCTTGCACTTTTCAATGATTTCTCTCGGTTTTAGAGAGAATAGGTTAGGAAGAACGCATAACAACGATGGCGATGAAAAAGTTGCTCATAGCGTCGCTGCTGTTTAGCAGCGCCACCGTATACGGTGCAGACGGGTTCGTAGTGAAGGATATTCATTTCGAAGGCCTGCAGCGAGTCGCCGTCGGTGCGGCCCTCCTCAGTATGCCGGTTCGCGTAGGCGATACCGTCTCTGACGAGGATATCAGTAATACTATTCGTTCACTGTTTGCTACCGGGAACTTCGAAGATGTCCGGGTACTTCGTGATGGCGAAACGTTAGTTGTTCAGGTGAAAGAACGCCCGACAATCGCGAGTATTACCTTCTCTGGTAACAAGTCCGTGAAGGACGACATGCTGAAACAGAACCTTGAGGCTTCTGGTGTGCGTGTCGGTGAATCTCTGGACCGCACAACCCTTGCCGATATTGAAAAAGGCCTGGAAGATTTCTACTACAGCGTTGGTAAGTACAGTGCCAGCGTTAAAGCCGTTGTTACGCCATTGCCGCGTAACCGTGTTGACCTGAAACTGGTATTCCAGGAAGGCGTTTCAGCCAAAATTCAGCAAATCAACATCGTTGGCAACCATGCGTTTACGACCGATGAACTGATCTCGCACTTCCAGTTGCGTGATGAAGTGCCTTGGTGGAACGTGGTGGGCGATCGTAAATACCAGAAGCAAAAACTAGCGGGCGATTTAGAAACCCTGCGCAGTTACTATCTGGATCGCGGTTATGCTCGCTTTAATATTGATTCTACTCAGGTAAGTCTGACGCCCGATAAGAAAAATATTTACGTTACTATCAACATCACAGAAGGCGATCAGTACAAGATTGCTGGTGTGACGGTGAATGGTAATTTGGCTGGGCATTCAGCAGAAATTGAAACGCTGACTAAACTAAAACCCGGCGAGCTTTATAACGGCACCAAAGTGACCAAAATGGAAGACGACATCAAGAAATTGTTGGGTCGTTATGGTTACGCCTACCCGCGTGTACAAACGCAGCCTGAAATCAATGATGCAGATAAGACTGTAAAACTGCATGTTAACGTTGATTCCGGTAACCGTTACTACGTGCGTAAAATTCGCTTTGAAGGTAACGACACCAGTAAAGATGCCGTTCTGCGTCGCGAAATGCGTCAGATGGAAGGCACCTGGCTTGGTAGCGACCTTGTCGATTCAGGCAAAGATCGTCTGAACCGTCTTGGCTACTTCGAAACGGTAGACGTTGATACACAGCGTGTACCAGGTAGCCCTGACCAGGTTGATGTTGTCTACAAAGTTAAAGAACGAAACACCGGTAGCTTCAACTTTGGTATCGGTTACGGTACAGAAAGTGGTATCAGCTTCCAGGTCGGTGTTCAGCAGGATAACTGGTTAGGTACGGGTTACTCTGTTGGCATCAACGGGACTAAAAACGATTATCAGACATATGCTGAATTGTCGTTAACCGACCCGTACTTTACAGTTGATGGGGTTAGCCTCGGCGGCCGTATCTTCTACAACGACTTTAAAGCAGACGATGCGGACCTTTCTGACTACACCAACACAAGTTACGGTGTGGATGGAACGCTTGGCTTCCCGGTTAACGAAAACAACACACTGCGTCTGGGCTTAGGTTATGTTCATAACGACCTGTCCAATATGCAGCCGCAGGTTGCGATGTGGCGTTATCTGGATTCTGTTGGTCAAACGGCCAGTACGAGCTCTGATGATAACGGTTTTGCCGCAGATGACTTCACGCTGAACTACGGCTGGACGTACAACAAGCTTGACCGTGGTTACTTCCCAACTGAAGGCTCCCGCGTCAACCTAAACGGTAAAGTGACCGTTCCTGGCTCTGATAACGAGTTCTATAAGGTTACGCTGGATACGGCGAGCTACTTCCCAATTGATGAAGATCATACCTGGGTAATGTTAGGTCGTACTCGTGTCGGCTACGGTGATGGCCTGGGCGGCAAAGAGATGCCGTTCTATGAAAACTTCTACGCCGGTGGTTCGAGCACCGTGCGTGGCTTCCAGTCCAACAACATCGGCCCGAAAGCGGTCTATATTGGTGGGCCAGGAAATGACAACTGTAACCAGTCTGGCGGCTATTGCTCATCTGATGATGCAGTCGGTGGTAACGCAATGGCAGTGGCAAGTTTCGAACTTATCACACCAACGCCGTTCCTGAGCGAGAAATACGCGAACTCAGTCCGTACTTCCGTGTTCATGGACATGGGTACAGTCTGGGATACAAACTGGGATAACAACACGGCTATGCAGAATGCAGGGGTGCCTGATTACAGTGACCCAAGCAACATTCGTATGTCCGCAGGTATCGCATTGCAATGGATGTCGCCTCTGGGGCCGTTGGTGTTCTCTTATGCTCAACCGTTCAAGAAATACGAAGGCGACAAAGCGGAACAGTTCCAGTTTAACATTGGTAAAACCTGGTAATTGTTCTGTGCAAAGGACTGCATAAAGCAGTAAACGTTGACGCCAGTTCGCAATATGCAGAACTGGCGCACGTAAAAAAGAGTGTCTCAGGACACATACGGGATGGTAAGGAGTTTATTGTGAAAAAGTGGTTATTTGCCGCAGGTCTTGGCCTCGCTATGGCTGCATCAGCCAGCGTTCAAGCAGCTGACAGCATTGCTGTAGTAAACATGGGTAATCTGTTCCAACAGGTTGCGCAGAGCACCGGTGTGTCCAAAACTCTGGAAAATGAGTTTAAAGGCCGCGCGAGCGAATTGCAGAATATGGAAGGCGATCTGCAGTCCAAAATGCAAAAGCTGCAACGTGATGGTTCTACCATGAAAGCTGCTGACCGTAGCAAAATGGAAAAAGACCTGATGGCTCAACGTCAACAGTTCCAGACCAAAGCTCAGGCATTCGAACAAGACCGTGGTCGTCGTTCTAACGAAGAACGCGCCAAACTGGTTACTCGTATTCAGAGTGCTGTGAAGAAAGTTGCTGACGATAAAGGCTACGACGTAGTTCTGGATGCTAACACCGTTGCTTATGCTGGCAGCAGTGTTAAAGACATCACTTCAGATGTTCTGAAACAGGTTAAATAAGTAATGTCTTCAATTCGACTGGCTGATTTAGCCCAGCAGTTGGATGCAGAATTGCACGGTGATGGCGAAATTGTCATCACCGGCGTTGCATCTATGCAAACGGCCCAGGCTGGCCAAATTACGTTTATGGTTAACCCTCGTTACCGTGAGCAATTGGCTGTTTGCCAGGCTTCTGCCGTCGTAATGACTGAAGCCGATCTCCCTTTCGCACATAGCGCTGCATTGGTAGTGAAGAATCCCTACCTGACCTACGCTCGCATGGCGCAAATTCTTGATTCCACGCCGCAGCCAGCTCAAAACATCGCACCAAGTGCGGTGGTCGATGCGACAGCGATGTTGGGTACTAACGTGGCTATTGGTGCCAATGCGGTTATTGAATCTGGTGTCGTGCTGGGTGATAACGTCGTCATTGGTGCAGGCTGCTTCGTTGGTAAAAACACCAAAATTGGTTCTGGTACTCGCTTGTGGGCGAATGTGTCGATTTACCACGAAATCCAGATGGGTGAAGAGTGCCTGGTTCAATCCGGCACCGTCATTGGTTCTGACGGATTTGGTTATGCCAACGATCGCGGTAATTGGGTGAAGATCCCCCAACTCGGCCGAGTGATCATTGGCGATCGTGTTGAAATCGGTGCCTGTACCACTATCGACCGTGGTGCGCTGGACGACACGATTATCGGTAATGGTGTTATCATTGATAATCAATGCCAGATTGCACATAACGTTGTGATTGGCGACAATACTGCCGTTGCTGGTGGTGTGATTATGGCTGGTAGCCTGAAAATTGGTCGCTACTGTATGATTGGTGGTGCCAGTGTTATCAATGGTCATATGGAAATCTGCGATAAAGTCACCGTAACGGGAATGGGCATGGTCATGCGCCCAATCACAGAGCCGGGGGTTTACTCTTCAGGTATTCCGTTACAGCCGAACAAAGTGTGGCGTAAAACAGCCGCGTTGGTGATGAATATCGACGAGATCAGCAAACGCTTGAAATCCGTTGAGAAAAAAATCAATCAACAAGACTAAAAGTCACCCGCCCAAGACGCGTTAGTGCTTACTGATTTGCGGCCTGCTAGCTATCCCGAGATAGTCGCAGGCCGTGTTATTATTGTCATTTGGTACATTTAGACAGGAAGAGTATCTTGACTACCGACACTCATACTCTGCACATCGAAGAGATTTTAGAACTTCTGCCGCACCGTTACCCGTTCTTACTGGTTGATCGTGTGCTGGATTTTGAAGAAGGGCGTTTTTTACGTGCAGTAAAAAATGTCACAGTAAATGAGCCGTTTTTCCAGGGCCACTTCCCTGGTAAACCGATTTTCCCAGGTGTGCTGATTCTTGAAGCGATGGCGCAAGCCACCGGTATTCTTGCGTTTAAAAGCGTGGGCAAACTGGAACCTGGTGAGCTTTACTACTTTGCTGGTATTGATGAAGCTCGTTTCAAACGTCCAGTCGTGCCAGGCGACCAGATGATTATGGAAGTGACTTTCGAGAAAACCCGCCGTGGTCTGACGCGCTTCAAAGGCGTGGCGACCGTTGACGGTAAAATTGTCTGCGAAGCAACTATGATGTGTGCCCGCAGCCGGGAGAGCTAATACGTGATTGATAAATCCGCCTTTATTCATCCATCTGCCATTGTGGAAGACGGTGCCGTCATTGGTGCTAACGCCCATATTGGTCCGTTTTGTATTGTTGGTCCGCATGTTGAGATCGGTGAAGGTACCGTCCTGAAGTCTCATGTTGTGGTAAATGGTCACACGACTATTGGCCGTGACAACGAGATTTACCAGTTCGCGTCCATTGGTGAAGTTAACCAGGATCTTAAATATGCTGGTGAACCGACCCGTGTGGAAATTGGCGATCGCAACCGCATTCGCGAAAGCGTTACCATCCATCGCGGAACAGAGCAGGGCGGTGGTTTGACGAAGGTGGGTAGTGATAACTTGCTGATGGTTAATGCGCATGTGGCGCACGACTGCACAGTAGGTAATCGCTGTATCCTCGCAAATAACGCAACGCTTGCTGGTCACGTTTCTGTCGATGATTTCGCTATCATCGGTGGCATGACGGCGGTGCACCAGTTCTGCATTATTGGTGCACACGTTATGGTGGGCGGTTGTTCCGGCGTGGCGCAAGACGTCCCGCCATATGTTATTGCGCAGGGCAACCACGCAACGCCGTTTGGCGTGAACATCGAAGGTCTGAAGCGCCGGGGTTTTAGTAGAGAAGCCATCCACGCAGTGCGTAATGCGTACAAGATTCTCTACCGCAGCGGTAAAACCTTCGAAGAAGCCAAACCTGAGATTGCTCAAATTGCCGAGCAACATCCAGAAGTGAAAGCATTTGTTGAATTCTTCGCTCGTTCAACACGTGGTTTGATTCGCTAGATGAAATCAGGTCGCCCGCTTACGATTGCCCTGGTCGCCGGAGAAACCTCCGGCGATATTCTTGGTGCAGGTCTGATTCGTGCTCTCAAAGCCCGGATTCCTGATGCCCGCTTCGTGGGTGTCGCTGGGCCTTTGATGCAAGCTGAAGGCTGCGAAGCCTGGTACGAAATGGAAGAACTGGCAGTGATGGGCATTGTTGAAGTGCTCGGTCGTCTGCGTCGTTTACTTCACATTCGTGCGGACCTCACGCGCCGTTTCACTGAATTGCAGCCAGACGTTTTTGTCGGTATTGATGCGCCTGATTTCAATATCACCCTGGAAGGTAATCTTAAAAAGCAGGGTATTCGTACCATTCACTACGTCAGTCCATCTGTTTGGGCGTGGCGCCAAAAACGTGTTTTCAAAATTGGCAGAGCAACGGATCTGGTGCTCGCATTTCTGCCTTTCGAAAAAGCGTTTTACGATAGATTTAATGTCCCGTGCCGCTTTATCGGTCATACCATGGCTGATGCCATGCCGATTGATCCCGATAAAAATGCCGCACGCATGACACTCGGTATTTCGCCTGATGCTAAATGCCTGGCATTGTTGCCTGGTAGCCGTGGCGCAGAAGTTGAAATGCTAAGTGCTGATTTCCTTAAAACAGCGCTATTGCTACGCGAGCGTTTTCCAGGGCTTGAGATTGTGGTGCCGCTGGTTAATGCCAAACGGCGTGAACAGTTTGAGCGTATCAAAGCAGAAGTGGCACCCGATCTGACGATGCACCTGCTCAATGGGCAAGGGCGAGAAGCGATGGTTGCGAGTGATGCTGCATTGCTGGCTTCTGGCACCGCTGCACTTGAGTGCATGTTGGCAAAATGCCCGATGGTCGTGGGCTATCGCATGAAGCCGTTTACCTTCTGGCTGGCGAAGCGCCTGGTAAAAACCGATTACGTTTCACTGCCTAACTTGTTGGCAGGCCGTGAGTTGGTCAAAGAATTGTTGCAAGAAGAGTGTGAGCCGCACGCGTTGGCGAAAGCTCTGGAACCGTTGCTTGAAGACGGTGCGCAGAGCCATCAAATGCACGATACATTCCGCGACCTGCATCAGCAGATTCGTTGTAATGCTGATGAACAAGCGGCGGATGCTGTATTGGAGCTTGCCCAATGATTGAATTTATTTATCCTCACACGCGCCTGGTGGCTGGTGTTGATGAAGTTGGGCGCGGCCCTCTTGTTGGCGCGGTTGTCACTGCTGCGGTGATTCTTGATCCAACAAAACCTATTATTGGTCTTGCAGACTCCAAGAAACTCTCTGAAAAACGCCGCAACGCGCTTTACGAAGAAATCATCGAAAAAGCGCTTTCCTGGAGTCTTGGTCGTGCGGAGCCGGAAGAGATTGACCAATTAAACATTCTTCATGCCACTATGTTAGCGATGCAGCGTGCCGTTGCAGGCCTTCATGTGGTTCCTGAGTATGTATTGATTGATGGCAACCGCTGCCCTGCATTACCTATGCCTTCGCTGGCTGTGGTAAAAGGCGATAGCCGGGTTGCAGAAATTAGCGCGGCATCAATAATTGCCAAAGTGACGCGCGATCGTGAAATGGCAGAGCTTGATCTCTCCTTCCCGCAATATGGTTTTGCCCAACATAAGGGCTACCCTACCGCTTTCCATCTGGAAAAGCTGGCAGAGCATGGTGCGACTGAGCACCATCGCCGTAGTTTTGCTCCGGTCAAACGCGCTCTCGGACTGGCGTCCTGATTTGCGGACGTACGTTATACATCTAAACGGAATGAGAAATGGCTGAACCACGTTTCGTACACCTCAGGGTGCACAGTGACTATTCCATGGTTGATGGCCTGGCGAAAACCGCTCCGCTGGTAAAGAAAGCCGCGGAAATGGGGATGCCAGCTATTGCTATCACCGATTTCACCAACCTTTGCGGGCTGGTGAAGTTCTATGGTGCTGCGCATGGCGTGGGCCTCAAGCCCATTATTGGTGCTGACTTTAACGTGGCAAACGAATTGCTGGGTGATGAACTCAGCCATTTAACCGTGCTCGCTGTTGATAATGTCGGTTATCAAAATCTGACTTTGCTCATCTCGAAAGCCTATCAACGTGGTTATGGTGCTGCGGGACCGGTTATCGACCGCACCTGGCTTGCCGAGTTAAACGAAGGGCTGATCCTGCTTTCTGGCGGGCGTATGGGGGATATTGGCAAAAACTTGTTGCGTGGGAATACGGCACAGCTTGATTTGTGTCTGGAATTCTACCAGCAGTATTTTGCCGATCGCTTCTATCTGGAACTGATTCGTACCGGTCGTCCTGATGAAGAAACTTATTTGCACGCCGCCGTTGCTCTGGCGGATGAACGTGGCTTACCGGTTGTTGCTACCAACGACGTAAGGTTCATTGAGTCCACAGACTTTGACGCCCATGAAATCCGCGTGGCTATCCACGACGGGTTTACGCTGGATGACCCTAAGCGCCCCCGCAATTACTCTTCACAGCAGTACCTGCGTACCGAAGAGGAGATGTGCGAGCTGTTCTCCGATATTCCGGAAGCGTTGGAAAACAGTGTAGAAATCGCCAAGCGTTGTAACGTCACGGTGCGTCTGGGCGAATACTTCCTGCCGCAATTCCCGACGGGCGAAATGTCTACCGAAGACTTCCTGGTCATGAAATCGAAGGAAGGGCTGGAAGATCGTCTGGAGTTCTTGTTCAAAGATCCTGAAGAGCGTGCGGAAAAAAGAGTGCCGTACGATGAGCGTCTGGATATTGAGCTTAAAGTTATCAACCAGATGGGTTTCCCTGGCTACTTCCTGATTGTTATGGAATTTATCCAGTGGTCGAAAGACAACGGCGTGCCTGTTGGCCCTGGCCGTGGTTCTGGTGCTGGTTCTTTGGTGGCTTATGCCCTGAAGATTACCGACCTTGATCCTCTGGAGTTTGATCTACTCTTCGAACGTTTCCTTAACCCGGAACGTGTTTCGATGCCGGACTTCGATATCGATTTCTGTATGGAAAAACGAGATCGGGTTATCGATCACGTGGCAGAAATGTACGGGCGTGAAGCGGTATCTCAGATTATTACCTTTGGTACGATGGCGGCAAAAGCGGTTATCCGCGATGTGGGCCGCGTACTGGGGCACCCGTACGGCTTCGTCGATCGTATTTCTAAGCTTATCCCGCCAGATCCGGGTATGACGCTGGCAAAAGCGTTTGAAGCCGAGCCGCAGCTTCCTGAAATTTACGAAGCTGACGAAGAAGTAAAAGCGCTTATTGATATGGCGCGTAAACTCGAAGGTGTCACGCGTAACGCCGGTAAGCATGCCGGTGGTGTGGTTATTGCACCGACCAAAATTACCGATTTTGCGCCGCTTTATTGTGATGACCAGGGGCAAAACCCGGTCACCCAGTTTGATAAAAACGATGTGGAATATGCAGGGCTGGTGAAGTTTGACTTCCTTGGCCTGCGTACGCTCACCATCATCGACTGGGCGCTGAAGATGATCAACCCGCGTCGGGCGAAGCAGGGTTTAGAGCCGATAGATATCGCCGCTATCCCGCTCGAGGATAAGAAAAGCTTCGACATGCTGCAACGCTCGGAAACCACTGCGGTGTTCCAGCTTGAATCTCGCGGCATGAAAGATTTGATCAAGCGTCTGCAACCCGACTGCTTCGAAGATATGATTGCATTGGTAGCGCTGTTCCGCCCTGGGCCGTTGCAATCAGGCATGGTTGATAACTTTATCGACCGTAAACACGGGCGTGAAGCTATCTCTTACCCGGATATTCAATGGCAGCATGAAAGCCTGAAACCGGTGCTGGAACCGACCTACGGCATCATCCTGTATCAAGAACAGGTTATGCAGATTGCACAGGTGCTGGCGGGCTATTCGCTCGGCGGCGCGGACATGTTGCGTCGTGCGATGGGTAAAAAGAACCCGGTCGAGATGGCGAAGCAGCGTGGCGGTTTTGAAGATGGCGCGAAGTCTCGTGGCATTGACGGTGAGCTGGCGATTAAAATCTTCGACCTGGTTGAAAAATTTGCCGGTTACGGATTTAACAAATCTCACTCCGCTGCATATGCGCTGGTTTCTTACCAGACTCTATGGTTAAAAGCGCACTATCCGGCAGAATTCATGGCCGCGGTGATGACTGCGGATATGGATAACACCGAGAAAATCGTCGGCCTGGTGGATGAATGCTGGCGCATGGGCCTGAAAATCTTGCCACCGGATATTAACTCCGGGCTATACCACTTCCACGTCAATGACGACGGGGAAATTGTTTACGGCATTGGTGCGATTAAAGGTGTGGGTGAAGGCCCGATTGAAGCGATAATTGAGGCGCGTAACGAAGGCGGTTATTTCCGCGAATTGTTCGATCTCTGTGCGCGTGCTGACGTTAAAAAACTCAATAAACGTATCCTTGAAAAATTAGTGATGTCCGGGGCGTTCGACCGCCTTGGGCCGCATCGAGCAGCCCTTATGAATGCGCTGCCCGATGCGCTGAAAGCTGCCGATCAGCACGCGAAAGCCGAAGCTATCGGCCAGGTGGATATGTTCGGTGTGCTGGCTGATGAGCCGGAGCAAGTTGAACAATCCTACGCCAGCGTGACTCCGTGGCCTGAACAAGTGGTGCTGGATGGTGAACGTGAAACGTTAGGTTTATACCTGACCGGCCACCCAATCACTCAGTATCTAAAAGAAATCGAGCGCTATGTCGGTGGCATGCGCCTAAAAGAGATGCACCCGACAGAACGTGGTAAAATGACCACGGCTGCGGGTCTGGTGATTGCTTCGCGGGTGATGGTTACCAAACGTGGCAATCGCATTGGCATCTGCACTCTGGATGACCGTTCTGGTCGCCTGGAAGTGATGCTATTCACAGATGCGTTAGAAAAGTACCAGCATCTGTTGGAAAAAGACCGTATCCTGATCGTCAGCGGACAGGTCAGCTTTGATGACTTCAGCGGTGGCCTTAAAATGACCGCTCGCGAAGTTATGGACATAGATGAGGCCCGCGAAAAGTATGCGCGTGGGCTTGCTATCTCGCTGACGGACAGGCAAATTGATGACCAGCTTTTGAACCGTCTCCGTCAGTCTCTGGAACCCCATCGTTCGGGGACCATTCCAGTACATCTCTACTATCAGAGAGCGGATGCACGAGCACGTTTGCGTTTTGGCGCAGCATGGCGTGTATCTCCTAGCGATCGTTTGCTCAATGAGCTTCGCTCGCTGATAGGCCCGGAGCAGGTGGAACTGGAGTTTGACTAATACAGGAATATTATGAGTCTGAATTTCCTCGATTTTGAACAGCCGATTGCAGAGCTGGAAGCGAAAATTGATTCCCTGACTGCAGTTAGCCGTCAGGACGAAAAGTTAGATATTAATCTGGACGAAGAAGTGCAGCGTCTGCGTGAAAAAAGCGTAGAACTCACACGTAAGATCTTCTCAGATTTAGGAGCATGGCAAATTGCTCAACTGGCGCGTCACCCGCAGCGCCCGTATACGCTTGATTACCTGCGTCTCGCTTTTGATGAGTTCGATGAACTTGCAGGTGACCGTGCGTATGCTGACGATAAAGCTATTGTTGGTGGGATTGCGCGTCTCGATGGTCGTCCGGTGATGGTTATTGGCCATCAGAAAGGTCGTGAAACCAAAGAGAAGATTCGCCGTAACTTCGGTATGCCAGCACCAGAAGGCTATCGTAAAGCACTGCGTTTGATGGAAATGGCTGAGCGTTTCAATATGCCAATCATTACCTTCATCGATACCCCAGGTGCTTATCCTGGTGTGGGCGCGGAAGAACGCGGTCAGTCAGAAGCCATCGCGCGTAACTTGCGTGAAATGTCTGGTCTGAAAGTGCCAGTCATCTGTACCGTCATCGGTGAAGGTGGTTCTGGTGGTGCTCTGGCAATTGGTGTGGGCGATAAAGTGAATATGCTGCAATACAGCACTTATTCCGTTATCTCGCCGGAAGGCTGTGCGTCGATTCTGTGGAAAAGTGCTGACAAAGCACCGATTGCCGCAGAAGCGATGGGCATCATTGCCCCACGCCTGAAAGAGCTGAAGCTGATTGATTCCGTTATCCCTGAACCTCTGGGCGGCGCACACCGTAATGTGGAAGCGATGGCTGCTTCTTTGAAAGCGCAACTGCTGGCTGACCTGGCTGATCTGGACGTGTTGAATACCGAAGAGCTGTTGGCTCGTCGTTATCATCGTCTGATGAGTTACGGCTACGCATGATAGCGTGATGCATTACGAAGAAAGGTCAGAAGAGATTCTGGCCTTTTTTATTGTCTGTGAATCATCCTTAATAGCGCACTTTAAGAAACCTTACACCTCCGCGCTTGTTCTCCACCCCATTTCAATAAACTATGCTTACCTGAAGGTTTTTTGCCAAGAGGTGAGTATTGAATATTATTGCAATCATGGGAGCGCATGGCGTTTTCTATAAAGATGAGCCAATCAAAGAGCTGCATCAGGCGTTGGAAGTACAAGGTTTTCGGCTTATTTATCCCACCAACAGCAACGACTTGCTTAAACTCATCGAACATAATCCGCGTATCTGTGGAGTCATTTTTGACTGGGACGAGTACAGCCTGGATTTATGCAGTGAAATTAACGCGCTGAATGAATATTTGCCGCTGTATGCATTTATCAATACGCATTCCTCGCTGGATGTCAGTGTCAACGAAATGCGCATGGCGCTGTGGTTCTTTGAATACGCACTCAGTGCCGCCGACGATATCGCCCTGCGCATCCGTCAATATACCAATGAATATCTGGATAACATCACACCGCCGCTGACTAAAGCGTTGTTCAATTATGTCAACGAAGGGAAATATACCTTCTGCACGCCAGGCCATATGGCGGGTACTGCCTACCTGAAAAGCCCGGTAGGCTGCTTGTTCTATGACTTCTTTGGGGCGAACACGCTGAAAGCGGATGTTTCTATTTCGGTGACTGAGCTGGGATCGTTGCTGGATCACACCGGGCCGCATCTTGAAGCCGAAGAGTATATCGCCCGCACGTTCGGTGCAGAACAGAGTTACATGGTGACCAACGGGACATCCACGTCGAATAAAATCGTTGGCATGTACGCGGCTCCTTCCGGTAGCACAGTCATTATCGACCGTAACTGCCATAAATCGCTGACCCATTTGTTAATGATGACGGATCTGGTCCCAATCTGGCTCAAGCCAACGCGCAACGCGCTGGGGATTTTGGGCGGCATCCCGAAGCGTGAATTTATGCGCGCGAGTATTGAGGAGAAAGTCGCTGCGACGGAAAATGCGCAGTGGCCGGTGCATGCGGTGATCACCAACTCGACTTATGACGGTTTGCTTTATAACACCGAGTTCATCAAACAAACCCTCGATGTGCCTTCGATTCACTTCGATTCTGCCTGGGTGCCCTATACCAACTTCCATCCTATTTATCAGGGGAAAAGTGGCATGAGCGGCGATCGCGTGCCGGGTAAAGTCATTTATGAAACTCAGTCCACACACAAACTTCTGGCGGCGCTGTCGCAAGCCTCTCTAATCCATATCAAAGGGGATTACGACGAGGAGACGTTCAACGAAGCCTACATGATGCACACCACCACTTCGCCTAGCTATCCGCTAGTGGCGTCTATCGAAACAGCTGCCGCCATGCTTCGGGGAAATCCGGGAAAGCGTTTGATAAACCGTTCAGTGGAGCGAGCGCTGCATTTCCGCCGTGAAGTTCAACGCTTGCGTGAAGAATCTGAGGATTGGTTCTTTGATATCTGGCAGCCGGAATATATCGACGAAGCGGCCTGCTGGCCGATTTCTCCTGGCGAAGAAGACTGGCATGGATTCAAAGATGCTGACGCCGATCATATGTATCTTGACCCGATTAAAGTCACCATTCTGACTCCGGGGATGGATGAGCTGGGTAGCATGGCAGATGAGGGGATACCGGCGGCGCTGGTGGCAAAATTCCTCGATGAGCGTGGCGTCGTGGTCGAAAAAACGGGGCCGTATAACCTGCTGTTCCTGTTCAGTATTGGTATCGACAAAACCAAAGCATTGAGCTTACTTCGTGGTTTGACAGAGTTTAAACGCTCCTACGATCTCAACCTGCGTGTGAAAAATATGCTGCCGGATTTATACGCTGAAGACCCTGATTTTTATCGTAATATGCGTATTCAGGATTTAGCGCAGGGTATTCACAAGCTGATTAAACAGCACAATCTTTCTGACCTGATGTTGCGTGCTTTTGATGTGCTGCCGGAAATGAAAATGACCCCGCATAAAGCCTATCAGCAGCAAGTGAAAGGTAATGTTGAAACCGTTGAAATTGAACAGTTGTTGAATCGAGTGTCAGCCAACATGATTCTGCCGTATCCACCAGGCGTGCCGGTGGTCATGCCGGGTGAGATGATCACCAATGAAAGCCGTGCGGTACTCGATTTCTTGCTGATGTTATGTTCGGTGGGTGAGCATTACCCAGGCTTTGAAACTGACATTCACGGAGCCAAACTGGGTGAGGATGGGATTTACCGTGTACGAGTCTTAAAAACGGTTTAACGTCTTGATTTAGCGAATACTGATAGTTACCGTGCAGAAAAGATTAAGGAGCATTTATGCTGGGTTTAAAGCAAGTTCACCATATCGCAATCATCGCGTCGGACTACCCAACCAGTAAGCATTTTTACTGTGATGTTCTCGGTTTTACGCTGCAAGCGGAAGCTTACCGTGAAGAACGAGACTCGTGGAAAGGGGATTTGGCGTTAAATGGACAATACGTCATTGAGCTGTTCTCATTTCCTTTCCCGCCAGCGCGGCCAAGTCGCCCGGAAGCTTGCGGGCTGCGTCACCTCGCGTTTAGTGTTGGTGATATCGACAGTGCCATCGCGCATCTGGAAAAGCATGGCGTGAAATGTGAGCCGGTGCGTATCGATCCTTTCACGGATAAGCGTTTTACTTTCTTTAATGACCCCGATGGGCTGCCGTTAGAACTTTACCAACAGTAACGCTTGCCTCACTTCATGTTGCCCGGTAACGTTCCGGGCAAATCCTTATTTTAATTACTGACTATGCCACTTCCTTTTCTCATCAAATTACTGCAACCGCACACACATTTGCTGGTGGCGTTTAGTGGTGGCCTGGACTCCACGGTTTTGCTTCATCAACTGGTCACGCTTCGCGAGACTCATGGTGCGAATTTTCATATTCGAGCCATGCATATTCATCACGGGTTAAGCTCAAATGCCGATGAATGGGCATTGCATTGTCAGAATGTTTGCACGCAATGGAACGTGCCGCTTGAGGTAAAACACGTAAAGCTGGCTGATGACGGATTAGGGATTGAAGCCCATGCACGGGCTGCGCGTTATCAGGCATTGGTCGACGCCCTACGCCCGCATGAAGTATTGCTCACTGCGCAGCATCTGGACGATCAGTGCGAAACATTTTTGCTTGCCTTGAAACGTGGCAGTGGGCCAGCCGGTTTAGCGGCCATGCCAGAGCGTTTGCCTTTTGGCGAGACGGAATTGATTCGGCCTTTGTTGGGGCAAACTCGCAAAGAGCTGGAAGCGTGGGCGCAAGAACATCAGTTAACGTGGATTGAAGACGAAAGTAACCTGGACGACAGCTACGATCGCAATTTCTTGCGCCTGCAAATCCTTCCTGAAATCCAGCAGCGATGGCCGCATTTCCCGCAAAGCGTTGCCCGCAGCGCGCAGTTGTGTGGTGAGCAAGAGCAACTTCTCGATGAGCTATTGGCGGAGCAACTTAATGACCTGGTTCGGGCTGACGGAGCATTACTCATTGAACCTATGCAGGCGCTCAGTGATATTCGGCGTGCAGCCTTACTGCGACGCTGGTTTGCCCGGCAAAAGGCGCTTATGCCCTCGCGGGCCGCGTTGGTTCGTTTGTGGGATGAGGTGGCAACGAGCCGTGAAGATGCGAATCCACGCCTGAAATTTGGTGACCATGAAGTTCGTCGTCACCAGGGCGCATTATACTGGCTGCCTGTCATGCAGGGTTTAGGAGATGAAACTCTCCCGTGGCCTGCGCCTTTTAAGCCATTAACGTTGCCAGAAGGTTTAGGCATTCTGCAATTAGGTGTTGATGGGATTGAAGTGCGAGCACCGCTTGAAAACGAACCGGTAAGCGTGCGCTTTAAAGCATCCGGGCAGTTTCATATTGTGGGGCGTGATCGTGGCCGAAGCCTGAAAAAAATCTGGCAAGAATCAGGCATTCCACCCTGGGCGCGAGAAAGAACACCTCTGTTATTTTATGGCGATAAATTGATTGCCGCCCTGGGTGTTTTTGTCACTCAGGATGGAAAAGCAACGGAAAACTCATGCTGGCGTATCGACTGGCAAAAGGAGAATAAGCAATGAAGAGGATGATTATTTTAGCGGGCGTTTTATTGTGTGCCCAACCGGTACTGGCTAAGGGTGATGCCACCGCGGGTGAGCAAAAGGCCATGATGTGCGTGGCATGTCACGGTGTGGCAGGAAAAGTTTCAGTGCCAATATACCCGAATCTTGCGGGGCAAAACGAGGCGTATCTGGAGCACTCTTTGCACGCCTATAAAAAGGGTGAGCGCAGTGGTGGCCAGGCGGAAATCATGAAAGCCTACGTTAGCGGTTTGTCAGATGAAGACATCAGCAATCTTGCTGCTTATTACGCCACAATGAAGCCATAAAAAAGGGCAGCCCAAGGCTGCCCACTTATGCGGATACTTTGCGTATCAAGACTCGCTAACTACGACAGTGCCAATTTCAGGATGGCTGAAGCTGGCTATTTTATCGAGGCGAACTTCGCGTGTGGCACCGGCGTCATCGAGAATCAAATATTCGATGTTTTTACGAGACACCAGGTCACTGGCTTTCGCCTTGAAAACTTCTCCGCTCTTTAACTCCAGCGTCAGTATTAAGTTCTGCTGGCAGGCGAGCTCGAGATTGTCATAATCATCACAATTGATGGGTTGATAGGCATCATTCATTGACATAATCGCTCACCAGTAAGTTCGCGGCAGCATACGCCGCCTGTTCCCTAATAGATTCTGGTTGTGCTTCGTTGGAAGCCACTTCGTTCAGCACCTTCAGGACGCAACCCAGTGCATCGGGAATGTAACCCAAATCTCCGCTGGCTATTTCCGCATAGCGCCGCCGTACTAATTCACAATACTTTTCCACACGCCCTCCTTTCAGAGTCCCGACCTCAGACTTAACTGTGGGATGCAGTTAAGCCTACGAAGATAAACTCTGTTTAGCAAGGTGACTATACCACAGGGATGAAACCGATATCAGCAGTGCAACTCTCTGGTTGAGTGAATAGGTAACAGCGTTTTAGCGAGGTTTTCGTTACAATGAGCGCCTAATTGAGTTCGGAGAAGTGTGATGGCGTTAAAAGCGACAATTTATAAAGCGATGGTGAATGTTGCCGATCTCGATCGCAATCAATTCCTGGATAGCAACCTGACGCTTGCGCGCCATCCTTCGGAAACTCAGGAACGTATGATGTTGCGTTTACTGGCGTGGATTAAATATGCCAACGAGCGGCTGCAATTCAGTCGGGGTTTAAGTGCGGAAGACGAGCCAGAAATCTGGCAGCGTAACGATCACATGGGTATCGACCTGTGGATTGAGCTTGGTCTGCCAGATGAAAAACGCCTGAAAAAAGCCTGTAGCCAGTCAGGTGAAGTTGCGTTGTTTACCTATAATAGCCGCGCGGCTGAAATCTGGTGGCAGCAGCATCAAAATAAACTCAAACAATATCAGAACCTTTCAATCTGGTATCTCGATGATGAACAACTGGCAAAACTGTGTGAGTTCGGTACGCGTTCGATGAACTTACAGGCCACCATCCAGGATGGTGCTATATGGTTGTCTGATGCTGAGAATAATCTCGAAATTCACTTTACGGCCTGGCAGCATCATTGATGATAGAAGTCTCCCGGGCGGTAGCAATACCGGACAATGAAGTCACTATTACGGCAATCCGCGCGCAAGGAGCGGGCGGCCAGCATGTGAATAAAACCTCAACGGCTATCCATTTACGTTTTGACATTCGAGCCTCCAGCCTGCCAGAGTATTATAAAGAGCGCTTACTGGCAGCGAGTCATCACCTGATTACGCCTGATGGCGTGGTGGTGATAAAGGCGCAGGAATATCGCAGCCAGGAAATGAATCGTGAAGCCGCGGTAGCGAGATTAGTTTCGTTGATTCAGGAATTAACCGTTGAGCAGAAAAGCCGACGAGCGACGCGCCCTACGCGAGCGTCAAAAGAGCGCCGCCTGGCCTCTAAATCCCAAAAATCCACGACGAAATCGCTTCGTGGAAAAGTTCGTCGTCCCGAATAATTAACGACAAAGAAATTGACCAGCAGAAGGAAGAGATGGTGAAAAAGATTCTATTGTCAGCTATAGCCGTGTGCAGCTTGTTCGCACTTTTTGGCTGTAATAACCGGGCTGAAGTTCAAACTTTGCAGCCAACACAAGCCGCAGAACTACAACCGATGCAGCAAAGCTATCGAGGTGTACTCCCTTGTGCGGATTGTTCAGGAATTGAAACGTCGCTGTTTTTAGATAAAGATGGCTCGTGGGTCATGAATCAGCGCTACGAGGGCGCGAAAGAGCCAGCGGTATTTGCCTCATATGGCAGCTGGGCGCGTACGGCAGATAAATTAGTGTTGACCGAAAGCAACGGTGAAAAGCTCTACTTCCGTCCGAAAGGTGATGATCTGGAAATGTTGGATCGTTCCGGCAATTCTATTGAGTCCCAACTCAATTACACCTTGAAGCCAATGAAAGCGGCGTTGCCTGCAACCCCAATGGCCATGAAAGGCATGTATAAATACATGGCTGATGCGGCGATTTTCCAGGATTGTGCCACGGGTAAAACGTTTGATGTAGCCAGCAACGCGGAACTTGAGCGTGGTTACGCAGCAGCTCGCGGTGAAGATTACCAGCCGGTGTTGCTGGTGGTAGAAGCGCACTTTACTTTGCAGGCCTCGCCAGACAGTGGGGAACTGAGAAAAACAGTTGTTACTGACCGGGCTGCAAAGTTCGAGCCGAAGAAAACCTGCCACGACTGATAAAATCTTCATAAAAAAAGCCCCGCCAGGTGACTAGCGGGGCTTTTTATTTTGTACTGCTTAAATTTTAGCGCTGGATCTGGGCCAACAGGAAATCAATGATTTCGCTGGTTTTGATCATCTGCTTCTCACCTTCACGGCGATTTTTGTATTCAACTTCTTCGCTATCTAGATTGCGATCGCCGATAACAACAGTGTGTGGAATACCAATCAGTTCCATGTCAGCAAACATCACGCCTGGACGCTCTTTACGGTCGTCCATCAGCACTTCAATGCCTTTAGCACGCAGAGTGGAGTACAGCTCTTCAGCCAGTTCTTTCACGCGGAAAGACTTGTGCATATTCATCGGCAGGATAGCAACCTGGAACGGTGCAATAGCGTCTGGCCACAGGATGCCGCGCTCGTCGTTGTTCTGCTCAATGGCTGCTGCCACTACGCGAGTCACACCGATACCGTAGCAACCCATGGTCAGTGTCTGGTTACGACCATCTTCACCCTGAACAGAGGCTTTCATTGCTTCTGAATATTTGGTACCGAGCTGGAAGATGTGGCCAACTTCGATACCGCGTTTAATCAGCAGCGTACCTTTACCGTCCGGGCTTGGATCGCCTTCGACAACATTACGGATATCAGCAACTTCTGGCAGCGCAACGTCGCGTTCCCAGTTAATACCGACGAAGTGTTTGCCATCGATATTTGCGCCAGCGGCGAAATCACTCATCGCAGCAACGGTACGGTCAACAACCACAGGGATTGGTAGATTAACTGGGCCAAGTGAACCTGGACCGGCTTTAACTACCGCACGAATTTCTTCTTCGGTTGCGAAAGTCAGCGGGGCAGCAACTTGCGGCAGTTTTTCGGCTTTAACTTCGTTCAGCTCGTGATCGCCGCGAACCAGCAAAGCAACCAGTGGGTAAGCGCTACCTTCAGCCGCTTTAACCATCAGAGTTTTGACTGTTTTATCAACTGGTAGGTTGAACTGCTCAACCAGCTCAGCGATGGTTTTCGCATTCGGGGTATCAATCTGCGTCATTTCAACGGCTGGTGCTGCACGGCCGCCAACCGGAGCAACCGCTTCTGCAAACTCGATATTCGCTGCGTACTCAGATTCGGTCGAGAAGATGACATCATCTTCACCGCTTTGTGCCAGCACCTGGAATTCATGAGAAGCGCTGCCACCAATAGAACCGGTATCAGCTTCTACTGCGCGGAAATCCAGACCCATACGGGTGAAGATTTTGCTGTATGCCTGATACATCGCATCGTAAGTTTCCTGCAAGGATTCCTGAGAGGTATGGAAAGAGTAAGCGTCTTTCATCAGGAATTCACGGGAACGCATCACGCCGAAACGTGGGCGAACTTCGTCACGGAACTTAGTCTGAATCTGGAAGAAGTTCAGTGGCAGTTGTTTGTAAGAGCTGAGTTCATTACGAATCAAGTCAGTGATGACTTCTTCGTGAGTTGGGCCGAGGACAAATGGACGATCGCCACGGTCAACAAAACGCAGCAGCTCTGGGCCATACTGTTCCCAACGACCACTTTCTTGCCACAAATCTGCGGGCTGAACCACGGGCATGCACATCTCGATGGCACCGGCGTTGTTCATCTCTTCACGCACGATGTTTTCGACTTTTTTCAGGACGCGCAGACCGGTTGGCAACCAGGTATACAAACCAGAAGCGAGTTTGCGGATCATCCCGGCACGCAGCATCAGTTGGTGGCTGATGACCTCAGCGTCGGCTGGTGTCTCCTTCAGTGTGGAGAGCAGATATTGGCTAGTACGCATGTTGTTACGGTTCCATTTGAACGGCAGATAACTGGCTACCTGAGTAGCCTGATGCAAAATAAGTGTTTTAGTTTACCAGTGTGGCAGGAATGTCAAAAGAGAAGGGCGATAAATTAACGGTTCTCAACGGCAAACACTTCCGAGCCGTGCTCAGTTACACGCCAGCGAACATTAAAATCTAGCAATAAAACGGCGTAGCTTTTACCAGGGTCTTCTGCTTTACGATAGGCCGGGCGTGGGTCTTGTGCCAGCACCTGGCGGATAAAACGCTCAATGTACGGATAATGTTTATCGAGTAACGATAATCGCTGTTGTACTTCTGGCGTGAAATAAACCGACATATCGGCAACGGGAGCATTTTGCGCGTAACCCGCAACGGCTTCTGGTATCGCTTCGGCAAATGGTAAATAAGGTTTGATATCAACGACCGGCGTACCATCGACTAAATCCAGACTGCCCAACTGCAAAATGACCTGATCTTTTTGGCAACGAATCCCTTTCAGCTCGACCAAAGACATGCCGATGGGATTCGGGCGAAAGGTGGAACGCGTAGCAAATACGCCCATCCTCGCGTTTCCACCGAGCCGTGGCGGACGTACCGTGGGCCGCCAGCCACCTTCCATCGTTTGGTGGAAGACAAAAAGCAGCCATAGATGGCTAAAGCCTTCAAGGCCGCGTACGGCATCTGCCACATTATACGGAGGCAGTAAATGCAATTCGCCACCGCCATCAGTGACTAAACCGGGTTGGCGGGGAACGGCAAACTTCTCTTTATAAGGAGAGTGAATAACGCCAATTTGCTCAAAACCAAATGCTGTCATTTTGCGGAGACGTTTAACGCAGACCCAACACAAACGGCCTGACGGTAGCAACCTGGCGTGCCGCTAGTCACATCACAACTATGCAACAGCACCGCGTTTGCTTTCATTTTTGATGCGTTAACTTGCAAGCGTTTACGAGCTGTCGGGATATTGGGTGGAGAATCCTGATTGCTAACCTGGCATGAATCGCCACTGACTTCACCGAGATCGCGGAATGGCTTACCGACTAACTCTTCAGCATTGGTATAGATTTTTACGGGTGCTGGTTTCACGGCCTTAGGTTTTGCAGGCTCGGCTTTCGGCGGTGTTGCAGTGCTTTTGATAGGTTCAACGGGGGATCTGCTTAGCATCGTACAGCCGCTGAGCATGACTGCTAATAAACAGATCGGTAAAGCACGCATAATTTTTCCTCAATGAATGATAAAACGCGATTATTGAACCAAGCTCTCGTACAAATAACAAGACGGGCATAAGCCCGTCTTAGATTATTTACGCAAAAATAGAAGAATGGAAACTTACCAGCCTTTTACTGCGCCGCCGTTGAAGACTTTGTTTGCTGCATCGTAAACTTCATCAGACTGATAAGCCTGAACGAATTTCTTCACGTTTTCAGCGTCTTTGTTGTCTTCGCGGGAAACGATCAGGTTTACGTATGGAGAGTCTTTATCTTCAACGAAGATACCGTCTTTCGCTGGAGTCAGGCCAATCTGGCTTGCATAGGTGGTGTTGATGATAGCCAGTGCAATCTGAGCATCGTCCAAAGAACGTGGCAACTGTGGTGCTTCCAGTTCAACCAGTTTCAGATTTTTAGGGTTCTCAGTTACATCCAGAACAGTTGGCAGCAGACCGACACCATCTTTCAGTTTGATCAGACCTTGTTTTTGCAGCAGCAGCAGGGAACGGCCAAGGTTAGTTGGGTCGTTTGGCAGGGCAATTTGCGCGCCAGTTTGCAGCTCATCTATAGATTTGATCTTTTTGGAGTAGCCAGCGATTGGGTAAACAAAGGTATTACCCACACCAACCAGTTTGTAGCCACGATCTTTGATCTGCTGGTCCAGGTATGGTTTATGCTGGAAGGCGTTAGCGTCGATGTCGCCTTTGCTCAGCGCTTCGTTAGGCAGAACGTAATCGTTGAAAGTCACTAGCTCAACATCCAGGCCATATTTTTCTTTTGCGACTTTCACTGCAACTTCTGCAACTTGTTGTTCAGCACCAACGATGACGCCAACTTTAATATGGTTTGGATCTTTCTCGTCTTGACCACAACCCACGAGTGCCAGAGACCCAATCAGAGCACCAACTGCTGCAAAGGTTTTAAATTTAAAAGACATATCCCTTCCTTACTATGTGTAAAAAACGATGTTGTGTTGAACGTATTATTTGTGAGTTACAGCCCGGACGATACGATCGCCTGAGAATTGAATTAAATACACTAATACCACCAATAACACTAATACCGTATTCATCACGGTAGCGTTATAACCGATATAACCGTATTGATAACCAATTTGACCTAAACCGCCAGCGCCCACGGCGCCGCCCATTGCAGAATAGCCAACCAGAGTAATCAGTGTGATGGTCGCCGCATTCACCAAACCTGGCAGTGCTTCAGGCAGCAATACTTTGCGGATAATTTGCATTGGCGTCGCGCCCATCGCACGTGAGGCTTCAATCAGGCCTGATGGAATTTCCAACAGGGCGTTTTCTACCATACGAGCAATAAATGGTGCTGCGCCTACTGTTAACGGCACGATTGCAGCTTGTAGACCAATCGAGGTTCCGACAATCATCCGGGTAAATGGAATCATCCATACCAGTAATATAATGAACGGAATGGAACGGAAGATATTTACCAGCGCTGACAGGCTATTATAAAGCTTCGCGTTCGCGCTGATTTGGCCTGGGCGGGTAATATAAAGAAGCACGCCTACAGGAAGTCCCAGAACAAAGCCAAAGAAGCCGGACACAAACGTCATCGCCAGCGTTTCATATACTCCTTTAAGGAGTAACCACATCATTGGCTCAGACATAACCCAGCACCTCTACTTTTACATGTTGCTGCTGCAAGTATGCGATTGCAGCGTCCATATCCTGATGTTCACCATGCAGCTCGCACAGCATAATGCCGAACTTCACACCACCGGCGTAATCCATCTGCGCGCTGATGATATTGCTGTTTACATTAAAGCGGCGTGCGGTTTCGGAAAGAAGCGGCGCATCAACTGACTGGCCGGTAAATTCCAGGCGAAGCAGTGGAACGGTAGTCTCGTTTTTCTCTGTGCTTAAACGCTGGGCGTAATCTTCCGGGATATCCAGATGCAAAGTTGATTGAATAAATTGCTGCGCAAGAGGTGTTTTCGGATGAGAGAACACTTCGCTTACAGTGTCTTGTTCTATTAACTCACCGTCACTAATGACTGCGACGCAATCACAGATGCGTTTTACAACATCCATTTCATGAGTAATTAAGAGAATCGTCAGGCCAAGACGGCGGTTTATATCTTTCAGCAACTCCAGAATCGAACGTGTTGTTGCTGGATCCAGGGCGCTGGTGGCTTCATCACACAAAAGCACTTTAGGGTTGCTTGCCAGCGCACGCGCAATCGCTACGCGCTGTTTTTGCCCGCCGGACAAGTTGGCTGGATAAGCATCGTGCTTTTCGCTCAGCCCGACCAGATCGAGCAACTCTGATACCCGGCGTTTGATTTCTTCGCGCGGTGTATTATCCAGCTCCAACGGTAATGCAACATTGCCGTAAACTGTGCGGGAAGAGAGCAAGTTAAAATGCTGAAAAATCATGCCAATCTGACGGCGTGCTTTGGTCAGCTGGCTTTCAGAAAGTGTGGTCAGTTCCTGGCCATCGACCTGGACTGAACCTTGCGTTGGACGCTCAAGCAGGTTTACGCAACGGATAAGTGTGCTTTTCCCAGCACCTGATGCGCCAATCACGCCATAAATTTGCCCGGCAGGAACATGCAAACTGACATTATTCAATGCCTGGATGCTGCGATTCCCTTGCTGGAACACTTTGGTGATATTCGAAAGTTTAATCATTAGGTTATTTATTATCGTATGAGTGTAAGCCGTGGCATTTTCTGCTGCCGACAACGGGCGATGACCGTTATCGATATGGATGTTAAGGCATCCAGACGTCTAAATCAATCTGCGAATGATTGTCTATTCCCGCCAGGATAAGAAATCATGCGATACTACCGCTAATAATCCCAGTTTCAGGAGTTTCCAAGTGGCACAGTCTGTTCCCGCTATTTTTCTCGATCGTGATGGCACCATTAATGTTGATCATGGCTATGTCCATGAAGTTGATCAGTTTGAGTTCATTGATGGTGTAATTGATGCAATGCGTGAGTTAAAAGCAATGGGCTATGCGTTAGTGCTTGTCACCAATCAGTCAGGTATCGCCCGCGGCATGTTTACTGAAGCGGATTTTGAAAATCTCACAGAATGGATGGACTGGTCTTTAGCAGACCGTGGCGTTGATCTTGATGGCATCTATTATTGTCCGCATCATCCCGAGGCAATAGTAGAAGAGTTTCGCCAAAGCTGTGATTGCCGCAAACCGCAACCGGGTATGTTGCTTTCCGCTCAAGAGTTTCTACATATAGATATGGCCTCTTCTTATATGGTTGGCGACAAACTAGAAGACATGCAGGCGGCATCAGCGGCACAAGTAGGGACAAAAGTGCTGGTTCGCAGCGGTAAGCCAGTGACTGAAGAAAGCGAAGCGGCGGCAGATTTGGTAATTAATAGCCTCAGCGACCTGCCAAAAGCGATTAAAGCGCGTCAAAAATAGACGTGGCGCTCGAAAAATAAGCGTTCGGTCATGATTTTGAAATTAGGGGTTGTCAGCTCCCAGAAAATCCCTATACTGCGCCTCCACTGACACGGCACAACGGCTTACAAACCGGCCC
>NZ_JMPI01000017.1 GCF_000735355.1 Buttiauxella agrestis ATCC 33320
TTTAAGCCCTGAGTCTTTTAGACTCAGGGCTTTTTTATGCATAAAATTCAGCATGTCTCTCTATTATTGTGTTTAACGCAAATATCTTCTGCAATTATCTGACTTTGTTAGCAAAGTTATCCGCTGCATAATCCTCGTATAACAAACATATATCCCCAACGAGGTAAAAAATGACAATTCCTGCATTTGGTTTAGGTACATTTCGTTTAAAAGACGATGTAGTGATCGCATCAGTAAAAACAGCGCTTGAATTAGGTTACCGCGCGGTCGATACAGCACAAATTTATGAGAATGAAGCTGCTGTAGGGCAGGCTATTGAAGAAAGTGGTGTTGCACGTAGTGAGCTTTTTATCACCACTAAAATCTGGATTGAGAATCTAAGCAAAGAAAAATTAATCCCAAGCCTGAAAGAAAGTCTACGCAAATTGCGTACAGATTATGTCGATTTGACTCTAATTCACTGGCCATCATCCAATGATGCTGTGCCAGTCGCAGAGTTTATGCAGGCGTTACTTGAAGCGAAAAAAGAAGGACTAACGCGCAATATTGGTGTTTCTAACTTCACTATCGACCTGATGCAGCAGGCAATTGATGCGGTGGGGGCTGAAAATATAGCGACCAACCAAATTGAGCTTTCACCGTATTTGCACAACCGCAAAGTCGTTGATTGGGCACATGAACATAATATCCATATCACCTCATATATGACTCTTGCCTATGGTAAGGCACTGAAAGATGAAGTCATTAGAAGAATTGCGCAGAAATATAATGCAACTCCGGCTCAGGTTATTTTGGCATGGGCAATGAAGTTGGGTTATGCGGTTATTCCTTCTTCAACAAAACGTGAGAATCTGCAAAGTAATCTACGATCGCAGACTCTCATGCTCGATGAGGAAGATATGATGGCCATTACTGAACTGGACTGTAACGATCGACTGGTTAGCCCGGAAGGTCTGGCTCCACTCTGGGATTAATCTTCCATTACAGCCCCTGCGGGGGCTGTTGCACATGCTCACTTAGAAAATCAATAAATGCTCTAATCCGGCTGCTGACGGCACGATCGCTGTAATACACCGCACTGAATGGCATTTCTACGGGGAGCAGTTTGTCTGCAAGTAATTCCACAAACTTCCCTTCAGCTATTTCTTTATTAATCATGTAGTCAGACAGGCAGGCAATACCATTCCCGGTCAGGCAAAGTTGCTTGAGTGTTTCACCGCTATTGGAGGTTATTCCCGGTGTAATGTCATACTGTAATCCATCAGTTTGGGCAACCGGCCATTTGTTCAAACTTTCTGTTTCAGAGAAACCCAGGCAGATATGATCCTGAAGATCCTCTGCACTTCGCGGTATTCCGTTTTGTGCTAAATATTCAGGAGAAGCAATAATTTTACGTTGGCTGGTGAAAAGGGGTCTGGCCCGAAGTGTTGAATCCGTCAACGTTCCTGCGCGAATGGCAACATCGACTTTACGTTCAATCAGGTTAATAAATGTCTCTGAGGAAATTAGCGAAAGCGTTATCTCTGGATAGCGTTCACGGAAAGGTTTAATGAGCGGCATCAAGAGGTGGAGCATCACAGGGGTCGCAGCGTCAATGCGCAGTAAACCCCGAGGTCTTTGTCGCGTTTCCATTAGCTCATTTTCAGCCGCTGCCATCTCTTGCAAAATCTGTTGTACGCGGCGGAAATAACGCTCACCTTCTTCTGTAAGGCTTAGCTGGCGCGTTGTGCGATTTAGAAGTGTTACCCCTAGCTTCATCTCTAATTTTTTCACCGAGCGGCTCACAGCTGAATTAGCCAGTTCGAGCTGTAACGCTGCACGACTAAAACTTCCGCTTTCCACAACGGCGACAAAGATCGTCAGTTCTTCAGAGGTGGCCTTCATTATTGCTCCTGAGACAAAATTGTATTGAGATTTTGCATATTTTTGTTATTTAACCATCACGCCATACTGCGTGTCATCAAAAGACACCTGTTATGGAGTAAATTATGCCTCTGGCACTATGGGCGCTGACTATCAGTGCATTTGCAATCGGTACTACAGAATTTGTCATTGTTGGGCTGGTACCAACAATCGCTGACCAACTTTCAATTTCATTACCTTCTGCTGGATTGTTAGTCTCTATTTACGCGTTGGGCGTCGCTGTGGGCGCTCCTGTTTTGACGGCATTAACCGGGAGATTGCCTCGTAAGCAATTACTGATTGGTCTGATGGCATTATTTACCGCGGGTAATCTGTTAGCCTGGCTTTCGCCAAACTATGAAACCCTCGTTATTGCTCGTCTGCTGACAGGACTTGCGCATGGCGTGTTCTTCTCAATTGGCTCAACCATCGCAACCAGTCTGGTCCCTAAAGAGAAAGCGGCATCTGCCATTGCGATTATGTTTGGTGGTTTAACCGTTGCTTTGGTTACTGGCGTACCTCTCGGGACGTTCATTGGTCAGCATTTTGGTTGGCGCGAAACGTTCCTCGCAGTGTCGGCTATCGGTGTAATCGCATTAATTAGCAGCACAATTTTGGTGCCTAAAGATATTCCAACTCGAGTGGTTGCCAGTATTAAAGATCAACTGAAAGTGATGACTCACCCGCGTTTGTTGATCATTTATGCGATAACAGCTTTGGGGTACGGTGGCGTGTTTACGGCATTTACCTTCCTGGCTCCGATGATGCAGGACCTTGCAGGTTATTCGCCAGCAGCAGTGAGCTGGATTTTATTAGGCTATGGCATCTCCGTAGCAATAGGGAATATCTGGGGCGGAAAACTTGCTGACCGTCATGGTGCTGTGCCTGCCTTGAAATTCATTTTTGCAGCACTTGCCGCATTACTCCTGGTGTTCCAGTTTACGGCTAGTTCACATATTGGTGCTTTAGTGACGGTGTTAATCATGGGGATTTTCGCCTTCGGCAATGTACCTGGTTTGCAGGTGTATGTTGTGCAGAAGGCTGAGCTTTACACGCCAAATGCGGTAGATGTTGCTTCTGGTCTGAATATCGCGGCTTTTAACGTTGGGATCGCATTAGGTTCTGTTATTGGCGGTCAAACGGTTCAAAGCTTTGGTTTGGCGCAAACTCCCTGGATTGGCGCGGTGATTGTTGTTGCTGCATTACTTTTAATTACGTTAAGTGGCCGACTTGATTCCCGCCGAGAAATTGCTGTCGGGTAACTCATTTAAACAAGATCGTTAGCAATTGCTTACGGTCTTGTTCATCAATGGTTTGAATTGGTCGTTGAAACTCTGCACTAAAGTCCCTATAACTGAAAGACAGCCTTCGATATGGAGGCTTCTTTGGTTACAGAGGTCATTAGTAAAAAAGTGCGCAAAAATACTTATGCCATGAGATATGTTGCCGGTCAGCCAGCAGAACGCATTCTGCCTCCTGGCTCCTTTGCAACTATTGGTCAGGCATTGCCACCCGGGGAACCTTTGCCGAGCGAGGCTTCCTTAAAAGTATTGGTATGGAACATCTTCAAGCAGCAACGAGCTGAGTGGCTTTCGGTGCTGCAAAATTTTGGTAAAGATGCTCACCTCGTCTTGTTGCAGGAAGCGCAAGCCACTCCTGAACTGGTAAAATTTGCGACCAGTAATTATCTGGCCGCAGATCAGGTTCCGGCGTTTGTATTGCCTCAACACCCCTCTGGCGTGATGACGTTGTCTGCCGCACATCCTGTCTACTGTTGCCCACTGCGCGAACGTGAACCGATTCTACGTTTGTCTAAATCCGCGTTAGTAACAGTTTACCCGCTGCCTGATGGCCGTTTATTAATGGTCGTGAATATTCATGCCGTGAATTTCAGCCTGGGTGTGGATGTTTACAGTAAGCAACTTGGGCCAATTGGTGATCAAATTGGCCATCATAATGGGCCGATTATTATGGCAGGCGATTTTAATGCCTGGAGTCGCCCTCGCATGAATGCACTCTACCGCTTTGCTCGCGAGATGACTCTGCGTGAGGTGCGCTTTACTGACGATCATCGCCGTCGGGCTTTTGGTCGTCCTCTCGATTTCGTGTTTTATCGTGGATTAAATGTTACGGAAGCCTCTGTTCTGGTTACCCGCGCGTCTGACCACAACCCTCTACTAGTCGAATTCCGTCCCGGCAAACCTGATTGAAGTAAGGTTAGTCAGGTCTGCCACTGGGCAGACCTGTGTGCTGCCCTTACTTATAATCAACTGCAAGGACAATACAATGACAACACAAACTCACCATGACAAAGTCAGCCAACAATTTAGCTCTCAGGCAGGGGCGTATCTGAGTAGCGCTGTACATGCTTCAGGAAGAGACCTGGAGCGCTTGAACGCGCGTCTGGCCGATTTTCCTGAGGCCCAACTGCTTGATATGGGATGTGGGGCAGGGCATGCGAGTTTTATTGCCGCGTCACAGGTGAAAGATGTTGTTGCTTACGATCTCTCCGAACAAATGCTGTCGGTGGTCAGTGAGGCAGCTAAAACTCGTAATATCTCCAATATAAAGACGCAGCAGGGTTATGCGGAAGCTTTACCATTTGCGGATGAATCATTTGATGTTGTGATCAGCCGCTATTCAGCTCATCACTGGCACGACGTTGGCAAAGCGTTACGGGAAGTAAGGCGCGTACTGAAACCTGGCGGGGTGGTGGTGTTTATGGATGTTATGTCACCTGGCCATCCTGTTCTGGATATCTGGTTACAAACTGTTGAAGCATTGCGGGATACTTCGCATGTTCATAACTATTCCAGCGGAGAGTTACTGGGCATGTTTAACGAGGCAGGTTTAGTGACGCAGAACTTATTGTGCGACCGATTGGTTCTGGAATTTTCAAGTTGGATTGCACGTATGCGAACACCTAAGGAAATGGCTGATGCTATTCGCGCTTATCAACAAAGCGCATCAGATGAAGTACAACGCTATTTTGATCTGCAGGCCGATGGGACGTTTACCAGCGACATTGTGATGGTCGAAGCCAGGAAAGTCTGACATTGAGGGACAGTAATAAAAAAGGCACCTTTATAGGTGCCTTTTCTTCGAATAAACAATCATGTATCAGGTGTAGAGTTGTTGCTTACGAACAGCGTCAACTGATCGCCAGGTTTCAGATTGTCCGTATCATCGTTCCAGCGTAGAACATCTTTGATATTCACACCGTGACGTTTAGCGATACTCGACAACGAATCACCCTTGCGCACCTTGTACGTGATGCTATCGTTCTTAGCTAAGCTCTGAGCGCCATTTTTGACACTGAGTGTTTGGCCAACTTTGATATGCGCGCCACGTATGCCGTTCCAGCTTTGCAAATCTTTAGTGCTCACACCCATGCGGGTAGCAATGCTCGACAAGGTATCACCTGAACGAACACGGTAAGATTTGCTGCCACCAGCAGTTCCGCTGTTATCAGCGATCATGCGAGGTTGCACTGCTTCAATTTCACCGGAAGCCAAAGAGGCTTTCAGCTGATCGGCATGCTTTTTAGGCACCATCACATAACGCTGATTTTTGCCAACCGTCGAGGTTTTAACCCCAGCGTTGAACGTTTTAAGCGTACTTAATGGTATTCCCGCCATTTCAGCCACTTGTGTCAGTTCCACCGGATCGCTCACTTCAACTCGCGCTAAAGCACGACTTTCGTCAGTCGTCGGCAGGCGTACACCGTATTTTTGGCTGTTTTTGAGAATGTCACTCAACGCCAGCATTTTTGGCACGTAAATCTTGGTTTCCCGTGGCAGTGAAAGCGACCAAAAATCCGTAGGTAAACCACGAGCTTTATTCGCTTTCATTGCCTTCAGTACACGACCTTCGCCGCTGTTGTACGCCGCCACGGTTAACAACCAGTCGCCGTCAAACATCTTGTTCAGACGCTGCATCATATCGAGTGCGGCAGTGGTAGAAGCCACTACATCACGACGTGCATCGTATGCTTTGGTCTGTTTTAAACCATAATTTCGACCCGTACTCGGTACAATCTGCCAGATGCCAGCGGCATTCGCAGAAGAGGTAGCGTGGGGGTCAAAAGCGCTCTCCACTATGGGTAGTAGTACTAGTTCCATTGGCATGTTGCGTTTCTTAACTTGCCCGGCAATCCAGTACATATACGGCTCTGCCCGTAATGTTACATCGTGGAGATAGCTCTTATTCTTCAGGTACTTCTGTTTCTGTTCGCGGATCCGGGTATTCTCCGGTATCCCCATCTTTAGCTCGTCGCCAATGAAGTTCCACAAGTTTTGATTATCTGCGAGGTATGTCCCATCGTCCATCCATCGCTTACCTGTGTACTTTCCTGCTTCACCTTGACCAGCTGCAGACAGACTCTGTGCGTGCTGTTGGATGTTGCCGTCATGCTTCGACGCCTGGCACCCCACTAGCAGGACAGAGGCGAGTAATATCGCTTTTGCCTTCATGTGTGTGTCAATAGTTGCTTAAAAGACGAGCAAGAATACCTTCCACTTCCAAACAACACAACCAGAAAATTCAGAATGTATCTTTCTTTGTCCGTAACCATGCAAAAATCTGGTGTGGTTGTTGCAAGTTTGTTTCTTCTTTTATTTTATCTTTTAAATCAACATTATGTGTTCTAAGGAATAAATTTATTTTGCGTTCATTTTCTAAAGAACTGGGGAGCGTTGATTGGTTTTTTGCACGTAACTCCTTAACTTTTCGACAGTATCGGTTTAACTCATCATCGTTAGGAAGGATCGATAAGGAAAACTTAATGTTCGAAAGTGTGTACTCGTGGGCACAACAAATTAACGTTTCAGCGGGAAGTTTGTTAAGCTTTTGAAAAGAATCAAACATATTTCTCGCTGTGCCTTCAAAAAGCCTGCCGCAGCCACCAGAAAATAGAGTGTCGCCGCAAAATAGGTAAGGTGCGCAGTAGAAACAGATATGTCCTAAAGTGTGACCGGGAGTGGCAATAACACTAAATTCATACTTTAAAATATTGACCTTATCGCCCTCTCTGACTACCCGGTTCGTTCCCTTATCTTGTGTCTCTTCGGGGCCATATACCACAAGGTCTGGATACTTTTTCAGAAGTTCTTTTACGCCGCCAACGTGATCATTGTGATGGTGGGTGAGTAAAATTGCCTCTGGTGTCCATTGGTTGGTTTCAAGCGCTTTAAGCACTGGTTCAGCGTCACCAGGATCGACGATGATACATTTACCCTGTTCGTCGTTCAGAACCCAGATGTAGTTATCCTGGAATGCAGAAATACTGTTAAGATTCATAATTCAACCTCTCTGAATTGCGTTAAGAAGGTAGTGATGAAACCGGCAAGGATACCTGATAATTTCATTTCACCGCATCATTGGGGAGAGCTGCCCTGGGGCGAGTATTACCGCGAAGCTCTGGAAGTCCAACTCCAGCCCTGGCTTGCTAAGATGTTCGGTTTTCATCTTTTGAAGATTGGTAACTTAAGCACAGAAATTAACACCGAAGCATGTGCTATTTCACACCAGGTGAATGTCGCAATACAAGGCGAGCGGCTTCAGGTTAATGCCGATCCGCTGTTTTTACCCTTTGCTGCTAAATCGGTCGATGCCTGTATGTTGGCTCATACATTACCCTGGAGCCAGGATCCGCACGGATTACTCCGAGAAGTGGATCGAGTATTGATTGATGACGGTTGGCTGATTTTGAGCAGCTTCAACCCGGTGAGTTTGCTCGGCTTGGGGAAAACTGTACCGTTTTTACGCAAACGCACACCGTATCATTGCCGAATGTTCACACCAATGAGGATGTTTGACTGGTTAGCGTTACTTAATTTTGAAGTGATGCACCAACGCAGTTTCCAGGTTTTACCCTGGAGTAAACAAGGTGGGAAGATGCTCAGTACCCACCTTCCTGCGTTGGGATGTATGCATGTCATTGTGGCACGTAAGCGCACGTTACCCCTGACGCTCAATCCAATGAAAAGTCGGAAAGCGAAAACGCAAATTCGGTCAGCGGTCGGGGCGACAAGGCAGTTTCGGGAGACAACTAAAGCTTCGTCTCTGGTTGATAACCCACGTCCTCAAGAGTTGGATTAGAAGCCGCTTCACGCGCAAGTTCATCGCAACGTTCGTTTTCGGGGTGACCGGCATGGCCCTTCACCCACTCCCAACTGATTTTATGCTCGCTTAATGCGGCATCCAGTCGTTTCCACAAATCGACATTCTTTACTGGTTTTTTATCGGCGGTTTTCCAGCCACGTTTTTTCCAGTTATGAATCCATTGGGTAATGCCCTGGCGAACATATTGGCTATCAGTGCTAAGCACCACGTCGCAAGGTTCGACTAACGCTTCAAGTGCGACGATCGCAGCCATCATTTCCATGCGATTATTTGTCGTTAAACGAAAGCCAACGCTGAAAATTTTTTCGTGCTGCTTGTACCGTAAAATGGCGCCATAACCGCCCGGGCCTGGATTACCGAGGCAAGAGCCATCGGTGAAAATTTCTACCTGTTTGCGCATCTCTGGTAGACTTCCTGTGATTAAAAAACCAAGTCTGACATAAACGAGCGACATGAGCACACCAATTACACGACAGATAGTCCTTGATACTGAAACCACCGGTATGAACCAAATCGGTGCTCACTACGAAGGGCATCGCATTATTGAAATCGGTGCGGTTGAAGTGATTAACCGCCGGCTGACGGGTAATAACTTCCACGTTTACCTGAAGCCTGACAGGCTGGTGGACCCGGAAGCCTTTGGCGTTCACGGAATTGCCGATGAGTTTCTGGCAGACAAACCCACTTTTGATCAGGTTGCTGATTCGTTCATGGATTATATTCGCGGCGCAGAGCTGGTTATCCATAACGCGTCGTTTGATATTGGGTTTATGGACTATGAGTTCGGGAAGCTTAAACGTGATATCCCGAAAACCAATACCTTCTGCAAAGTTACCGATAGTCTGGCACTTGCTCGTAAAATGTTCCCGGGCAAGCGCAATAGCCTCGATGCACTTTGCAATCGTTATGAAATAGACAACAGCAAACGAACACTTCACGGAGCATTGCTCGATGCCCAGATTCTGGCTGACGTCTATTTGATGATGACGGGCGGCCAAACCTCTCTGAAGTTTGCCATGGAAGGGGACGTTCAGCAGCGTACCGGAGATAGCGGTATTCAGAGAGTTGTGCGTCATGGTTCAGGTATACGTATCATTCGAGCCAGTGATGTGGAAATGGAAGCGCATGAATCGCGGCTTGATCTTGTGGAAAAGAAAGGTGGAAGTTGCCTGTGGCGGGTATAAAAGCAGCATCAATGGATTAAAAATCACCGGTTGGGTTAAATTAACGGCAACCGATTAGATTTTTTAGAAAAACGTTGACGCTTACCGGCCCAATACGTAATATCTGCCTCGTTCCCGACGGGGAACAAAACGCGGAGCGGTAGTTCAGTCGGTTAGAATACCTGCCTGTCACGCAGGGGGTCGCGGGTTCGAGTCCCGTCCGTTCCGCCACAATCAGAAAGCCTGAATCAGAA
>NZ_JMPI01000018.1 GCF_000735355.1 Buttiauxella agrestis ATCC 33320
AGGTCTTTCGTCGTTTCTGTATTGTTTGTTTTTCTACCTTCCTGCATTTAGTTTTTCTTAAGATCGTGCTTTCTCTTCATGCCCAATATCTTAAATATATTTAATTATGATAATTAGCGATCATTCATTTCCCTAAGTTATTTTAAAGTGATTTTTATTTTTAATATTATATTTATTCGCATGTTATTAATGATATTTCCTTATATTTTAATGTAGATCACGAATGTATATTGAATAAAAAATTATCATCCACGTTAAACTAACACATTAAGGACGATATCATGAAGGATGAACTTAGGCAGACTAATACCGCTGCAGGTTATTTAGGTGATTATTTAAGAGGGGAAGTTCCTATAAATCAACTGATACCTCAGCATGAATATATTTTGGACACATTGAATTTAGAAGCTGAACTCCAGAAAAATACAAAGCACATTATGTTATTGACGCTTTCGGAAGCTGATGCAGCACTAAACCAGCTCCTAAACTTAGTTGATCCTATTGCGACTTATGCAGGAAATATTAAAGATATGATTGATGGTACCAAGAATATTCATAAATTAACATCATACTATAATGATGCTAATAAACTTGTTTATAACCTAAAAGGATTAGGTATTAAAGCCTCTGTATATACAGAAAAAAGTGTTCAATATGTAAAAATAACTGGGTACGCAGGTGTTCGTCGTATCCTAAAAGGAACGCGGTATGCAATAAATAATCCACAAGTACTGGAGTTAGGCATTGGTAACGCGGGAAAGAATGGTGCCATTATTAGTGGGGCAAGATTCTGTGTCTGGTTTTCATTCGCATACAGAACTGTTGAGTTGATATTTAAAAATGATTACAAAGTATCTGATTTTATTGGTGATATTACTATAGATGCCGCGAAAATAATAGTGACGGTTTTTGTAACTAAAATTGCAATGATGATTGGGGCTGGTCTTGCAGCAACTGGTTTTATAACATTACCAATTGCGGGAGGTTGTTTTTTGGTGGTTGTAATTGGTTTTATTATAACCTTTGCATTAGATTATCTAGATAAAAGATATCAATTATCAGATAAGTTGAAAAATTATATTCAACAAGGTATTCAGGAAAGGAAGAGAGTTGAAGAGTGGAATTTGAAAAACCTGTCCCCGACGTTAAATTCCCTACGTGAGGGTTTCTAGATATGGATATAAGATTTAAGAGATTATTAATGATTATAGCTGTTTCTATTAGCTTGCCGATTGTCACAATTTTTATTGCTCGGTTATGCTTAGCTGATGTTATGAGTTTATTCTCTCACAGAGATTTCTTTTACCTTAATTGGCGAGTGTTTCCTATACTGTCATCTTTGCCATTTATTATTTACATGGAAGTTGTGTTTATTAGTGGTTTTTTTACAAAAGATCACATAGCACATCCAGGTATTACAAAATATATGACAATAATGACTTTTATTACCTTTGTACTTTTCTTCCCTTCAGTATTGATTGGCCCTGCTCTAAATATCGGTTTGGCTTTTTCTTCCTGGCATTCATGCCCGGTTGGTGGAGGGTTTTCAGGTGTATATTATGTCAAGCATAAAAGTAAATGCGCTACATTAACCAGTGCGGTACCCTGGGGGGATGGTAAATAAAAGCTCCATAACCACCATTTATGGAGCTTGATTGAATTGAGCTAAAGAACTCGATCATTCCATAGGCTATACGCACTGGTTCCTGCGGATACGTGCTCCCAAGTTATAGTCTCATAAGAAAGTGAAATAACCTCCTGAGGTTGTTCTTTGTTATCTAAAAGGCTATTAGGGAGCACCAGATGATAATCCGTTATCCTTGCTTTTGTTAATTTTATTTTTAGATACAGTTCATTAATGCCAAATCTATTGGTTCGATAAGAATCAAAGTCACAGTTTAATATTTCGTTTTCGGAAATTGCTTTCCCTAAAAGTGGTGTTGATTTATCAACAGGTTTGGTAATGATGACGGGATGATGAGCTGCATTTTCTACCCTGGTAATTGAGTGCGAAAGTCCATAAACCATAATCTGGTCTAAATGTGCGATTTGAGCTTTATTGCCAATTGAGTCTAGCGAACAGCAGCCTGCGGACATCAGTCCCTGCTGTAATCCAGTCAGTGTCAGATAAATTAAATTTGCCATGTTAGTCCCTTATCGTTGATTATTACTTTCGACAGTATTTGAATATGCGCTCGGTTCAAGGATGTTTCTGATCGAAAAATACCGGCTCGATAAAGCATCAATTCGTTCGTTAATCTGCTTCTCTAGGGTTTGTGTATTTTGGTTCTGCTTCCGGTCGTCTTCGAGTTGCGTTAGTAACGCTTCCAGTGGAATTTCCTTATTCAGTTGAGTTTCTGCCTGATAAGCTACAGTCTTAAGGTAGGAAAGTGTCAGCCCCTCTTTATTTTTCTCTCGCTCTACAAGCAACGCTGAAAATTGATGAAGATCCTGTTGTACCTGCAGATAGCCCCGTAACTGAGGGCTATTTGCTGCGCGTAATTTCAGCGCATTGTTCCAGCTTGCCGTTGCCTTTTGCTGTTGCTCGCTATTGAGCCATATTGAATTTGCGGTTTTGGTGAGTTGTTCTCCCGTTTCCAACGTCTGAAGCGGTGATGCATAAAGCAATCTATTCAGGTTTTGCGGGTAATTTTCGAGGGTTGGCATCGTTAACCACAATGCGATACTGCCCTGGTTAGTATCATCCAACTGCGCGATCTGTTTTTGCATAGGAAGAACCTGCCACCACCAAAGTGTTAGCGCTAGGGTAGCAGCACAAGCCATACCTT
>NZ_JMPI01000019.1 GCF_000735355.1 Buttiauxella agrestis ATCC 33320
ACAGCTACTTTGTACCTTCCAATCGGCCAGCCCTCACTGGCCAATCCCTATCAACCCCTACTTTTCCCCAGGCTAAACCGTGAATAAATCTCCTGAGCATTTGCCTGATAGGTTTGCTGTTTCGATGTTTTGACCACATCCTCCAGGTCTTTCGCTTTAGTCGTACTGGCTGGCGTGATAGGAATCGCTGTCTCGATACTCGCTGGTGAATACATTTCCCAGTTACCCGTTTTGACATCAATAACGGCATAGCGGGTCAAATAGCGTAGTGAACTAATTTGATTGTTATTATTAACCGGTTGATAGTCCTGCCACACAACAGAGTTAGCTTGTTTATCAAATATCCCCATCTGCAATGTTGGCCAGTAAACAATCACTGTGCTTTGTCTACCCCTTGCTCCGAAATAACGTAGAGTCAACATGTAACTGTTGGTGGCAGTGGAGGGTTCTTTATTTGCAGTGATTTTTTTGGAAGGTGAAATCCCAGAGAATGTCGCGACTTTGTAGTGTTTTTCCAGCTCTTTTTGCATTTCAGTATCAGGGGTTTTCTCTCCTGACTGCACCAAAATAATTGAAGCATTGCGTGGGATGCTTATTTCATCTTCGGCCTGGGCGAGAGCATCCTGGATATCCTCTTCCGTGATCTCCGCAGAAGGATCCCAACCGAAAAGTTCTTGCTCAGTTAATTGAGGTGATACAACTGGGCGCGGTTTATATGTCGATTTTTGAGCATCAATAAATTTTCCTTGTTGACCGCATCCAGTTAGTGACAGGCAAAAAATAGCAGACGTGATTCCAACAATGATCTTTTTAGTTTCCATTCTAATCATGCACCTTATCAGCAGCTTGCAATGGTTCCGGCTAACTGAAAATAATAAGGTACGGAAGGGAAAATGGCTCTTTGATAACGTGTCGGATTTCGTACTAATTAATTTGAAAAGGCCTAAGTCTGCAACAACTCAGGCCTTTATCGTTCGCAAGATTACTCTTTTGAAGCCGCAACCTGCCCATTAAAGTCAGCAACTTCATTCACTTTCTCGGCACGAGCCAGCCAGCGGTAGCAGCCTGCGCTCATGAATGCGCCGATAAACCAGCTAAAGTTTGCCACTTCATGAAGTGAAGGAGTAAAGCTGATGGTCAGACACACTGCGACGGATGGCACCAGAGCAAGAATCGCTTTTGGGTTGAAGCCCCCTTTGTACCAGTAGCGTCCTTTAGGAGTGGCATCAAACAGATCGTCGACATAAATTTTGCTGCGTTTGATGATGTAGAAATCAGTCAGCAAAATCCCGAACAGCGGCCCAATAAACGATCCCAGCACGTCCAGCGTGTAGTGAATAAGTTCAGGGGACTGGAACAGGTTCCACGGTGTCAGTAATACAGAGCCCACGGCCGCAATCATCCCGCCTGTGCGGAAGCTAATCTTCTGCGGTGAGCAGTTCGAGAAGTCGAAAGCGGGTGATACGAAGTTCGCGACGATATTAATGCCGATAGTGGCGGTAATCATGGTCAGCAAACCAATTGCCATCGCGAGGCTGTTGCCAACATGACTGACAGTTTCGATTGGGTCTGTAATCATTTTTCCAAACAACGATTGGGTGCCGGATACGATAACCACGGTCACAATCGAGAACAGCAGGAAGTTGAACGGAAGTCCCCAGCGGTTGCCACGGCGGATCTCTTTCATGCTTTTACCGTAGCGCGAGAAGTCACCGAAGTTGAGTAATGGGCCGGAGAAGTATGAAACCACCAGTGCAGTTGCGGTCAGCATTTGCCATGCTTGTTCGCCAGAAGTGAGTTGTTTACTGGCAAGAGTAAACGAAATTCCATCAAATCCTGTTTGATACAAAATCCAGCCCGCCAGGGCCATCATCACCACATAAACCGCAGGTCCGGCGATATCAATAAAGCGTTTAATCGCATTCATGCCGTGCCAGAACACCATCGCCTGTAGCACCCACATGATGCCAAAGCAGACCCACCCGAGATGCGAAAGACCGAGAAAGTGCCCGGTGGTCATTGGCGCAAGTGACGGCCAGAACTTGAGCATAACGAGCATCAGGGCGTTGGCTGCCAGCCAGGTCTGAATGCCGTACCAGGCGAATGCGATAAGACCGCGAATCACAGCCGGAATATTGGCCCCAAATACGCCAAATGCCTGGCGGCAAATGACGGCATAAGGCACACCCGCCATCTGGCTTGGTTTAGCGACCAGGTTTGCACACAGTTGCACGATGCAAATTCCGACCAACAGGCAAAGCAAAACCTGCCAACTCGCCAGCCCTAACGTGAAGAAACTGGCTGCGACCACATAGCCGCCCATACTGTGCACGTCGGACATCCAGAAAGAAAAAATATTGTACCAGGACCATGTCTGGTTGCGCGTCGGCGCCAGATCATCATTACACAGGCGCGGGCTGTACCCGGCATTGGCGCTATCGGTCAAAACTGATGACGTGTTTTCATTGTTTGGCATGAAATCTGCTCCTTTAAAAACAGATGCTGACGGAATGTCTGCAACTTTCGTTGCATTAACCAGGCCAGGTTTCATGTTTTGTGGAACAAATGGATTATTCAGGCTTTTTGGTGCATTAATAAGGCCGCGCGGTTAATCGTTGCGCTTTGCCATGGTGCAATTGAACATTTTGTTGCCCGGATCTGGTGCTAAACCCCGGGAAAAATACAGAGGACTCAATATGACGAAACATTTGATCCAGGTGATCAACCCAAATACTAACGTTGCGATGACACACACCATCGCGCAGGCGGCGCGAAGCGTTGCTGCACCTTCCAGCGAAATTATTGCCGTTTGCCCAACGCAAGGTGTGGAATCTATTGAAGGGCATTTTGATGAAGCCATTGCCGCCATTGGTGTGCTTGAGCAAATCAAGCGCGGCAAGGAGCAGGGAGTGAGCGGCCATGTTATTGCCTGTTTTGGCGATCCGGGTTTGCTGGCCGCGCGTGAACTCGCCAGTGGGCCGGTTATCGGCATCGCAGAAGCGGCAATGCACGCTGCAACGATGGTTGCGACACGTTTCTCCATTGTGACCACCTTGCCGCGCACCGTGATTATTGCGCGTCATTTATTACGCCAGTATGGCTTCGAGCACCACTGCGCGGCGTTGCATGCGATTGATCTCCCGGTGCTGGCTTTGGAAGATGGCACGGGTCTTGCTCAGATGAAGGTACGCGAGCGTTGTATACAAGCCATGAAAGAAGATAACAGCGGAGCTATTGTGCTCGGTTGTGGCGGGATGGCTAATCTTGCGCGGGAACTGACTGCTGAGTTGGGTATTCCCGTAATTGATGGCGTCACGGCTGCGGTGAAAATGGTCGAATCCCTCATCGCACTTGGCCTTGGAACCAGTAAACACGGTGATCTCGCGTATCCGAATAAAAAGCCGTTATCCGGCTGTTTTGACATGCTGAGTTGATTTTCTGGCTCGGCTCATAAGGACCGAACCATGAATGAAGCACCAAAAACTAAAAACTATCACTTTACCGAGAACTACCCGCGCGACATGAAAGGTTATGCGAGTAAGCCGCCACACGCGCAGTGGCCGAATAACGCCCGAGTTGCCGTGCAATTTGTCCTCAATTTTGAAGAGGGTGGTGAAAACCACGTACTGCACGGCGATGCCGGTTCCGAGCAATTTCTTTCGGATATTATCGGCGCCGCGAGTTTTCCCGACCGCCATATGTCGATGGACTCACTCTATGAATATGGCTCGCGCGCCGGGTTCTGGCGCATCCACAATGAATTCCAGAAACGCGGCCTCACCATGAGCATTTTTGGTGTCGCAATGGCTCTGGCGCGAAACCCTGAAATCGTCGCCGCAATAAAAGCCGCTGATTATGACGTGGTGAGCCATGGCTGGCGCTGGATCCACTATCAAAACCTCGACGAAGCTACAGAGCGTCAGCACATGCACCAGGCGATAGAAATCCTCGAAGATTTGTTCGGCAACAAACCGCTGGGTTGGTACACCGGGCGCGACAGCCCTAATACGCGTCGTCTGGTGGCGGAGAATGGCGGTTTTCTTTATGACAGCGATTATTACGGCGATGATTTGCCATTCTGGAGCAAAGTCACCTGTAGCGACGGCAGCGTAAAACCTCATCTGGTGGTGCCGTATACTCTCGATGCTAACGACATGCGCTTCGCCACCGCGCAGGGTTTTAACACCGCCGAGCAGTTTTATACCTATCTTAAAGACAGTTTTGATGTGTTGTATGAGGAAGGGGAAACCGCGCCGAAAATGATGTCGATTGGTATGCATTGCCGCTTGTTGGGGCGCCCTGGTCGCTTCAAAGCGCTACAACGTTTTCTGGATTATGTGCAGCAACATGACGATGTGTGGATTTGCCGTCGTCAGGATATTGCCGAGCATTGGGTGAAGACGCATCCATTTAAGGAATGACTTGAGTGGCGGGTGCATTGACCCGCCATTCTCTTTAACTCATCAAGCTGACATGGGCTGCCACAATACGCCAGCCATAAGGGAATTTGACCCAGGTCTGCATCTGGCGGCCAATTTTATCGCAACCTTCCCGGGTAAATTCGGTACTGGCAACGGCCATATCATCGCCGTAGGTGGTGATCGTTGTGTTCTGTAAAAGCCGCTCTAACCCCTGTGAAGAACGGGTATTTCGGAACGCTCTGATCTCATCGATCCCGTACAGGTTTTCACTGGCTCCGTAGCGCACGGTGCGCGGATCGGACCAGAATAACTCATCCAACACTGCAACATCGTTGCTGATCAACGCCTGTTCGTAGCGGTAAAAAGCGGCACTCACCTCATTGACGATTGCCGGGCGATCAATATTATCTCGCATCATAGTATTTACCTTACCTGGTGATTTTCCCTGCCAGCATACCCTGTATTTCAAGCCGATGGGCGGCTCTCAGGCAGATATCTTCTCGCCAGGGCGGCGCAATGAGCTGTACGCCAATAGGAGTGCCACTTGCGGTCATTAACGGCACCGTCACCACCGGTAAGCCGAGGAAAGAAATTGGCTGTGTCAGCATTCCCATGCTGGCTTTTACAGGAAGGTCTGTGCCGTTGATTCGCATGGTCTGCTGGCCGATAAGTGTTGCGCTGCATGGCGTAGCCGGGGCAATCAACACATCAAAATCGTCAAATATCGGTAGCGTCTTATCGCGAAACCAGGTGCGGAAACGTTGCGCCTGCGTGTACCAGGCGGATGGCGTCATTGCGCCTGCCAATAAACGTTCGCGAGAATTAATCTCAAAACGTTCGGCCTGTTCGCGTAGTGCGGGAAGATAATGATTTCCTCCTTCAGCGGCAGAGAGTAAAAATGCCGCGGAGCGTGCTAATTCGGCTTCTGGCAACGTGATGCATTCCAGCGCCTCGAGCGTGTGAGCCACTTGCGTCACGGCATTTTTGGCATCCACATCGCACCATTCCTCAAAAAAACCGCCGAGCACCGCGCAACGTAAATGTGTGGCTTGCTCTAGTTGATTGGCGACGGATTCCATGCTTCGTGCAGACTGGAAATGATCGGCAGGATCAATACCCTGGAGCGCATCATATACCTGCGCCAGATCGTCCACGCTGAGTGCAAGGGGGCCGATATGATCGAGGCTGGCAACAAAAGGCTGGCTGCCGCTGCGTGAAAGACGCCCGAAGGTCGGCTTCAGGCCAAACACGCCACATAGCGAAGCCGGGACGCGAATCGAGCCGTTGGTGTCGGTTCCAAGCGTAAAATTTACCATTCCAGCCGCGACGGCAGCGGCAGATCCGCCGGATGATCCCCCCGCAATGCGGGCAAAATCATGTGGATTTCGGGTCGCGCCGTAATGGCTATTTTCCGTGGTAAAACCGTAGGCGTAGGCATCCATATTCAGCGCGCCTGAAAGCATGGCTCCGGCAGCGCTTAATTGTTTGATGGCGAAGGCATCCGCACTGGCTGGAGGTTGTTTGCTAAAAAGCTCGGCGCCGGCAAGAGTTGTCACACCTTTAATATCAAAAAGGTTTTTTACCGCATAAGGCACGCCAGCTAACGGTGGCAGCGTTTCCCCGCGGGCGCGACGTTCGTCAATGTTCGCTGCTTCTTGCAGTAAACGCGGGGCGGTTATTTCAGTGAAAGCATTAATATCAGGGTTCGATTGCTCTATTTTAGCGAGCGTAAGGCGCGCCAGTTCCTGGGCTGAAAACTCACCGGTTGCTAATCCTTGCTGAATATCGCGAATGGAAAGCGCGTTCATAGTTTATAAACCCCCGCGACTTCCTGACGTTCAGGCAAGGGAAAATCCATTAACGGCTCTGCCAGTTTCTCCATGCGAGTCAATTGCACTTCAAGTTCCTGGCGGCGTGGCTCATCAACGGGAACGTCGAGCAGTTGCTCCATGACTTTGATGTACGCGGGCCAGTCGATAGAATTTAATAGCATTTTGTTCTCCTTAGAATCCTGTGGCGCTGCCGTTACTGCGTGGGTCATATGCGCCTTCAAGCATGCCGTTGATGTGGCGCACAATGGCTCCGGCGTGGCCGACGGCCTCACTAAAATCAGGCAACGCTTCCACGTCATGTCCCAATTCGCGTAATGCTTTGAACGTTTCCGGGCTGAATCGGCCTTCTAATTTCAGGCTGTCGGAGGCTTGCCCCCAGGTTCTGCCTAATAACCAGCGTGGCGCGGTCACGGCTTCTTGTAATGGCATCCCCTGAATAACGTGGCGGGTAAAAATGGCAGCCTGAGTCTGCGGTTGCCCATCGCCGCCCATTGAGCCATAAACCATCGTGCGCCCGTCAGCCAGCCGTGCGGCGGCTGGGTTCAGCGTGTGGAACGGCTGTTTCCCAGGAGCCAGACTCAGCAAGCTTTCAGGTTGGAGGCTGAACGCCGCGCCGCGGTTTTGCCACAAAATGCCGCTTTTTGGCAGCACAACGCCGCTGCCAAACTCGTGATAAATGCTCTGAATAAATGACACCGCCAGTCCGCTGCTATCAATCACGCCCATCCATACCGTGTCGCCTGGGCCTTTGCCGGTTCCCCAGTCTGCGGCTTTAGTGTCGTCAATTTCTGCGGCCAGTGCGGCAAGGGGTTCTGGCTCCAGCAGGCTTTGGATTGAGGTGGTAATGTGGCGAGGATCGGTAATGTATTTGTCTCGCAGAGCAAAGGCTTTTTTGGTCGCTTCAACGATGCGATGAACGGTTTGAGTTTCATCGGCTTGCGCCATATCCAGATTCTCGGTGATCCCGAGGATTGCCAACGACACCAGGCCCTGAGTCGGTGGCGTCATATTATAAACATCACCCAACTCATGGTTCAGATGCAGCGGAATGCGGCGTTTCGCACGTTGGGCGGCGAGATCCTGCAATGTGATGGGCATGCCTAAATCAGCAAGTTCTTTGGTAATCAGCGCGGCTAACGGGCCGCGATAAAAACTATCGAGTCCTTCAACGGTCAGACGCGTCAATGTTTCAGCCAGGCGGGGTTGGGTGAAGCGGCTACCTGCGCGCGGGATTTCACCCCGGTCCAAAAACGTCTCGGCAAACCCCGCGATATTGACCAGTTCGTCATATTTGCTGTGCGTCGCCTGCGCCTGGGATTGCGTGACCGGAATACCATCTGCCGCATAGCGAATGGCGTCGGCCAGTAAACGCGAAAGCGGTAATTGCCCGCCCCCAAGTTGTGCCGCAATCTTCAGCGCTTCATCCCAGCCGCTAAGGGTTCCAGGAACGGTCAGCGCCGCTTTGGGGCCACGATGCGGGATTGAGGAAGCGCCTGCATAAAATTCTAAAGATGCGAGAGAACCCGCAGCACCGCTGGCATCAATCGCAATCGGTTCGCCCTCTGGCGGAACAATCAGCCAGAAACCGTCACCGCCAATACCATTCATATGGGGATAAACAACGGCAATGGTTGCCGCTGCAGCCACCATCGCTTCGATAGCGTCACCACCATGGCGCAGCACGGATAACGCAGTTTCACTGGCTAAATGATGTGGAGTGACCGCCATACCGGAAGGAGCCATATTGCTTTGCATCATCGTTTTATCTCTCAGAATGGAAGCTCAGGGATCTCTCTAGCAAGAGATGTTCCAGGTTGACTCTGTTCGTTTCACTGTGCCAGGCTCGAGTGAAACAAAAGTTACAGAGGTCATAATGAAACAATTAGATGAGCGCTTAAGGGCGACATATGAACAGCTTTCCCCACAAGAACAGCGAGTTGCTGCATTTATTGTCGATCGTTTTGATGACCTGATTAGCTACAACAGCGCCGAGTTAGCCCGCCTGTCTGGGGTATCCAAAGCGACGGTTAGCCGCTTATTCAAACGTCTTGGCTATGACCGCTACAAAGATATGCGCGAAGAGTTGCGTAACCTACGCCAGAGCGGGATGCCGCTCACCGAAAATCGCGATGCGGTACAGGGTAACACTTTACTTGCGCGTCATTACAAGCAGGAAATGGCCAATCTAACGCAGTGGGTTAGCCTGCTCGACACGCAGCAATTTGCCGACGTAGTCACAGCTCTCACGACGGCAAAACGTATTTTTATTATTGGGTTAAGAAACTCATGGCCGGTTGCGATGCACTTGCGCCAGCAGCTATTGCAGGTTCGTAGTGACGTCTGGCTATTGCCGCAGCCAGGGCAGACGCTGGCCGAAGAGGTAGTGGATATCAGTGAACAAGATTGTGTTATCGCCATCGCGTTTCGTCGGCGCCCGCGCATTATCAAACCGCTGCTGGCAAATTTGCATCAACGTCAGGTGCCGCTGCTGGTGATGAGTGAAGCGCAGGGATCAGGCCTCACACCTTATTGCCGCTGGCATTTTGCTGCGCCGCTCGACAGTGTTTCGGCCTTTGATAGCTACAGCAGTGCGATGAGTCTGGTGAATCTATTATCCAACGCTGTACTCCACGAAGCGTTAACCACGGGCCGTCAGCGTATTCACCATATTGCTGAATTGTATTCTGAGTTTGATGAACTGGAACAACGCTAACGCACTTTAGTGGTGCGTTTGCACGCATCATGGGAACCATTCTGGTTCATAGATGAAGAGTTAGTGAACGGGTTTTGTAGGGTGGATAAGTGGCAGCGTCATCCACCATTTTCGCCGCTTTTGTCGGATGACGCTGCTGCTTATCCGACCTACGAAGAGGTATGTCATCTGTCTCGTTTTCTTCTTTGTCTTTCGCGAAAATTGGTGGCACATTAGTTGCAGAATATTTTAATTAAGAATCTTTTGTTTCACGCAGAATAAAAGGAAATACCATGTTTGATATTCAGCACTTCTCACAAATCAATCCACCGCATCGTTTGTTAATGGGGCCGGGGCCAATCAATGCAGATCCCCGCGTATTACGCGCGATGGCGAGTCAGTTGATTGGGCAGTATGACCCGGTTATGACCGGTTATATGAACGAAGTGATGGTGCTGTATCGCGAACTTTTCCGCACGCAAAACCGCTGGACGATGCTGGTGGATGGGACTTCCCGCTCCGGTATCGAAGCGATTTTGCTGTCGGCCATTCGCCCCGGCGACAAAGTCCTTGTCCCGGTGTTTGGGCGCTTCGGCCATCTGCTGTGTGAAATTGCCCGTCGTTGTCGCGCAGAAGTTCACACCATAGAAGTGCCGTGGGGTGAGGTTTTCACGCCCGACCAAATCGAAGATGCCATTAAAACGGTGAAACCGCGTTTGCTGCTAACCGTTCAGGGCGACACGTCTACCACCATGCTACAACCGCTGGAAGAACTGGGTGACATCTGTCGTCGCCACGGCGTGTTGTTTTACACCGATGCCACAGCTTCATTTGGCGGCAACAAACTGGAAACCGACGCCTGGGGTTTAGATGCGGTTTCTGCCGGTTTGCAAAAATGCCTCGGCGGCCCGTCGGGCAGCTCGCCGATAACCTTGAGTGCGCAAATGGAAGAGGTTATTCGCCGTCGCAAATGTGTTGAAGAAGGGATCCGAACCACAGCCCATCAGGACGGCGATGACGAAATGATCTACTCGAATTATTTCGATCTCGGCATGGTGATGGATTACTGGGGGCCGGAACGCCTCAACCACCATACCGAAGCCACCAGCATGTTGTTCGCCGCCCGTGAATGCGCGCGCATTATTCTCGAAGAAGGGCTGGACGTGGGCATCGCGCGCCACGAATTGCATGGTCGTGCGCTGGTGGCCGGAATTCAGGGCATGGGGCTGGAAACCTTCGGCAATCTACAACACAAAATGAACAACGTACTTGGCGTTGCGATCCCGTCCGCTGTTCACGGTGAAGAAGTGCGCAAAATGCTGCTCGAAGATTTCCATATCGAAATTGGCACCTCATTTGGCCCGCTACAAGGCAAAATCTGGCGCATCGGCACCATGGGCTATAACGCGCGTAAAGATTGCGTACTGCAAACCCTAACGGCGCTTGAAGCGGTGCTTAACCGCCTCGGTTTTAAATCGACGCAAGGGGCTGCAATGCAGGCCGCGTGGGATGTTTATGCGCAGGAAAGTCGCTGATGGTTAAACAAGTCATGAACGCCATGCAGGCGAGTTTTGCCGCTCGCCGAATTATGCAGCGAGCAGATGAACTGGCGCAGGTTAGCGAAACGCCGGAACAACTTACTCGAGTCTATCTTTCACCTGAGCATCTGCGCGCCAATTATCTGGTGGCAAGCTGGATGGAACAGGTGGGAATGACCACCTGGCAAGATGCGGTGGGCAACATTTGCGGGCGCTATGAAGGCGCAAGAGAAGGCGCTCAGGCTGTTTTACTTGGCTCACATCTTGATACCGTACGTAATGCCGGGCGTTACGATGGCATGTTGGGTGTCTTAACCGCGCTGGAAGTTGTCGCTTTTCTCCATGAACATAATCTTCAATTAGAGCAGGCGATTGAAATCGTTGGCTTTGGGGATGAAGAGGGTACGCGTTTTGGCATCACATTATTAGGCAGTCGTGGCGTGACCGGGACGTGGCCGGATAACTGGCTGGCGTGTGAAGATGCCGCAGGTATCAGCGTTGGGCAAGCACTGGTGAATGCCGGTTTTGACCCTTCGCGTATTCAGAGTGCGGCGCGTGGCGCGGAAGAGTTCAGTGCTTATCTGGAACTGCATATCGAACAAGGGCCGGTGCTGGAGCGCGAAAATCTGGCGCTCGGCGTGGTGACTGCCATAAACGGCGCTCGTCGTCTGAAATGCCGCTTTGTTGGCGAAGCAGGGCATGCAGGTACGGTGCCGATGACCATTCGTAAAGATGCGCTAGCAGCCGCCGCGAATTGGATGACTTACATCGAAAGCACGACTGCCAGTTACGCCCCAGATATTGTTGCGACTGTCGGCTCGCTGCAATGTTTACCGGGCGCGGCGAATGTGATTCCGGGGGAAGTCCTGCTCACGCTGGATATCCGCAGTCCGCGAGATTCAGATATCGAAGCGCTGCTTGAAAAACTCTTAAGCGAAGCGCTGCAAATCGCCGCTCAACGAGGTGTGGCGTTCGACTCTGAAATCTATTATTCGATTCCCGCCACGCCATGTGACGCGAGTTTGCAGCGCCAGTTAACATCAGCCATCACTTCGGTGCAGGGGCGTAGTTTATCGCTGCCAAGTGGCGCAGGGCATGATGCGATTGCCATCGCTGAACTCTGGCCGGTGGGCATGATGTTTGTGCGTTGCGATCGTGGGATTAGCCACCATCCGGCAGAATCTGTCACTGAGGCTGATGTGATGCAAGCGGTGCAGGCATATACACAAACGGTGGTGAATTTGGCTTCAATGAATCCACTGGCAGAGTTTAACCATGCAACGGAAAGCGAAGCGCTAAGCCTGATAACACCCTGTGTTGCGATACCAGCATGGGTTGAAAATCTGGTTGCCGCCCGGCCTTATGCGACCGTCGATGTGTTGCAGCATTATGCCTCGCAACTGACACTGGATTGGGGGCGCAATGAACTGAACCAGGCGCTTAGCGCACATCCGCGGATTGGTGAAAAAGCGCAGGGCAGCAGCAAAGAGGCGGCGTTGTCAAAAGGTGAACAGTCTGCTGTCGATACGCAAAACAGCGCGTTAACGCTCGCGCTGGTGCAGGGGAATGCTGATTATGAAGCGCGGTTTGGGCGAGTATTTCTTATTCGAGCCAAAGGGCGCAGTGGCGAAGACATTCTCGGGGAGCTTAAGCGTCGCCTGAATAATTCGCCAGCCGAGGAAGAAGCTGAAGCGCTGGAGCAATTACGCCAAATCACGTTGTTACGCCTGGAAGGAGTGTTTGCATCATGAGTCAGTTGAGTACGCATGTTCTTGATACTGCGCTCGGGAAGCCGGCGACAGGTGTGGCGATTTGCCTTGAACAACAGCTTGGTGACACCTGGGAAACGGTGGCGCAGGGGGTCACTGACTCTGACGGGCGGCTGAAAGATTTCACACCTGCGGCATTGGCGGCGGGGCGGTATCGTCTGACGGCAGAAATTGGGCTTTATTTTGCCGCAACACACAGAGAAACACTGTATCCCACCGCGCAAATTGATTTTGTGATACCGCAAAACGGCGGGCACTATCACCTGCCGTTTTTGATTTCCCCGTGGTCGTGGTCGACCTATCGGGGAAGTTGATTACAAACTGAAGGGATCGGCATCCTGCCAGGCGGGGAATTTCTCGCGATATTCCTGTAATGCAATCAATGACAAATCGGCATCGAGGCGCATCGCCTGATGGGCTTCGCCATTCGCCAGGATTTCACCCTGTGGGTTAATAATTTTGCTGTCGCCACGGTAATGATGCCCGTTACCGTCGGTGCCGACGCGGTTGCAGCCTGCGACATACGCCTGGTTTTCAATGGCTCGAGCGACCAGCAGGCTTTGCCAGTGTAAGGAACGCGGTGCAGGCCAGTTCGCGACGTATAGCGCCAAATCGTAATCGTTGCGGTTGCGCGAAAACACCGGGAAGCGTAAGTCGTAACACACCTGTGGCAGAATGCGCCAGCCACGCCATTCAACGATCACTCGTTCATTGCCTGCCTGATAATGATGATGTTCATCAGCCATGCGGAACAGATGACGTTTATCGTAGAAATGAACTTTGCCATCTGGCTGTACCAGCAAGAACCGGTTTACCGGCCCGCGATCGGTCTGGAGTGCGGCACTTCCGGCTATCATGGCCTGAGTTTGCTGGGCTTTAAACTGCATCCAGTCAATCACTTCTTCTTCAGCAAGCGATTGAATGGCGGCTTCCATCGCGAAACCGGTGGTGAACATTTCCGGCAAGACAATCAGATCGCGGCCATGAATAGCGTCCAACTGTACATCGAAATGGCGCAAGTTTGCCGCGCCGTCCATCCAGACCAGCGGTTGTTGTAGAACGGTAATTTTCAAACCAGACACAATCGGAAGCCTCGTGATAAGCAGTGTTCCATTCACTTTAGCATGAGTTCGCTGGCTTTTGTTGGGCAATAAAAAACCCCGCGAGCGGGGTTTTTAGAGCATAACTTGCTTATGCAGCTTCAATCTTACGATGCTTTTCCGGCACCTTTACTGGCATGGTTGCCAGCTCCTCCGGTTCAAACTCATCGACGTTGATACTGCGCAGACGGCTTGCTTCAGCTTTGGTCAAAATCGCCGCTTCTTCTGCGTTGATTTTCCCTTCAGCCAGCCACTGTTTCGCTTGCTCATCAAGTCGAGTGAATGGCAGGTTACGCCCGGTATCTTTGCAGATGCGCAGATGAATTGGCTCGGCGGCCATAACATCCATCAATGCTTCTTCCAACAGACCCGCAGGGTTGAACTCGCTTGGCGTCAGATACTGACCACGACCAATGCGTGAACGAGTCGCTGATGGGATCTGCATGATCTTCGCCAGTTTATGATCCAGCTTGTCTGATGGCGCGTCGTAGCGGCGGCCCAGCGGGAAGATCACCACACGTAACATGCCAGCCACAAACGCATTCGGGAAGTTACGCAGCAGGTCGTCAATCGCCTGTTCAGCCTGATACAGCGCATCCTGAACGCCCCAGTGAACCAGGGGTAAATCGGCTTCGTTACGGCCTTCGTCGTCGTAGCGTTTCAGCACCGAAGACGCCAGGTACAGCTGGCTCAGAATGTCACCCAGACGCGCAGAGATACGTTCGCGACGCTTGAGACTGCCACCCAGAACCGCCATGGAAACGTCTGACAGCAATGCCAGGTTGGCGCTCAGGCGGTTCATATATTGGTAGTAACGTTTGGTTGAATCTTTGGTCGGTGTGGCGCTGGTCAAACCGTTGGTCAGGCCGAGCCACAGGCTGCGCATTTTGTTGCTGCCGACGTGGCCGATATGCTTGAACAGCAGCTTATCAAAGGCGTTAACGTCATTGTTTTGCGCCGCATTCATTTCGTCGAGAACATACGGATGGCAACGAATAGCGCCCTGGCCGAAGATAATCATGCTGCGGGTCAGGATATTTGCGCCTTCAACGGTGATAGCAATTGGTGCACCCTGATACGCTCGCGCCACAAAGTTAGAATTACCCAGCATGATGCCTTTGCCGCCGACAATATCCATCGCATCCAGAATGGCGCGCTGGCCGCGATGGGTACAGTGGTACTTCACGATGGCTGACAGAACAGCGGGTTTTTCGCCAAGCATAATCCCGTAAGTCACCAGTGATGCAGCTGCGTCCATTACATAAGCGTTACCGGCAATACGCGCCAGTGGTTCTTCAATCCCTTCCATTTTACCGATAGAGATTCTGAACTGACGACGGATATGAGCATAAGCGCCCGTAGCCATTGCGACAGATTTCAAACCACCGGTTGCGTTCGATGGCAGGGTAATACCACGACCAACTGACAGACATTCCACCAGCATACGCCAGCCCTGACCGGCCATTTTCGGGCCACCGATGATGTAATCAATCGGGACGAAAATATCTTTACCGCGAGTTGGGCCATTCTGGAATGGTACGTTAAGCGGGAAGTGGCGTTTGCCGATTTCTACACCTGGCGTATGTGTTGGGATCAACGCACAGGTAATGCCGAGATCTTCTTCATCGCCCAGCAGTTTATCCGGGTCAGACAGTTTGAATGCCAGACCTAAAACGGTAGCGATTGGTGCCAGCGTTATGTAGCGCTTGTTCCAGGTCAGACGCATCCCAAGAACTTGCTGGCCCTGCCATTCGCCCATACACACGACGCCAGTATCAGGAATCGCACCCGCATCGGAGCCTGCTTCAGGACTTGTCAGAGCAAAGCATGGGATCTCTTGCCCGCGAGCCAGGCGCGGCAGGTAATGATCTTTCTGTTCTTCTGTACCGTAATGTTGCAGCAATTCGCCTGGGCCTAATGAGTTAGGCACACCGACGGTAATGGCCAGAATCCCGGAAACACCCGACAGCTTTTGCAACACACGAGCCTGAGCGTACGCAGAGAACTCCAGGCCGCCGTACTCTTTCTTGATGATCATCGCGAAGAAGCGATGCTCTTTTAAATAGGCCCACAGCTCTGGCGGCAAATCTGCCATTTCGTGTGTGATTTGGAAGTCATTTGCCAGGCGACAAGCTTCTTCAACCGGGCCGTCGATAAAGGCTTGTTCTTCTTCAGTCAGTTTTGGCTGCGGATAGTTGTGCAGCTTTTCCCAGTCTGGTTTACCGCGGAACAAATCACCTTCCCACCACGTTGTCCCCGCGTCGATAGCTTCTTTTTCAGTACGCGACATTGGCGGCATGACTTTGCGGAAGCTGCGGAATACCGGGGCGGAAATCAAAGATTTGCGAATCGGGGTGAAGACAAACGGCACCAGAATAATCGCCAGTGGAACCAGTACCCAGATAGACCAGATACCAGCAAAACCAAGCGCGGCTGTCCACGCCAGTAGAATTGCGCTACTGAGCAGCAAATTGACCTGGTGATAGAAAAGCACACCGAGGAGAACAACGGTTGCGACAATACTCAAAATCAACATAAAGGAAACTCCCTTGCTTGTAGGAGGTCTGACCACTTGGATGTATTGGTTTTAGTTCATGTGGTTTTTTTTAGCAATATATTCACAAAATAATTACAACTCAGCTCACATTGTTACCGCACAGAACAGCAAAAGCAGGAGGATATGGCGCTTCTCGCGCTATCCGGTAAACTGCTTGGGTTAATCAATCAAAAAATGCTGAAGGACATCCTCATGTACCAGGATCTTATTCGTAACGAATTGAATGAAGCGGCAGAAACGCTGGCTAACTTCCTGAAAGATGACGCTAACATTCACGCAATCCAGCGTGCAGCGGTGCTGTTGGCTGATAGCTTTAAAGCAGGCGGTAAAGTACTTTCTTGCGGTAACGGTGGCTCACATTGCGATGCAATGCACTTTGCTGAAGAACTGACAGGCCGTTATCGCGAAAACCGCCCGGGCTACCCGGCGATTGCGATTTCTGACGTGAGCCATATCTCTTGCGTCGGCAATGATTTTGGTTACGACCACATTTTCTCTCGTTACGTTGAAGCGGTTGGCCGTGATGGCGACGTGTTACTGGGCATCTCCACTTCGGGTAATTCCGGCAACGTCATCAAAGCGATTGAAGCCGCTCGCGCGAAAGGCATGAAAGTCATCACTCTGACCGGGAAAGACGGCGGCAAAATGGACGGTAGCGCCGATGTAGAAATTCGTGTGCCGCACTTTGGTTATGCTGACCGCATTCAGGAAATTCACATCAAAGTGATTCACATCCTGATCCAGCTTATCGAAAAAGAGATGGTTAAAGCTTAAGTTTTGCCTGAACTTGTATCCTCTCCCTCAGGGAGAGGATTAGGGTGAGGGTGGTTAAAAGTGGTGGGAGGTTAATATGTGCGAACTGCTCGGGATGAGCGCCAACGTACCAACGGATATTTGCTTTAGTTTTACCGGTTTGGTGCAGCGTGGCGGGGGAACGGGGCCGCATAAAGACGGCTGGGGCATTACCTTTTATGAAGGTAAGGGCTGTCGTACGTTCAAAGATCCGCAACCCAGCTTTAACTCACCCATCGCTAAATTAGTGCAGGATTACCCCATCAAATCTTGCTCTGTGGTCGCCCATATTCGCCAAGCGAACCGCGGAAAAGTCGCACTTGAAAATACGCATCCGTTTACCCGTGAGTTGTGGGGGCGCAACTGGACTTATGCTCACAACGGGCAGCTTAAAGGCCATCGTTCATTAGATACCGGCCCGTTTCGCCCGATTGGTGAAACCGACAGCGAACAAGCATTTTGTTGGCTGCTGCATAAGCTGACTCAACGCTATCCGCGAACCCCTGGCAACATGCAGGCGGTGTTTCGCTACATCACCGAGCTTGCGGTGCAATTGCGTGAGAAGGGCGTGTTCAATATGTTGCTGTCCGATGGGCGTTACGTGATGGCGTTCTGTTCCACCAATTTATACTGGATTACCCGACGGGCACCGTTTGGTGTGGCAAAACTGTTGGACCAGGATGTGGAAATTGATTTTCAGGAAGAGACCACACTGAACGATGTGGTCACTGTCATTGCGACACAACCCCTGACCGGAAATGAAACCTGGCACAAAATTGCGCCAGGTGAGTCGGAATTATTTTGTCTCGGAGAGCGTGTAGTTTGACGCCAGTTGCGGTTGTGTCGTTGGCACAACCGGCTGACTAATCACATAATTACCGCTAATGACCGAAACGCCCGGCGGCTGATGATTCGCCATGAAGTAGTCATAACCCGGCTTCAGTTGTTTCCAGAAATTGATGTAGTAAGAGTACTTGTGGCGTTGCATGTTCGCGTCTGTCATCCGGAACGGATAGATACTGACTTGTACACTTGGCTGGCCAAATACCAACGCGCCGGTCACAAACTGGAAAATCTCATCAATATTGGTGTCAGTCATGGCATAGCAGCCAACAGACACGCAAGCACCGTGAATCATCAAATACTGGCCTTGATAACCGTGTTGGCGATCAAACTCGTTCGGGAAGCCAATATTAATGGCTTTATAGAAACGGCTATCAGGTTTTAGCTGGCTACGGGTCACATTGTAGAAGCCTTCAGGACTCTTAAAATCACCCTGACGCTGTTTGGGACCTAACCCACCGGAATAGTTACAGATGCTATAGCTGTCGAGCAGTTGGAACTTTTCGCCCATCTTGACATATAGCTCTAGCGTGCGCTCTTCCTTAAATATTTGAATATAAACAGGAGAGCCCATGAGTTGTTGCTTGAATTCTTTGCTGACAGGCGTGGTTGACGAATTGCTGCTTAACAAGCTGGCAAACGAAAAGCACGGGATCAGAAGCATCGCAATAACGAGTGCGATCTTACGCATACTGCTTTATTCCTTGATAAAACTTATACCGAATGCCAGGACGGCAAAATAGGGACCCGAAATCAGATTACTCTGGATTAGGAGCGCTCACATTATCATCGTTATGATTTTTCGCAAGCCCAAAGCAGGGGATGCAAAGTTATAAATTTGGACTTTATACAATACTTTTGGAAAGGGGAAGGATTAGCTTTTTGCGTAACAGCTCCCATAGCTGCATATCTATGTGTTGTTTTGTGCCCCTTCCAGCCTCTAATGATGCTAAAATCCCCGCCGAATGTTGACCTGCGGATATGAACGGAAACTATCCATAAGTCAGTTGTCCCGGTTGTCCGGGCGGCTTATACCTCCCTCTCGCAATAGTGAATGGATGCGTTTCCTGTTTTCACCGCTTTATGTGTCGCATCGGTTGAACGTTAATTCAACCCATCCGTTGTCGGCTACAGTTTTTTGTCGGTATGTTTAAGCCAATTTTAAACGTGATAACCTTATGATAAAAATCAAAAAAGGTCTGGATTTGCCTATTGCCGGTTTGCCGGAACAGCAAATCTATGACGGCCCAGCGATACCTTTCGTGGCCCTGCTCGGTGAAGAGTATGTCGGCATGCGCCCCTCCATGCTGGTGCAGGAAGGCGACAAGGTATTGAAAGGCCAGCCTCTCTTCGAAGATAAAAAGAACCCAGGCGTTCTCTTTACCGCTCCTGCGAGTGGAACGGTATCAGCGATTAATCGTGGTGAGCGTCGAGTACTGCAATCTCTGGTTATTGAAGTCCAGGGTGACGAGCAAGTTGTTTTTGAGCGTTTTGCTCCTGAAAGCCTTGCCACACTGCCGCGTGAAACCGTCCAGGCGCAATTGCTGTCGTCTGGTTTATGGACTGCGCTGCGTACACGCCCGTTTAGCAAAACACCGCAACCAGCAACAGTTCCAGCCGCCATTTTTGTTACTGCCATTGATACCAACCCGCTGGCAGCGGACCCGCAGCCCATTATTCGTGCGCATCGCGAAATGTTTGATGCAGGCTTAACCGTATTGTCCCGACTGACCGATGGCAAAGTCCATGTCTGCCAGGCAGGCGGCGGTAAGCTGGGCGGTCATCCTGCCGGGCAAGTGACTTTTAATGAATTCGCAGGCCCGCATCCGGCAGGGTTAGTGGGTACACACATTCATTTCCTGGAGCCGGTCAGCCTGCAAAAAATGGTCTGGCATCTTAATTACCAGGATGTCATCGCCATCGGCAAATTGTTCGTGGAAGGCGATTTGTGGGCCGAGCGTGTTATCGCGCTTGCGGGGCCACAAGTGGAAAAGCCACGTCTGATTCGCACACGCCTTGGTGCTTCACTGGAAGTGCTGACGGCGGGTGAACTTGCCGAAGGTGAAAACCGCATTATTTCAGGTTCTGTTTTAAGCGGGACTATCGGGGCGGGGCCTCGCGCCTGGCTGGGGCGTTTCCATCTGCAAGTTACGGTTCTGAAAGAAGGTCGTGAAAAAGAACTGTTTGGATGGGTGATGCCGGGGGCCGATAAATATTCGATTACCCGCACCACTGTTGGCCACTTCCTGAAACGCAAATTGTTTAGCTTCTCGACAGATACCAATGGCGGGGAACGTTCCATGGTGCCCATTGGCAACTATGAGCGTGTTATGCCGCTGGATATTCTGCCGACGATGCTGTTGCGTGATTTGCTGGCAGGAGATACAGACAGCGCACAGGCGCTGGGGTGTCTTGAGCTGGATGAAGAAGATTTGGCGCTTTGTACCTATGTGTGCCCGGGTAAATATGAGTACGGCCCGGTACTACGCGAGGTATTAACCCGCATCGAGCAGGAAGGATAAGTCATGGGCTTGAAGCATTTATTTGAAAAACTAGAGCCGCACTTCACGCAAGGCGGAAAGTTAGAAAAGTACTACCCGCTCTTTGAAGCGACGGCGACACTGTTTTATACACCCGGTATCGTTACGCCTGGTGCTTCCCACGTTCGTGATGCAATCGATCTGAAACGCATGATGATCCTGGTGTGGTTTGCGGTGTTCCCGGCCATGTTCTGGGGGATGTACAACGTCGGGCTACAAACGATTCCGGCCCTGAACAAAATGTACGGCGCGGAACAACTCCAGCAGGTGATTTCATCTGACTGGCATTACGTTGTCGCGCAGTGGCTGGGGGTGAACTTCACGCCGGATGCTGGCTGGTTAAGCATGATGACCCTTGGGGCCGTGTTCTTCCTGCCAATTTACATCACGGTATTCCTGGTGGGCGGTTTCTGGGAAGTGCTATTTGCCATCATCCGTAAACATGAAGTTAACGAAGGTTTCTTCGTGACCTCCATCCTGTTTGCGCTGGTGGTTCCTCCGACGTTACCTCTCTGGCAAGCCGCGCTCGGTATCAGTTTTGGCGTGGTGATTGCGAAAGAGATCTTCGGTGGCACGGGGCGTAACTTCCTCAACCCGGCACTGGCGGGGCGCGCGTTCCTGTTCTTCGCTTACCCTGCGCAAATCTCCGGTGATTTGGTGTGGACGGCGGCAGATGGTTTCTCCGGCGCGACTCCACTTTCACAGTGGTCACATGGCGGCGGTGAAGCGCTGGTTAATGTTGTCTCTGGCCAGCCTGTAACCTGGATGGATGCTTTCCTCGGTAACATTCCGGGTTCCATTGGTGAAGTCTCGACGCTGATGATCCTGATTGGTGGCGCGATAATCCTGTTTGGCCGCGTCGCTTCCTGGCGCATCGTGGCGGGTGTTCTGCTTGGCATGATTGCCACTGCCACTTTGTTTAACTTCATTGGTTCTGCGACAAACCCTCTATTTGCCATGCCGTGGTACTGGCACCTCGTGCTGGGTGGTTTTGCTTTCGGCATGATGTTCATGGCAACCGATCCGGTTTCAGCCTCGTTTACCAATAAAGGTAAATGGTGGTATGGGGCGCTTATCGGTGTGATGTGTGTCCTGATTCGAGTTGTAAACCCGGCCTATCCAGAAGGGATGATGCTGGCGATCTTGTTCGCCAACCTCTTTGCACCGCTGTTCGATTATCTGGTGGTGCAAGCCAATATCAAGCGGAGGAAGTCGCGTGGCTGAAGTAAAAAGTAACGATAGCATTGGCAGAACGCTGCTGGTGGTGCTGGTGCTTTGCCTGGTGTGTTCCGTTGTGGTGGCTGGCTCTGCTGTGGGGCTGAAAGCTCGCCAGCAGGAGCAAAAAGCGCTCGATAAGCAGCGTAATATCCTGGATGTTGCTGGCTTAGCAACGCCAAAAATGACCGGCGAAGATGTCAAAACAATCTACGAATCACGTATTACACCGCGTTTGCTCGATCTGAAAAGTGGTGAGCTGCTGGATAAAGACTCGTCTAAATTTGACCAGGCTGCGGCGCTGCGTGACCCTGAACAAAGCGTCACGCTCTCTTCAAGCGAAGACCGCGCCGGGATAAAACATCGCAGCAATATCGTTGAAATTTATCTGGTGCGTGATGAGCAAAACAAAGTGAAGGAAGTCGTGTTGCCAGTTTATGGCAAAGGCTTGTGGTCGATGATGTATGCCTTTGTTTCGCTTCAAACTGATGGCCGGACGGTGAAAGGCATCACTTACTACGACCAGGGCGAAACCCCAGGGTTGGGTGGTGAAGTTGAAAATCCGAACTGGCGTGCGCAATGGATTGGCAAGAAATTGCTGGATGATAACGGTCAGCCTGCGCTACGCGTGGTGAAAGGCGGAGCGCGTCAGGGTGATGAATATAGTGTGGATGGTTTGTCTGGCGCGACGCTGACGGCAAACGGGGTACAACATACTTTTGATTTCTGGATGGGTGAACTTGGTTTTGGTCCTTTCCTGAAACAAGTACGTGAAGGAGCGCTCAATAATGGCTGATATTTCAGACATGAAAGAGGTCAAACGGGTTCTGGTTAGTCCTCTGGTGGATAACAACCCGATTGCCTTGCAAATACTCGGTGTCTGTTCGGCGCTGGCGGTCACGACTAAGCTGGAAACGGCATTCGTAATGACCATCGCGGTAACAGTGGTGACGGCATTCTCCAGCATGTTCATCTCAATGATCCGTAACCTGATCCCTAACAGTGTGCGAATCATTGTGCAGATGGCAATTATTGCTTCGTTAGTTATCGTCGTGGATCAGATCCTGCGTGCTTATGCTTACGAGATTTCCAAACAGCTTTCTGTCTTCGTCGGCCTGATCATCACTAACTGTATCGTGATGGGGCGTGCTGAAGCCTACGCCATGAAGTCACCGCCGCTGGCGAGCTTTATGGATGGTATTGGCAACGGTCTGGGCTATGGCGTGATTCTGTTGCTGGTTGGCTTCCTGCGTGAGCTTATCGGCAGCGGTAAACTCTTTGGTATCACGGTGCTGGAAACGGTTCAGAACGGTGGCTGGTATCAGCCAAACGGGATGTTCCTGTTAGCGCCGAGTGCGTTCTTTATTATCGGCCTGCTGATTTGGGCCTTGCGTACGCTTAAGCCTGCGCAGCAGGAAAAGGACTAACTGACTATGGAACATATGATTAGTCTGTTTGTGCGCGCAGTGTTTATTGAAAACATGGCGCTCGCGTTCTTCCTTGGTATGTGTACCTTCCTTGCAGTTTCCAAAAAGGTTTCCACTGCATTTGGATTGGGTATCGCAGTGACCGTGGTGTTAGGGATTGCTGTACCTGCGAACAACCTGGTTTATAACCTGGTGCTTCGTGACGGCGCACTGGTTGAAGGCGTTGATCTCAGCTTCCTCAACTTCATCACCTTTATCGGTGTGATTGCGGCGTTAGTTCAGATTCTTGAGATGATCCTCGATCGTTTCTTCCCGGCACTTTATAACGCGTTGGGTATCTTCCTGCCGCTCATTACCGTTAACTGCGCTATCTTCGGTGGCGTGTCGTTTATGGTGCAGCGTGATTACAGCTTCGGTGAATCCATTGTCTACGGCGTGGGCTCAGGAGTGGGCTGGATGCTGGCCATCGTCGCGATGGCGGGGATCCGCGAAAAGATGAAATATGCCAATGTGCCCGCAGGATTGCGTGGCTTAGGAATTACCTTTATCACCACTGGATTGATGGCGCTGGGCTTTATGTCATTCTCCGGTGTGCAGCTATAAGGGCATAAACGTATGGAAATTATTCTTGGCGTGGTGATGTTCACGCTAATTGTTTTGGCTCTGGCGTTGTTGATTTTGTTTGCCAAGTCAAAGCTTGTTAACTCTGGCGATGTGCTGATTGAGATTAACAACGAAGCAGACAAACAGTTCCATGCTCCGGCTGGCGACAAGCTGCTGAATACGCTTTCAAACCAAGGGATTTTCATCTCTTCGGCTTGTGGTGGCGGCGGTTCATGTGGGCAATGCCGTGTGACCATTAAAGAGGGGGGCGGTGATATTCTGCCGACCGAGCTTTCGCACATCACCAAGCGTGAAGCGAAAGAGGGTTGCCGTCTTGCGTGTCAGGTCGCTGTGAAACAGGACATGAAAATTGAGCTGCCGGAAGAAATATTCGGCGTGAAAAAGTGGGAGTGTGAAGTTATCTCTAACGATAACAAAGCAACTTTCATCAAAGAGCTCAAGCTGCGTATTCCTGATGGCGAAGTTGTGCCGTTCCGTGCCGGTGGGTATATCCAGATTGAAAGCCCGCCTCATGAAGTTAACTATCAGGACTTCGATGTGCCGCAGGAATATCGCGGTGACTGGGATAAGTTTAACCTTTTCCGTTTCAAATCAGTGGTGAAAGAGCCGTGTGTCCGCGCTTACTCGATGGCGAACTACCCGGATGAAGCAGGCATCATCATGCTGAACGTACGTATTGCTACGCCACCGCCGAATGTACCAGATGCTCCTCCAGGCATAATGTCCTCGTACATCTGGTCGCTGAAAGCGGGCGATAAAGTGACAATTTCCGGGCCGTTCGGTGAGTTCTTTGCCAAGGAAACGGAGGCGGAAATGGTGTTTATTGGCGGTGGGGCCGGTATGGCGCCAATGCGTTCACACATCTTCGATCAGCTCAAACGCCTTCATAGCACCCGCAAAATCAGCTTCTGGTACGGCGCTCGTTCTCTGCGTGAAATGTTCTACGAAGATGAGTTTGAAAAACTGGCGCAGGAAAACCCGAACTTTACCTTCAATGTGGCGCTTTCTGATCCGCAACCAGAAGATAACTGGACGGGCTACACTGGCTTCATCCACAACGTATTATTGGAAAACTATCTTCGTAGCCATCCAGCTCCAGAAGACTGCGAATTCTATATGTGTGGGCCGCCAATGATGAATGCTGCGGTTATCAAAATGCTCAAAGACCTGGGTGTCGAGGATGAGAACATCATGCTTGATGACTTTGGCGGCTGACGGGAGCTATTATGCTGACAGTATTTTTAGCCACCTTTACCATTTTTATTCTGGTGATTTTCGGCATGTCGCTGGGCGTGATCGTAAAGCGTAAAACGCTTCAGGGTAGCTGTGGTGGTATTGCCGCGCTAGGCATGGAGAAAGTCTGCAATTGCCCTGAACCTTGCGATGCACGTAAGAAACGAATCGCAAAAGCGGAGCGGCAGGCAAAACTTCAGCAAAACCGCATTATTTAAACCTTCTGAAACCTCCTGCATCTGCAGGAGGTTTTCTTTCTGTCTTTCCTCAATCATAGTTTGACTGTATACTTATCCAGTATCAAAACTGGTGTGAAAAAGTATGCGTAAAATCATTCATGTTGATATGGACTGCTTTTTTGCAGCCGTTGAGATGCGTGATAACCCGAGCTTGCGGGATATTCCATTGGCTATCGGTGGTAGTGCGCAGCGGCGTGGGGTTATCAGCACAGCAAATTATCCAGCGCGTAAATTTGGCGTGCACAGCGCAATGTCGACTGCCATGGCACTCAAATTGTGCCCACATCTGACACTTTTACCTGGGCGTTTTGACGCATATAAAGAAGCTTCCAACCATATCCGCGAAATATTTAGCCGCTACACCTCGCTTATTGAACCTCTGTCTCTGGATGAAGCATATCTGGATGTGACCGCAAGCATGAACTGCCACGGTTCGGCCACTCTCATGGCGAAAGAAATTCGCCAGACCATTTCAGATGAACTTAATCTCACCGCTTCAGCGGGGATCGCTCCGGTCAAATTTCTCGCCAAAATAGCGTCAGACCTTAATAAGCCCGACGGGCAATACGTCATCACTCCAGAAGAAATTCCTGCATTTTTGCAAACTTTGCCGCTTGGCAAAATTCCAGGCGTTGGCAAAGTGACTGCGGGAAAACTGGAAAGCCTGGGCTTGCGGACGTGTGCCGATGTGCAGAAAACGGATTTAGCGTCTTTGCTCAAACGATTTGGTAAGTTCGGGCGGATACTTTGGGAGCGAAGCCAGGGTATTGATGAGCGCGAAATTAACAATGAGCGCCAGCGCAAATCGGTAGGTGTTGAGAAAACGCTGGCCGAAGACATTCATGATTGGCAGGAGTGTGAAGCCATCATTGAACAACTTTATGCTGAACTTGAGCGACGTCTGAAAAAGGTGAAACCAGATTTATTGATTGCTCGTCAGGGAGTCAAACTCAAGTTTAATGATTTCCAGCAAACCACTCAGGAACATGTCTGGCCCCAGTTGAATAAAGCCGATTTAATTGCTATTGCGAAGCAAACTTGGGAAGAGCGCAGGGGAGGGCGAGGCGTAAGGCTAGTGGGGCTGCATGTCACGTTACTGGACCCGCAGTTGGAGCGCCAACTGGTTCTGGGAATATAAAAAAACCCTCTCAATGAAAGGGTTTTGATCTACACGTATTTGGCTTACTTAGCTGGAATTGCTTTTAGCAACTCAGTCAGCAGGATCCAGTACTGACCTACGCTTGCGATATGAACTTGTTCATCCGGGGAGTGTGGACCCGTAATGGTCGGTCCAATAGAAACCATGTCCATCTCAGGATAAGGTTTTTTGAACAGCCCACATTCCAGACCGGCATGGATAACCATGATGTTTGGCGTTTTGTTGAACAGCTTCTGGTAAGTTTCACGTACCAGCCCCATCACCGGGGAGTCAGCGTCGGGCTGCCAGCCTGGGTAGCTGCCTTTGGCAACACTTTGTGCGCCAGCCAACTGACCCAATGCCTCGAGCATGCCGACCACATAGTCTTTGCCGCTATCAATCAGGGAGCGAATCAGGCAGATAATTTCTGCGCTTTCATCAGTCATTGAGACCACACCCACGTTCAGTGAGGTTTCCACTACACCTTTAACCGCGTCTGAATTACGGATAACGCCGTTTGGCATTGCATTGAGCAGGTTAATGAAAGCATCACGGCTTTTTGCTGTTAGCGCCGCTTTGTCGGTGGTGGTTGCTTCAACCAGGACAGTGGTATTTTTCTCAACTGCACCCAATTCATTTTGCAGAATTGACAGGAACTTAGCTGCCAGATCTTTGAACTGTGCTGCTTTGTCGGCAGGGACTGCAACAATTGCAGAGCCTTCGCGCGGAATAGCGTTACGCAGCGTTCCACCGTTCAAATCAATCAAACGAGCGTCCAGTTCAGCCGCATGTGCAAACAGGAAACGCGCCAGCAATTTGTTGGCATTGCCCAGACCCAGGTGAATTTCAGCACCTGAGTGACCGCCTTTCAGACCTTTGATGGTCAGCTTGTAGGTTTCGTAACCCGCAGGAACTGCTTCGCGTTGCAGCGGCAGCGTGGAGATAAAATCAATCCCGCCCGCGCAACCCATATAGATCTCACCTTCTTCTTCAGAATCGGTGTTGATCAGAATATCAGCTTGCAACCAGCCCGCTTGCAGGCCAAATGCGCCATCCATACCGGCTTCTTCGGTCATGGTCAGCAGAACTTCTAATGGGCCATGAGCGACAGTCTCATCAGCCAGCACTGCGAGTGCAGAGGCCATACCGATGCCGTTATCAGCACCCAGTGTCGTACCGCGTGCTTTAACCCATTCACCATCAATATATGGCTGAATCGGGTCTTTGGTGAAATCATGGACAGTGTCGTTGTTTTTCTGCGGCACCATATCAAGGTGAGCTTGCAGGACGACCGCTTTACGGTTTTCCATACCCGCTGTTGCAGGTTTACGGATCAGGATATTGCCAACCAGGTCGCGCTCAACATGCAGGCCTTTTTCTTTTGCCCAGGACAGAATATGTTCCGCGAGTTGCTCTTCATGATAAGAAGGGTGCGGAATAGAACAGATTTTGGCAAAAATATCCCACAGTGGTTGCGGAGATAATTGAGACAATTCAGACACGATAAGTCTCCTTGACATCGACTCTGCTGACATTTTTTATTCGTGCAGAGCGGGATTGAACTTAATGAAATACAACACAAGTAAGCATTGTGCGCTGGCTTGAGAATACCACTATAACTGAGGTTGTGACGACCTAAAGCACGTAAAAACCAGAAGGACAGGCCTGCAGCACTGGTTTTTAGTGCGCCAGATCTCTATAATCTCGCGCAACCAAAACCCCTTTGAACATTTTTAAGCCGTTAATAACTGGCTGGGATAATTTCACATGAGCGAAAAATACATCGTCACCTGGGACATGTTGCAGATTCACGCACGTAAGCTTGCAAGCCGTCTGCTTCCTGCTGAACAGTGGAAAGGCATTATTGCTGTTAGCCGTGGCGGCCTGGTTCCTGGCGCATTGCTGGCACGTGAACTGGGGATTCGTCATGTTGATACCGTTTGTATCTCCAGCTATGACCACGACAACCAGCGCGAGCTGACCGTTCTGAAACGTGCTGAAGGTGATGGCGAAGGCTTCATCGTGATTGATGACCTGGTAGACACCGGCGGTACCGCCGTTGCTATTCGTGAAATGTATCCAAAAGCGCATTTCGTGACTATCTTCGCCAAGCCTGCTGGCCAGCCTTTGGTTGACGATTATGTTATCGATATCCCGCAAGATACCTGGATTGAACAGCCATGGGATATGGGCGTTGCATTTATTCCGCCTTTAGCCGGTCGTTAATAGCCTGAGAATTTGCACTGATTTACGCCCGGCATTGCCGGGCGTTTGTGTTATTTAGCCACCGACAGAGTACAATAGCCCCATTCCTGACGTTTGTATGGAGGCAGAAACGATGTCGCAGGCCAATCTTAGCGAAACGCTATTTAAACCCCGATTTAAGCATCCCGAGACGTCGACTTTAGTTCGTCGCGCTCATCATCAAACTGCCCCTGTTATCCAGTCTGCGCTGGACGGCGCAACAGTGCCTCACTGGTATCGCATGATTAACCGCCTGCTTTGGGTCTGGCGTGGCGTCGATGCGCGTGAAATTCTTGAAGTGCAGGCCAGAATTGCAGCCAACTCGGGTGAGCGAACCAATGATGATTTGTATGATACGGTGATCGGCTATCGCGGCGGCAACTGGATCTATGAATGGTCGAAGCAGGCCATGATGTGGCAACAGCGTGCCAATCAGGAAACGGATAAAGTAAAAAGCGGCAAATACTGGTTACAGGCTGCCAATCTTTATAGCATCGCGGCGTACCCACATCTGAAAGGCGATATGCTCGCGGAACAGGCTCAAGTTCTGGCAAATCGCGCATACGAAGAAGCGGCTCCGCGGCTTTCTGGGGGGTTGCGTGAGCTGGAGTTTACCATTCCTGGTGGTGGGGCGATTACTGGCTTCCTCCATGTTCCAAAAGAAGGGCAAGGGCCATTCCCGACGGTACTCATTTGTGGTGGCCTGGACGCATTACAAAGCGACTATTACACCTTGTTTGAGAAATATTTTGCGCCTCAGGGTATAGCGATGCTGACCATCGATATGCCATCGGTCGGGTTTTCATCAAAATGGAAATTGACTCAGGACTCTAGCCTTTTACACCAGCATGTTCTCAAAGCGTTGCCGAACATTCCCTGGGTTGATCACACTCGTGTCGCGGCGTTTGGTTTCCGTTTTGGCGCGAATGTTGCGGTGCGATTAGGTTATATCGAAGCGCCTCGCCTGAAGGCGGTCGCGTGTTTAGGCCCCGTCGTTCATAGCTTATTGAGCGATGCATCACGCCAGGCACAGGTACCAGAGATGTATATTGATGTGCTGGCAAGCCGTTTGGGAATGAATGATGCGTCTGACAGCGCATTGCGCGTGGAATTGAACCGCTATTCGCTCAAAACTCAGGGTCTATTAGGGCGTCATTGCCCAACGCCAATGTTATCTGGTTACTGGGAAAACGATCCGTTCAGTCCAGAGATTGATTCGCGATTAATCACTTCGTCATCATCGGATGGTAAGTTATTGGCGATCCCGTTTAATCCGGTGTATCGCAACTTTGACAAAGCGTTGAAAGAAATTACCAGTTGGATCAAGCAGAGATTACGTTAATGATTTGCTAAATTTCATTGGTTTGGTAAAACAGTTGCTTCACAACAGGAGATCGCAATGACGTTACCGAGTGGACACCCGAAAAGTAGATTGATTAAAAAATTCGCCTCGCTTGGCCCATATATCAGGGAAGAGCAATGTGAAGATAACCGTTTCTTCTTCGATTGCCTGGCTGTGTGCGTCAATGTGAAGCCTGCACCAGAGAAACGTGAGTTCTGGGGCTGGTGGATGGAATTAGAAGCGCAGGAAAAGCAATTTACCTACACCTACCACTTTGGTCTTTTCGATAAAGAAGGTAAGTGGACCCAGACGGCAGCAAAAGACAAAGAAGTGGATGAAAGACTTGAGCAAACACTGCGTGGTTTCCACGAACGTTTACGAGAGTTACTCAGCACGCTAGGTCTTAATTTGGTGCCAGCGGAAAATTTTGCAGAAAAGCCGGTTAAGCTTTCTGCATAAACAAAAAAGCCCTTCTCTAATGAGAAGGGCTTTTTATTTACAGACTAGAACTGATAAACCATGCCTAATGCGACGATATCATCGCTGCTAATACCCAGCGGGTTATTATCATCCAGTTGGTTGATTTTATAATCAACGAAAGCAGACATGTTTTTATTGAAGTAGTAGGTTGCGCCAACATCAATGTATTTAACTAAATCAGCATCGCCAATTCCTTCGATTTCTTTGCCTTTCTGCTGCACGTAACCCAATGATGGGCGCAGGCCAAAATCAAATTGATATTGAATCACAGCTTCAAAACTTTGCGTTTTATTTGCAAAGCCGCCTGAAATTGGCGTCATATTACGTGTTTCAGAATACATTGATGCGACGTAAATATTATTCGCATCATATTTTACACCAGTGGCCCAGGAATCAGCTTTATTGCCTTGACCACGTGCCATAGCCTGTTGTGCGTCAGTACGGTCTGACGTGGTATATGCGCCGCCCAGTTGGAAATCACTGCCGCCAAAATCGTAAGTCAGGGCGGTGCCGAAACCATCACCGTTCTGTTTAGAAACGTCACGGTTTTCGTTTTTGCCCTGATATTGCAGAGTCATGTTCAGGCCATCTACTGCACCAAAGAAATCAGTGCTGCGGAACGTTGCCAGGCCTGATGCTCGCTTAGTCATAAAGTTATCTGTTCTGGCTGAAGAGTCTCCGCCAAATTCAGGGAACATATCAGTCCAGGCTTCCACGTCGTACAACGCACCAAGGCTACGACCATAATCAAATGAACCGAAATTAGCATATTTCACACCGGCAAAAGCATAACGAGTTTTCGTGGTGGAACTGCCTTCGTCTTTATTTCCTGAAAATTCAGCTTCCCATTGACCATAACCAGTTAATTGGTCATTAATCTGAGTTTCACCTTTAAAGCCGAAGCGAACATAGGTCTGGTCGCCATCCTTAGTGTTGTCATCGCTTAAATAATGCATCGCTTTGACTTTTCCATAGACATTAAGTTTGTTGCCATCTTTATTATATATTTCCGCAGCCTGAGAAGATGCTGATGCAACAATGCCTAATACCATTAATGCCAGAGTGGTCTTTTTCATTTTTCATCCCAATAGTGTTTACGCGCTAAATTTAATCGGGAAATATCCCGTTAAAAAACGCAGAGAGTTTTATCGTTTTGAGATGAAAGATTTATGACAGAGTAAGATAAAGTTTAAATAAAAGTAATAAATTTTAATTGTCATAAATATGTCAAATTTTGCCGCTACGTTACTCAGTCCTTTACGCAAACTTCGCTGTTTTCCTTGCTGGGACGGTTGGCAAGCCGCATGACTCCTGTTACAACGTCATCTGACATTTTACTCGTCATGCTTCAAGCTACAGGGTCGTTGGCTGCATTCTTTCACCCCAGTCACTTACTTTAGTAAGCTCCAGGGGATTCAATCTCTTGCCGCCTACCTGTAACTCGAAGTATTTAGAGTATAATTTTTCCAATTTCGTTTAAACGGCAGAGAATCATGAGTGACAGCCAGACGCTGGTGGTTAAACTAGGCACTAGCGTATTAACCGGTGGCTCGCGCCGCCTGAATCGGGCTCATATCGTTGAGCTGGTGCGTCAGTGCGCACAACTCCATGCCTCAGGGCATCGTATTGTTATTGTCACCTCCGGGGCGATTGCCGCGGGGCGCGAGCATTTGGGATACCCCGAACTCCCCGCAACCATCGCCTCTAAGCAACTGCTTGCGGCGGTAGGGCAAAGCAGGCTGATTCAACTTTGGGAACAGCTGTTTTCTATCTACGGCATTCATGTTGGGCAAATGCTCCTGACACGTGCTGATATGGAAGATCGCGAACGCTTCCTGAACGCTCGTGACACCCTTCGTGCGCTGCTTGATAACAATATCGTGCCCGTAATCAACGAAAATGATGCTGTCGCAACAGCAGAAATAAAAGTCGGTGATAACGATAACCTTTCCGCGCTGGCGGCGATCCTGGCGGGCGCTGATAAACTATTGTTGTTGACGGATCAACAAGGTCTGTTTACTGCTGACCCGCGCAATAATCCAACTGCTGAATTAATCAAAGAAGTCCACGGTATTGATGACGCATTGCGTGCCATCGCTGGCGACAGTGTTTCCGGCCTCGGAACTGGTGGAATGGGTACGAAACTGCAAGCGGCGGATGTTGCTTGCCGTGCGGGTATCGATGTTGTGATTGCAGCAGGCAGTAAACCCGGTGTTATTGGTGATGTGATGGCAGGCGTTTCTGTCGGAACCCGTTTCCATGCGCAGCAATCACCGCTTGAGAACCGTAAGCGTTGGATTTTTGGTGCGCCTCCTGCGGGTGAAATTACCGTTGATGACGGAGCTCTGGCCGCGATTCTTGAGCGAGGTAGTTCTTTACTGCCAAAAGGCATCAAGAGTGTAAAAGGCAACTTCTCGCGTGGGGAAGTTATCCGTATCCGCAGCCTGGAAGGGCGTGATATTGCCCACGGTGTATGCCGCTATAATAGCGATGCCCTGCGTCGTATTGCGGGTCACCACTCTCAACAAATCGATGAAATCCTGGGTTATGAATATGGCCCGGTTGCCGTTCATCGTGATGACATGATTGTTAACTAAGGAGCTGGCAATGCTGGAACAAATGGGCAAAGCAGCCAAAGCAGCCTCTTATCAGATGGCACTGCTCTCGAGCCGCGAAAAAAACCGTGCGCTGGAAAAAATCGCAGATTATTTGGAAGAACAAGCAGAGAGCATTTTAACTGCCAATGAGCAGGATTTGGTGGAAGCAAAAGCGAGCGGCTTAAGCGAAGCAATGCTTGATCGCCTGCAACTGACACCGGCGCGTTTAAAAAGCATTGCTGATGATGTTCGCCAGGTATGCAATTTAGCTGATCCTGTAGGCCAGGTTATTGATGGTGGTCTACTGGACAGCGGTTTGCGCCTCGAGCGTCGTCGCGTGCCTTTAGGCGTGATTGGTGTGATTTATGAAGCTCGCCCTAACGTCACTGTTGATGTTGCCTCTCTGTGCCTGAAAACAGGTAATGCGGCGATCCTACGTGGTGGGAAGGAAACGTGGCGCACAAATGCCGCGACGGTAAAAGTGATTCAGCAAGCGCTGACGGAATGTGGATTACCCGCAGCTGCAGTGCAGGCGATTGAAAGCCCGGATCGTGCTCTGGTGAACGAATTGCTGCGTATGGATAAGTACATCGATATGCTGATTCCGCGCGGTGGGGCGGGTCTGCATAAACTCTGCCGCGAGCAATCCACTATTCCTGTTATCACCGGTGGAATAGGCGTTTGCCATATTTTTGTTGATGGAAGCGCTGAATTTAC
>NZ_JMPI01000020.1 GCF_000735355.1 Buttiauxella agrestis ATCC 33320
ATGGAAGCGCTGAATTTACTCCAGCACTCAATATCATCGTTAATGCGAAAACACAGCGGCCGAGTACCTGTAATACGGTTGAAACGATTTTGGTACATCAAGGCATTGCCGGGGCTTTCTTACCGGTATTTAGTCAGCAAATGGCAAAATCCGGTGTCACGCTACATGCTGATGAAAAATCTTTGCCTGTTTTGCAAAATGGCCCTGCAGAAGTGGTACCGGTGAAAGCAGAAAATTATGACGACGAATGGTTGTCGTTGCATCTGAATGTGAAAGTTGTTGCAGATATAGATGGCGCGATTGAACATATTCGCGAGCATGGCACACAGCATTCCGATGCGATCCTGACGCGTACGTTAAGCCATGCAAATCGTTTTGTGAATGAGGTTGATTCTTCAGCAGTGTATGTGAACGCTTCAACTCGTTTCACCGATGGTGGCCAGTTTGGACTGGGTGCGGAAGTGGCAGTGAGTACACAGAAACTTCATGCTCGTGGCCCGATGGGACTTGAAGCTTTGACGACATACAAATGGATCGGTTTCGGCGACGATACTATCCGCGTTTAATCTATATAAAGGTAATACATCTAAATCTGGAAATTATAAGATGATGTATTACCTCTTTTGATTTCAGTCATCACTTTTACTCACTATTCTTCTTGAAGTTAGGATGTTTTTTTTAAAACATACCTCTCAATTAACATTCTATTTTTTCCAGTTAATTAAATTGCCATATTAAATAATTGGTTGTTTATATTTTCGAGGTTGTGGGAAAAGAGGGTTTGTTATTTGTGTGGTTTATGTTTTTATTTTTGTTGGTTACGTTGTGTTATTAGTTTGTTTCCGTACTTAATCAAGAAACTAATTGAACGAATTGCTTTAGGAACATAATAATCCTCCTGGCTAATACAATTACACGTATTGGTGTTAACTGCTTACTGCATTGACTATTGATGGACCAACATAAGATTAAGTCCCTTGGGAGGGATGACAAATGCATTCTTGGAAAAAGAAACTCGTTGTATCTCAACTAGCAGTGGCCTGCACTTTGGCAATTGCCTCTCAGGCAAGTGCTGCAAGTAATGATGTCTCCGGTACGACATACAATACTTTCGTTCACTACAATGATTCTACTTATACCGATGGTGTTTACTATCAGGGATATGCCGGCTGGAATAACTATGATACTGATAGCTTCTACAATGGTGATATTTATCCGGTAATCACTAACTCTACTGTAAATGGTGTTATTTCCACGTACTATCTGGATGATGGTATTTCTACCAACACCAATGATAATAGCCTGACAATCAAAAACAGTACCATTCACGGTATGATCACTTCTGAGTGTATGACCACGGACTGTGCCGATGGTCGTACAGCGGATTATAACTATGACCGACTAGCATTGACCGTTGATAATTCAACAATTGATGACAACTACGAATATTACACTTACAACGGCACGTATAATGACGCAGCAGATACGCATGTTGTAGATGTATACGATATGGGTACGGCGATCACTCTGAATCAGGAAGTTGATCTTGTCATTCAAAATAACTCACACGTCGCGGGCATAACCCTGACTCAGGGCTATGAGTGGGAAGATATTGATGACAATACTGTTAGCACTGGCGTAAACAGTGGTGAGGTGTTCAATAATACAATTACTGTCGCTGATTCTACCGTGACTTCCGGTTCCTGGACGGATGAAGGTTCATCTGGGTGGTTTGGAAACACTGGCAATGCAAGTGATTATAGTAATACTCCTACTGCTGATGATGTTGCGATCGCAGCTATTGCGAGCCCGTATGCTGACAATGCCATGCAGACAACCGTAAACCTCAGCAATTCTACGCTGATGGGTGATGTTGTCTTCTCAAGCAACTTTGATGAGAACTTCTTCCCGAACGGTGCTGATTCTTATCGTGATACCGATGCCAATGTTGATACTAACGGTTGGGATGGCACTGATCGCATGGATGTTACCCTGAATAACGGTAGCAAATGGGTTGGCGCAGCCATATCTGTACATCAGGTTGAAATTGATACTGATGAAGATGGTGTCAATGACTCTTATACTTATGCACCAGGCACTGATGCAACTGCAACACTAATCGATATCGCAGCTAATAGCCTGTGGCCATCATCAACTTACGGTATCGATAACGCTGATACTGCATATGATGAAGGTCATGTTGCTGGTAACGAAGTTTATCAGAGCGGCCTGTTCAACGTAACGCTGAACGGTGGTTCAGAATGGGATACTACCAAAGCATCTCTGATTGATACGCTGAATATTAACAGCGGTTCTTTGGTAAATGTGGCTGATTCCTCTTTGGTTTCTGACTCGATTACTCTGACCGGCGGTTCTGCTCTGAAAATCGGGGAAGATGGTCATGTTGCAACTGACTCTTTGACTATCGACAACAGTACCGTATCTCTGGCTAATGATGTTTCTGCTGGCTGGAATGTGAGTGATGCTGCTTTGTATGCAAACACCATCACTGTAACCAACGATGGTCTGTTTGATGTGAATACCGATCAGTCAAGCTCAAGCTCATTCCGTACTGATGTACTGAACGTGACCAGCACTACTGATGCTTCCGGTAATATCCACGCGGGTACTTTCGACATTCACAGCAACCGTTATGTGCTGGATGCTGACTTGAGCAATGACCGTACCAACGACACTTCTCAGTCTAACTACGGCTACGGTGTGATCGCCATGAATTCTGATGGTCACTTGACCATTAACGGTAATGGCGACGCTTATGATGTTGATCAGTCAGAAGCAGGTCAGAACGAAGTCGATAATGTTGGTGACAACGTTGCTGCCGCAACCGGTAACTATAAAGTGCGTATTGACAACGCAACTGGTAAGGGCTCAGTCGGTGACTATAACGGTAACGAGCTGATCTATGTGAACGACAACAATAGCACTGCGACCTTCTCTGCGGCCAACAAAGCAGACCTGGGTGCTTACACGTATCAAGCTGAGCAGAATGGTAACAGCGTTGTTCTGAAGCAGGATCGATTGACTGACTACGCCAACATGGCGTTAAGTATCCCTTCTGCAAATACCAACATCTGGAACCTGGAGCAAGATGCTCTGGCAACACGCCTGGCAAATGGTCGCCATACGCCAACAGCTGATGCTGGCGGTGCATGGGTCACTTACATCGGTGGTAGTTTCTCCGGCGATACTAACGTCTTGAACTATGACCAGGATGTTAATGGCATCATGGTTGGCCTGGATACTGTGGTTGAAGGTAACAGTGCTAAGTGGACTGTTGGTGCTGCGGCAGGTTTTGCTAAAGGCGATATCAGTGATAACAGCGGCCAGGTTGATCAGGACAGCCAGTCTGCCCGTATCTATTCCTCTGCTCGCTTCCAGAACAACATCTTCCTTGATTCAACGTTGAGCTATAGCCATTACAGCAATGATTTATCGGCTACCATGAGCAACGGTGCTGCGGTTAGCGGAGATGCTTCTTCTGATGCCTGGGGCTTTGGTATGAAGCTGGGCTACGATCTGCAACTTGATCAGCACGGCTATTTGACTCCATATGCTTCTATCTCTGGCCTGTTCCAGGATGGTGACAACTACCAACTTAGCAATGATATGAAAGTGGGTAGCCAGTCTTACGATAGCATGCGTTATGAGTTAGGTATGGATGCTGGTTATACCTTCGACTATGGTGATCAGGCTCTGACCCCGTACTTCAAACTGGCTTATGTCTATGACGATTCAAACAGCAATAGTGCTGATGTGAATGGTGATAGCATAGACAATGGAGTTGAAGGTTCTGCCGTTCGTGTAGGATTAGGTACTCAGTTTAGCTTCACCAAAAACTTCGCTGCTTATGCTGACACTAACTACCTGGGTGGTGGTGATGTTGATCAAGACTGGTCTGCGAATGTGGGTGTGAAGTACACCTGGTAATAATATAGAAATAGCTTAGTTCAGAGATATAATTTCTTGCGCCTCATTAATATTATATCTAATCCGAGTTAAATGTTTATAATAAATGCCTGTCTCTAATAGTGACGGGCATTTTATTAACCTCCCCCCAAGATAAAGGAATATCTATTATGTATACAAAACCATTGACCCAGCTCGAAAGTATTCGCAGCAGGTTGGTGGGGGTTGGCAAGATGTTTACCGTGCCAGCGGACAGTGAATTTAGTATGTTCAATGAAAAAGGCGAGGCATTAATATTGTTTTTTAGTGAGGGGAGTATTCTATTACACAGAGAAAAAAATGATGTTTTGATGGAGCTTGTTTCTTCACCAACATTAATCGGCATGGCGAATGTATTTCATAAGTCTCATATTGAATATCGCATAACAACTCAAACCGATTGTCAGGGCTTTTCTCTTCCAGTAAGTCAGGCTTTTGAGGTCATAGAAAAAAATAAATTATGGCAACAAGCATGTCACTGGACAACATATCTTTTACGCAGTTTTGAGCAGCGTGATGCTAACTTCGTCGGAGCCACTACTTATTCACAAATTCGGGCCACTTTACTTTTGATGGACTCATGGAGTCCCGATCTTCGAGCCCGTACAGGCGTGATTAATTTTATACAAAAAAGAACAAAAATATCACGCTCAGTCATTGCGGAAATATTGTCCGCGCTTCGCAAAGGAAACTATATTGAGATGGAAAAAGGCAAGCTGAAATCAGTGAGTCATTTACCAAGTAGTTATTAAAAAAGCAGGTCGATTTATCGACCTGCTCAGTTATTAAGATGCTGGATTTACTTGTGGTATGAAACCGCTTAATTCTGAAACTAAATCATTCACACCGTCACTCATATTCACAAAACGAGTTAATGGTGAGCGAGTGACAACGACAAAAACACCCACATTACTTTCTGGAACCATCGCCATATAGGTGATAAAACCGCCTCCGCCGCCAGTTTTCTGCACAATACCCGGACGACCCTTTTTAGGTGCCATATACACCCAACCCAGTCCTAAAGCATCTGCTTTTCCCGGTACATCCATACCAATAACTTTAGTCAATTGCGCACGTTGATAGATAAGAGTCTGCATTCTGTCGGCTTGGGTATTGCGACGGTGGAAGTCAGAAGTCAGGAATTGTTGCATCCAACGCATCATATCGTCTGGTGTGGAATAAACTCCGCCGCTACCAATGGCTGCGAGAGTGTTATCACAAGGGCTGGCTCCTTTTTCCGCCACCATCAAGCGTTTGCACTGATCGGGCGAGGGCGTGAATGTGGTGTCCTTCATGCCGAGGGGACGGGTAATCTGTTCTTCAAATAAAGCGGGATAAGGCTTCCCGGCTGCACGTGCCAACGCGTCCGCAAGCAAATCAAAAGCTAAATTTGAATAAGAGGCGATAGTTCCAGGAGCACTTTTTAAACTCGCAGTGGCAAGCCAATTCCAACGTTGATCGCGCGTGGGCCAGGTAAACACGGTGCGATGAGCGGCACCGCCGGGCTGTTCGCGAGGTAAAGCACTGGTATGTGTTGCCAGATTCACCAGAGTGATAGGTTTACCGTTGTATGTGGGAACTCTGGCACCTGCGGGAGCGTATTTGCTCAACGGATCATTCAGTTGAACTTTGCCCTGATCTAACATTTTGACCAACATTTCGCTGGTCATTAGCTTGCTCAGGGAAGCAATGCGGATAACCGAGTCCAGTTGCGGGCGAACGTTATTGCCAGGCCTGGTTTCACCGAAGCTTCTGAAAACGCGCTGATTACCATCGATCACCACCATCGCCATACCAGTCGCACCAGTACCGTAATAAATATGATTGGCATAACGGTCTGTAATATCTGAAGCAAAAACAGGATCGGGTGAAGTTTGTGCAAAGCTCAAAATTGGCAGCGCGGCAATAACGAGCGCAGCTAAGCGCGGGAGACGAATTTTCAACGCAGGTAACCCATTAGACGAAGTGGAGCGATATTGATTGATCGTATTTATACTACTCTACAGCGCTGCGCAAACGTGGAAAATGAGGAATGTGATGAGAAAAAACGTAACGTGGCATTTCAGCGAGTTTTTTGTGCGTTAATTCGCCTGCGCTGCCAACAAAGTAAAAGATAAAATCAGACATTCTTAGGTTCTTTTATGAGCGACAAACAGCTTATAACTCCTATAACTGACGGAATAGGACGAAATTCGCAAAAAAACTGACAACATCTATACATGGCTTGATTAGAAAATGCGTATCATCAGAGCCACTATAATGACCGTGCTGCAACTATTACCGCCGGGTGGCGTCTTAGTCATGGCAATCGCTGTACCGCTAATGATTCAGTTCCTTATGCGATACACACTAATCACGCATACAGAAGTTGATAATGTCTAGCAAACAGTTTTTCCGAAAAGATCTCCTTCACCCCCGCTATTGGCTGACCTGGTTTGGTCTGGCTATTTTGTGGCTTTGGGTACAACTACCCTATCCCGTATTACTGAAAATGGGTGACGTAATTGGCCGGGCGTCAATGCGTTTCCTTAAACGCCGGGTTTCCATTGCCCGCCAGAACCTCAAACTTTGCTTCCCACACTACAGCGACGAGCAAATTGATAAACTCGTAAAGCAGAATTTCTCCTCGCTGGGGATGGGGTTGATTGAAACGGGTATGGCCTGGTTCTGGTCTGATGCGCGGGTTCGCAAATGGTTTGATGTCAGCGGGCTTGAGCATATCACCGCCGCTTGCGACAAAGGGAAAGGCGTGCTGGCTATCGGCGTGCATTTTATGTCGCTGGAACTAGGGGGCCGTGTGATGGGTCTTTGCCGTCCAATGATGGCGATGTATCGCCCGCATAACAATAAAGCGATGGAATATGTTCAAACCCGTGGGCGTTCGCGTTCCAATAAAGCCATGATCGACAGACGCAACTTAAAAGGCATGGTGAAGGCGCTGAAATCCGGTGAAGCGGTGTGGTTTGCACCCGATCAGGATTACGGCCCGAAAGGCAGTTCATTTGCACCCTTCTTCGCCGTACCGCAGGCTGCAACGACCAACGGGACTTACACCATTGCCCGTCTGGCAAAGCCCGCACTTCTCACGATTGTGCTATACCGCAAATCTGATGGCTCAGGCTATCAGCTGGTTATTGGGGCGGAAATGGACGATTACCCGATTGATGATGAACAAGCTGCCGCTGAGTACATGAACCGTAAAATTGAACACGAAATCATGCGTGCACCTGAACAGTACCTGTGGTTGCATCGTCGTTTCAAAACCCGACCACCTGGCGCACCTAAACTTTATACCGTTTAATGCTCAAACCGGGTTGTGCTACGCTCTTTCCTTCTGAGACGAAGAGAGCGAAATCATGGCAGCCCTACGTGTACTAATGGTTATTGATATGCAGAATGGGGTGTTTGATGCCCCTCGTCATAATCGTGAAATGTGTACGAAACGCATTAACCAGCTGATCGACGCCGCCGATAAAGTCATTTTTATCCAGCATACTGAACAAGGGCTGGAGCAAGGGACAGCGGCATTTGCTTTGTTGCCCGAACTTCATCAACCTGCTGATGCGCTTTATATCACCAAAACTGCATGCGATGCGTTTTATCGCACAGACCTTGAAGAAGTTCTCACCCGTCATCAAATAAACGAATTTGTGGTGTGTGGTTGTGCAACGGATTATTGCGTTGACGCTACTATTAAAAATGGAGCCAGCCGTGGTTATGCTATGACTGTCGCCCTTGATGCCCATACCACAGCAAATCGTCCGGCGGCTCTTGCCGAAGTGTTGATCGAGCATTACAACGATGTCTGGCGCAACTTTACGATTCCGGGAAATACTCTGCGAGTAAAAACGACCGCAGATATCCTCACCGACTGGTAAAGCACCCTTAGCCTGACATCTCTTGATACAACATTGAGCGAGCCTTATCGCGCCCGGGTGGTCATAACAATAAGAGTTTGTTTTCAGGAGTGTTGTAGATGTTTAAATCGTTTTTCCCTCGTCCGACAGCCTTTTTTCTGTCGGCTTTTATTTGGGCGATGATCGCCGTTGTTTTCTGGCAAGCTGGCGGAGGCAATTGGCTTCAACGTTTGGCCGGAGCCTCAAATGAGGATCCTATTAGTGCTGCGCGTTTTTGGTCATTAAAATCGCTGGTTTTCTACGGTTTCTATGCTGTTAGTGTGGGCTTGTTTTATCTATTTTGGTCTGTTTATTCCCCGCATCGTTGGCAGCGCTGGTCGATACTTGGTTCAGCACTCATTGTGTTCGTCACCTGGTTTTTAGTGGAAGTGAGCGTTGCCATTAACGCCTGGTATGCGCCATTTTACGATCTGATTCAGCAGGCGCTCAGTGCTCCTCATAAAGTCACTATCAGCCAGTTTTACAGTGAGCTAGGTATTTTTCTCGGCATTGCGTTAATTTCAGTGACCGTTGCGGTGTTAAATAACTTCTTTATTAGCCACTATATTTTCCGCTGGCGTACGGCAATGAACGAATATTATATGGAGCATTGGCAACGCCTTCGACATATTGAAGGTGCTGCGCAGCGTGTGCAGGAAGACACCATGCGCTTTGCTTCTACGCTCGAAGATATGGGGGTCAGCTTATTGCAGTCGATCATGACCCTGATAGCCTTTCTTCCTGTGCTTGTCGCGCTTTCTCCTCACGTGCCAGAACTGCCGCTCGTAGGGCATTTACCGTATGGGCTGGTTATTGCGGCGATTGTCTGGTCTGTGATGGGAACCGGCCTGTTGGCGGTTGTGGGGATTAAATTACCTGGATTGCAGTTTAATAATCAGCGTGTTGAAGCTGCTTATCGTAAAGAGCTGGTTTATGGCGAAGATGATCCATCACGCGCAGCGCCTCCGACGATTAAAGCTCTCTATAATGCGGTGAGACAGAATTATTTCCGCCTTTATTTCCATTACACTTACTTTAATATTGCCCGTATTCTCTATCTGCAAGTCGATAATATTTTCGGGCTCATTTTGCTGTTCCCGTCTATTGTGGCCGGAACGATTACCCTTGGTCTAATGACGCAAATAACCAATGTGTTCGACCGCGTGCGCAGTGCATTCCAGTATCTAATTAACTCGTGGACTACGCTGGTGGAACTGATGTCCATCTACAAGCGTCTGCGCAGTTTCGAGCGCACTTTGCAGGATATACCTGTCGAAGAAGCGGGTGAGATAGTCTAAAAGAAAACGGGCGGATAAATTCCGCCCGTTTGATTTAATGCCCTGCAGATGGTGCGCTCGGTGCGCCCGAACGAACAAACGGCGGCCGGGCAAACCAAATCACGATAATCAGCGCCATAAACCCCCAACCTAAAATCCAGAAGTAGTCGATGGTCGACATCATGTAGGCCTGCTGCTCAATAGTTTTGTCTATAAACGCCATGTGTTGCTGCGTTGCTCCACCCATTTTATCCAGATAATCCACCGCTGCTGGATTGTAGTTGGAGACGCTCTCAGTAAGGTTCGCATGGTGGAAGACTTCACGGCGCGACCAAATCCAGGTCGTCAATGACGAAGCGAAAGAACCACCCAGCACGCGGAAGAACGTTGCAAGGCCTGAACCTTCCGCGACTTCTGCACCGTTCAGATTCGACAGCACAATGGTGGTAATCGGCATAAAGAAGAACGCCACGCCAATCCCCATAAACAGCTGCACTTCAGCGATGGTGCGGAAATCCACGTCGGTATTAAACTGCGCGCGAATCAGGCACGAAGCCCCCATGGTCAGGAATGACAGCGAGGCCAGAATACGCAGGTCGAACTTGGTTGCGTAACGCCCGATGATCGGCGTCATGATAAGCGGCAGCACACCCATTGGTGCGGCAGCAAGACCAGCCCAAATCGCTGTGTAACCCATCTGCGTTTGTAACCACTGCGGCAGAATAATGTTGATGGCGAAGAACGCCGCATAGCCCAATGTCAGTGAAAGCGTACCGATAGCAAAGTTCCGATCTTTGAACAGGCGCAGGTTCACAATCGGGTGCCGCTCGCCCAGCTCCCACATAACAAACGACACCAGCGAAATCGCCGAAATCACCGACATAATGATGATGTGCGTTGAGGAGAACCAGTCCAGATCGTTGCCTTTATCCAGCACCACCTGCAACAGCCCCACGCCCAGAACCAATAGCGCGATACCGATATAGTCGATTGGCGCGTGAGTCGTGGTTTCTTCGCGAGCACGCATCTGCGTCCAGACCACAATCGAAGCAAATATCCCAATCGGTACGTTGATATAGAAAATCCATGGCCACGAGTAGTTATCGGTAATCCAGCCGCCGGTAATCGGGCCGACAATAGGCGCAACGACCGTCACCATCGACAGCAACGCCAGCGCCATACTGCGTTTGCTGGAAGGGAAGATCACCAGCAATAACGTCTGGCACATTGGGAACATCGGCCCGGCGAAGAAACCTTGCAGAGCGCGAAAGAAAATCAGCTCGGTCATACTGTGGGCAAAGCCACACAGGAACGAGGTGAGGGTGAACATCACCACCGAGCCGATAAACAGCTTCAGTTGCCCGAAGCGACGGGTAAACCAGCCGGTGAGCGGCAGAGCGATGGCGTTACATACCGCAAACGAGGTGATGACCCATGTGCCTTGATCCGCACTCACACCGAGATTACCGGCAATAGTGGGCAACGCCACGTTTGCGATGGTGGAGTCCAGCACCTGCATAAATGTTGCCAGCGATAGCGCGAGCACCGCCAGCCACATATTGGGAGGCGTAAATGCAGCCTTATCTTGCATAACGTCTCTCTTAATGGGCGCTTGACGCTACCGCATTACTGTTGTCATGAAGGATTTTCGTCACCAGTTTGTCAGCCGCTTCCAGCGAATCTTGATAGACATCCGTGGTGAAACGAGGCGTGCTAACCGTTTGCTGTGGCAGCAAATGACCCTCTTCATTATTGCGAATATCTACGCGGACATTCATCGACAAACCCACACGCAGCGGATGCTTCTGCATATCATGCGGATCTAGCGTAATACGCACTGGTAAACGCTGAACAATCTTGATCCAGTTGCCGCTGGCATTCTGAGCTGGCAGCAGGGAAAACGCGCTGCCGGTACCAATGCCCAGGCTCTCAATGGTGCCGTGATATTCCACGTCATCACCGTATAAATCGGCGTTGATCGTGACTTTTTGCCCCAGACGCATCGTGTTCATCTGACTTTCTTTGAAGTTGGCATCCACCCAAACTTCATTAAGCGGCACGATGGCCAGCAGCGTTGTGCCTGAAGTGACGCGCATACCCAGTTGCACCGCGCGTTTAGCGACGTAACCGCTAACAGGGGCCACAATCGTGGTACGTGCATTATCAAGGTAACGCTGGCGAAGCGTTGCAACGGCGGTTTTGATTTCCGGGTGGGTATCAATCACGGTATCGTCGACCATCGCAAGGTTGGTCCGCAATGTCTGTTGCGCGGCGGCTAAATCACTTTGTGCGCTGGTAACTGCATCGCGGTAATGCGAAAGATCTTCTGCAGCAATTGCGCCAGTTGAGAAAATTTTCTGACGACGCGCATAGTCATTTTGAGCGGTTTGCAGGGCCACCTGTTTCGCGGCAACTTGCGCCCGGTAGTTATCCGCGGTGCTGTATAAACCACGAACCTGCCGTACAGTATTTGCCAGACTGGCTTCCGCTTGTTGCAGTGCTATTTTGGTATCGCTGGGATCAAGCAAAACGAGCGGTTGGCCTTTCTCAACGTAATCCCCTTCGTCAGCCGTCACTTGCGTCACCGTGCCGTTAATTTGCGGAGTGAGCATGACCTGATTGCCGTTTACATAGGCATCGTCTGTCGACTCGTAGTAACGCGCATATAACATATACCAGGCCAGACAACCCGCGGCTGCCAGCACTAGAATCAGGATAAAAATAATAAAATTACGTTTGCGCTTACTGGAACGCTCAACGTGCACTTCTGGATTGGTTTCCATCTTTTGGCCTTTATACGGTGTTATCGATGTGGCGCAGTAATGTCATCCGGCAGCATTTTTGTAATCAATGCGACCAGTTGCTGGGATTCATCCTGCGTCAGGCGTGCGGTAAGGTCACTGATGATTGAGGCAAGCGCTTCATTTTGAAAACGATCGCAGATCAGTTGGCCTTTGTCGGTTAGAGCCAGAATCACCTGGCGCTTATCCTGTGGATTTGGGTGACGAACAATCAGTTCACGCTTGACCATACGCTCAATCATGCGGCTCATGGCACCAGCATCCATCACCAGGTTTTTGCTGATAATAACGGGGCTGGTTACGCCTTTATAGATACTAATCAACACCTTAAATTGTGCCGCAGTAATATCCATGCCGGAGAAATACTGGCTGATAAGCTGATCTTTAAATTGATTTGCGAGATGAATGAGTAAACCGAGGTGGAATTTGTTGTCGATTTTATCGTCGCTTAAATTCAGATTGTTGCTCATGAATTAGTTGCCTGGTCAGTAATTACATTTGAAATTACTGACCAGGCAACTAATTGTCAAGTTTGTGTCAAGAAAAGCGCACATTTTGTCAGTGCCAGGAGGTTCATTAACTATAAGCCAAACTCTGATAAACGCCTTGCCGCATAACTGTTATTGTTTCGTCTGACTCGATAAAAACAATCAAAATGGAACGATATGAGTATGTTAAACAGGCAACATGGTCTTTTTGCTTTAAGCCTTAGCGCGCTTTTCGTGCTGGCGGGTTGTACCACTAAAACTGCGCCTTCCGTTTCGGAAACCACTAAACCGGTTGATGTCGAAACAGTGGTAAAGCAAAAAATCCCTGTCAGCGTAAAAGACAGAAATAGCTGGGCGAAAGATTTAGCAACCACGTTTAAGAGCCAGGATATCGCCCCAAGCGAAGAGAATATCTGCTCTGTGCTGGCGGTGGCGCAGCAGGAGTCTAATCTCGTGGCTGACCCGGCAGTCCCCAATTTGAGTAAAATTGCCTGGAAGGAAATTGACCGCCGTGCTGAAAAAATGCATATCCCAGCGTTTCTGGTTCACACCGCGTTACTCATCAAATCACCCAACGGCAAGAGCTACAGCGAACGACTGGATAACGTTAAAACCGAGGGGCAACTGAGCGCGATTTTTGATGATTTCATCGATATGGTGCCGATGGGGCAAAAACTGTTTGGTAATCTCAATCCGGTTCATACCGGTGGCCCTATGCAAGTCAGCATCGCGTTTGCCGAACAACACACCAGCGGCTACCCGTGGAAAATGGAAGGAACCGTGCGGCAGGAAGTGTTTACTCGTCGCGGCGGGTTGTGGTTCGGCACTTACCATCTGCTGAACTACCCGGCGAGTTACACTCAGCCACTATACCGCTTTGCAGATTTCAATGCGGGATGGTACGCCAGTCGCAACGCGGCGTTCCAGAATGCCGTCAGCAAGGCAACCGGTGTAAAACTGGCGTTAGATGGCGATTTAATTTTGTATAACACCGACAAAGCGGGCAGCACTGAGCTGGCGGTCAGGAAGCTGGCAAGCAAGCTTGATATGAGCGAAAGCCAAATTCACCGGGCTTTGCAAAAAGGCGACAGCATAGACTTTGAAAAAACGGATTTATATCAGCAGGTTTATGCGATAGCAGAGAAGAAATCCGGTAAGAAATTGCCGCGAGAAATGTTGCCGGGAATTACGCTGGAAAGTCCGAAAATCACCCGTAATCTGACGACGGCATGGTTTGCAAAGCGGGTCGATGAACGACGGGCAGCGTGTATGAAACGTTGATATTTGACTGCGCAGGGCAGATAGCCCTGCGTATATTCATTGATTTAACTATGGATTGATTTAAAAGTGAAAACGATGGTGGAACTTCAGCACCAGGCTCACCACACCCAGTAGTGCACAACCGGCGAGAAACGGCACTACACCAAATACAGTGCTGACGATGAACCCCATTTCAATGCGTGGGCGGGTAGTATCATTACCTTGGGCAAGGTGCTCAAGCACGCCCGGGGCGTGAGCCATCAGACTCAGAATCTGCATTCCAACCCAAAAGCACAGCAAAATGAACGCAGCGTATGCCAGATTACTCCGGGTAGATCTCTCTGTTTTGGTTGTTGAAATCGTGGTTATTACAGGAACAACCTGTTTCGACAAACTCATATCAGCCATCACGACCTCCCATGCAACAGTAAAACGATTCAGGCTGCGGCCTGATACTTCAATTGCGTTGAGTTTGGCAGGTCATATGCATTGTCAATATCAGATTGTTGGTAATTTAACGTGCGGAATGCTCCTGGTTTGTGAATGTATGTCTGAGATCACATATCTGTAACTTATGTGAAATTCACGTAACAAAATCCTGTTTAGCCCGCATTTACGTGCGGTTTCTCGCCGTGGGCTATGCCACAATAAGCCCTCTCTTTATCCTGACGGGTTGCATCATGTCTGCTAAAACATTGTCTTCAAAAATGCGCCGTGACTGGCACTACTATGCCGTGGCGATTGGTCTCATCTTTATTTTGAACGGTGTGATTGGCTTGTTGGGGTTTAAAACCGAAGGCTGGCAGAATTATGCAGTCGGGTTGGTAACCTGGGTGATTTGCTTCTGGTTGGCGGGATTTATTATTCGCCGTCGCCCGGAACCTGAAGAACCGACGACGGCGAAAGATTAAGTCTTAGGCGGTAATTGAACTTTTCAACGCGCAATCTTGCAGGTTTCGCTCGAGAGCCAGTTCAATCAAACGTGTAATCAGCGTTTGATAATCTAAGCCGCTCGCCTGCCAGAGTTTTGGATACATACTGATATTCGTAAACCCTGGCAGCGTATTGATCTCATTGATAATAACTTCATTATCGTCAGTCAGGAATACGTCAACACGCGCCATTCCACTGCATTCCAGCGTCTGATAAGCACGCACCGCAATGTCACGAATTTTATCGTTGATGTCGGCTGAAATCGCCGCCGGCACAACAACTTGTGCGCCTTTATCATCAATATATTTAGTGTCATACGAATAAAAATCGCTGCTTACCACGACTTCGCCGCAGGTACTTGCTTGAGGTTCGTCATTGCCTAATACCGCGCATTCAATTTCACGGCCTTTAATCCCGGTTTCAACCACAACTTTATGGTCGAACTCGAAAGCTAAGGCGACAGCTGTTTCATATTGTGCCGCGTTATTCACTTTGCTGACGCCGACGGATGAACCCTGGTTGGCAGGTTTGATAAACAGTGGCAGGCCCAGTTTCGCATCAATTTCTGCGAAGCTAATCTTGTTGCGGTTGGCGCGGGTCAGCGTGATAAACGGAGCGATATTCAGCCCAGCATCGCGTAGCAGACGCTTGGTCACGTCTTTATCCATGCTTACGGCTGAACCTAACACGCCAGAACCGACAAACGGAAGGTTCGCCATGCGTAGCATCCCTTGCAGGGAGCCATCTTCGCCCAACGTGCCGTGAACTATCGGGAAAATAACGTCTACAGGTGCTAAAAACTGCGCGGAGGAGGACTCAATCAGTTGATTCTCTGTTTGGCCTGGCACCACGGCAACATTGGTTCCTGAGCGATTCAGGGCAATCAATGCTGGGTTTTCTGCATTTAACAGATAGTTGGATGCATCATTGACATGCCACTGGCCTTTTTTATCAATGCCCAGTAACACCACCTCAAACTTTGATTTATCAATGGCGTCGACAATATTCTTCGCCGACTGTAGCGATACTTCGTGTTCAGCTGACTTGCCCCCAAACACAATCCCAACCCGCAGTTTTGCCATGCCCAAACCCATCCTTAAACAGTACAAAGGCGGACAACATACCACGCTCATTACGAGGATTCATGTGCTTCCTGACGCTTAAAACGGCTCAACTTCTATAATGATTATTCCGTAAACAATATCAGGTGATGGGATGGTGAAAGGAGTGACGATTGTTATTGGCATGGTCATCGTGGCCGCGACAGGCTTTTGGCTCTATGAGCGTGTGCCCGCGCAGTACAATCCCTTTGCTCCGCTTTCTATTGACGACCCGCCAACGCTTGTCACACACTACAAACTCCGGGCTTTGGCTAACCATCCGCAGGCTTGTCTCGCCCTGTTACAACAGGCGAAACAACGCGGGCAACTCAATTTCCGTAGCGTGTCCGATACCACAGGAAATTGCCCGCTGACCGATACCGTACGCGTGCAAAATTTTGGCAGTGTTGCGCTCAGTAGTAGTTTTCTGGCCAGCTGCCCATTGGCACTGAGCAGCACGATGTTTGTTCATCAACGCGCCGTACCGTTAGCGCAGAGTGAATTTGGCAGCCGACTCACTCATATCAATCATTTAGGGAGTTTTGCCTGCCGCAACATTTACAATCGTGAAGGCGCGCGTTTGAGCGAGCATGCTACGGCGGATGCGCTCGATATCAGCGGATTTGGCTTTGCCAACCAGCAACAAATCAGCATTCTGAAAGGCTGGCGTTCAGATGGGAAAGGGCGGGAATATCTTCACGCTGCGTTTGAAAACGGCTGCCCATATTTTGGCAACTCACTCGGCCCGGAATACAATGCGGCACATGCTGACCATTTCCACCTGGGTATGCGGGGTTATGGCCTTTGTAGATAACCTATATTTGTATGATAAACTTCACAGTATTCAGCCTGGCTTTTTTTACCCCACTAATTAAGCGTGCCCCGTATGGAATCCTGGAAGGTCAATATTATCTCGGTATGGTTTGGTTGTTTTTTTACCGGCCTCGCCATTAGCCAAATTCTTCCTTTTTTACCGCTCTATGTTGAGCAGCTCGGCGTGACTTCTCATGAAGCGTTATCCATGTGGTCCGGGCTTACATTCAGCGTAACCTTTCTGGTCTCGGCGATAGTGTCGCCGATGTGGGGCAGCCTTGCCGATCGTAAAGGTCGAAAACTGATGTTACTGCGAGCCTCGCTGGGTATGGCGGTGGCTATTTTATTGCAGGCGTTTGCGACCAACGTCTGGCAACTGTTTATTTTACGCGCCGTGATGGGGCTGACTTCCGGATATATTCCCAATGCCATGGCATTAGTGGCTTCTCAAGTTCCGCGTGAGCGCAGCGGCTGGGCTTTGAGCACACTTTCTACGGCGCAAATCAGTGGGGTGATTGTCGGCCCACTTTTGGGAGGCTATATGGCCGACACCCTTGGTTTGCGGATGGTGTTTTACGTCACCGCGGCATTGTTGATGGTCAGCTTTTTAGTGACATTATTTCTGATCAAAGAAGGGGGGCGTCCTAATATCAGCAAAGCAAACCGTTTATCCGGCAAAGCAGTATTCGCTTCCTTACCCTATCCCAAATTAATGATTAGCCTGTTTGTCACCACCATGGTCATACAACTTTGTAATGGCTCTATTGGCCCGATACTCGCGCTTTTTATAAAACATCTGTCTCCGGAAAGTAACAATATCGCGTTTATTAGTGGATTTATTGCCGCAGTGCCGGGTATATCCGCGCTTATTTCTGCCCCCCGACTCGGAAAGTTAGGCGACAGAATCGGTACAGCCCGAGTATTAATGGCGACGCTAATTTTTTCAGTGATATTATTTTTTGCTATGTCATGGGTGACATCCCCGATGCAGCTAGCTGTATTACGCTTTTTACTTGGTTTTGCTGATGGGGCTATGTTACCGGCTGTGCAAACCTTGTTGGTGAAATATTCAAGCGATCAGGTGACAGGCCGGATATTTGGTTATAATCAATCGTTTATGTATCTTGGTAATGTTGTCGGGCCATTAATTGGGGCCGGTGTTTCTGCGATGGCCGGTTTTCGATGGGTATTTATTGCAACGGCAGTGGTGGTATTGCTCAACGTTTGGCAATTAGCTGTAATGTTGCAGCGTAAAAAGCAACAAGACGAAAAAAGAAATGAGATCGCGCCATGATTTCAGAGTTATTTTTAGATGCTAAATAACGGGTAATACTATTTTTTTTGCTCTCTGACACATATTTGCAGAGCCGTATAAAAATAGTCTCGCCTCCCTCTATGCAACATGAAATCAGAATGTTAACGTCATGCTTCGTATCCCTTTGGGCAATAAATATGAAGAATCTCATCTCTGAGTTACTGTCTAAACTCGCCGAAAAAGAAGAAGAGTCAAAAGAGTTTGTCGCACAAATTGAAGCCCTGGAAATAGTTGTTACTGCCATGCTTTGCCGAATGGATAAGAATGATCGGCAGGCCATGGTCACCCATATTCAAAGCGCGCTAAATGAAGTCCGACCTACCGAAGCGGTAACGGAGCGTGATACTGACCTTCTAAAGCAATATTTAGATAAGCTGTTAACCCAACCGCGGAATTGATTGCCTGCGTCACTATCGCTGAAGTTTTTTATTATTAAGGGAAGTTAAAGTAAAACGACAGTTCATGGTTTTATTCTTTAACTAAACCCATTTAATTTCCCTTATAGCGTTGGGATATTCGCCTTTTCGGAAACCTCGACCCAAAATTAAAGCACCACAATAAAAAGGATGGTGCTATGAAAACAGTATTAATGATGGTGTTACTGGCAGGTGTTGTTGGGGCCGCAACCGCAGCAGATAAAGCAATGACTCCGCAACAGCAACGCATGACTTCATGTAACCAGCAAGCCACATCACAAACCCTGAAAGGTGATGAACGCAAAACTTACATGAGCAACTGCCTGAAGAACAGCCAGTCAGAGCCAGCAGATAAGAGTCTGACTCCGCAGCAGCAGAAAATGAAAGATTGTAATGCTCAGGCGGGCAAACAGACATTATCAGGCGATGCGCGAAAAACTTTCATGAGTAATTGCCTGAAAAAACAAATCAAATAACCTAAATGGGTGAGTCGGTTCGCTGACTCACCCGAAAAATCATACTTCCCCCCTGGCCTGAGTTTCTATAATTACGGCAAATGTTTCAGAATATTCCTAAATATCATGAATGATGAATTCAGCTCTGGTAGATGGCTTCCTGGGGGAATTATGGAAAGCTCAACGTACCTTGACGAAGACAGGCACCGCTCGGGTCGACGGTTCGCCCGCCGCCTGTACATCCCAAGAATCATTGGCTTAGCGACAGGTTTTTTCTGTGTCTCTTCGGTATTAGTTTTGCAGCCAGTGTCCGGTTGGTGGTGGTTGTTATTGGTCGCTTATGGCTTTATCTGGCCGCATTTTGCCTGGCAAACTGCCGATCGCTCGAGCGACCCGGCCCGGGCAGAAATCCGCAATTTAATGGTTGATTCATTAATGGGTGGCGTGTGGATTGCCGTCATGGGGCTGAATGCGCTTCCTTCGGCATTGATTTTCACCATGTTGTGCATGAACAACGTGGGCTGTGGTGGGGTAAAATTGTTTGGGATGGGGCTTGGGGTGATCTTGCTGAGTTGCCTGTTAACGCTAGGGTTGGCACGCATTCCTCTTAATCTGGAAACCATGCCATCACAGGTATGGATTTGCCTGCCGTTTCTGCTTGTTTATCCCGTTTACTTTGGCCTCGTCAGTTACCGCACCGCGCTCAAACTTTCGGAACATAAACGCAGGTTGATGCAAATGAGCACTCGCGATGGTATGACTGGGGTATATAACCGCCGTCACTGGGAGCATTTGCTGCACGGCGAGTATGACAACTGCCAACGTTATCAACGTAGTGCGACGCTATTGCTCATTGATATCGACCACTTCAAATCGATTAACGACTCATTTGGACATGATGTGGGTGATGAAGCCATTCTCGCCATTACTGAACATTTGCAGCTTAGCCTGCGAATTACCGATGTGATAGGGCGGTTCGGTGGCGATGAGTTTGGGGTCATTATGTCAGGGACGCCGCAAGAAAGTGCAATCCAGGCGATGGCTCGCGTTCGTGACTATCTCGACGAGTTTCGTTTACCGCGAGCACCTCATGTACCGCTGCGCATAAGCGTGGGCGTTGCGGAGTTCAATAAGCACATGGTGAACTATCGAGAATGGTTAAAAGCGGCAGATGTGGCGTTGTATAAAGCTAAAAAACTTGGACGAAGCCGTACTGAAGTGGCTGATATAGCAGCATAAAGCCCTCACCTGAAAGCAGGAGAGGGCATAAGGATTACGATTTACCTAAATGCTCAGACTTCGCCATACACTTCACCACGGCTTCCATCACAGCAGCTCTGAACCCTTTTTCTTCCAGAACTTTTACCGCTTCAATCGTTGTTCCGCCGGGTGAGCAGACCATATCCTTCAACTCGCCCGGATGCTGGCCGGTTTCCAGAACCATTTTCGCCGAACCCATAACCGCTTGTGCCGCGAACTGATAAGCCTGCTTACGCGGCATTCCGCCCAGTACCGCAGCATCAGCCATCGCTTCAATAAACATAAACACATATGCCGGGGCGGAACCGCTCACGCCCACAACCGGGTGAATCATGGTTTCCGACACCACCTCAGCAAGACCAAAGCTGCGGAAAATATTCACCGCATCGGCAATATCTTCAGAGGTGACTAACGCGTTTGGCGTGATTGAGGTCATCCCGGCATTCACCAGGGCTGGCGTATTGGGCATGGCACGGATAATTTTACGGTCGTGTCCCAGGGCTTTTGCCAGCGAATCCAGTGTGATGCCTGCGGCAATGGAAATCACCACCGTATCTTTATTCAGGCTGGAATTGACTTCACCGAGCACTTTTAGCATCACATTGGGCTTCACCGCACCGAAAACGATATCGGCAATTTGAGCAACTTCCTGTGCACTTTGCGCGGCATTAATACCGTATTGCTCGCGCAAGGCATCGACTTTATCGGGCGATGGTGTATAGACCCAGATGTTGCCTGGAAGCACTTGCCCACTGGCTATCAGACCACCAAGAATGGCTTTTCCCATATTGCCGCAACCGATAAATCCAATTTTCTTATCCAAAGTCTCACTCCATCGTTTTGAGTTGTGTGATGAGCATAGCTTAACGTGATTTCACTGGCTTCGGCTAACCGCAGGCAAAGATAAAGTTTGCGATTCTGAAAAAGCACGGCAAGATCCCATCCATCAGCGTCGGCAATCAGGAGTCGTGATGCAAATTTGGGTGGATGCAGATGCGTGTCCAAAAGTGATAAAAGAAGTGTTGTTTCGTGCCGCTGAACGCACGCAAACCATGGTAACTCTGGTGGCAAACCAGGGAATGAAAACGCCGCCTTCGCGTTTTATTCGTAGCCTGCAAGTGGCATCGGGTTTTGATGTGGCCGATAACGAAATTGTCAGGCGCTGTGAAAAAGGCGATTTAGTGGTGACGGCGGATATTCCTTTGGCTGCCGATGTGCTGGAAAAGGGCGCGATTGCGCTCAATCCTCGCGGCGAACTTTACACTCCTGCCACCATTCGTGAACGCCTTACGATGCGTGATTTTATGGATACATTGAGAGCCAGTGGTGTGCAGACCGGCGGGCCTGACAGCCTTAATCAGCGTGACCGTCAGTTATTTGCGAACGAACTCGAAAAGTGGCTGCTTGTGGCCAGTCGCTCTAAAAGCGCTTAATACCGATGTAATTCTACACCGCGTACTAGCTTGCTGGTATGATGACACTCTTTGGCGGACTTCTAAGGATTAGCCACCGATGACTCAACCCATTTATTTAGTCGGCGCACGAGGTTGTGGCAAAACAACCGTGGGTGTTGCATTAGCGCAGGCATTGGGCTGTAACTTTGTTGATACCGACCATTACCTTTTAACGACCACCAAAATGAGCGTTGCCGATATCGTCGCACAAGAAGGGTGGGACGGTTTTCGTCGCCGTGAGTCTGGTGCGCTGCAAAGCGTTACGGCGCCAGGTACGGTTATTGCGACCGGGGGCGGCATGGTGCTGGCCGAAAGCAATCGTCAGTTTATGCGCGAGCACGGCGTGGTTATCTACCTGCGTGCACCGGCGCAAATCCTGGCCTCACGCTTAGAAGCTTTCCCGGAAGAAGGCCAGCGTCCTACGCTTACCGGTAGGCCGATTACCGATGAAATCGTCGAAGTGCTTGCGGCCCGTGAAGCGCTCTATAACCAGGCCGCACACCATGTTGTTGATGCCACGCGTTCCCCTGAAGAAATCGTCGCCGCGGTGCTGGCGGCATTGCATACGGCTCATGCCAGCTAATCATTGTCTATACTTAACGCTCATCCATAACCTAAGGAAGAGCGATGGCGAGCAATCCTCCATATCCACGGGAAGCGCGAATTGTTGCCGTTGAAAAAGGCGCAACGGACCAAACAGTGACCTGGTATCAACTTCGTGCCGACCATCCCCATCCTGACACGCTAATTAGCGAGCATGAAACAGAACAAGAAGCGCGGGATGCTAAGCGGCGTTACGAAGATCCGCAAAAAACCTAGTGTCACTGGCAAGGATGCCGCATCTTCTCCCTCTTTTGAATTAACTCAATGACCTGCGATAAATCACATCTTTCAGTTAATCCATTTGTTAAAAAATAATTATCGTGATGTTGTACTAATGTCGTTGGCGTTTCGTTGAATATTCCGGCAGATGCTCTGCAATTATGCTGCTACGCTTTGTGGTTAATTATTGAACGACCTTCAGCAGAGTATCATTCACAGGAAAGATACCAGCGCAGCAGTGAGGGGCTGATATGGGACAAGGGCGGAACGAAACATGAAACAAACATTGGCAATTATCACCATCGGCGTTGTTCCGGTCAGTGAAATCCTGCCGCTACTCACGGATCACATTTCTGCTGATCAAATCAAACTATTCAGCTTGCTTGGTAATCTTTCGCATGACGAAGTGATGGCGGAATATGCTCCGGAGGCAGGTGAAGAACCTTTACTCACTCTTTTATCCGGTAATCTTCTGATTTCTTTGGGGAAGCAGAAAGTAGAGCGTGCGTTACAGGACGTGCTTGAAGTACTGGATAACCAGGGTTTCGATGTCATTTTACTCATGAGTTCACACCGTTTTGCCAATCTAACGGTACGTAAAGGTATTTTGCTGGAGCCAGAGCGCATCATCCCGCCGCTGGTAGCCTCGATTGTCGTCGGGCATCAGGTCGGGATTATTATCCCGGTGCCTGAAATGCTTAAATTCCAGAGCCAAAAATGGCAACTTTTAGAGAGTGAACCGCTGTATGAATTGGCGAATCCGATTCATGGAACGGAACAGGATCTAATCGATGCAGGAAAGAAACTGGTAGCAGATGGTGCGGATGTACTGCTTCTGGATTGCCTGGGTTTTCATCAAAAACATCGTGATTTGCTGCAAAAATCATTGGATGTTCCGGTATTGTTATCGAACGTGCTGATTGCTCGGCTGGCGTCGGAATTGCTCGCTTAACGGCAGGCAATAATTTGCGTGACAGGCTCTTAAGTTCCCCTCTATATTGTTTTTTCAACTATTTTTAAAAGGGCCTGGTCATGCTTCAAAGTAATGAGTACTTTTCCGGTAAAGTGAAATCTATTGGGTTTACCAGCAGCAGCACTGGCCGCGCAAGTGTTGGGGTCATGGCTGAAGGTGAATATACTTTTGGCACAGCTCAACCAGAAGAAATGACAGTGGTGAGTGGGGCATTGCATGTTTTACTGCCGGGCGAAACCGAATGGAAAACGTATGCTGCGGGCACCGTGTTCCATGTTCCTGGGCACAGTGAATTCCATTTACAAGTCGCTGAACCGACTTCCTATCTTTGCCGTTATCTGGCCGACAAATAATGTATTTATTTCCCTCTTCCCATAGGGAAGAGGGAACGGATTTTAGCGCTGGGCTTCGCCGCCTAACGCTTCAACCAGGCTTTTGATCAACGCCGCTAATTCACCTGTCATCAGAATAAAATCAGCATCAAAACGTTGGCCAAAATCTTCGCGGTCGATGTCATCGTTCTGTTCACGGATAGTATCCGCAAATTTCAAACGCTTAATCGAACCGTCGTCAGCAATTAAAAACTGAATACGTTCTTGCCAGTCAAGAGCCAGTTTAGTGACCACTTTATCGGCTTCGATATGTGCGGCAATTTCGTCGCAAACCAGGTCCTGCTGCTTGCAACGAATCACACCGCCGCCTTCAAGAATGGCTTTCAGCTCGGCTTCATCCATTAGCGCAAAGCCGGGAGGTACGTCGCCTGAGCGAACCCATTCGGTCAGTGTCAGCTCAATTGGGTTTTCGAGCGCAAGCGGCACCACTGGCAACGAACCAAGACTTTTACGCAGCAACGCCAGAGTATCTTCTGCTTTCTTGGCACTGGCACAATCCACCATGATTAAACCGTTTACGGTATCAATCCACATCATGGTTTGATTGAAACGACTAAAAGCGCGTGGCAGCAAAGAATGCAGCACTTCATCTTTCAGGGAATCTTTCTCGGTTTTTTTCAGCTTACGAGCTTGTTCGGCTTCAAGGCGGCTGATCTTCGCTTCCAGTTCTTGTTTAATCACCGGAGCCGGGAGAATTTTTTCTTCTTTACGGGCGCAAATCACAATCTGCCCGTTGGCAACATGGGTTAATGCATCGCTGTGCGAACCCATCGGCGACACCCAGCCGGTCTTGGCCATATCCTGGCTACCGCAAGGGGTGAAAGTAAACGCGGCCAACTGTTTTTCCATGTCATCCGCTGAAAGCGTGATGTCACGGCTTAAACGGTAAACCATTAAATTTTTGAACCACACCATGATTATTTCCCGGACTGTCAGTTAAACGCAGCGGGCATGATAACGAATCGGGCGCTGTGTTTCATTGCCTTTACGGGGCTGCACTTCTATTCTATTGATAACAATAATTAAATGAGGGCATCGCCGTGCGTATTGGTATCGACTTAGGTGGAACAAAAACAGAAGTTATCGCTCTGGCCAACGACGGGAAACAACTTTTCCGCCATCGCTTGCCAACGCCGAAAAACGATTACCAGCAGACTATCGGCACGATTGTTGAGCTGGTGCGCCTGGCAGAAGAGGCCACTGGTGAGACTGGAACCGTAGGTATCGGTATACCCGGTTCGATCTCGCCTTATACCCGCGTGGTCAAAAATGCCAACTCAACCTGGCTTAACGGCCAACCTTTCGATAAAGATCTGTGTGATGCTCTGCAGCGTGAAGTTCGTCTTGCTAATGATGCTAACTGTCTGGCGGTTTCTGAAGCAACCGACGGGGCTGCAGCCGGTGCGGCAATGGTTTTCGCGGTGATCATCGGTACAGGCTGTGGATCGGGCATCGCCATTAACGGGCGTAGCCTGATTGGCGGCAACGGTACGGCGGGTGAGTGGGGCCATAACCCTTTACCATGGATGGATGAAGACGAATTGCGTTTTCGCGAGGAAGTGCCTTGCTACTGCGGCAAACAAGGCTGTATCGAAACCTTTATTTCCGGCACGGGCTTCGGTACAGATTACCTTCGTTTGAGTGGTCATGCCCTTAAGGGTAATGAGATCATGCATTTAGTCGAGCAACAGGATCCGGTTGCAGAACTGGCGATCGCTCGCTACGAAATGCGCCTGGCAAAATCACTGGCCCACATTGTCAATATTATTGATCCCGATGTGATCGTGCTCGGCGGCGGTATGAGTAACAACGAACGTTTGTACAAAACAGTGCCGCAGCTAGTGAAGCCGTGGGTCTTTGGCGGTGAATGCGAAACCCCGATTCGCAAAGCGGTTCATGGCGACTCCAGCGGCGTACGCGGTGCGGCGTGGTTGTGGCCGCTGGAGAAGTAAAAGCTGGTGGATGACGCTGCGTTAATCCGTCCTGTGAGATCTCATACTTAGGTCGGATTAGCGTTAGCGACATCCGGCAAAAAATAATCTATTGAACGCCTGAACCATTTGTAGGTTTCCCTATTTTCTTTTATGTGACACCTGTCACAGTCATCTCGCTCTTCCAATCTTATCTTTCACGTCCATTATATTGTTGATTTTATTATATTTATCAGGGTTATGATTCAGTTTCGACTATGTGCTCTGGTCAATAACTCCACGGACAGGAAAGGACTTCCATCATGGCCTCAGACGGCGCCCGCTTTACCTTCACCGCCGGGCGTACACCTGCGGACACCTTTGCGGTGGTGAACTTTACGCTAAAGCAGTCCCTCTCCTCCCTGTTCAGCCTGGAGATCACCGTCGCCTGCAATGACCCGGCGATTGGCTTTAAAGCTATTCTCGATGAATTCGCGCTGCTCACCATCTGGCAGGGCGATGTGATCAAGCGCCGGGTGCGCGGTATCGTCACCTTCTGCGAACAGGGTGACAGCGGTAAACACCAGACGCTCTACCGCATGACGGTACGACCCGAGTTCTGGCGCAGTTCACAACGGCAGAACTGCCGCAGCTTTCAGAACTACGACATCCAGTATATTTTTGCCAAACTGCTCAAAGAAATGCGTATCCGCACGCATGACGCGCTGTTCCGCCGCCCGCATCCGGCACGCGAATTCTGTGTGCAGTTTATGGAGTCGGATTACGATTTCATCGCCCGACGCCGCCAACCGTGCACCGGGCGACCTGCCGGGGACGAAAACCCAGATGGCGATACGCTCGCAGACGTATAAGGGTAATGGATACAACGAACTGATGTTCGAGGACCAGACCGGCCAGGAATTGCTGTCGATGCATGCCCAGAAGGACATGAAAACGGTGGTGCTGAATAACCGCGACACCAATGTGAAAGTCGACCATACAGAAACCATCGGCAATAACCAGCAGGTCACGGTCGGGCTGGGGCAGACGGTGAAAATCGGCAAGGAGAGCGTCGCCGGGCACGACCAGACAATCACCGTAGCGCACGACCGCAGCATCACCGTGCGCAATGACCAGACGCTGAAAGTCACCCGCGACCGGACGGTAAACAGCGGGCGCGATGACAATCTGTACGTGGAGCGCGACCGTAAAGTCACGGTAAAAGGCAGCCAGCAGCACAGCACGACAAAAGACCATATCAGCCTGGTGAAGGGCAGTCACAGCCTGGAAGTGAAAGGTGACCAGGCGCAGAAAGTGGCGGGTGCGCTGGGTGTGGATGCGCAGGGTGACATCGTGTTGCAGAGCAACAGCAAAATCACGCTGAAAATGGGCAGCTCATTCATTGTCATTCATCCCGGCGGCGTGGATATCACCGGGCTGAAAATCAATCTTAACGGTGGGGGAAGTCCGGGGACAGCGGTGAAGACCCTGGAGGCGGCGGTACTGAGCCGTCTGGGCGATGAGGATGATTCGGCAGATGAGTCGCCGGAGGATAGTGACGAAGGTGGTGGTGGAGATTCCGGTGGCGATGGCTCAGGTGAGCAGGATGAGCCAAAAGATGAGGATGAACCTGATGAATATAAGATCTTGTTTAACTTTAAAGATACCGATGGTTCTCCTTATATCGACATAAAATATATTGCTTATTTCGCTGATGGAGCACAGAAGGAAGGAGTAACAGATAAAGAGGGTAATACGGAATTATTTATACAAGATGATGACAACGAGATAGAAATTAAACTGTTTAGTCCTGACTTTGATACATTTTGGGGAGATGAAAATGAGTAATACAACAAAAGGAAAACCATCAAAGAAAACAACAATCATTAATCAATGTAAAATTAATGATTTCAATGCAATGATGAAAGAGGCTGGCGAAGCCATGGATAGAGTGCTGGCGCGAAGGAAAAAAGATCTTGAAAACTGGGGTAATGACGAGCAAGAGGAATTTTACGCTATATTTGGCTCCAAAGGTGCACGATTGGTTCATGTAAACATGCCGATAAAAGGAGTCGAAAATATTGTTGAAATAAAAGCATTAGATGTTATGAAAGATTGCATCAGAAGGCTTTGCGAGATTAAGAAAAAATTAACAACCGATAGTTATATCAATTTAATCTATGATCCTGATAACCCTGAGGCTCCAACCAATTCTAAAATCCCCCGAGACCCCAATCTTCCGGATACATTTTGTGCTTATGTAAATCCAGAACAACAAGATAACTACAAAGTAAATATAGGGATAAATTTTACTGGGAGAATAAATGCTAAAAATATGAGGGCTTGTGGAGAGGTAATGGGAGAGAGTTCTCGTGTATCTACACTGTGCCATGAAATAAGTCATTTTAAGAAGAAATTTGTCGATTCTTCCTTAGGAGGAATGGGTACAGTTGATTACGATGTTGATGGTCACAGAAGGGAGCCAACAGAAGAGGATAAGTGGACCCTTATAGAGCACCAGTCCGGGGCGATGAAACTTATAGATAAGGGAAGCGAGAATGTTTTTGATAATTCTTATAACATTGAAAAATATTTTGAAATAATAGTATAACCCTTTGATAGTTTGACAACCAAACACGATCATATAAGGACAAGGGAATGTTACATATCGTTAAAAATAAATCATTAAGTCTTCCGCTTATAGGGGTATTTTTTTTATTATCATTTCAGTTGGTTGCCGGTGATTTAACAGTTATGAAATATGGGTATGGTAAGCGAGGGTTCAATGGTACAGACTATGAAAAGGCGGAGGTTCATTTTCTGAACGAAAAATATGATGAATATACTGTTTTTGATTTTAAAAAATATATAAAAACACAAAATTTAATGCCGATATTGGCCTTTCGATTGAACAAAAGAACAATGATGTTTTAGCAACGGTTACCATTAAAAATCTCGGTACTAAAACTTTTTATATTCGGAAAATAGAATTCCCTTTGTATTTATCATCTGAGAAACCTAACAAACACGGTGTAGCTAAATCCATGTCATGTGGCTCAGGTTTTTTCGTAACTACCAGCAATATATTACTGGATTATTTAGGTTCAATGTGTGATTACGGTGGTAATTTTGATAAGGAAGACTGGGCTGAATTTCAACCAGGAGAGACCTTTTCATATACAGTAATGCTCAATGATAGTTTTGAATTTTTTCACGATAAAAAAATTATGAGATTGGAACTGCAGAATATAATTTGGTTAATGATGAATGGTTTGTAGAACGCGATATATACAACTATTTGTTTACAATAATTGATATGGAAATATATGACTGTTATTTAACTGGTGAGACTATTTATGCTTACAAATATAGTAGGCTATGTGGAGGGTATCAATACAAAGAAGAGGGAATGAAAAATATTTTTTATATGGTCAATTTTGACGGCATAAATAATGATAATGAAATTAACATAATGTCTAATCAGGTTAGTGTGGAAATTGATGGAAGAAAAATCAAGTCTCTGTTTGATGAAGACTGATTTGATAGAGTTAATATATTTCTATATTAATATTTTGATGTGAAACCATTAAACAATCCCGGAGATAGAATATGCCCTTCGCCGCAAAACTCAATGACAAAGGCTCCCAACATGATGGCTACCGCGAAACTGTCATCACAGCGGGTTCACCAACCGTATCCATTGACGGGTTACCGGCAGCCCGAATGGGCGATCCACTGACACCCCATGACAAACCTGAACATCCGCTTCACCCGCGTAAAATAGCGTGTGGTTCAGGCACCGTATTTATTGATGGTCTTCCCGCAGCGAGAGCCGGTGATGCTATTGATTGTGGTGGCGTTGTTATTGGTGGTAGTACGGTTAATATTGGCTGAGCATCAGGCGGTGCTATCAGAATACGGCTTCTTAGATGGAAGCCGTCCATTCCAGAAAGTTAGAGGGATCACCCGACCGCAAACTCTTTCGCCAGCCGACTTACGCCTAATCCGTTAATCTTCTTCACCTTAATCTGTACCGGAATACGCTCTTTCATCGCTTCGACGTGGCTAATAACACCGATGGTTTTACCGCTGGCATTAAGCGTGTCGAGCGCATCCAGCGCGGTATCCAGCGTTTCTGCATCCAGTGTGCCAAAACCTTCATCAAGGAATAGCGAGTCGATTCGTGTTTTATGGCTGACCAGGTCAGAAAGTGCCAGCGCGAGTGCAAGACTGACCAGGAAACTCTCTCCGCCAGAAAGCGTGCGAGTGTCGCGCACCGCATCGGCCTGCCAGGTATCGACCACCTGCAACTCCAGCGCTTCGCTGTCTTTGCGTTGCAGCAAATAGCGCCCGTGTAAACGGTTGAGCTGGTTGTTTGCCAGCCACACTAAGTTATCGAGCGTCAGTCCCTGGGCAAATTTACGGAATTTGTCACCTTCCTTCGAACCAATCAGCGCATTGAGATAGCCCCAGTCTTCAACTTGCTGCTGGCACTCAACAATAGCCTGCATCAACCCTTGCTGGCGCTGGCGGTTTTCTGCGTCATGGCGGAGCTGTTGCTGAATTTGCCCCTGCTGTGTCGTGTTGTCGCGCAGCTGCTGATTGCATTGCGTCAGTTGGTCTTGCAGGGCATTAAGCTCGACATCGGCAACCAGCGTTTCCGGGCGTGCAGATTTGTGTTCTGCCAATGCTTTTTCAACCTGCCCGAAGAGCACGGTCTGCTGCTGAAGTTGTTGCTCAAGCTGTTGTTTTTTAAGTTCGAGTCTTTGGCATTCGGCTTCATTCAGCAACGCCGCCTGGAATGTTTGCACATCGGCAAACGGGCTGGCGGCGAGTGCTGCGAGGAATTGCTCGCTTGCCTGAGCAACGCGCGTTTCTTCTTGCTTGTGTTGCTGTTGCAGCGTCCGCCACTGGCTTTCCAGCGCAATACAATTACTGTGCAGGCTATGCCAGTTCTGTAATGCCTCATTCTGTTCGTTTTCCGATAGCGGCGCAGGCGAAGTACCATCGTCTATAAATGTACTGAGCACGTTTTCCAGCAACGTCAGTTGCTGTTGCACGCGGGGAAGCTGTTCATTGCGCTGTTGCCACTGTTGTAATTCCTGCTGACGCTCCGCCAGCCAGTTATTCTCTTCGCCAGGCGTCGGGTATTGCAGCCCAGCGTTATTAAGCGCGGTAGTGATTGCTTCGCGCTGTATAGCAATTTCAGCGACGAGTTTAGCGTGTTGAGCACGTGTCTGAGCAAGCTGCTCCTCCAGCACAATGCGCTGGCTTAAGTGATGTAACTGTTGTTCGCGCTGTTCTTCACTTTCCAGCCACTGCTGGAGGTCGTCTTCTGGCGCGAGAGTCAGTTGCAGATTTGCGCACAGTTGTTGCCAGCGTAAGCGCAATCCGTTTTCTTCTTCATTCAGCGCAGTGATAGCCGCCAGCAGGTTTTCGCGCTGTTTACGCTGTGTATCAAGCTGGCCTTTCATCGCAAAGCCTGCTTCCGCAAGAATGGCAACTTCACGTTTAAGTTCGGCTAGCCGCTGCTGATTTTCTCCGGGCTGAATCGCCTGATAATCAGAGACCGCCGGATGTTGCGTCGAGCCGCACAGAGGGCAAGGTTGATGAGGCTGTAAACGAGCGCGCTCGGCTTCAAGGCTGACGATACGCAGTTCAAGCTCACACACTTTCTCGAGATCACTCTCATGCTGGCGGCGTTCTTTATATTGCTGGCGCTTTAAAACCAGCTCCGCATCACCCTCGGAAATTTGTTTTTCGAGGGCGGCAATCTCTTGTTGTTGCTGCGATTTGCGTTTGAGAAGCGATGAAAATTGAGGCTGTAATGTGGCGAGCTGCTGGCGCTGCGGACGTGCAGCCATCGTTGCTTGTAAGTAGGCACTTACTTCATCAGCACTGATAGACATTTCAGCGACTGGCAGAAGTTCGAGTTTCTTCTGGCTTGAATCGATATTACGCTGCAATTCCTGTAGTTTTTCAGCCTCACGCTGCTGCTGACCAAACCCCATGCGCCAGCCCGCCAGCTCAGTCCCCCATTGGCGGTATCGGTCGTGAGATTTCAGCCATTCCTGGAGTTGCGTGCTTTCCTGCGTGAGTTTAGCAGCCATGCTTGCGGCAGCCTGCCGTGTCTGCTGGCGTCGTACTGTCGCCTGATGTAAGCGAGCATTCACTTCTTCACACTGAGCATGTGTGTTTTGCAACGTTGCCTGCAACTCCTGCAAACGTTGCCAGTCAGGGCGCAGTTTTTCTGCCGGTTGTGCGCGAGTCAGTTTATCTAATTCTGGGGCGGCAGCTTCTATTGCCCGGTTCGCCGCATTCAACGATTGTTCTGCCTGCGCATGTTTTTGCGTGAACTGCGTCAGTTGGCCTAGCCATTGCTGATGCTGCTGGAGTTTCATTTGTTCTGCGAGTAGCGCTTTTTCTTCAGCGCTCAAGGTCTGCAAACTCTCAGAAAGCCGCTGGTGCTGCTCTTCACTTAACAATGCCACGCCAGCGGCCTGCGCTTGCAGGTTCTCAAGCTGGCTGCGCACATTTTTATGATTCTCGAACACCGCCGCAGAAACGGTGCCGTAAATTTCAGTTCCGGTCAGCTCTTCGAGCAAAGAGGCGCGGTCATTGGCATTGGCATTTAAGAACGCAGCAAACTGGCCCTGGGATAGCATCATTGAGCGGGTGAAACGGTCGTAATCCAGACCGGTGAGTTTGGCCGTAACCTCAAGTTTGTCTTTCACTTTATCGGCAATAATCCTGCCACTTGCCATTTCTGCAAGCTCGACACGCGGGGCTTGTAGATTGCCGTTGGCCGCATTGCGCGCCCGGTTCTGGCTCCAGAATGCACGATAGGCAACCCCTTTTACTTCAAATTCCACTTCCGCCAGGCATTCGGCGGTGTCGCGCGTCATGAGATCATTTTGCGATTGCGTGACGGTATTGAGGCGCGGTGTCTGGTGGTAAAGCGCGAGACAAATCGCATCGAGCAGCGTGGTTTTCCCGGCTCCTGTTGGCCCGGTTATGGCAAACAAACCGTTGCTGGCGAACGGTTCGCGGGTGAAATCGACTTTCCATTCCCCTTTCAGGGAGTTGAGATTTTTTAGGCGCAGGCTAAGGATTTTCATGCTTCTTCCTCCACGTCATGCAGGCTCGCCACCGTTTGGGCAAATAGCGTTCGCAAACGTTGTGCGCGTTCTTCGGAGGTGTCTTCCTGAACCAGGCGGCGCTCAAAAACCTCTTCAACCGTCAGTTCACTCAGCGTTTCTTTATGTTGCTGGGCGATAACGCGCTCGCGCTGTTCGCGGCTGCGGCGCAGCAACACCACTTCGACGGGGAGCGTTTCGGTTAATTGCTGAATATGGCGTTGCATATCATGCAGATATTCTTCGGTAGCGATTTCAATATCCAGCCAAACTTTGGGTTCTGCTGGTGCATCGCGCCACTGCGCGAGTTGCTGCTCGATTTCACTCAGAGAACCTTTGATGACTGCTAAAGGCTGGCTGACAGGCACCGTTAGCGGAGTCACTTCATGAAGCACGCCTTCGGCAAACTCAACCAGATAAACACTTTTGTTCTTGCCCGTTTCGTCAAAACTTAACGGGATGGGCGAGCCGCTATAGCGAATATGTTCAGTGCCACCAATGAGTTGGGCGCGATGGATATGGCCGAGTGCGATGTAGTCGGCAGCCGGGAAATGCTGCGCCGGGAAAGCATCCAGTGTGCCGATGTAAATATCGCGCACCGCATCGCTTTTGGTTACGCCCACGGTGGTTAAATGGCCGGTAGCGATAATCGGCAGCTTCGCATCAGCGCGTAATTCGCAGGCGGCGGTGTAACACTGTTGGTAATGTTCGCTGATGGCTTCCATCAACGAACGCTGCTTTTCGTGGCCGGAAAGTCCCGCCTGGCTGTTTTGAATATCCCGGGGGCGCAGGAACGGAATCGGACAAAGAATGGCACCCGGTTCGCCCGATTTAGTGTTGAGTACGATAGCTTGCTGGCTGGCATCATGCCGCGCACTGGCGATGACATAAGTATTCAGGCACGCCATTAATTCACGAGATTCATTCAGCGTGGCAACGGAATCGTGGTTTCCCGCCAGCACCACAAGGGAGCAGCCCGTTTGCTGCAGTTGCACCACAAAACGGTTATACAATTCGCGCGCGTAACTCGGCGGCGAGCCGGTATCAAAAATATCGCCTGCGACAATTATCGCATCCACATCATGCTCGACTGCGGCTTGCAGCAACCATTCAAGAAACGCCTGGTGCTCTGGCCCACGGCTTTTGGTATAAAAATTTTGACCAAGATGCCAGTCTGATGTGTGAATAATGCGCATTGGTTGTCCCTTGGCATAAAAAAGCGTGGCGGGATTATAAAGCGGATGAGCAAGAACGACACAATTGAGTGTCATAATTCATTGTGATGAGTCGCCAGGCATTTATGTTTTTCATAAATCTGTCATAAATCTGACGCATAATGGCACCGCATTGAAACAACAATAATTATTCCTTGAGCAGGGCGAATCATGGCGAAGCGTATTTTAGTCGTAGAAGATGAAGCTCCAATCCGTGAAATGGTGAGCTTTGTGCTCGAACAAAACGGTTTTCATCCTGTAGAAGCGGAAGATTATGACAGTGCAGTGAATCTGCTTATCGAACCCTTTCCGGATTTAATTTTACTGGACTGGATGTTACCGGGTGGTTCAGGTATTCAATTCATTAAGCATCTGAAACGTGAAGCATTAACACGTGAAATCCCTGTCATGATGCTGACGGCGCGTGGCGAAGAAGAAGACCGCGTGCGAGGGCTTGAAGTTGGAGCCGATGACTATATTACCAAACCGTTTTCCCCGAAGGAGCTGGTGGCACGCATTAAAGCTGTGATGCGCCGCATCTCTCCGATGGCGGTGGAAGAGGTGATTGAGATGCACGGACTGAGCCTTGATCCGTCATCGCACCGCGTCATGACTGGTGAGAACCCGTTGGATATGGGGCCAACAGAATTTAAATTATTACACTTCTTTATGACACACCCGGAACGGGTGTATAGCCGTGAGCAACTGCTTAATCATGTATGGGGCACCAATGTTTATGTCGAAGACCGAACGGTGGACGTACATATTCGGCGGTTACGCAAAGCGCTTGAACATAGTGGACATGACAGAATGGTACAAACAGTACGCGGTACGGGTTATCGGTTCTCAACCCGCTTTTAATTCCTTGTCAGGAGAATGACGCGTGCTGGAAAGGTTGTCATGGAAAAGGCTGGTGATGGAGCTGGTGCTCTGTTGCATACCCGCCGCCATCTTAGGTCTTATTTTCGGCCATTTACCGTGGTTTTTATTACTGGCAGTCACCGGACTGCTGGTTTGGCATTTCTGGAATTTACTGCGTTTATCGTGGTGGCTGTGGGTGGATCGCAGTATGACGCCGCCGCCAGGGCGCGGGAGTTGGGATCCCCTGTTGTACGGTCTTCATCAGATGCAGCTGCGCAACAAAAAGCGCCGCAAAGAGTTAGGCAATCTGATTAAGCGTTTTCGTAGCGGAGCCGAATCTCTGCCCGATGCGGTGGTTCTGACCACGGAAGAAGGGACGATTTTTTGGTGTAACGGTCTGGCGCAACAATTGCTGGGGTTACGCTGGCCGGACGATAACGGGCAGAACATCCTTAACTTATTGCGCTACCCGGAATTTACTCGCTATCTGTCGCAAAAAGAGTTTTCACGACCGTTAACTTTGGTACTCAATACGGGCCGCCATCTGGAGTTCCGTGTGATGCCCTACAGCGATGAGCAGTGGCTGCTGGTGGCGCGAGATGTGACTCAGATGCACCAGCTTGAAGGGGCGCGACGTAATTTCTTTGCTAACGTCAGCCACGAACTGCGAACGCCGCTCACGGTGCTGCAAGGTTATCTGGAGATGATGCAGGACCAGACGCTTGAAGGACCGCTGCGTGAGAAAGCATTAGGCACGATGCGCGAGCAAACTTCGCGCATGGAAGGGTTGGTTAAGCAGCTTCTGACGCTTTCAAAAATAGAAGCCGCTCCGGCCATGGTGCTCAATGAAAAGATTGATGTGCCGCTGATGCTGCGTGTTGTAGAACGTGAGGCGCAAACTCTCAGCCATGAACGGCAGACGATACAATTTGATATCGACCCCACGCTCAAAGTCTTTGGCAATGACGAGCAACTCAGGAGTGCGATTTCCAATCTTGTTTATAACTCGGTCAACCATACGCCAGAAGGCACGCATATTACGGTGAGCTGGAAACGCGTGGCGGGTGGGGCAAGTTTTAGCGTGACTGATAATGGTCCGGGGATTTCAGCAGAACACCTTCCGCGCCTGACGGAGCGTTTTTACCGCGTCGACAAAGCGCGTTCGCGTCAGACGGGCGGCAGCGGGCTTGGGCTGGCGATAGTCAAACACGCTTTAAGTCACCATGACGCACGCCTGAATATTGAAAGCCAACCGGGCAAAGGTTCGACGTTTTCCTTTGTTTTGCCCGAGCGGTTAATCGTTAGCGAGAAATAGACTGATAATCAGTTTTCGTCGCCTGGATAAGCGAAGCGTCATCCGACATTAGCGCAATAAGTGTCAAAATAACTTTCCACAGGCCAGTTTTCTGGCCTGTGTTTTTTTTGCCCACATGTTAATAAAAAATCCTCGATTGTTTATAATTTAACCACACAAAAGACCATAATCTTTTCTTATGATTAATCAGATTCACTAAATATGTTGTTAATTAAAGGATATCAATCTGGTTTCTGGATCCGTTCTTGCCTTCAAACGCTATAAGCGTTTTAATTGCCGCCCTGTGATTGGCAGACCGACTGGATATGAGTGGTAATTCAAACAACTATTCTTCTCCACCGATCCCGGAAAGGATTTTCCGCTGTCGAGTCTACTGATTGCCGCTTTTATGCCGAGTTAACAGGTATAAAAATTTGAATACTTTCAACACCACACATCCACAGGCTGCAAATATTTTATGACCCATCATTTGAAATCTCGAGACATCCTCGCACTGGGCTTTATGACCTTTGCGCTGTTTGTCGGCGCAGGCAATATCATTTTCCCTCCTATGGTGGGGCTACAAGCGGGTGAACACGTTTGGATTGCATCACTTGGCTTCCTGGTAACGGCTGTAGGTCTGCCGGTACTAACTATTGTCGCCATCGCTCGTGTCGGTGGGGGCATTGATAGCCTCAGCTCACCAATTGGCCGCCGTGCTGGTGTGTTGTTAGCCACTATCTGCTATCTGGCTGTTGGGCCGCTGTTTGCCACGCCGCGTACTGCTACCGTTTCTTTTGAAGTGGGAATTGCCCCGTTGGTCGGCACCGGTGAGTTACCGCTGTTTATCTACAGCCTGGTTTACTTTGCGATTGTGATCGGCGTTTCGCTGTATCCGGGCAAACTTTTAGACACCGTTGGCCATGTGCTGGCCCCGGTAAAAATTGTCGCGCTGCTGGCGTTGGCTGCGGGCGCAATGCTGTGGCCTGCGGGCGGTATCAGCACGGCGACTGAAGCGTATCAGAATGCTGCGTTCTCAAACGGCTTCGTGAATGGTTATCTCACCATGGATACCCTGGCATCGCTGGTGTTCGGCATAGTGATTGTCAACGCCGCGCGTTCGCGTGGGGTGACTGAATCCCGCCTGCTGACGCGCTATACCATTTGGGCTGGCTTGATTGCCGGTGTTGGCTTAACGCTGATTTATCTGGCTCTGTTCCGCCTGGGTTCTGACAGCGCAACATTGGTTGCCGATCAAAACGCGAACGGTGCCGCAATTCTGCATGCGTATGTGGCTCATACCTTCGGTGGCGCAGGTAGCTTCTTCCTGGCAGCCTTGATTTTCCTGGCTTGCATGGTCACGGCAATTGGCCTGACATGTGCGTGTGCTGAATTCTTCAGCCAGTATTTGCCGCTGTCTTATCGCTCGCTGGTATTTATCCTGGGCCTGTTCTCAATGGTGGTTTCCAACCTGGGTTTAAGCCATCTGATTCAGGTTTCAATTCCAGTGCTGACGGCAATTTACCCGCCGTGTATCGCGTTGGTGGTGTTGAGCTTTACCCGTCCGTGGTGGCATAACTCAACCCGCGTGATTGCTCCAGCAATGCTCATCAGCACCTTGTTTGGTATTCTTGATGGGATTAAATCATCGGCAATCAGTGATATTTTGCCCGCGTGGACCGCACGTTTGCCGCTAGCCGATCAGGGGCTGGCATGGTTAGCGCCAACGGTGATTATGGTGGTTCTCGCCATCATTTGGGACCGCGCCGCAGGGCGACAGGTGGCTTCAACCGCCCACTAAAATTTTTGATTTTCTTTAACCACGGGGCTTTGCTCCGTGGTTTTTTTATTGTTAAGCAGGGTGTGGAATCAATGGAAAACGCTAATAAACTCAAGCGCGGCTTGAGTACCCGGCACATACGCTTTATGGCGTTGGGTTCGGCAATTGGCACCGGGCTGTTTTATGGCTCGGCAGACGCTATCAAAATGGCTGGTCCTAGTGTGTTGCTGGCTTACATCATCGGTGGTGTGGCGGCATATATTATTATGCGCGCGCTGGGCGAGATGTCGGTTCATAACCCATCAGCGAGTTCTTTCTCTCGCTATGCGCAAGATAACCTCGGCCCGCTGGCAGGCTATATCACCGGCTGGACCTACTGTTTCGAAATCCTGATTGTGGCAATTGCGGATGTCACCGCGTTTGGTATCTACATGGGGCTGTGGTTCCCGGCGGTGCCGCATTGGGTCTGGGTGTTGAGCGTGGTGTTAATCATTTGCGCCATCAACCTGATGAGCGTGAAGGTGTTCGGCGAGCTTGAATTCTGGTTCTCGTTCTTCAAAGTTGCCACCATCATCATCATGATTGCTGCCGGTATTGGCATCATCGTGTGGGGGATTGGCAACGGCGGTCAGGCGACAGGGATCCACAATCTGTGGACCAACGGCGGCTTCTTCAGCAATGGCTGGATAGGCATGATTATGTCGTTGCAGATGGTGATGTTTGCCTATGGCGGCATTGAAATCATCGGTATTACGGCTGGCGAAGCGAAAGATCCGCAAAAATCTATCCCGCGCGCTATCAACTCCGTACCACTGCGTATCCTGGTGTTCTACGTGGGTACGCTGTTTGTCATCATGTCCATTTACCCGTGGAACCTGGTGGGAACAGAAGGTAGCCCGTTTGTGCTGACTTTCCAGCATATGGGGATTAACGCTGCGGCAGGTATTCTGAACTTCGTAGTGATTACCGCGTCCCTTTCAGCGATTAACAGCGACGTGTTTGGTGTGGGGCGTATGTTGCACGGCATGGCGGAGCAGGGCAGTGCACCGAAAGTGTTCGCTAAAACTTCACGTCATGGCATCCCTTGGGTGACGGTATTAGTAATGTGCTTTGCGCTGTTATTGGCAGTGGTACTGAACTATCTGATTCCAGAAAACGTCTTCCTGGTGATTGCATCGCTGGCAACTTTTGCCACGGTATGGGTATGGATAATGATTCTGCTGTCGCAAATCGCTTTCCGTCGCAAGCTTTCACCAGAAGAAACCAAAGCGCTGAAATTCCCGGTTCCGGGTGGGATTGCAACCACCATCGTTGGCCTGATCTTCCTGGTGTTTATCATTGGGTTAATTGGCTGGCATCCAGACACTCGCATCTCACTATATGTGGGCTGCGTATGGATTGTGATGCTGCTGGTGGGCTGGATGTTTAAACGCCGCCAGATATTGGCCGCGAGCGAAAGCAACAGCTGAGTTTAAGCACCGATTAACGGTGGATGGCGTAAAACGTCATCCGCCGTATCACTACATCTCCGGGCACTCGACCTTACTTATCGCATCCCAGTAGTTTTTCTCGTTATTGCGTTCCAGAGCAATCCTCGCATCACGGATATACCGCTTATTATCTTCGTTGGAGAGGATTTTGTTCCCCCACGCTTCATCCGACATTTTCTTTTGTGGATGGCAGGTCTTTTTTAAGTCAACCGTAATCTGTTGTTTATACTTGCCAAATTCCAGACCTTCGTACGGCGAGCTGGCGAGTGTATTGGCCGAGTAAATGACGAAAAGAAACAGGGTGAGGTTGCGGGCGATAGACATTTCAATTTCCTCAGGCAGTGAGAATGTTCTCACTATAGGTAGCGCTAACTTATTAAGCAAACGGCTTAATTTCTCCACCCCCGTATTCCTCCCCCAATAAAAATAGCAATGATGAGTGATCCCCAGCTACGCTGTGGCAAGGTGGCGCAAATTAATTATCTGGGGACACGATTATGTTGAATGCCTGGCACCTCCCGGTGCCCCCTTTCATACAAACACGTAAAGATAAGCTGCACATCACGTTATGGGTTTCCGGCACCGACTTACCGCAGCGAGTCGTTTTGCGCTATGAAAAAGATAACGAAGAAACCTCGCTTCAAATGACTCGTCAGAAAGCGGCTCCTGAAAGTGGGGTGGTCGCCTGGCGTGGTGTGATTGATTTATCCGAAGGCCAGCCGCGTCGCCGCTACAGCTTTAAGCTGCTGTGGCTGGATAAACAGCGCTGGTTTACGCCGCAAGGTTTGAGTTCTATTCCTCCAGCGCGCCTCGAGCAATTTGCGGTCGATCTTCCGGATGATGGCCCGCAATGGGTGCAGGATCAGGTTTTCTATCAGATTTTCCCCGATCGTTTCGCCCGCAGCGAGCAACGCACGCCGGAGCAGGATCAGGTTTATTATCACCACGCCGCCAAACGCGACATTATCTTGCGTGACTGGGATGAACCGTTGATCGCGGACGCGGGTGGATCAACGTTCTATGGCGGCGATCTGGACGGTATCAGCGAAAACCTGCCGTATCTCAAGATGCTGGGCATCACCGCGCTGTATCTCAATCCGATCTTTACCGCGCCGAGCGTCCATAAATACGATACGCAGGATTACCGCCACGTTGATGTCCAGTTTGGTGGCGATCACGCGTACCTGCGGCTACGGAAAAATACGCAGCGTTACGGTATGCGTCTGATGCTCGACGGTGTATTCAACCATAGCGGCGACACTCATCAATGGTTTGATCGCCAGCAAACGCATAGCACTGGGGCCAGCCACAATCCACAATCACCCTGGCGGGATTTTTACAGCTATAACCAAGACGGGCGCGCGCTCGACTGGCTCGGCTATTCCAGTTTGCCCAAGCTCGATTACCAGTCAGCTTCGCTGGTTGACGAGATTTACCAGGGCGAAGACAGTATCGTGCGCCACTGGTTGCGGGAACCATGGGGCATCGACGGTTGGCGGCTTGATGTGGTGCACATGCTCGGCGAAGCGGGTGGTGCGAAGAATAATCTGCTGCATGTCAGCGGTATCACCAAAGCGGCAAAAGAAACCCATCCAGAAGCGTATATTTTGGGCGAGCACTTTGGCGATGCGCGTCAGTGGTTGCAGACCGATGCCGAAGATGCGGCGATGAACTATCGTGGTTTTACTTTCCCTATCTGGGGATTCCTTGCGAACACGGATATTTCCTACGATCCGCAACATATCAACGCCGAAACCTGCATGACGTGGATGGATGAGTATCGCGCCGGGCTTTCTCACCAGCAGCAACTGCGGATGTTTAACCAGCTCGATAGCCATGATACCGCGCGTTTCAAGTCGATCCTTGGCAAAGATGCTGCGCGCTTGCCGTTGGCCGTGGTGTGGCTGTATTGCTGGCCAGGCGTGCCGTGCGTTTATTATGGCGATGAAGTGGGCCTGGATGGCAACAACGATCCCTTCTGTCGTAAGCCTTTCCCGTGGAACCCGGATCATCAGGATCTGGATTTGCTCGCACTTTACCAACGTCTTGGAAAGCTACGCCACAAAAGTCGCGCTTTGCGCCACGGTGGTTGCCAGGTCATTTATGCTCAGGGTGATGTGGTGGTATTTGTTCGTGTCTATCAGGGCGAGCGGGTACTGGTGGCAATCAACCGGGGTGAAGAAACGGCGGTTAACTTGCCGTGGGAGCCATTGCTAAACAACAAAGCCTGGACTCAGCTTGAAGGTGAAGCGAGTTTTGAAAATCATCAACTTTCGTTGCCTGAAGTTTCTGTTTCGGTGTGGCGTTGCCAGTGATTCTGTAACCGGTTTCCCTTTTGCCATGCGCAGGGGGAAACCGGTGCTATTCTTATTCTTCGTCCCCCTGCTTAAGACCCGATTAAGTTAGACATTTCCAGATCTCATGCCAATTGGGAGGCAGCACTGCGTGCTTTCTCCTTAATTATTCTGATGAAATTTAAGGAAACCTGATGTCTATACGTGAACTTCTCGACCCAACTAACTCCACACTGATCTTTATCGATCACCAACCGCAAATGTCGTTTGGTGTTGCTAATATCGATCGCCAGACCTTGAAAAACAACACGGTAGCGCTCGCCAAAGCCGGCAAGATTTTCAACGTTCCCACTATTTTCACCTCGGTTGAAACCAAGAGCTTTAGCGGCTATATCTGGCCTGAACTGCTGGCGGTACATCCTGAAATTACGCCTATCGAACGTACTTCCATGAACTCATGGGAGGACGCCGCTTTTGTCGCGGCGGTGAAAGCGACCGGGCGCAAAAAACTGGTGATTTCTGCACTATGGACAGAAGTGTGCCTCACTTTCCCGGCATTAATGGCGCTGGAGGAAGGATTTGAGGTTTACGTCGTTACGGATACTTCGGGCGGGACTTCTGTTGATGCGCACGAGCGCTCGATTGACCGTATGGTGCAGGCCGGCGCTGTGCCCGTCACCTGGCAGCAAGTGCTGCTCGAATATCAACGTGATTGGGCACGCCGCGATACCTACGATGCGGTGATGGACCTGGTGCGTGAGCACAGCGGCGCATATGGCATGGGGGTTGATTACGCCTACACCATGGTTCATGGCGCACCGGAACGGAAAGCCTGACAGATGGCTGACAACAACACGGTCACGCTGGTAATTACTCACGCCCTGATACCGGGGCAGTCTACGCGTTACGAAGAGTGGCTCGCGAAAATCATGCCTGCGGCGGCGCGCTATCCTGGGCATCTTGGCGTACATGTTATTCGCCCAACCACAGGAAATGATATTTACAACATCGTTATCCGCTTCGACACCCTGGAAAATCTCACCGCCTGGACGAAATCGGCGGAGCGGGAAGCGCTCGTCGATGAGATCAAACCGATCCTGAGCCAGGACGATCATCTGGAAGTACGCACCGAAAACGTTTTTTGGTTTACCCCGGAAACGCCGACCGTAAAACGTCCGGCAAAGTGGAAGCAATTCCTGATAACGCTGGCGGTGATCTTCCCCAGCACCAATGTTGTCCCGCGAATCACCGCTGTGATTTTTCCGTCCTGGCATGGCTCGCTTTTGTTGCACCTCATTAACGATGCGCTGGTTGTCGCGCTGGTGGTCTGGCTTTGGATGCCAGGTATGACGCGGCTGTTTGCGGGCTGGTTGAAAAAATAACGTTTCACTGCGGAGAACAGGTTATGTCGCAATCTGCTTCATTAATTCTCACAAACGGACAATTTCACACGCTTGATAGCGAAGCGCCGTTGGCGCAAGCGGTGGCGATAAAAGACGGCAAGATTATCGCTGTGGGTAACGAATCATGGGTAATGAGTTTTGCTGACGAGCAAACGCAACGGGTCGATCTCAAAAGTCATACCGTCATTCCCGGTCTCAATGACTCGCATCTGCATCTGATTCGCGGTGGGCTGAACTACAACCTCGAATTACGTTGGGAAGGTGTGCCTTCCCTTGCAGATGCACTGCGTATGTTGAAAGAGCAGGCTTTACGCACGCCATTCCCGCAATGGGTGCGCGTAGTCGGCGGCTGGACGGAATTTCAGTTTGCCGAGCGCCGTATGCCAACGCTTGAAGAACTCAATGAGGCTGCACCGGATACGCCCGTTTTTGTGTTGCATCTCTACGACCGCGCACTGTTAAACCAGGCCGCGTTAAAAGCAGTGGGATACACCAAAGAGACGCCAAATCCGCTGGGTGGCGAAATCATGCGCGACCGCAATGGCAATCCAACCGGAATGTTAATAGCCAAACCGAATGCGATGATTTTGTACTCAACGCTGGCAAAAGGGCCGAAATTACCGCTGGAAATGCAGGTAAATTCGACGCGCCAGTTTATGCGCGAACTCAACCGGCTGGGCATCACCAGCGCGATTGATGCCGGGGGCGGGTTCCAGAATTACCCGGAGGATTACCAGATAATCGACCAGCTTCATGCGCAAAAACAGATGACGGTGCGTATCGCCTATAACCTTTTTACTCAGCGTCCGCAGCATGAGCTGGAGGATTTTGAAAAATGGACGGATATGCTCAAACCGGGGCAGGGGACGGATTTCTATCGCGCCAATGGCGCCGGAGAAATGCTGGTCTTTTCCGCCGCCGACTTTGAGGATTTCTTGCAACCGCGCCCGGATTTGCCCGACGGGATGGAACAAGAGCTGGAACGTGTGGTGCGCCATCTGGTTGAGCATCGCTGGCCGTTCCGTCTACATGCGACTTATAACGAGTCCATCAGCCGCATGTTGGATGTGTTTGAGAGGGTGAATCGCGATATTCCGTTTGACGGTTTGCACTGGCTTTTTGACCACGCAGAAACCATCACTGAAAAGAATATCGAGCGTGTTAAGGCGTTAGGCGGCGGGATTGCCGTTCAGCATCGCATGGCGTTTCAGGGGGAATATTACGCCGCACGGTACGGAGCAGAAGCGGTTAAACAGACACCGCCGATAGCCAAAATGCTGGCTGCGGAACTACCTGTCGGCCTTGGCACTGATGCCACGCGTGTGGCGAGCTATAACCCATGGACGGCGCTGTACTGGCTGGTTTCCGGGCGTACCGTGGGTGGAATGCAAATGTATGACGACAATAACCGTCTGTCGCGTGATGTGGCGCTTGAATTATGGACGGCGGGCAGTGCGTGGTTTTCCAGCGAACAAGGCAAAAAAGGGTGTATTAAAGCCGGGCAACTGGCCGATTTAGTCGTCCTTTCAAAAGATTATTTCAAAGTGACAGAAGAGGAAATTAAAGTCATCGAGTCGGTGTTGACGCTGGTGGATGGCAAAGTGGTTTATGCCGCAGGCACGTTTACGCCGCTGGCTCCTCCTCCGATTCCCGTGTTACCCGAATGGTCGCCCGTCGTAAATGTGCCTGGGCACTATCGAGCCGAACCGCCCGCAGCGGCAAAAGTGGGCATGAACGCGCAAGTTCATCAATGTTGTGGGAGCTGTAATGTGCATGGTCATCAACATGACGCAGCGCGTAAATCGGCGATACCGGTTTCTGATGAAGGGGCATTCTGGGGCGTGATGGGCTGTTCTTGTTTTGCGTTTTGAGCAGAAAAAACCATTAAAAAAGGCCGCTTGCGCGGCCTTTTTGGCAAAAACGTTTAGCGATTACAGGCTAGAAACGTTTTCGCTCAGGTATTTAGCAACGCCGTCTGGAGACGCGTTCATGCCTTCTTTACCTTTTTCCCACTGAGCTGGGCACACTTCGCCGTGCTCTTCGTGGAATTGCAGCGCGTCAACCATACGCAGCATTTCATCAACATTACGGCCCAGCGGCAGGTCGTTAACAACCTGGTGACGCACGATACCGTTTTTGTCGATCAGGAAAGAACCACGCAGCGCAACGCCTGCGTCTGGATGTTCGATGCCATAAGCTTTCTGAATTTCACGCTTAATGTCAGCAACCATCGCATATTTCACTTCGCCGATACCGCCGTTTTCAACAGGGGTTTTACGCCATGCGTTGTGAACGAACTCGGAGTCAAAAGATACACCAACGACTTCTACGCCACGTTTCTGGAATTCTTCGTAACGCTTGTCGAACGCAATCAGTTCAGACGGGCACACGAAAGTGAAGTCCATTGGCCAGAAGAACACAACGGTGGTTTTACCATTGGTGTGTGCTTTGAAGTTGAAGTTTTCAACGATTTCGCCACTGCCGAGAACGGCTGCAGCGGTAAAGTCAGGGGCTGGACGAGTAACCAGGACCATATGTACTCCTGTTAATTTTGTTAAAGTGAGTGTTAACGCAACGGGGGGAGTATAGGGGTGGCAATCCCTCTAACTCAAGCATACTGCGCCAATTAATCAGATAGGATTTACCTATCAAAAAATGAATATTCACATAGCGGCGATCCAAAATAGCCCTTTTTAGTAAAAGGGCAAGTATTTAATCGTGGTGCTGCGACAGGCTACAAATTCTTTCGTTCGGCCAGTTCCATCATGCGTGGGTAAAACTGCCAGAACAGCTCCTCAAGTTCGTTATAATGGGTATCGAGATCCTGCCAGGAGGCTCGCAAAGCATCGAGTTTTGGTCTACGCGACGCCATCCCATTGAGAACATTCGCAATAAACGCCATGTCGCTGTAACGCTCGAGCCAGCGCTCGTCCCACAAGTACTGATTAAGATTGATAAAGCGGGGCGGGGTATCTGACAGGAAGGGTTCGATCCTGGCGCGTGCATAAGCGACAAATTCCGGCAGAGGGATCGCTGGGTTCAGGGTTTGCCAGTGGCGTGACACAAAATGATCCCACATCACATCAAGCGTTATTGGTGCGACGCGTCGGGTTTCCGGGCGGAACCATTGCCGCGCAATCGCCACTTCCGGTAAACCATCGGTCAGAACATCCACACGGCGGTGCATTCGGATGCCAGCCACTACATCGCCTGGGAAACTTTCATCCGGGTTTCCACGCACAAAATCAGCCAGCAGATTTCCGAGAAGGGAACTGTCAGCAAGACTTGCGAGATGTAAATGGGCGAGAAAATTCATAGTAACCTTATTCGTAAATGGCCTAAGGGGAGGCTTATTCCTTGCAGGGAAAGCCCCCTGGCACTAGACTGTAGCGCCACTTTTTAAGTCTTGAGTTCTAAACCATGCGTGTTGCCGATTTTTCCTTTGAATTACCTGAATCCTTGATTGCCCATTATCCACAAGCACAGCGTAGTGGGTGTCGTTTGCTATCGCTGGAAGGGCCGACGGGTAATTTAACGCATGGCACTTTCACCGATCTGCTCGACAAGCTCAACCCTGGAGATTTGCTGGTCTTTAATAATACCCGCGTCATCCCGGCACGCCTTTTTGGCCGTAAAGCGAGCGGCGGTAAGATTGAAGTGCTGGTAGAGCGTATGCTGGATGACAAGCGCATTCTCGCGCATATCCGCGCCTCTAAAGCACCGAAACCGGGCGCTGAATTGTTGCTGGGCGATGATGAAAGCGTACATGCCACCATGGTTGCGCGCCACGATGCGCTGTTTGAAGTGCAGTTTGAAGATGAGCGCAGCGTGCTTGATATCTTAAACAGCATCGGCCATATGCCGCTGCCGCCGTATATCGACCGCCCGGATGAAGAGTCTGACCGCGAACTTTATCAAACCGTGTACAGCCAGAAACCGGGGGCTGTAGCCGCACCGACCGCTGGCCTGCATTTTGATGAACCACTTCTGGAAGCGCTGCGCAATAAAGGTATTGAGCAGGCGTTTGTCACGCTGCACGTAGGAGCCGGGACATTCCAGCCAGTGCGCGTTGATAGCATCGAAGACCACATCATGCATTCCGAATATGCGGAAGTGCCTCAAGATGTCGTTGATGCTGTATTGGCCTGTAAAGCACGTGGTAATCGCGTTATCGCGGTTGGCACCACATCCGTTCGTTCGTTAGAAAGCGCGGCTCAGGCAGCAAAAAATGACCTGATCGAACCTTTCTTTGGCGACACACAAATTTTCATCTATCCAGGTTATCAATACAAAGTGATTGATGCGCTGGTGACCAATTTCCACCTGCCGGAATCGACGCTGATCATGCTTGTTTCCGCGTTTGCTGGTTATAAAAACACCATGAACGCCTATAAAGAAGCCGTAAGTTCCGAATATCGCTTTTTTAGTTACGGGGATGCCATGTTCATCACGTACAATCCGCAGGCGATTAATGAGCGCCCTGGCGCTTAATCATTGAATTTTGCGCCGCTGGCTATCGCCAACGGCGTATTGGCTTAATCATCAGACTGTTTATCTGATGCAGGAGAAAATGTGAAATTTGAATTAGATACCACCGATGGACGCGCCCGCCGTGGCCGCCTGGTGTTTGACCGTGGCGTAGTAGAAACGCCAGCTTTTATGCCAGTTGGCACTTACGGCACTGTAAAAGGGATGACGCCGGAAGAAGTTGAAGCCACTGGTGCGCAAATTATTCTGGGCAACACTTTCCATCTGTGGCTGCGTCCTGGCCAGGAAATCATGAAGTTGCACGGTGACTTACATGATTTCATGCAGTGGAAAGGCCCAATCCTGACTGACTCTGGCGGTTTCCAGGTGTTCAGCCTGGGCGATATCCGTAAGATTACCGAAGCTGGTGTGCACTTCCGCAACCCAATCAACGGCGATGCGATTTTCCTCGATCCTGAAAAATCTATGGAAATTCAATACGATCTCGGTTCTGACATCGTCATGATCTTTGATGAATGTACGCCGTACCCGGCTGACTGGGATTACGCTAAGCGTTCAATGGAGATGTCTCTGCGTTGGGCACAGCGCAGTCGCGATCGCTTTGATTCTCTTGAGAATAAAAATGCGCTGTTTGGCATTATTCAGGGCAGCGTTTACGAAGATTTACGAGATATCTCGGTAAAAGGTCTGGTAGAGATTGGCTTTGATGGCTACGCTGTCGGCGGCCTTGCAGTAGGTGAGCCGAAGGAAGACATGCACCGTATTCTGGAGCATGTTTGCCCACAAATCCCTGCGGACAAGCCTCGTTACCTTATGGGCGTAGGTAAACCGGAAGATTTGGTTGAAGGTGTTCGTCGCGGTATTGATATGTTCGACTGCGTGATGCCAACCCGTAATGCACGTAATGGCCATCTATTCGTCACCGACGGCGTGGTGAAAATCCGTAATGCGAAGCATAAAGATGACACTTCGACGCTGGATTCTGAGTGTGATTGCTATACGTGTCGCAATTATTCACGTGCCTACTTGTATCATCTTGACCGTTGTAACGAAATACTCGGCGCGCGGCTCAACACGATTCATAACTTGCGCTACTACCAGCGTTTAATGGCTGGTTTACGCAAGGCCATTGAAGAGGGTAAATTAGAGCACTTCGTGAGTGATTTTTACGAGCGAATCGGTAAACCAGTTCCACCTTTGAATGTTGATTAATTTAATAATGAGGGATTTTTAATGAGCTTTTTTATTTCTGATGCGGTAGCCGCAGGTGCTTCACCTGCGCAAGGTAGCCCGTACTCTTTGATTCTTATGCTGGTGGTATTTGGTCTGATCTTCTATTTCATGATCCTGCGCCCACAGCAAAAACGTACTAAAGAGCATAAAAAGCTGATGGACTCCATCTCTAAAGGGGATGAAGTGCTGACTACCGGTGGTCTGGTCGGTCGCGTAGTGAAAGTAGCTGAAACTGGCTATATTTCTATCGCACTGAACGACACTACCGAAGTCGTTATCAAGCGTGATTTCGTAGCTGCCGTTCTGCCGAAAGGCACTATGAAGGCGCTGTAATATTCGTTTTTCCCTAAGGGAACTACCGTGCTAAACCGCTATCCTTTGTGGAAGTACATCATGCTGATCGTCGTCTTTGCCGTCGGTCTGCTATACGCACTTCCCAACCTATATGGTGAGGATCCGGCAGTTCAGATCACTGGCGCGCGCGGCGTCGCCGCCAGTGAGCAAACGCTGATCCAGGTCCAGAACACCTTAAACGCAGAAAAAATAACCGCTAAGTCTGTGGCGCTGGAAGAAGGTGCGATCCTTGCACGCTTTGATACCACTGACACGCAACTGCGTGCTCGTGAAGCGCTGATGGGCGTCCTTGGCGATAAATACGTTGTCGCTCTTAACCTTGCTCCAGCTACTCCTCGCTGGTTATCTGCCATTTCCGCAGAACCGATGAAACTCGGTCTTGATCTGCGTGGTGGCGTGCACTTCCTGATGGAAGTTGATATGGATACCGCCCTGAGTAAACTCCAGGAGCAGACCATTGATAACTTGCGCACCGATTTGCGCGACAAGAGCATCGCTTACACCAACGTGCGTAAAGCCGATAACTATGGTGTTAATGTTGTCTTCCGTGACAGCAAAACGCGCGATGACGCTATCTCTTATTTAACTCCACGCCATCGTGATCTGGTGATTTCTGCTCAGGGCAGCAACGCAATGCGTGCTGTAATGACAGATGCTCGCCTGAGCGAAGCGCGTGAATATGCCGTTCAGCAGAACATTAATATTCTGCGTAACCGTGTAAACCAACTGGGTGTGGCTGAACCTCTGGTACAACGTCAGGGTGCGGACCGCATCGTCGTTGAACTGCCAGGTATTCAGGATACAGCACGTGCGAAAGAGATTCTGGGCGCGACTGCAACGCTTGAATTCCGTCTGGTTAACACTAACGTAGATGCTTCCGCTGCGGCTTCTGGCCGTGTGCCGGGCGATTCCGAAGTGAAAGATACCCGTGAAGGTCAGCCGGTTGTCCTGTACAAGCGTGTGATTCTGACCGGTGACCACATCACTGACTCGACTTCCAGCACCGATGAATACAACCAGGCTCAGGTGAATATTTCACTCGATAGTGCTGGCGGTAACATCATGTCTAACTTCACCAAAGACAACATCGGCAAACCGATGGCGACTCTGTTTGTGGAGTACAAAGACAGCGGAAAGAAAGATGCAACCGGTCGTGCGATTCTGGCGAAACAAGAAGAAGTTATTAACGTGGCAAACATTCAGTCACGTCTGGGTAACAGCTTCCGTATCACCGGCATCAGCAACCCGAACGAAGCGCGTCAGCTTTCTCTGCTGCTGCGTGCTGGTGCGTTGATTGCGCCTATTCAGATTGTTGAAGAGCGTACCATCGGCCCAACTTTGGGTATGGAAAACATCAAGCAAGGTCTGGAAGCATGTCTGGCAGGTCTGGCCGTTTCAATCATCTTTATGCTGTTCTTCTATAAGAAGTTTGGCCTGATTGCGACCTCAGCGCTGTTGGTTAACCTGGTGATGATTGTTGGGATTATGTCCCTGTTACCAGGGGCGACGCTCACTATGCCAGGTATTGCGGGTATCGTGTTAACCCTTGCGGTGGCGGTGGATGCCAACGTACTGATAAACGAACGTATTAAGGAAGAACTTAGTAACGGGCGCTCGGTACAACAGGCTATCCACGAAGGCTACCAGGGCGCGTTCAGCTCTATCTTCGATGCCAACATTACGACGCTTATCAAGGTCATCATCCTGTATGCCGTAGGCACCGGGGCAATTAAAGGCTTTGCAATCACAACCGGTATTGGTGTGGCGACGTCCATGTTTACCGCCATCGTCGGTACCCGTGCCATCGTAAACCTGTTGTACGGCGGCAAACGCATCAACAAGCTGTCTATCTGAGGAGTGCGTTGTGGCACAGGAATATACTGTTGAACAATTAAACTACGGCCGTAGAGTCCATGACTTTATGCGCTGGGATTTCTGGGCTTTCGGTATCTCCGGGTTCCTGTTAATCCTTTCTATCGCCATTATCGGTGTGAAAGGTTTTAACTGGGGTCTGGATTTCACTGGCGGTACGGTTATCGAAATCTCGCTGGAAAAACCAGCAGATTTAGACCAGATGCGCGAAGCACTGCAAAAAGCGGGCTTTGCGGAGCCGCTGGTTCAGAACTTCGGTAGCAGCCGTGACATCATGGTGCGCATGCCACCTGCCCAAGGGGAAACCGGTGGGCAAGTGCTGGGCAGCAAGGTTGTTCAGGTTATTAACGAAGCGACTAACCAGAATGCTGGCGTAAAACGTATCGAATTTGTCGGCCCAAGTGTTGGGGCGGATCTGGCTCAGAATGGGGCACTGGCGTTGTTAGCCGCGCTTATCTCAATTCTGGTTTATGTTGGCTTCCGCTTTGAATGGCGTCTGGCTGCGGGTGTGGTTATTGCGTTGATGCACGACGTGGTGATTACTCTGGGCGTGCTGTCGCTATTCCACATTGAGATTGACCTGACAATCGTTGCATCGTTGATGTCGGTTATCGGTTACTCACTGAACGACAGTATCGTAGTATCGGACCGTATTCGTGAGAACTTCCGTAAGATTCGTCGCGGTACACCTTATGAAATCTTCAACGTTTCTTTGACGCAAACGCTGCATCGTACGTTGATTACTTCTGGTACTACCTTAGTCGTGATTCTGATGCTGTATCTCTTCGGTGGAGCAATGCTGAAAGGCTTCTCACTGACGATGCTCATCGGTGTTTCTATCGGTACGGTTTCTTCTATCTACGTCGCGTCTGCACTGGCGTTGAAACTGGGCATGAAGCGTGAGCACATGCTACAGCAGAAAGTAGAGAAAGAAGGCGCGGATCAGCCGTCGATTCTGCCTTAATCATCAGGTCGTTCACTGATAGTAAAACCGCAGCCCTGGTGCTGCGGTTTTTTTTCGCCTGAGCAAAAGTCTCCTGACAGTAGGCTGTCAGGAGGGGCTGGGTAGACTCAATGTTGAACATCACCATTGAGGAGTTAAAAATGAACACTATCATCAATTGGTTTGAAATCCCTGTGCAGGATCTTGAACGGGCTACAGCATTTTATGAGGCTGTTTTTACAGCTAAATTTCATCGCGAATCGATGCCCGGAATGGAGATGGCCATATTCCCACACGATAAACCCAATCCTGGCGGTGCATTACTGAAGGCGGATGCGTTTAAACCTTCCGCGCAAGGGTCTGTGGTTTACCTGCATGCTTCTGATTTAACGGCCATGCTTGAACGAGTCGCAAAAGCTGGCGGTGAATGTGTTTTTGGTCCGCAAGTTTTGCCTGATGATATTGGTACTTTTGCGCTGATTTTAGATAGTGAAGGGAATCGAGTTGGGTTACATCAACCCGCGTAAGGACAGATATACTCAACGAGCAATGCCTGCTGATTAATCGGCAGGCATAACCATCACCAGGGAGGCCTATGAGTCGAAGAGCTGACCGCCTTTTTCAGATAGTCCAGATCCTGCGCGGGCGGCGTTTGTCTACGGCAGCCATGCTTGCGGAGCGGCTCGAAGTTTCTGAGCGCACCATTTATCGTGATATTCGCGATCTTTCCCTTTCAGGCGTTCCTGTTGAAGGGGAGGCGGGTTGCGGCTACCGGTTATTGCCCGGTTACGATTTACCACCGCTGATGTTTACTCCCGGCGAAGTGGAAGCCTTAGTGGCGGCTATTCGTTTAGTTCAAACGTGGAGTGGTGAAACTCTGGCGCAAAATGCCGGAACAGCGGAAGAAAAGCTGCTGGGGATACTGACGCCACAACGACGCGCAGTGGCGGAGCGATGCCGGATTATCTCGCCGGATTTTAATAAGTATCCGCAGGTAAAAATTTGGTTTGACGTTTTTCATGCCGCTATCGGCAAACTGCAGGTGGTGAATCTGAGCTACCGGGATGAAAAGGGAAATGCGTCGAGCAGAAAAGTACATCCGCTCGGACTGACCTTCTGGGGCGAAGTTTGGTTGTTGGTGGCCTGGTGTGAAACGCGTGAAGATTACCGCAGTTTCCGGTTGGACAGGTGCCTTTCGGTGACGCTCACTGGTGAGTACTTTGCTGAGCGGCCCGATCGTTCTCTGGCTGACTTCATTAATTTGCAGCATAGCGAAGGCTGTTTACCAGACACAAAAAAGCCGATCGGCAAATAGCGGATCGGCTTTTCGATGATTCAGACGGTTATCAGAAGTTGTAACCTACAACCAGGTAACCACCCCAACCGGTAGAACGCACATTGAAATCACCATCACCGAAGTTCAGGCTGGCGTTATCTGCCCACTGACCACCGTTGTGCCAGTAACGAGCAACCACAGAGTAATGCCAGTGATCGTAGTTCAGCGCAAGGATATGGCTGGAAGCGATGGAGTTGCTGGTACGGGCGTGTTTGCCCTTATTGTCGATGAAGTTGTCATCGCCCAGATCTGAACCCCAGTCGAAGTTGGTGAAGCCGATGTAGCTCAGGTTACCGCCCCACAGGGAAGTAATCGGCACAAAGTATTTCACTTTGAAGCGGTAGCCATCCCACTCGTTTTCGTTGGACGCGCCATAGTTCTGCCACTGGTATTTTGCATACACGTTCAGAGACAGGCTCATCGGCAGATCGGTGTCGATGTCGGTACCCAGACCCATATACCAGGTGTTTTGTTTGCTGGCATCGTCGCCGTGAGCACCCATATCGTAGATATAGTTGTTGGCGATGTACCATTCTTTAAATGGACCAAATGCCAGGCTAGTGCCGGTCAGCTTGTCGATAGAGAAGCGGGGTTCAATCTCCATAAACATACGAGAACCGTCATCCCAGATGCCCTTATCGTTGCCGTTGCCCCACTCGAAGGTTTTTGGAATATCGATGTAGCCATAAAAATCTAACCAATCTTTTTTGGCAAACGCTTCATATTCCAGGTAGACGTCGTTAGTGATTTTTGGTCCGAAACGCGTGTGGTAGCTGCCTACCACGTTGACACTTTGGTGCCACCAATCAGAGAGGTATTCAGTATTTTTTGCATCGTCGGCCTGAGCCGTGAAAGAATTTGAAAGCGCCAGGACGGTACTAGCCGCCAAAATAATTTTTTTCATAATATTTTATGCCACTGTTTTTACATGAATCCCGTGAGGGCAGGAGGTGAGTGATCACCAAGGTCATCAACCATTCAGCTGGTTTCTTATTGACGCGCCTATTATAGAAATCCTTGCTCACAAAAATATGTTTCATTTCACATTATCGCCACATGCGTAATCGATTGCGTTCACGTTTGCGCACATTAAAAACGGGCGAGATTCTACCTGCTTCGTAAATTTAAGCAAATGCATGAGGCAAAGTTACAAATATATGTGATTCAGATCACTGGATTTATTGGCGGTACGGTAGGCCATTTGTCACACTTTCTCTGGCAAGATGTAACAAAAAACGCAGATGTTACTGAGGTTTACCCCCACTGGCGTGAGGGTTGCGGAGATTATTGCGCGGGCAATGCCTGTGAAGGGTCTACCGGCTGAATGTCATGAATACGCACGAAACCGGGTTGATTTGGTGAAAGCCCTGAAAGTTGCAATGGAATGCTGACATCGCTCGGCGCTAAGACGCTGGCAGGTGCGCTGAATTGTTGCGACTGAACGTTCACTTCCTGGTAGTTATCGGTCGTGCCCTGAATCTGCCCCCATTCTACTTTGCCAGTGAAAGCAGGCAGCGGATCGTTCGACTCGCCCTTAATGATGAGCATCACCCGGCTGCCGTTGGCTTCAGGCGTGATGCTGCTCAGAGACATTTGCAAATTGCCCAATTGGCTGTTCAGGCGAGCGGGCGTTTTGGAGCCGGGTAGCAAATAAACGCCAGTTGTTGATTTGGCATTGAGCGAATTTTGTTGCGTCAGCTTGACGGTCTGGTCGGTGAGTTGGGTCATTTCTTTATTTAACGAACCCACTTCATTCTTCATCTGGCGGACTTCAGTTTGTTGGGCGCAGGCGCTGAGGCTTACCAAGCTGCTAACCAGGAGAATTCTTAGGTAACTCTTTGTCATCGCTAATTTTTCCTTAAAGTTTCGTCCTGATTTAAGCGTAGTCTGGCAGGAATGAAAAGTCATATTTCTTAGCATTACGTGGCGTTGCCTTTGTACTACCGCTACTTCGCGGTAAACTATTCTTCATTTGAAAAATCATTCAGGACGCGCCATGCATTGCCCATTCTGTTTCGCAGTAGACACCAAAGTGATTGATTCCCGGCTTGTCGGCGAAGGGTCTTCCGTGCGTCGTCGCCGTCAGTGCCTGGTTTGTAATGAACGTTTCACGACGTTTGAAGTGGCAGAACTTGTTATGCCGCGTGTGGTGAAAAGTAATGATGTTCGTGAGCCTTTTAATGAAGACAAACTGCGCAGCGGTTTTTTAAAAGCGCTGGAAAAGCGCCCTGTCAGTTCCGATGACGTAGAAATGGCGATAAACCATATCAAATCCCAATTACGTGGCACCGGCGAGCGTGAAGTGCCGAGCAAAATGATCGGTAATCTGGTGATGGAGCAGCTCAAAAAACTCGATAAAGTGGCCTATATCCGCTTTGCTTCGGTTTATCGCAGCTTTGAAGATATCCGTGAATTTGGCGAAGAAATTGCCCGCTTACAGGATTAATGCTGATGTCGCTTGATGAAAAATTTATGGCGCGTGCTCTGCAACTGGCAAAGCGCGGACGTTTCACCACCATGCCAAACCCGAATGTTGGCTGTGTGATTGCCAAAGATGGCGAAATCGTTGGCGAAGGTTTTCATTTTCGTGCGGGCGAACCTCATGCAGAAGTTCACGCGCTGCGTATGGCGGGCGACAAAGCACAAGGTGCGACGGCGTATGTCACTCTGGAACCCTGCAGCCACCATGGGCGCACACCGCCTTGCTGCGATGCTTTAATTGCTGCGGGGGTGAAGCGAGTGGTTGCCGCGATGCAGGATCCGAATCCGCAAGTTGCCGGGCGAGGTTTGTACCGTCTGCAACAGGCTGGCATTGATGTCAGTCACGGCTTGATGATGAATGAAGCCGAGGCCATTAACCGCGGTTTCCTGAAGCGTATGCGTACTGGCTTCCCTTATATTCAACTTAAACTTGGTGCATCGCTGGACGGACGTACCGCCATGGCGAGCGGCGAAAGTCAGTGGATCACTTCGCCTGAATCACGCCGCGATGTGCAGCGTCTGCGTGCGCAAAGTGCCGCGATTCTTAGCAGCAGTGCCACGGTTCTGGCGGATAACCCTTCATTAACCGTACGCTGGAATGAATTAGATAGCGCCACACAGGCGGTTTATCACGAAGAAAACCTGCGTCAGCCAACACGCATTATTCTGGACCGTGAAAATCGAGTGACGCTAGAGCATAAAATTATCACGCAAACAGGAGAGACCTGGCTTGCCCGATGCAATGCAGACCAGCAAACGTGGCCCGAAGGGGTTGAGCAGTTTATCGTGCCGGAGCATAACGGCCATCTGGATCTGGTGGTGATGATGATGCTGCTGGGCAAGCGCCAGATAAACTCTATTTGGGTAGAGGCGGGCGCCACCCTCGGCGGCGCGCTGCTGCAGGCAGGTCTTGTTGATGAACTGATTGTCTACGTTGCGCCAAAATTATTAGGCAATGATGCGCGTGGCCTGTGTAACCTGCCAGGGCTTGAAAAACTCGCTGATGCGCCCGAATTTAGCTTTAGCGAAGTTCGTCAGGTCGGCCCAGATTTGTGCCTGCATTTGACACCGCGATACGCGCGTTAGTAAAACGTAAGCAGCCGCGAAAAGATTATGATAAAATCCGCCCCCCTAACGGGGCTAAACAGAACCGGAAAGGAAGAATATGAACATCATTGAAGCAGCCGTTGCTACTCCAGACGCTCGCGTCGCCATCACCATCGCGCGTTTTAATAACTTCATCAATGACAGCCTGCTTGACGGTGCGATTGACGCCCTGAAACGTATTGGCCAGGTTAAAGATGAAAATATCACCGTGGTCTGGGTTCCGGGTGCTTATGAGTTGCCACTGGCGGCAGACGCACTGGCGAAAACCAAGCGTTATGACGCAGTGATTGCGCTGGGTACGGTTATCCGTGGCGGCACAGCTCACTTTGAATACGTTGCTGGTGGTGCCAGCAACGGCCTGGCGCATGTTGCTCAGGAAACGGGTATTCCAGTCGCCTTTGGCGTGCTGACCACTGAAAGTATTGAACAAGCCATCGAACGCGCTGGCACAAAAGCCGGTAACAAAGGTGCAGAAGCTGCACTGACCGCGCTTGAAATGATTAATGTATTGAAAGCCATCAAGGCCTGATTTTTTGTAAGGGGAAATCTGTGAAACCTGCTGCTCGTCGCCGTGCCCGTGAGTGTGCCGTTCAGGCGCTTTACTCCTGGCAGTTATCTCGAAATGACATCGCTGATGTCGAATACCAGTTCCTGGCGGAACAGGACGTCAAAGACGTTGACGTTAACTACTTCCGCGAACTGTTGGTCGGGGTGGCTACTAACAGCGCGTATCTGGATGGGCTAATGAAGCCTTATCTGTCCCGTCAGCTCGAAGAGTTGGGTCAGGTAGAAAAAGCGGTTCTGCGTATCGCACTGTTTGAACTGGCTAAGCGTGATGACGTGCCGTACAAAGTGGCGATTAACGAAGCCATCGATCTTGCGAAAACCTTCGGCGCCGAAGACAGCCACAAGTTCGTGAATGGTGTACTTGATAAAGCTGCTCCGCAAATTCGTCCCCGCAAGAAATAATCTCCAGGCCGGTTAACCCCGGCCTATTTTTCATTCCTTTATTAAACTCAGAGGCATTACGCATGGCATGCGGTGAGTTTTCTCTGATTGCCCGTTATTTTGATCGCGTAAGCAGTTCCCGTCGCGATGTGGAAACCGGAATCGGCGATGATTGTGCATTGCTGACGATAGCCGAGAAGCAAGTCCTCGCGATCAGCACCGATACGCTAGTCTCAGGCATCCACTTCCTGCCGGATATTGACCCTCGTGATTTAGGCTACAAAGCGCTGGCGGTTAATTTGAGCGATTTGGCTGCTATGGGCGCCGATCCGGCCTGGCTGACGTTGGCTATTACCCTTCCTGAAGTCGATGAAAGCTGGCTTGAAGCCTTCAGCGACAGCCTGTTTGAACAACTCGATTACTACGATATGCAGCTGATTGGCGGCGACACCACGCGTGGCCCACTCGCGATGACGCTAGGCATTCATGGCCTCGTGCCAGCGGGGCGTGCTTTAAAACGCAGCGGCGCACGTCCTGGCGACTGGATTTACGTGACGGGTACACCGGGCGATAGCGCCGCAGGTCTGGCTATTTTGCAGGACCGTTTAGCGGTTAAAGAGGCTACACACTCTGCTTACCTGAAAAAGCGCCATTTGCGACCGACGCCGCGAATCCTGCATGGTCAGGCATTACGTGATTTAGCGAGCAGCGCCATTGACCTGTCTGACGGGCTAATTTCCGATTTAGGTCATATCCTTAAAGCCAGCGAGTGCGGGGCGCGTATCGATCTCGACGCTCTGCCATATTCGACCGCCTTAAAAGAAAACGTCAGCGCAGAACGTGCGTTGCAGTGGGCGCTTTCGGGTGGCGAAGATTACGAGTTATGCTTTACGGTCCCGGAAATGAACCGTGGCGCACTGGATGTTGCGATAGGCAATCTGGGGATTCCATTTACCTGTATCGGTCAGGTTGGGCCTGAGTCTGAAGGGCTACAGTTTTTGCAAAATGGCAAACCGGTTACGCTGGACTTAAAAGGATACGATCACTTTGCTCCGCTCTAAAGATGTGGCTAAAAGCCGTCTCAAGCTCAGCAATCCGTGGCATTTACTTGCTACCGGTTTTGGCAGTGGATTAAGCCCGATTATGCCTGGCACAGTGGGGTCGCTTGCGGCGATCCCGTTCTGGTATTTGATGACTTTCCTGCCGTGGCAGGTCTATTCCATGGTCATCATGCTGGGTATTTGTATCGGTGTTTATCTTTGCCATCAGACCGCACGCGACATGGGCGTTCATGACCACGGCAGCATCGTGTGGGATGAGTTTATTGGCATGTGGATTACCCTGATGGCGCTGCCTGTTAACGACTGGCGCTGGGTGGCCGCAGGATTTTTAGCTTTCCGTATTCTTGATATCTGGAAGCCATGGCCTATCCGTTGGTTCGATCGCAACGTTCACGGCGGCATGGGGATTATGGTGGATGATATTGTCGCAGGCGTGGTTGCTGCGGGGATTATTTACCTGATTGGTCACCATTGGCCGATTGGTTTGTTCTGATTTGAACTAACCCTCACCCCGGCCCTCTCCCTGAGGGAGAGGGAGAAAGCCGAAGTTCCCTCTCCCACAGAGAGGCGAGGGGGTTACTTAAATCCAACCCTCTCATGCGGTTGATAAACCGTTTCCAACTCGGCAATTTCTTCTGGCTTCAGCGTTAAATCCACCGCCCCAAGCAAATCATCCAACTGATGTTCGCGAGAAACGCCAATAATCGGTGCGGCAATACCTCGTTTACTCAGCAGCCATGCCAGTGCAACCTGCGCACGTGACACACCTTTATCATCGGCGACATTCGCCAGGCGTTCGGCAATCATGGCATCGTTATCTTTACTGGCGTCATAGAGATTTTTACCAACCTCATCGGACACTGAACGTGCCGTGGTATCGCCCCACGGACGAGTCAATTTACCGCGAGCCAGTGGACTCCACGGGATCACCGCGATCCCTTGTTCGTAGCACAGCGGCAGCATATCGAGTTCTTCTTCACGATAGATCAGATTGTAGTGATCCTGCATGGTGGCGAAACGCGCCCATCCATGTTGATCCTGTAAGGCCAGCGCCTGCGCGAGTTGTGAACTGTGCATCGAGGACGCGCCGATATAACGCGCTTTACCCGCTTTCACCACGTCATTGAGCGCTTCAAGCGTCTCTTCAATGGGCGTGTTGTAATCCCAGCGGTGGATTTGCAGCAGATCGACATAATCGGTGCCGAGGCGGCGCAGGCTGTCGTCTATCGAACGCATAATTTGTGGACGCGAAAGGCCTTCCGCTAAATCACCGACCGGGAAGTACACTTTGGTGGCGAGAACGGCATCTTCGCGACGCATGAAATCTTTAAGAGCGCGCCCGACAATCTCTTCGCTGCTACCGTCGGAATAACTATTGGCGGTATCAAAGAAATTAATGCCGTTATCGATGGCGTGCTTGATGATGAGGCGGCTGCTCTCTTCGGGAAGCGTCCAGGCGTGATTGCCACGGTCTGGCTCACCAAAGGTCATGCAACCCAGGCAAAGACGGGAAACCTTGAGGTCTGTTTTTCCTAACGTGTTGTATTGCATGGTTCCACTCCGGCTATTCAGGTTCTTTAAGCATAGCAGGAGTGGAGCAGGGGATTATTTGAGCCAGTCGCGGATCTTGGTTTCCATACCAATTGCATCAAGACCGATGGCGGCGCGCGCTTCTTCCTGCGTGCCTTGCGGAATAAAGTAATCCGGCAGACCGATATTGAGAACCGGAACCACTTTACGATTAGCCATCAGCACTTCATTCACGCCACTGCCAGCCCCACCGATAATGGCATTCTCTTCAATGGTCACTAACGATTCGTGGCAGCCAGCCAGTTCAAGAATCAGCGCTTCATCGAGCGGCTTCACAAAGCGCATATCGACCAGCGTTGCGTTAAGTGACTGCGCAACGGCCTCGGCTTCTGGCAACAGAGTGCCGAAGTTCAGCAGCGCGACTTTTTCACCTGCGCGTTTCTTCACGCCTTTGCCGATTGGCAGTGATTCCAAAGGTTGCAACTCAGCGCCCGTCCCGGTTCCACGCGGATAACGCACGGCAGATGGGCCGTCGTTGTAGTGGTAACCCGTATGTAGCATCAGGCGGCATTCGTTTTCATCGCTTGGCGTCATGATGACCATTTCCGGAATGCAGCGCAGGAAGGAGATATCAAACGCGCCCTGGTGGGTTTGCCCGTCAGCACCGACAATTCCGGCGCGGTCGATGGCAAACAACACCGGCAGTTTCTGGATAGCGACGTCGTGAATCACCTGATCGTAAGCACGTTGCAGGAAGGTCGAATAAATGGCGACAACCGGCTTGTAACCGCCAATCGCCAAACCTGCGGCGAATGTTACGGCGTGCTGTTCGGCGATGGCGACATCAAAATATTGCGACGGGTACTGGCGTGAAAATTCAACCATGCCCGAGCCTTCGCGCATTGCTGGCGTCACGGCCATGAGTTTGTCGTCATGGGCGGCGGTTTCGCACAGCCAGTTACCAAAGATTTTTGAATAGCTCGGCAGGCCACCAGATGCTTTTGGCAGCGTGCCGCTTTGCGGGTCAAACTTAGGCACCGCATGGAAGCTGATAGGGTCTTTTTCCGCTGGCGCGTAACCACGACCTTTTTTGGTCATGATGTGCAGGAATTGCGGGCCGTTCAGGTCACGCATGTTTTTGAGCGTGTTAACCAGCCCGACCACATCGTGTCCGTCAACCGGGCCAATATAGTTAAAACCTAACTCTTCAAACAAAGTGCCAGGAACGACCATGCCTTTCAGGTGTTCTTCGGTGCGTTTGAGCAGTTCTTTAATTGGCGGTACGCCAGAGAAGACTTTCTTGCCGCCTTCGCGCAGAGATGAATAGAGTTTGCCTGAAAGCAGTTGTGCGAGGTGGTTGTTCAAGGCCCCGACATTCTCGGAAATCGACATTTCGTTGTCGTTGAGGATCACCAGCATGTTCGGGCGAATATCCCCGGCGTGGTTCATCGCTTCAAAAGCCATGCCTGCCGTAATCGCGCCATCACCAATCACGCACACGGTGCGGCGGTCTTTGCCTTCTTTCTGAGCGGCAACAGCGATACCGATTCCGGCGCTGATGGAGGTGGACGAGTGACCCACACTCAGAACGTCATATTCACTTTCGGCACGCCATGGGAACGGATGCAGGCCGCCTTTCTGGCGGATGGTGCCAATTTTGTCACGACGTCCAGTAATGATTTTGTGTGGATATGCCTGATGACCGACATCCCAGATCAGCTGGTCGAACGGTGTGTTATACACATAGTGAAGCGCCACGGTCAGTTCTACCGTGCCAAGACCAGAGGCAAAGTGCCCGCTGGAGCGGCTTACGCTATCGAGCAGGTAACGACGCAGCTCGTCACAAAGTTTCGGCAAGCTCTCTTTTGGCAACAGGCGTAGCTCAGGGGCTGACTCCACCAGTGCGAGGGTCGGGTATTTGGCAATATCAAAACTCATTAGAAACTCATCGTGGTTTTTACCCTTCATCCTTCAAGCCTGCGCCTGAATGCCAAAGGGTAAGTTAATAATTATTTATCACGTTGGATGATATAGCTCGCTAACGCTTCCAGTGCGGTAGTGTCTAACGACTGGCGAGCCAAGCCTTCCAGCGCCCTCAGAGAATCCTGGTAAAGATCCCACGCTTTAGTTTTGGCATTTTCTAGCCCCAGCAATGCCGGATAAGTGCTTTTACCCAGTTGCTGGTCGGCGCCCTGGCGCTTACCCAATGTTGCGGTATCACCGATAACGTCGAGAATATCGTCCTGAACCTGGAATGCCAGGCCGATGCTTTCTGCATAACGGTCCAGCAATGGCAGTGCGTTACGGCCAGCTTCACCGGCACTCAACGCGCCCAGGCGAACAGCGGCACGAATTAACGCTCCGGTTTTATGACGATGAATACGCTCGAGGCTTTGCAAATCGACATGCTTGCCTTCGGCTTCAAGATCCAACGCCTGGCCGCCACACATTCCCGCCACACCGCTAGCCACTGCCAACTCTTTCACCATCGCTAATCGATCAGCAATAGCAACACCAGGCATAGGGGCATCACTGAGTATAGAAAACGCCAGCGTTTGCAGAGCGTCTCCGGCTAATATCGCGCTGGCTTCACCAAATTTAATGTGACAGGTGGGCTGCCCACGACGCAGATCGTCATCATCCATGGCGGGTAAATCGTCATGAATCAAAGAATATGCATGGATGCACTCAACTGCCGCAGCAGGCGCATCCAGTGTTTCTTGCGCTATGCCGAACATTTCTCCGGTCGCATAGACCAGAAAAGGGCGGAGTCTCTTCCCACCAAATAATGCGCCATAATGCATTGCCTCAACCAGAGGAGTGTTCTGAAACGGTAGCGGTGCCAGAAAACGCAGCAGCGCATCGTTGGCCCGTTCTGCGTGGGCCTGCAACTGATGGTTAAAATCCATTTACTCGTTATCCGGGGTAAAAGGCTTGAGTGGGGCGTCTTCGCTATCGTTTAGCAGGATTTGTACGCGTTGTTCTGCCTGTTGCAGTTTCACCTGACCCTGGCGCGCAAGTTGCACACCACGTTCAAATTCATTTAACGCCTCTTCGAGCGCTAAATCTCCGCTCTCCAGACGAGTAACAATCTGCTCAAGCTCCACAAGCGCAGTTTCAAAACTGGCCGGGACTTCGGTTTTTTTCGGCATAGTGAATGTCTGACTCTAATAATTTTTGCGACTCTGCAATGGTAGCGGAAACTGACAAGCAAGTAACCATGAGCATGTTGGTTAGCAGAGGTTAGTGATATACTTGCGCGCCTCGGATGCAGCGGCAACTCGCCGTTGCAGTTCTTTAAGTCTTCCAGCCCGCATGATTAGTCATGCCTGGCTCATCAACGAATCTAAGCCGCCATGAAGTTTATCATTAAATTGTTCCCGGAAATCACCATCAAGAGTCAATCTGTGCGCATACGCTTTATTAAGATGCTCACCGGGAACATTCGCAACGTTTTAAAGCACTACGATGAAGACCTGGCGGTTGTTCGCCATTGGGACAACATTGAAGTTCGCGCTAAAGATGAAAATCAGCGCATCGCCATTCGTGAAGCGCTGACCCGCATTCCTGGTATCCACCACATTCTTGAAGTTGAAGATGTGCCGTTTACCGATTTGCATAATATCTTCGAACAGGCGCTGGAGCTTTATCGTGAGCAACTGGAAGGAAAAACCTTCTGCGTGCGAGTGAAACGTCGTGGTAAGCATGAGTTTAGTTCGATTGAAGTTGAACGTTACGTCGGCGGTGGCCTGAATCAGCACATTGAATCGGCGCGTGTAAAACTGACTAAGCCTGATGTGACCGTTAATCTGGAAATTGAAAACGACCGTCTGCTGCTGGTGAAAGGGCGTTATGAAGGTATCGGTGGTTTCCCGATTGGCACGCAAGAAGATGTGTTATCGCTGATTTCTGGTGGTTTCGACTCCGGTGTTTCCAGCTACATGCTGATGCGTCGCGGTTGCCGCGTGCATTACTGCTTTTTTAACCTCGGTGGTGCGGCGCATGAAATCGGCGTTAAACAAGTCGCGCATTATCTGTGGAACCGTTTCGGCAGCTCCCACCGCGTGCGTTTCGTGGCGATCAACTTTGAACCTGTTGTTGGCGAAATCCTCGAGAAAGTCGAAGACGGCCAGATGGGCGTGGTGCTTAAACGTATGTTCGTGCGTGCGGCTTCCCGTGTTGCAGAGCGCTACGGCGTGCAGGCACTGGTTACTGGCGAAGCGCTAGGCCAGGTTTCCAGCCAGACGCTGACCAACCTGCGTTTAATCGACAACGTTTCCGATACGCTGATTCTGCGCCCGCTTATTTCTCACGATAAAGAGCACATCATCGATCTGGCGCGTGAAATCGGTACCGCTGATTTCGCTCGTACCATGCCGGAATATTGCGGTGTTATCTCGAAAAGCCCGACCGTAAAAGCAGTGAAGGCGAAGATTGAAGCAGAAGAAGCCAACTTCGATTTCTCGATTCTCGATCGTGTCGTTGAAGAAGCTACCAACATCGACATCCGTGAAATTGCCAATCAGAGCAAAGAAGTGGTAACGGAAGTTGAAACCGTTGGCGAATTTGGCCCGAATGACGTGTTGCTGGATATTCGTTCTATCGACGAACAAGACGATAAGCCATTTAAGCCAGAAGGTGTGGAAGTGGCGTCGCTGCCATTCTACAAACTCAGCACTGCTTTTGGCGATTTGGATCAGAGCAAAACTTATTTGCTGTGGTGCGACCGTGGCGTGATGAGCCGTTTGCAGGCGCTGTATCTGCGTGAGCAAGGTTTTGAGAACGTGAAGGTTTATCGCGCTTAATTCCACGCCCTCATCCCAGCCTTCTCCCCCAGGAGAAGAACGGTTTTTCCCCTCTCCCTCAGGGAGAGGGCCAGGGTGAGGGTGGTTTAGTAATCCCTGTAACTGTAAATTCCCGCCGCCATCACCAATTGCTGTGAAACCTCATGAGCTTTTTCACGGCTCACCAGCAAATCAATAATCTTCAGCGCGAAATCTATTGCCGTACCCGGCCCCTGGCTGGTCAGCAGATTGACGCGTGGGTCCCAGACGATACGTTTATCCTGCCATTGTGCTTCCGGAATCGTCTCTTTCAGACCCGGATAACCTGTCATATTCGCTATTGGGAATAATTCATGCGGAACTAAAACCGTCCCAGCTGCGGCACAAATCGCGGCCACGATACGCCCGGAAAGATGGAACTGGCGCACGGTTTCAACCAGCAGTGGACTGTCGCGGAAACATTCCGCACCTTTTAAGCCGCCCGGCAACACGATGATATCGAACTCACCGTCCGCCACTTCAACCAGCGGGGCATCTGCCAGCAGTTTTACCCCTCGTGAACAGACAATCGTGAGATTTCCGTCACTGGCAACGCTGGCGGTCGTCACGCTGATTCCGGCTCGCACCAGAAGATCGATGGTGGTAACGGCTTCCGTTTCTTCAGTTCCAGGAGCCAGGCAAACCAGTGCTCGTGCGCTCATACTCATTCTCCTTACGCTTAATCAGCTCATACAAGCGGCTGTTCACCGGCACTGAAAGGCCATGGGCGCGCGCGCGTTGCAGTAAATAACCGGTAATGTAATCAATCTCGGTGTGACGTTGCACCCGAACATCCTGAAGCATCGAAGAGATGTTCGCAGCGGTGCTTTCGATAACTTCTTCGACATAAAAAAGCAGCGCTTCGGCTGATGTATGGTGGCCTTCACGTTCCATCACCATCGCGACTTCATTGCAAATTTGGCTCACTTCGCCAGGGTAGTGACGCAATTCCCCATTAGGGCAATTGTAGAGCGCGGTGAGCGGGTTAACCACGCAGTTCACCGCCAGCTTCTTCCAGTTAGCCGCCATAATATTGTTGTGCCAGGCTATTTCCGGTAAAGCGTGGTGCAGCATATCGGCCAGAAAACTAAAATCGTTGCCTGCTGCATTGCCGGGACCAATATGCGTGATGCCGTTAGCAACGTGAATAATCATATTGCCATCATGACGTGCTGCGTGCGTAGTGACTCCAGTCAATAACGGTTGAGATAGTGTGGCGAGTTCCTCAAGCGTACCCATTCCATTGTGCAAAAGCAGAATTGGGCAGGCGATGGGAAGCCGCGCTGCGAGTGTTTTCACCGCAGTGGAAACCTGCCAGGCTTTAAGTGTGACCAGCAATAATTCGCTGCTGGCGAGAAAATCAGGATCGTTGGCCGTCAGCGTTTGGTTAAACACGCTACCGTCGGTTTCGAGTACATTGACATGGCAAAAAGGCTGCGGCACACGCAACCATCCCTGAACCTCATGTCCTTGCTTATAAAGTGATGCCAGCCAAAGTTGGCCAAGTGCACCGCAACCCAGTACGGTGATTTTCATTTTGCCTCCTGCCAGCAGATGTTTGTCTTAATCTATATTATACAGAGCTCTCTACTGCTTTAACGGGTTGTTTTGCGTGGCCCAGCAGGTATTATGCAACGCAACAAAAAGAGAGGGAGAAGAAAGCATGCCATCTTTTGACATTGTGTCTGAAATTGATATCCAGGAAGTGCGTAACGCGATTGAAAACGCGGAGCGTGAGGTTGCTACTCGTTTTGACTTCCGCAATGTACCGGCGACATTTGAACTGAATGAGAAAAATCAGTCCATTAAAGTAGCCAGTGAGTCTGACTTCCAGGTCAACCAGCTGTTGGATATTCTTCGTGCCAAGCTGCTTAAGCGCGGTATCGAAGGGGCTTCAATTGATGTGCCGGAAGAGTTCGTGCACAGCGGTAAAACCTGGAGCGTTGAAGCGAAGCTCAAACAGGGCATTGAAGCTGCGATTGCCAAGAAAATTGTGAAGCTGATTAAAGACAGCAAAACCAAGGTTCAGGTGCAGATTCAAGGCGAGGAGCTGCGTGTAACGGGCAAATCTCGCGACGATTTACAGGCCGCAATGGCGCTGGTTCGTGGCGGTGATTTGGGGCAGCCGTTCCAGTTTAAAAACTTCCGCGACTGATTTACGCCCTCACCCCGGCCCTTTCCCCCAGGAGAGGGGGAAAACCGATCAAAGGCCCTCTCCCTGTGGGAGAGGGGTAGGGTGAGGGGTGTTTTTACCCTTTTACCAACTGCTCAATCTCAAACCTGTTTGTCAGTTTGCTGTCTATCTTCACGTAAGCACTGCGTTCCTGCGCAATAATATTCACATCACTAACGCCTGGTTGTGCCAGCAAACGCTGCTTCAGCGTTTCGTCATTGGCCACATCTTCTGGTAATTCAATACGCAAGCTTGCGACATACGGTGGCTCAGTCATCGTGCTGCTTACCAGCAACCAAATCATTGCCAGCAATGCGCCCGCGAGGAAAACGGTTTGCGAATCAAATAATCCGTCAATCCAGCCGCCAAATGAACCGCCAATCGCCACACCCAGGAACTGGCTGGTGGAGTAAATTCCCATCGCTGTGCCTTTATAACCGGCTGGCGATTCTTTGCTGATAAGTGACGGTAAGATGGCTTCCATCAGGTTAAAGGCGAGGAAGAACAACTGCACGCCTAACACCAGTTCCCAGAAATGCGGGCCGGAACCCCACAGCACAATCTCAGCAATCAGCAGTAGCGCAACGCAGCCAACAAAAACGCGTTTCATGCGGCGTTTTACTTCCGCATAAATGATAAAGGGAACGACCGATGCGAAAGCAATGAGCATCGTGCACAAATAGATTTTCCAGTGCTCGGAGGCCGGGAAACCGGCTTGTTCGAGTTGACCGGGTAGGGCGACAAACGTCGACATCAACATGATGTGCAGGCACATGATGCCGAAGTTCAGCTTGAGTAATTTCGGTTCTGCCAGCACTTTGCTAAAGCAGCCTTTCACCATGCCGGACTCACGGTTTAGCACGTGGCTTTTAGAATTCGGCACCACCCAAAGGGTGATTAAAATGCCGCAGGTCGCCAGAATCGCAATCATCCAGAACAGCGCATTTAAGCCCAGGTTATGAGTGATTATTGGGCCGAGCACCATGGCAATGGCGAAAGTGACGCCAAAGCTGACGCCGATAAACGCCATGGCTTTGGTGCGATTCTGTTCGCGGGTTAAGTCTGAAAGTAGGGCCATAACCGCAGCGGCAATCGCGCCGGAGCCTTGCAATGCGCGGCCGAGGATCACGCCCCAGATGGAATCAGAAAGTGCGGCAATAACGCTGCCCAGCACGAAAATTAAGAGTCCGCCGATAATCAGCGGCTTGCGCCCAATTCGGTCGGAAAGTAGACCAAAAGGAATCTGGAAGATAGCCTGTGCGAGGCCATAAATACCGATGGCGATACCAATCAGCGCTTCGCTCGCGCCCTGGAGTGCCATGCCATAAGTGGTAAGAACCGGGAGCACCATAAACATGCCGAGCATGCGTAGTGAAAATACCGTGCCTAAACCCCACGTCGCACGTAACTCGACGGGCGTCATTTTATAATCGTTCATTACCACCTCTGATAAAAAGCCGGCCTTAGTGTAGTGCGTGGGAAAAGGAGGGTAAATGGATAGATTGTTAACACAAATAAAAAAGGGCGCAAATGCGCCCTTTTAAGAGGTTCACGACTTACCAGACGTAAGTCATCAGATTTTGTGAATCTGGCACCATAAAGTCGACTGACATCATTACGCTGAGTGAAGTGATGGCAACGATTGAAAAGACGAACAGTTTGCGCGCCCAGACTTTATCGTCTTCGACTTTATACCCACGCAATGCCATGCCTAACCACCAGACGCTTACTGCGGCGGCTACAACCAGATATTTCCATCCGGCATAACCGCCCAGTGACAGCATCAACGTTGCGACGGCAAAGGCGATGATATAAACCGTAATGTGGTTTTTTGCGACCGAAATCCCTTTAACCACCGGCAACACTGGAATGTTAGCGGCCTGGTAATCTTTAAAGCGGAAGATGGCAATCGCATAGGAATGCGGCATCTGCCACAGGCTAAAGATAGCCAGCAGGATCAAAGCACCGGCATCAAATTCATTGGTGACAGCGCAGTAACCAATAACCGGCGGTGCGGCACCGGACAGGCTACCGATCAGCGTGCCGTAGACGGAGTGGCGCTTCATGTACAGGCTATAAACGCCGACATAAACCACAAAGCCCATCACGCCTAACCACATGGCCAGCGGGTTAGCACCAAACCACAGCAGCATGAAGCCAGCAATACCCAACAAGGTGGCGTATACCAGCGAGGTTTTCGGCGCAATCAGGCCTTTGACCAGAACCCTGTTCTTGGTTCTCTCCATTTTGCGGTCGATGTCGCGGTCAATAAAGTTGTTATAAACACAACCCGATGCCACGACCAACGACACCCCAACCAGGGTGGAGATAAACAGGGTGTAATCAATACTGCCCTTTGAGGCCAGTAAAAATCCGCCAATGACAGAAATTAAATTGCCGAAAATAATTCCTGGTTTAGTGACTTGTAGGTACCGCTTCATCATATAGGCTGCTCTTAGTGAACCATCATGTTCTGGTTGAGGTTCCACATAATCCAGATAGAGCCGACCACCAGAATGGCAATTATTAGCGCAGTAAAGGCAAAGGCTACCAGGTTCCAACGTTCCTCAGAAGAGGTGTTCATGTGCAGGAAGCACACCAGGTGAACCAAAATCTGTACTACCGCACTACCCAGCACCACGCCAAGAATCACGGCGTGGGAGGCAGTACCTGTCATGACCATCCAGAACGGAATTGCCGTCAGGATGATCGACAGGATAAAACCTGTCATGTAGGTTTTAACGCTACCGTGGTGGGCGCCAGCGTGTTCATTTGAATGGCTCATTACATCGCCCCCATCAGATAAACAACCGAGAATACGCAGATCCATACTACGTCCAGGAAGTGCCAGAACAGGCTCAGGCACATCAGGCGAGTGCGGTTAGCACTGGTCAAGCCGCGGCGATAGACATGGAACATCATCAACGCCATCCAGACCAGGCCAGAAGTTACGTGCAGACCGTGCGTACCGACCAGGGCAAAGAAGCCTGACAGGAAGCCGCTACGATCCGGCCCGAAACCTTCCACAATCAGATGATGGAATTCATAGATTTCCATCGCGACGAAGCCCGCACCGAACAGGAAGGTCATCGCAAGCCAGGAAATAACCTGGCTCTTGTTGCCTTTGTTCATGGCGATAATCGCCATGCCGTAGGTGATGGAGCTGAATAACAGCAGGGCAGTTTCAACCAGCACAAATGGCAGTTCGAAAATGTCTTTCCCTGTCGGACCGCCGGCAGTGCCGTTCACCAGAACGGCATAGGTAGCAAACAAGCAACAGAACAGAATGCAGTCGCTCATCAGGTAGATCCAGAAACCAAAGACTTTGTTGGTTCCTGCATCGTGATGCCCATGCTCCGCAGCGTGGGCGTTAGCGTGAGTGAGAGTTTCAGTTGACATTTTTCAGCCCTGCTTTGGTAATTTCATCGAAGTGCTGGTTTTCCAGTTTTTCGACTTCCGCAACCGGAACGTAGTAATCCACATCTTCGTCGAAGCTTTTCGCAATCCAGGTGATGATGATGCCTGCAAACGCTGCAATCGCCATCCACCAGATGTGCCAGATCATCGCGAAACCAAACACGGTAGCGAACGCGGCAATCACGATGCCCGCACCGCTGTTACGTGGCATATGAATTTCTTCATAGTGCGTTGGCTGCTTGTACGCTTCGCCTTTCTCTTTCATTTCCCAGAATGCATCACGTTCATGAACGTGCGGCAAGTGAGCAAAGTTGTAGAACGGAGGAGGGGAAGAAGTTGACCACTCCAGCGTACGGCCACCCCACGGGTCACCTGTCAGGTCACGGTTCTGCTCACGGTCACGAATAGAGACGTAGAACTGAATCAGCTGAGACAGAATACCCAGAGCAATCAGGCCCGCACCACAAGCTGCAACAACCAGCAGAGTGTGGAACTGTGGATCAATCTGTTGACTCAGGCGACGGGTCATACCCATGAAGCCCAACACGTACAGCGGCATAAATGCGACGAAGAAGCCGATGATCCAGAACCAGAAGGCACGTTTACCCCAGGTTTCGTTCAGGGTGAAGCCGAAGGCTTTTGGCCACCAGTAAGTCAGGCCAGCGAAGCAACCGAATACCACACCACCGATAATCACGTTATGGAAGTGAGCAATCAGGAACAGGCTGTTGTGCAGTACGAAGTCAGCACCCGGAACCGCTAACAGAACACCGGTCATGCCACCAATAGAGAAGGTGACGATGAAGCCAATGGTCCACAGCATCGCGGAGTTGAACTCGATACGACCCTGATACATGGTGAACAGCCAGTTGAAGATCTTCACCCCTGTTGGGATGGCGATGATCATTGTGGCGATACCGAAGAAGGCGTTGACGTTCGCGCCGCTGCCCATGGTGAAGAAGTGGTGCAGCCAAACGATGAACGACAGTACCGTAATCGCGATGGTCGCCCACACCAGAGAGGTGTAACCGAACAGGCGTTTTTTCGAGAATGTCGCAACCACTTCGGAGAACACACCAAACACAGGCAGTACCAGGATATAAACTTCCGGGTGGCCCCATGCCCAGATGAGGTTGATATACATCATCATGTTGCCACCCATATCATTGGTAAAGAAATGGGTGCCAAGGTAGCGGTCAAGGGTTAACAGTGCGACGGTCACGGTAAAGATTGGGAATGCCGCGATAATCAGTACGTTGGTACACAGCGAAGCCCAGGTAAACACCGGCATTTTGAACATAGTCATGCCAGGCGTACGCATATTCAGGATAGTCACGAAGAAGTTAATACCCGTTAATGTCGTACCGATACCCGAGAGCTGGAGTGCCCATATCCAGTAGTCGACGCCGACCCCGGGACTGTACTCTATGCCCGATAGCGGCGGATAAGCCACCCAACCGGTCTGTGCGAATTCACCCACCCCAAGAGACAGGTTAACCAACACCACGCCTACAACAGTGAACCAGAAGCTCAGGTTGTTCAGGAATGGGAAGGCAACGTCACGCGCACCAATCTGCAGCGGCACGACGATGTTCATCAGGCCGATAACAAATGGCATCGCCACGAAGAAGATCATGATTACGCCGTGGGCAGTAAAGATCTGGTCGTAGTGATGAGGTGGCAAGAAACCTGCTTCTCCGGCGGAAGCCAGAACCTGCTGGCTACGCATCATGATGGCGTCAGCAAAGCCACGCAGAAGCATGACGATTGCGACAATCACGTACATTATGCCGAGGCGTTTGTGGTCAACCGAGGTGAACCACTCTTTCCATAAATATTCCCACTTACCGAAGTAAGTGATAGCTGCAACTAGCGCCAGTCCCCCGACGATAATTGCTGCCACCGTAACCATGACAATGGGTTCATGGTATGGGATTGCATCCAGTGTAAGTTTTCCGAACATCGTATTATTCCTCGGCCCCTTAGTGAGAGGTTTCCGCGTGACTCATGTCCATGCCTTCCATTCCTTCGTGCGCTGCATGCTCGCCTTCAGGTTGGGTCATGTCCATGCTCTTCCCGTGCCCCATGAATTTGTTAATAACGTCTTTAAACAAATCTGGCTTAACAGCGGAGAAGTATTCGACTTTGTTGTATTCGCTAGGCTGTGCCAGTTTCTCGTAAGTTGCCATATCGTTCATGACTTCCGGAGACTGTTTGGCTTTAGCTACCCACTGGTTAAAGGTGTCCATATCTGGGGTGGCGATTGCCTTGAACTTCATCCCAGAGAAACCTTTACCGCTGTAGTTAGACGAAATACCGTCGTAGGTGCCTGATTCGTCTGCAATCAGGTGCAATTTAGTTTGCATACCTGCCATTGCGTAGATTTGGCTGCCCAGGCGCGGAATAAAGAAGGAGTTCATCACCGAGTTAGAGGTGATTTTGAATTCCACCGGGGTGTTGGCCGGGAAGGCAATTTCATTGACCGTAGCAATACCTTGCTCTGGGTAGATGAAGAACCATTTCCAGTCCATAGCGATAACTTCGATGGTCACCGGCTTCGCATCGTGAACAAGCGGTTTGCTTGGTTCAAGAGCGTGCGTGGTTTTCCAGGTTAGTACCGCGAGGAAGATGACGATAAGGATAGGAATCGTCCAGACCACAGCTTCAACTTTGTTCGAGTGCGACCAGTTGGGGCTGTATTTGGCGTTTTTGTTTGATGCACGATATTTCCAGGCAAAACCGATAGCCATTGCGATAGCGGGTATAACGACTATCAACATCAGACCGATCGCTGTCAGTATCAATGAACGTTGTTCCAGTCCAATTTGTCCTTTGGGGTCCAGAAGTGCAGAATCACAGCCACTCAGTAAAAAAGTGCCTGTAATTAATGCCAACCATCCCAAACTTTTATTGTATTTCCTGAGTCTCATTTAACGACCTCAATTCCGGGGAGCTCTAATTGTCGTTTAAAGTGTGGAGGCATTTTACGGGAAGGTTACATTACTGTAAACATGAATGGCATAGTGTCAGTGTGGTGTTACTGGGTTCTGCCAACAATGTCACATAGAATGCAACAAACTGTAAAATCTCGAGATAGGCCGCGGCCCGGCAAGGTTATAACGAAAACCTATGTTGCCATAAATAGTACAGGTTAATTGGTATAACCAATCATTTTGTTAAACATAAATTTAACAAGTTAGCATCAATTGACAAACGAATTGATCTACAAATTTAATTAACCAAAAGCTGAATCGGTTAAAGGCAGGGTGAAAATAATTTCTCTGCTAATTATGTAAAAAAAGAGTCTTGCTTTCGGGAAATAATTCACTCAACTTATTGTCTGCGTATTAATTGAACAATATAGTCACGCGTCGAAACTTATTATTAATATTTATCTGGCGGTTTTAGACCAACGCCGTTTTTCGCAAAGCCAGATAATCAAGCAGCCCACCAAACAAAATCCCCCCAATTGCAAATAATGCCCCCCATTCGAGGAACTGAATGTTGAAGGCCCAGTTTGTGAGGCCGATGGCATTGGTAATCAACACAACCAACCACACCGCGAGAAGTGCGCAGCCCAGCATTAATGCGCGAAGCGCAATGCGATAGGCCGATGAAAATTCACTGCGTGGAATGAAGCTATCGTTATTTTGCGTATATTCCAGCGTCGTTTTGCAAACTAAAAGCAGCAAGATGCCGGGTACCGCGGCGACCACGGAAAATAAGTAAAACGTAGGCCAACCCTGGGCTTCAACAAACCAACCGGCTATTGGCCCGACATAAACACGACCTACAGCCGAAAGAGCCGATAACAAAGCGAATTGGGTCGCGGAAAAAGATTTATTACACAGTGTCATCAGAAGGGCGACAAATGCTGCCGTACCCATCCCGCCGCAGAGATTTTCAAAGAAGACAGCGCTCGCCATGCTGATCATATTTTTGTCGGTCACCGAGAGGATCCAGTAACCCGCATTGGACACCGCCTGCAAAATGCCAAAGATCAGCAACGCGCGGAACAGCGACAGGCGTTGCATCAAAATGCCGCCGTACAATGCGCCAATAATGGTGGCAATCAGCCCCAGCGTTTTATTCACGACGCCGACTTCACCGGCATCAAAACCCACACCGCGAATCAAAAACGTGGTCGTTAAACTCATGGCAAACGCATCGCCGAGTTTGTACAACACAATCAGCAGCAGGATAAGCCAGGCATTATTGCGCCCAAAGAAATCACGCAAAGGGGCGACAACGGCTTGTTCAAGGCTTTTTGGAACGGGGATCGCATCAGTCGGTTCAGGCGCAAACAAAGTGGCAATGATACAAGGCAACATTAATGCCGCCATCAGCCAATACATGCCTTGCCAGCCGAGGTATCTATCCGCAAGCCAGAGCGCCAAACCACCAGAAACCAGCATCGCCAGGCGATAACCCAACACACTGATTGCTGCGCCCGTGCCGCGTTCTTCTGCCGGAAGAATATCGGTTTTCCAGGCGTCAAAGACAATATCTTGTGAAGCCGAGCAGAAAGCAATGATGACCGCTAGCGCCGCCATCCAACGCAACTGCGAGCCGGGTTCAAGGAAGCCCATGCCCGCAATAGCAATCAATAACAAGACTTGGGTAATCAGCAGCCAACCACGACGACGCCCCAGCAGCGGCGGCGTATATCTGTCCATAATCGGCGACCACAGAAACTTAAACACATAGGCTTGCCCGACGAGCGAGAAGAAACCAATGGTTTTAAGATCGATGTTTTCCACCGTCATCCATGCTTGTAGCGTGCCGGAGGTGAGGGCGAGAGGGAGGCCGGACGCAAAGCCTAAAATCAGAAGAATGGCTGATTTAGGTTGCTGGAAGAGACGCAGATAATGGTTGGGCATACTTTGCTCTACAGCCAGCCCGCATGACACGGGCTGGTGGGGTATTGATTAACGAGCGTTCTGCTTAATAAAGTCGTGAACGCTGGTGTCCTGAGCCATATCAGCAATGGTATCAGTCAATACGGAGTTCACCGCGTTGGCGATATTCTTGTTGGTAGCCTGGAACGCCCCTTCTACGTTATAGCTAGAACGGTAGTTTTTGGTCATCTTGTTGCCATTTTTTGCTGTCGCAATGATCACGATGTCAGCTTTAGTGGCGATGTTGTAGCGCACGCTGCCCTGAGACACGTCAGCAAATAACTGGTTTACGATGATTTGCAGATCAACCGGGCTGTTTGGCCCAACCATGTAACCACGTGCAGTCATCTGTTTTTCCAGCACTTCTTGCAGCAAGAAGCGCAGGTCACGAGATGGAGTCAGCGTAACCAGTTGGTTATCACGGGTGACTTTCGCCAGCGCCTGGTCTTTACGTTGATCAGCACCGTTGATGCTTACAGTTACGCCCATCAGGCTTGGGTCTTGCTGTGGCAAGCTGATCGTCGGAGAAACATCAATGGTCGTTGGTGGTGTTGCGCAGCTGGCCAGCATAAATACGGCGACCAACGGGAATAATAATTTTTTTAACATGTTCGCTATCTCAATGTACTCAAGGGGCAGGCAGATAAAAAATCACGCCATCATAACACTGCGGTTGCCCAGTGGAAGTAGCTAACGCACGTAATTTCATCGCGTTGCGCTTTTTCTGAGCGGTTGCAAAGCTATCTGACCACTTTGCCCCCAATTAGTGCCGTAATCACATTAAGCTACAGGGGCTTGGCTCAGAAAATAGGACGAAAGCTAAATAATTGTTGGAATTCCGTTAATAAAACGGCTAAAAGCGGCTAACATTTAAAGGGATGAGTGGCATCTCTACGTAGTCGAGGAGAAAGTTCATGATGATGCGCGAGCAAATAGAATCAAAATTAAGGGCAGCGTTTGAACCCGTGATCCTGGAAGTCGCGGATGAAAGCTATCGTCACAATGTCCCGGCGGGTTCAGAGAGTCATTTTAAAGTGGTTCTGGTCAGCGATCGTTTTGTGGGTGAGCGTTTTTTAAATCGTCATCGTATGATTTATGGCACTTTAAGTGCGGAACTCTCGTCCACAGTGCATGCGCTGGCCCTGCACACCTATACCATTAAGGAATGGGAAGGATTGCATGACACTATTCTCGCCTCCCCACCTTGTCGTGGAGCAGGTTCAATCGCCTGAAGTTAACCTTCAGGCTTGCAACTAAGGGAACTTTTCCTTTATGTTGCGGTATATGAATCGTGTTTTACAAAACGGCCTGCGGGCCGTTTTGTTTTGTCTGAAATAACCCTTGTTTTTCCAGGGGCAGGACAATAAATCCAAAAGAACTGTGAAAAGGGCCGCAGCAACACTGTGTTGCCGTTCTCGACTCACCTTGGTGATGCCGCTATAATGCTGCGTCTTATTTTTCGGAATGTCTTCGGGACGATTCTGACGACAGGGAATGTGATTCTGATTCAGAAGGCATCCCGGTTCTGTGGAGCGCAAATGAGCACTTCCAGAGTTGACCGAGCACTGTGATTTTTTGAGGTAACAAGATGCAAGTTTCAGTTGAAACCACTCAGGGCCTTGGCCGCCGTCTCACGATTACTATCGCTGCAGACAGCATCGAAACCGCTGTAAAAAGCGAGCTGGTCAACGTGGCAAAGAAAGCCCGTATCGACGGTTTCCGTAAAGGAAAAGTGCCGATGACTGTTATCGCACAACGCTATGGCGCTTCTGTTCGCCAGGACGTGTTGGGCGAACTGATGAGCCGCAACTTCGTTGACGCGATCATCAAAGAAAAAATTAATCCAGCTGGCGCACCAAACTACGTTCCAGGCGAATACAAACTGGGCGAAGACTTCACCTACGCGGTTGAGTTTGAAGTGTACCCAGAAGTTGAGCTGCAAGGTCTGGAAGCAATCGAAGTTGAAAAACCGGTTGTTGAAGTGACTGACGAAGACGTTGATGCAATGCTGGACACCCTGCGTAAGCAGCAGGCGACCTGGAAAGATTCTGACGCTGCTGTAACTGCAGAAGACCGCGTTACCATCGACTTCACCGGTTCTGTAGACGGCGAAGTATTCGAAGGCGGCAAAGCGTCTGACTTCGTACTGGCAATGGGCCAGGGTCGTATGATCCCTGGTTTCGAAGAAGGCCTGGTTGGTCACAAAGCTGGCGAAGAGTTCACTATCGAAGTGACCTTCCCGGAAGACTACCACGCTGAAAACCTGAAAGGTAAAGCGGCTAAGTTCGAGATCGTTCTGAAGAAAGTTGAAGAGCGTGAACTGCCAGAATTTACTGAAGAATTCATCAAACGTTTTGGCGTTGAAGATGGTTCAGTTGCGGGTCTGCGTACCGAAGTTCGTAAAAACATGGATCGTGAGCTGAAAGGCGCAGTGCGTAACCGCATCAAGTCTCAAGCAATCGACGGTCTGGTTAACGCGAACAACATCGACGTTCCAGCTGCACTGATCGACAGCGAAATCGACGTTCTGCGTCGCCAGGCTGCTCAGCGTTTTGGTGGCAACGAGAAACAAGCGCTGGAACTGCCACGTGAACTGTTCGAAGAACAAGCTAAACGTCGCGTAGTTGTTGGCCTGCTGTTGGGCGAAGTGATTCGTACCCACGAGCTGAAAGCTGACGAAGAACGCGTTAAAGGTCTGATCGAAGAAATGGCTTCTGCCTACGAAGATCCGACTGAAGTTATCGAGTTCTACGGCAAAAACAAAGAACTGATGGACAACATGCGTAATGTTGCTCTGGAAGAACAAGCTGTTGAAGCAGTACTGTCTAAAGCGAAAGTGTCTGAAAAAGCCACTACCTTTAGCGAACTGATGAACCAACAAGCGTAAGCATAATTTTTGGCATCATCGCCAAAATATTGCTGCATCAAGCCCGTCACCCAATGGTGGCGGGCTTTTTTTATCAGTGACTCCCTGAAAACACATCAATAAAACGCAGTTTCAGGGTTAGCGTAACAAGAAAAGGTTGTTATGCTTGAAACAGGGTAAGCTCATCCCCATAAATACGGGTATGGCTAGAAAACAGAACCCCTGACTGATAATCCGTCCATTTAAGGTTGGAGACGCAAGGAGCTTAGTCTTCTTTTAAGGAGCGTAGTCTTCTTTTATCGTCTCAAGTAGAATCAGTGCAGCAAGTATCGAAGGCTCAATTATTCCAGGAGACGGAAATGTCATACAGTGGCGAAAGAGATCAATTTGCACCCCATATGGCCCTGGTGCCGATGGTTGTTGAACAGACATCGCGTGGCGAGCGTTCATACGATATCTATTCCCGCTTGCTCAAGGAACGTGTCATCTTTATGACAGGCCAGGTCGAAGACCATATGGCTAACCTTATCGTAGCGCAGATGCTGTTCCTGGAAGCAGAAAACCCAGAAAAAGACATCTATCTCTATATCAACTCACCAGGTGGCGTCATTACCGCTGGGATGTCTATCTACGATACGATGCAATTTATTAAGCCGGATGTCAGCACTATCTGTATGGGACAGGCCTGTTCTATGGGGGCTTTCCTGCTGACCGCTGGTGCTAAAGGTAAGCGTTTCTGCTTGCCGAACTCACGAGTCATGATTCACCAGCCGCTGGGTGGCTATCAGGGGCAGGCAACGGATATCGAAATCCATGCGCGTGAAATCCTGAAAGTCAAAGCGCGTATGAACGAACTTATGGCGCAACACACGGGCAAATCTCTTGAAGAAATAGAGAGAGACACAGAGCGTGACCGTTTCCTCGCAGCAAGTGAGGCGGTAGAGTACGGCTTAGTTGACTCAATCCTGACTCACCGTAGCTAATGCCCGATAACAGTGAGCCGTATACTATAGTTACTGTAGTGGCTCATAGTGCGCTTACGATTGGCTGCGCCGTAGAATGGCACTTGCACCGTCTCGTACGGTGCAAAGAAACAGAAAAGAGGTTTTACCGATGACAGATAAGCGCAAAGACGGTTCAGGCAAACTGCTTTACTGCTCTTTTTGCGGCAAAAGCCAGCATGAAGTGCGTAAACTGATTGCCGGGCCGTCAGTGTATATCTGCGATGAGTGTGTCGACTTATGTAACGACATTATTCGCGAAGAGATTAAAGAGGTCGCACCGCACCGCGAGCGTAGTGCGCTGCCGACTCCGCATGAAATCCGTCACCATCTCGATGATTACGTCATCGGTCAGGAACAGGCTAAAAAAGTCCTGGCGGTTGCGGTTTATAACCATTACAAACGTCTGCGTAACGGCGACAGCACCAACGGTATCGAACTGGGCAAAAGTAATATTCTGCTCATCGGGCCGACGGGTAGCGGGAAAACCCTGCTGGCTGAAACCCTGGCGCGTTTGCTGGATGTTCCATTCACCATGGCAGATGCCACAACGTTAACCGAAGCGGGTTACGTGGGTGAAGACGTTGAAAACATCATCCAGAAACTGCTGCAAAAATGTGATTACGATGTGCAAAAAGCACAGCGCGGTATCGTGTATATCGATGAGATCGACAAAATCTCCCGCAAATCTGATAACCCGTCCATCACTCGTGATGTGTCTGGTGAAGGTGTGCAGCAGGCGTTGCTGAAACTTATCGAAGGTACCGTTGCAGCGGTTCCACCGCAGGGTGGACGTAAACATCCACAGCAAGAATTCTTGCAGGTTGATACCTCCAAGATTCTGTTTATCTGTGGTGGTGCATTCGCAGGCCTCGACAAAGTTATCGCTAACCGTGTCGAAACCGGTTCTGGTATCGGCTTTGGTGCGACCGTAAAAGGTAAGTCTCAGAAGGCGACTGAAGGGCAGTTACTGGGCCAGGTTGAGCCGGAAGATCTGATCAAATTTGGTCTGATCCCTGAGTTTATCGGCCGTCTGCCAGTGGTTGCAACGCTGACTGAACTGAGCGAAGAAGCACTGATCCAAATCCTGAAAGAACCGAAAAACGCCCTGACTAAGCAATATCAGGCGTTGTTCAATCTGGAAGGTGTGGATCTGGAATTCCGCGACGAAGCGCTGGATGCGATTGCCAAGAAAGCAATGGCACGTAAAACCGGTGCTCGTGGTCTGCGCTCCATCGTTGAAGGTGCACTGCTCGATACCATGTACGACCTTCCTTCCATGGAAGACGTCGAGAAAGTGGTGATTGACGAGTCCGTCATCGACGGTCAAAGCAAACCATTATTAATTTATGGTAAGCCAGAAGCGCAACAAGCATCCGGTGAATAATTCGCCAAAATAACCAGTCAGTTAGTATAAAAAGGGGGATTTATATCCCCCTTTTGCTTTTCCTTCATTCCTGCCATTGAATGTGCGGGAAACATCCCAATATACTGACTTACTTGTTGGTGATGCCATAAAAGCGGAGGCATTGCCCCATCACCAGGCGGACCTTAACTAAGAGAGAGCTCTATGAATCCTGAGCGTTCTGAACGCATTGAAATCCCCGTATTGCCATTGCGCGATGTGGTGGTTTATCCGCACATGGTAATTCCACTGTTTGTCGGGCGAGAAAAATCCATTCGTTGCCTGGAAGCGGCCATGGATCATGATAAAAAAATCATGCTGGTGGCGCAGAAAGAAGCCTCGACAGATGAGCCAGGTGTTAATGACCTGTTCTCAGTGGGAACCGTCGCATCCATTTTGCAAATGCTGAAACTGCCAGACGGCACGGTAAAAGTGCTGGTTGAAGGTTTACAGCGTGCGCGTATCACCACGCTTTCTGACAACGGTGACCATTTCTCAGCGCAGGCTGAGTACCTGAATTCGCCAGCTATCGAAGAGCGCGAACAGGAAGTGCTGGTGCGCACCGCAATTGGTCAGTTTGAAGGCTACATCAAGCTGAACAAAAAAATCCCGCCAGAAGTGCTGACATCGCTGAATAGCATTGATGATCCTGCTCGTCTGGCTGACACCATTGCGGCCCATATGCCATTGAAACTGACTGATAAACAGTCCGTTCTTGAGATGTCCGATATTAACGAACGTCTTGAATATCTGATGGCCATGATGGAGTCGGAAATCGATCTGCTGCAGGTTGAGAAGCGCATTCGCAACCGCGTTAAAAAGCAGATGGAAAAGAGCCAGCGTGAGTACTATCTGAACGAGCAAATGAAAGCCATTCAGAAAGAACTCGGCGAAATGGACGACACGCCAGATGAAAACGAAGCGCTAAAACGCAAAATCGACGCGGCTAAAATGCCGAAAGAAGCGCGTGAAAAAACCGAAGCGGAACTGCAAAAACTGAAAATGATGTCGCCAATGTCTGCGGAAGCTACCGTGGTTCGTGGTTACATTGATTGGATGGTGCAGGTTCCATGGAATGCGCGCAGTAAAGTGAAAAAAGATCTGCGTCAGGCGCAGGAAGTCCTCGATACCGATCACTACGGCCTTGAGCGCGTGAAAGATCGTATCCTGGAATACCTCGCAGTCCAGAGCCGCGTTAACAAGCTCAAAGGGCCAATCTTGTGCCTGGTAGGGCCTCCAGGTGTAGGTAAAACCTCACTGGGTCAGTCCATCGCACGTGCGACAGGACGTAAATATGTGCGCATGGCTTTGGGTGGCGTACGTGACGAAGCTGAAATTCGTGGGCACCGTCGTACTTACATCGGTTCCATGCCGGGAAAACTGATTCAGAAAATGGCGAAAGTGGGCGTTAAAAACCCATTATTCCTGTTGGATGAAATCGACAAAATGTCTTCTGATATGCGTGGCGATCCGGCATCTGCTCTGCTTGAAGTGCTTGATCCGGAACAGAACGTGGCGTTCAACGACCATTATCTGGAAGTGGATTACGATCTCAGCGATGTGATGTTTGTAGCAACGTCCAACTCCATGAATATTCCGGCGCCATTGCTGGATCGTATGGAAGTGATTCGTCTGTCCGGTTACACCGAAGATGAAAAACTGAATATTGCTAAACAACACCTGCTGACCAAGCAAATTGAACGCAACGCGCTGAAAAAAGGCGAAATTACCGTTCACGATAGCGCTATTACCGGCATCATTCGTTACTACACGCGTGAAGCAGGTGTGCGTAGTCTGGAACGTGAAATTTCCAAACTGTGTCGTAAAGCGGTTAAACAGTTGCTGCTGGATAAAACGCTCAAACACATCGAAATCGACGGCGATAACCTGAAAGATTTCCTTGGCGTGCAGCGCTTTGACTATGGTCGTGCAGACAGCGAAAACCGCGTAGGTCAGGTAACAGGCCTTGCGTGGACCGAAGTTGGCGGTGATTTGCTGACTATCGAAACCGCCTGTGTGCCGGGCAAAGGCAAGCTGACTTACACCGGTTCTTTGGGTGAAGTTATGCAGGAGTCTATCCAGGCTGCACTGACCGTGGTGCGCGCGCGTGCAGAGAAATTAGGCATCAATGCTGATTTCTATGAAAAACGCGACATCCACGTTCACGTACCGGAAGGTGCGACGCCGAAAGATGGCCCAAGCGCGGGTATTGCGATGTGTACCGCGCTGGTATCTTGCCTGACAGGTAATCCTGTTCGTGCAGATGTGGCGATGACCGGCGAAATCACACTGCGTGGTCAGGTTCTGCCAATCGGCGGTTTGAAAGAAAAACTGCTGGCGGCACACCGTGGCGGCATTAAAACTGTTCTGATTCCGGATGAAAATAAACGTGATCTGGAAGAGATTCCTGACAACGTTCTCGCCGACCTGGATATCCATCCGGTGAAGCGAATCGAGGAAGTTTTGGCTCTTGCCTTGCAGAATGAGCCTTACGGAATGCAGGTCGTCACCGCAAAATAGTGACCTGACGCATATTCAGTGCATAAAATCAGAGCTGGCTGGTGAATTGTCACTTGCCAGCTTTTTTTTGTATCGCTACTTTAGACTGCTGGTGATGCGTGCCATTAACAACGGGTGTTGTAAGGGCATGACAGGCCTGATATAACTGCTGCGCGGTCGCACTTTGAAGGATACTGGTGCGATATAAATTATAAAGAGAGGAAGAGAAGAGTGAATAAATCTCAACTGATAGACAAAATTGCCGCAGGTGCTGATATTTCTAAAGCCGCGGCTGGACGTGCATTAGACGCTGTGATTGCTTCTGTTACCGAATCTCTGCAATCTGGGGAAGACGTGGCATTGGTTGGCTTTGGTACCTTTGCTGTTAAAGAGCGTGCTGCCCGTACAGGCCGTAACCCTCAGACCGGTAAAGAAATCACTATCGCTGCTGCAAAAGTCCCAGGGTTCCGTGCTGGTAAAGCGCTGAAAGAAGCGGTTAACTGATTTATCGTCCGCTTCAGGGCAAGGTTAATCTAGTAAAGTTAGGTCAGGGCGCATCGTTAGATGTGCCTTTTTTTATGCATGGCTGTTAATTTTGCGCATGTTTGATGATTTGAACCTGTTTTCTTGTCACAATACCCGCTTGCACGCAGCGGCACAGCAGTACGCGTATTCAGGGATGCCCATTTAGCGACTGCGCTGGGTTTACCATTCACACTACAGTGGAGTGTTGTTACACCATGATGGACAATTTACGTACGGCGGCCAACAGCCTCGTAATCAAGATAATTTTCGGGATCATTATCGTGTCATTCATTTTGACTGGCGTGAGTGGATACCTGATTGGCGGAAGTGCCAACTACGCCGCAAAAGTGAATGGCCAGGAAATCAGCCGTGGTCAGTTTGAAAATGCCGTTGCCAGCGAACGTAATCGCCAACAGCAGCAACTTGGCGAACAATTCTCTGTACTGGCTGGCAATGAAGGCTACATCAAGCAGATGCGCCAGCAAGTGCTGTCACGCCTGATTGATGAAGCGTTAATGGATCAATACGCCAAACATCTTGGTCTTGGCATTAGCGACGAACAAATCAAACTCGCTATCTTCAAAGAGCCCGCTTTCCAGAATAACGGTAAATTTGATAACGCCCGTTATACCGCAATCATCAACAACATGGGGATGACTGCCGACCAATACGCACAAGCGCTGCGTAACCAGCTAACGACGCAGCAGTTGATCAACGCCGTTGTCGGTACTGATTTCATGCTGGCAGGTGAAACTGACGAGCTGGCAGCCCTGGTATCACAGCAACGTGTTGTTCGTGAAGCGACCATTGATGTGAATGCTCTGGCAGCGAAGCAAGAAGTGACCGAGCAGGAAATCAACACCAGCTACGAGCAAAACAAAAACCAATACATCGCCCCTGAACAGTTCAAAGTAAGCTACATCATGCTTGATGCCGCTTCTCAGAAAGTTGAAGTGGCGGATACAGATATTCAGTCCTACTACGACCAGCATCAGGACGAGTTCACTCAACCTCAACGTAACCGTTACAGCGTGATTCAGACCAAAACTGAAGCAGAAGCTAAAGCGGTTCTGGATGAACTGAATAAAGGCGGTGATTTCGCGGCCCTGGCAAAAGAAAAATCTGCTGACATCATCTCTGCCCGTAACGGCGGTGACATGGGTTGGCTGGAGTCAGGTACGACTCCTGATGAGCTGAAAAATGCCGGTCTGAAAGACAAAGGCCAGTTGTCCGGTGTTATCAAATCTTCAGTCGGTTTCCTGGTTGTGCGTCTTGATGACATCCAGCCTGCGCAAACCAAACCGCTGTCTGAAGTTAAAGACGTGATTGCAGCGAAAGTGAAGCAAGATAAAGCAGTTGATGCTTATTACGCGCTGCAACAAAAAGTGAGCGACGCGGCAAGCAACGATAACGAATCTCTGGCAAGTGCTGAAAAAGTGGCTGGCGTTAAAGCGGTTGAGACTGGCTGGTTCGGTCACGATAACTTACCGGCAGAGCTGAACTTCAAGCCTGTTTCCGATGCCATTTTCAATGGTGGTCTGGTGGGTGCGAACGGAACTCCGGGTATGAACTCTGACATCATCACTGTTGATGGTGATCGTGCGTTCGTTATTCGTATCGCTGAACATAAAGCCGAAGCCATTAAACCGTTAGCGGAAGTTCGTGACCAGGTTATCGCGAAGGTTAAATTCCAGAAAGCGGAACAACAAGCGAAACTGGATGCTGACAAAACGCTGAATGCTCTGAAAATGGGCAAAGGCGATGAAGCGATGAAAGCTGCGGGCTTGAGCTTCGGTACGGCAAAAACTGTCGTGCGTACAGGCCAGGATCCTATCAGCCAGGCGGCCTTCTCACTGCCGTTACCTGCCAAGGACAAACCTTCTTATGGCGTGGCTAACGACATGCAGGGCAACGTCGTTCTGCTGGCTGTGGATGAAGTGAAAGCCGGTGATATGCCAGCTGAGCAGAAAAAAGCGATGGTTCAGGGGATTACCCAGAACAATGCGCAAATCTCTTTCGAAGCGTTGATGACCAGTCTGCGCAAAGAAGCGAAAATTAAGATGGGCGACAGCATCGAACAGCAGTAATACTCTTCGAGGTTACTCGCAGTAAACTGCAACGCTCTGCAACAATCAAAGGCCGCTTTCGCGGCCTTTTCCACATTTGAAGATTGCCAATTGTTCCTGTTTTTTTCCCCGAGTAAGGTGGCCTCGCTGTCAACATACAAGGAGAAACAGCATGAAAACAGGATTCAAAACCGGACTTAAAGCAATGTGTATTGCCGTGGCACTTATTGGCGCAAGCACATGTACCCCGGCTGCAGCCGCACCGGCTGTCGTTAAAAACGACACAGCACAACAACACACTGATAAAACCCCAGCCACTCCCGTAACGGTTGCTAAACCCGGCGATGCTGACGATGGCGTAGTGAGTATTAACACCGCCAGTGCGGAAGCGCTGGCGCAGGCAATGAACGGCGTCGGCTTGAAAAAGGCGCAGTCTATTGTGAGCTACCGCGAAGAATATGGTCCATTCAAAGCGCTCGAACAGCTTCAGGAGGTGCCAGGGATTGGCAGTGCGTTGGTAGAACGCAATCTGTCTCACATTAAGCTTTAACGCTTAGTGCTGAACGCTCGCGTAGCGTAGAAAGTTTGCTATGCTAAAAACAGGTCATACCAGTTGCGTATGGCCTGTTTACCTCACCTGACTATTAAAATTAGAGATAGGGTTTTAGCGCTATGCAGACACATATCAAAGTCCGTGGTTATCACATGGATGTTTACCAGCACGTAAACAACGCCCGCTACCTTGAGTTCCTTGAAGAGGCTCGTTGGGAAGGGTTGGAAAATACGGCTGGTTTCCAGTGGATGACGGAACACAACATCGCGTTCATCGTGGTCAATATCAATATTAACTATCGCCGCCCTGCGGTATTGGGTGATTTGCTACGCATCGAAAGTAGCTTGCAGCAACTCAACGGCAAAAGCGGCGTATTGAGTCAGGTTGTGAAGCTGGAACCAGAAGGTGAGATAGTGGCAGATGCGCTGCTGACTTTCGTCTGCATTGATTTGAAAACGCAGAAGTCGGTTCCGCTGGAAGGGGAATTGCGCGAGAAACTCGTGCAAATGATGGAATAGCGGGATCAGTAAAGGCGTGGTAAACACCACGCCCATTGAATTATTTGAGGCCGGTTTTCTTTTTCATCGCCGCCATTACCGCGGGTTTATCCGCCAGATAGTGGTTCAGGCCGTTAGCTCGTAAGTGACAGGCCGCACATTCACCACATCCGTCGCCCTGAATCCCGTTGTAGCAGGTCAGCGTGTCGTTACGCACCAGTTCCAGTTGCTGCCAGTAATCAGCCAGCGCCCAGGTTTCTGCTTTATCAAGCCACATCAGTGGAGTTTCAAAACGGATATCACGAGCCATACCGAGGCTGACAGCATGGTTCAGCGCTTTCACAAACTCATCGCGACAATCCGGGTAGCCAGAGAAATCTGTTTCACAAACGCCCGTAATAACCGCTTCGGCTTCAACCTGATACGCATAAATTGCGGTCAGCGTCAGGAACAAAATATTGCGCCCTGGAACGAAGGTGCTGGGAATGCCGCTTTCTTGCGGGTCGTAATCAGGCACAGGAATGTTATCGCGCGTCAGGCTGCTGACAGCCAGTTCGTTCAGCAATGTGACATCCAGAACTTTGTGGGCACGAGCGCCTAATTTCAGCGCTAATTCGCGGGCAACGTCAATCTCAGCGCGGTGGCGTTGGCCATAATCAAACGTCACACAATGGACTTCATCATATTGCTGTAAGGCCTGAATCAGGCAGGTTGTGGAATCCTGGCCACCACTAAAGACGACAACTGCACGTTTCATGAGTAATCCTGTTAATCACTTAAAAATATATGGTAACGCGTGGACGTATTGGCTGCCCAGCTTCTTCACACCATTGTCGGCGGTGGCAACCATGCTTGCGTAAAATCGAACCAGCCCCAGGCATTCAACTCAATGCCGTTAACGCCTGGCGGCGCGCTGATTTGGTAGCGGTAATTAAACAGCGGCGACACTATCGCATCGCGCATTAACGCGCTGAACACTTCCTGCAACCCGACATGACGGGCGCTCTCTTCAGGGTGAACTTGTACGGCATCAAGCGTGGCTTGCAGATGGGTGTACTGAGTTTCCGTGAGAATAGCAGGCCAGATAACATCGCTGCGTAACCACTGCTCCAGCGTGTAAACCGGAGCTTCGCCAATCAAGCGGTCGCCCATCATTAAATCGGCCTGTACCAGGGCTTCGCAACCCGTCCAGTTTTTGGCGTCGTGAAAGACCAGATTCAGTTCGCAGCCTAAATCAGCCAGATGGGTTTTCAACTGTTGCGCCATAACATGTAACTCAACCGGCAAATGATACAGCAGTGTCAATCGCGGTGGCAGGGGGACGGTTTTACATGAGTCCCACTCGGGGATCTTCCAGCCGGGGATCATCTCAACGCTTGGGGTGATCAGCGATTCATCTACCGGCAGGCTGGCGATCAACTGCTGCTGGTGAATTATCTGCATCAGGAAACGTGCCTGCTCCGGAGACAAATTGCTGTTTTGTTTGACCGCCAGATAGCAAAACCCAAGGCTGATACTGTTGCTGACGGGCCTTAGATGTACCAGTTCATCTTGCTGCCCGATGGCGATTTGCACCGGATGGCGGCAACTGGTGCCCAGTTCAGTATCGAAAAGCTGTGGAGTAATCCAGTATTCCACGGCTTTAAGCAGCGGATGGCAGAGATGGTAGGACTCGAAACTTTCAATGCGCACCAGATTTTCTTTAAAGCTGCTGAGTCGAAATGGCCCGCATCCCATTTGGTTATCTTCAGGATGTGCCAGACGGCTGCAATAACTTGCCAGTCGGTGAGCCAGCCAGTAATCAGGGGTATGCAGAATAAAACGGATGCACTGTGTATGGGTCAGTTCGATGCTTCTTACGCTGACAAACAGGCGTCGCATTGCCGGAAGTGTCAAAAGCATCATCAACCGTTGCTGTAATTGCGTCGTTTCCACCGGCTCCCCATTGTGCCAGTGCAATGTGGAGCGTATGAAGAAATACCAATTCAAACCATCTTCCGATACTTGCCAGTGATGGGCGAGATCGGGCTGCGGAACCGGGCTATTTGAGGTGAATCGGGTCAGTCCGGCAAAGATTTGCCCGGCTAAATGTTGTTCGGCGCGGCCAGGCAGAAACCCCGGCTGCAAGGGTTCCAGTGGCCGGTAATACGGAATACGCAGCGTTGGAGTATCGTTTTGCCACTGCCCGCCGAGAAACGGTTGCAGCAGCTGGCGTAACTGTTCAGGCGCAATTTGTGCCAGCTCCAGCGCATTCTGATGTTGTCCCTTGTGCAGAACCTGTTCCATCATGCCTGAGCGCACGCTTTCAGGCGTGACCAGGAAACTCAGCGTGCCGCGTTTTCCTCTCCCTGACTGTGCATGCCACGTCAGCCAGCCCGCGTCCTGCAACTGGTTAAGCAAAGTCCGCACATGACGCTCGCTGCAAAAACAGCGCGCCGCCAGTTCAGCCACCGTAACTTGTTGAGGTTCTCCCGCCGAGGGTTGCCACAAACGTTGAAACTGATTGAGTCGATTTAACAAGCGCATGAGATAAACCCGGAACAATTTTAAGAAAGTATTCACTATTAGTTCCGTATATGCCAGGTGATACTGCCAGCAGTGTTTTAGATGTCACAAATCGGAGTAAACATGGCTCGTCTGGCTGCATTTGATATGGATGGTACGTTGTTAATGCCCAATCATCATTTGGGTGATGAAACGCTACGCACCCTGAACCGTCTGCGGGAAGAACGCCAAATGACTCTCGCGTTTGCTACCGGTCGCCATGTGCTGGAAATGCGCCATATTCTGGGCACGTTATCACTCGAGGCATTTTTAATTACCGGAAACGGGACGCGCATCCATTCGACGGAAGGAGAGTTGTTGCACAGGCAAGATCTTGCCCCGGAAGCGGCAGAAATTGTCCTGCACAGCCATTGGGAAACCCAGGCGAGCATGCATGTATTTAACGATACCGGGTGGATGACGCAAAACGAGATCCCTGAATTACTGCGAGCGCATGTCTACAGCGGTTTCAAATACCGCCTGACGGATCTTAAGCGTTTACCTTCACATCAGGTGACGAAGATCTGTTTCTGCGGCGATCACGACGATCTGCGCCGTTTGAAAATCCAGTTGAATGAAGCACTGGGCGATAAAGCGTTTCTTTGTTTCTCGGCAGTAGATTGCCTGGAAGTGTTACCGACAGGCTGCAATAAAGGCTCGGCGCTGAATGTATTAAGTCAGCATCTTGGCCTGACGATGAAAGATTGTATGGCGTTTGGCGATGCGATGAACGACCGCGAAATGCTCTCAAGCGTGGGTCATGGTTTGATCATGGGCAACGCGATGGCGCAACTGAAAGCAGATTTACCGCATTTACCTGTTATTGGTCACTGTAACAAGCAGGCAGTTTCTCATTATTTGACGCATTGGCTGGATACACCAAATCTCACTTATTCCCCCGAATGAAGAGACCTTGCAGCAGGCCGGGCATTTAGCCCGGCCAATTTTTTACTTAATCAAATCCAGAATTTCAGCACGCCACGGCGCGACATCCCCGATATTCGCCTTCACCCATTCCGCGTTGTAATAGGTTTCCAGATAACGTTCGCCGCTATCACAAAGCAGCGTCACAATCGAACCGGTACGTCCTTCGTCACGCATACGCGCAGCCAGTTGCAGTACGCCCCACATATTCGTTCCGGTGGAGGCGCCAACTTTACGACCCAGAATAGTTTCCAGCCATTGCATGGTGGCAATACTGGCGGCATCTGGCACGCGCATCATGTCGTCAATCACATCCGGAATAAACGAAGGCTCGCAGCGCGGGCGACCAATCCCTTCGATTTTGCTACCCACGGCGCTGCGTAAGCTACAATCCCGGTTCTGCCAGTAATCCATAAACACTGAATTTTGTGGGTCCACAACGGTCAGTTTTGTTGGATAACCCTGGTAACGTAAATAGCGACCGATAGTGGCCGATGTGCCGCCTGTTCCCGCGCTCATCACCACGTATTCCGGGACCGGATGCGGTTCATGTTCCATCTGGCGGAAAATACTGTCGGCAATGTTATTATTGCCGCGCCAGTCGGTGGCACGTTCAGCGTAAGTAAACTGGTCCATATAATGGCCGTTCAGTTCGCGCTCCAGCATTTCAGATGCGGCGTAGATTTCACACGCGCTCTCCACGAAATGGCAACGACCACCATAAAACTCGATTTGTTCCACTTTGCGTTTTGCGGTGCAGGCTGGCATGACTGCGATAAACGGCAGACCTAGCAGACGGGCAAAATAGGCCTCGGACACAGCAGTTGAACCGGAAGACGCTTCAATAATCGTGGTGCCTTCTTTAATCCAGCCGTTACACAAACCGTACAAAAACAGCGAGCGCGCCAGGCGATGTTTCAGGCTGCCGGTCGGGTGTGTGCTTTCATCTTTCAGGTACAGCTGAATACCGGGGAAACCAGGCAGCGCAAGGCGAATCAAATGTGTATCGGCGGAGCGTTGGTAATCGGCGTTAATTTCGCTAATAGCGTGGTTTACCCAGTTGCTGGTCATGGTCGTATCCGTTTGTCTATTTGTGCTTAGAGTAATGCAAAAACAGGATAAAAAAGTTGCCTTTTAGCCTTCCCAGGGAATTAAATGGAGAAAAAATTTCTCCCTGAGGTCGCCATGTTAGATAAAATTGACCGTAAGCTGCTATCCTTGTTGCAAATCGACTGCACCCTCTCTTTGCAGGCTCTCGCTGATGCCGTTAATCTGACCACCACCCCCTGCTGGAAACGCCTGAAACGGCTTGAAGACGACGGTGTTATCCGGGCAAAAGTCGCATTACTCGATCCCGAAAAACTGGGCCTTGGGTTGACCGCTTTTGTGCTCATTAAAACCCAGCATCACAGCAGTGAGTGGTACTGCAAATTTGTATCAGTGGTTGCCGAAATGCCCGAAGTGCTCGGTTTTTGGCGGATGGCAGGGGAGTATGACTACCTGATGCGTGTGCAGGTAGAAGACATGAAACGATACGACGATTTTTACAAACGGCTGGTGAACGGTATTCCTGGTTTAAGCGATGTCACTTCGAGTTTTGCCATGGAACAGATAAAATACACCACGGCTTTGCCATTAGAGCGTTGAAACCCGCGCTCCCGGCCTTCAATAGCATTTCACTAGTATTTCTCAGGAATCTGACTGCGTGCGATTATTTGCTCAACTAAGCTGGTACTTCACCCGCGAATGGCGACGCTATCTCGGGGCGGTTGCCTTGCTGATTATCATTGCCATCCTGCAACTTGTGCCGCCTAAACTTGTGGGCGTGATTGTTGATGGCGTCACCCAACACACACTTTCAGGCAGCGACGTGCTGATGTGGATTGGCGTCATGCTGGTCATCGCGGTCGTTGTCTACATGTTGCGTTACGTCTGGCGCGTGCTGCTATTTGGCGCGTCTTACCAACTCGCGGTGGAACTTCGCGAAGATTATTACCGCCAGTTAAGCCGCCAGCATCCCGAGTTTTACCTGCGCCACCGCACTGGGGATTTAATGGCGCGAGCCACCAACGATGTCGATCGCGTGGTGTTTGCCGCAGGCGAGGGCGTATTAACGCTGGTGGATTCGTTGGTGATGGGCTGCGCGGTGTTGATTGTTATGTCGACGCAAATCAGCTGGGAATTGACGCTGCTGGCGCTGCTGCCGATGCCCATTATGGCGCTGGTGATTAAGCGTTATGGCGACCAGTTACATCACCGTTTCAAACTCGCACAGGCCGCATTCTCAACGCTCAACGACCGCACGCAAGAAAGTTTATCCAGTATCCGTATGATCAAAGCATTTGGTCTGGAAGACCGCCAGTCCGCGCTGTTTGCCGCCGAAGCCAAAGATGCCGGAGCGAAAAACATGAAAGTCGCGCGCGTGGATGCGCGTTTCGATCCGACGATTTACATCACTATCGGCACGGCAAACCTGCTGGCGATTGGCGGCGGAAGTTGGATGGTTATTCAGGGCACGCTGACACTCGGCCAATTGACCAGTTTCGTGATGTATCTTGGGCTGATGATCTGGCCAATGCTGGCGCTGGCGTGGATGTTCAATATCGTTGAGCGCGGTAGTGCGGCGTACAGCCGTATCCGCAGCATGTTAGCCGAAGCGCCGTCAGTGGTTGATGGTGAGCAAGAAGCTCCGGCGGGGCGCGGCACGGTAGAAGCGAATATTCAGGCGTTCCATTACCCACAAACCACGCGCCCGACGCTTGAAAACGTCTCTTTCACCTTGAAGCCGGGCGAAATGCTTGGCCTTTGCGGGCCGACAGGCGCCGGGAAAAGTACTATTCTCTCGCTCCTCCAGCGTCACTTTGATATCGACCAGGGCGAAATTTGCTTCCACGGCATTGCATTGCCACAGATGAAGCTTGATTCCTGGCGTAGCCGTCTGGCCGTTGTGAACCAAACGCCGTTCCTGTTCTCCGATACCGTTGCCAGCAATATTGCGCTTGGCAAACCGGGCGCGACGCAGGAAGAAATTGAACACGTCGCCAGGCTTGCCAGCGTGCATGACGATATTCTGCGTCTGCCGCAAGGTTACGAAACGGAAGTTGGCGAGCGTGGTGTGATGCTCTCTGGCGGCCAGAAACAGCGTATCTCTATCGCGCGGGCGTTATTACTCGATGCAGAAATTTTGATTCTTGACGATGCTCTTTCGGCGGTTGATGGGCGCACTGAACACCAGATCCTGCACAATTTGCGTCAGTGGGGTGAAAACCGCACGGTGATCATCAGCGCACACCGTTTGTCGGCGCTGACCGAAGCCTCGGAAATTCTGGTGATGCAGCACGGGCATATCGTGCAGCGCGGGAATCACGATGCGCTGGTGGGAATGCCGGGTTGGTATCGCGACATGTATCGTTATCAACAACTGGAAGCGGCGCTGGATGACGCGCCAGAAAATACGGCCGATGAGGAACCCGCCAATGCGTAAGGCAATCAAGCAGTGGCCAACCATAAAACGCCTGCTGGCTTATGGCTCTCCTTGGCGTAAACCGCTTGCGGGGGCTGTGGTTATGTTGTGGATTGCCGCAGCAGCCGAAGTGACAGGCCCCATTCTGGTGAGTTACTTCATCGACAACATGGTGTCTGAACATCGCCTGCCGATTGCGGCAGTGGCCGGGCTGGCCACGGCGTATTTATTTTTATCTATTTCAGCCGCGGGTCTGCATTACTGGCAGGCACTGTTATTTAACCAGGCCGCTGTGGGCGTGGTGCAAAAGCTGCGTACCGACGTAATGGATGCCGCACTGCGCCAGCCGCTCAGCACTTTTGATACTCAGCCGGTTGGGCAGTTGATCTCTCGCGTTACCAACGATACTGAAGTGATCCGTGATTTGTACGTCACCGTCGTTGCGACTGTTTTGCGCAGTGCAGCGCTGATTGGCGCGATGCTGGTGGCGATGTTCACTCTCGACTGGCGCATGGCGACGGTGGCTATCACTATCTTCCCAGCAGTGATTATCGTGATGTTTATTTATCAGCGCTACAGCACGCCAATTGTGCGCCGCGTGCGCAGCTATCTGGCTGATATCAACGATGGCTTTAACGAAGTCATCTCCGGCATGAGCGTTATCCAGCAATTCCGCCAGCAGGCGCGTTTTGGCGAGCGCATGAATGCCGCCAGCCGCTCACATTATCTGGCACGGATGCAAACCCTGCGCCTCGATGGTTTTTTACTGCGCCCGTTGCTGAGTCTTTTCTCCGCGATGGTTCTTTGCGGCCTGCTGATACTGTTCGGTTTTACTTCTGTCGGCACGATTGAAGTTGGCGTGCTGTATGCCTTTATCAACTATCTGGGGCGTCTTAACGAACCGTTAATCGAACTCACCACCCAACAATCCATGCTGCAACAGGCGGTGGTTGCTGGTGAGCGTGTGTTTGAGTTAATGGACGGCAAGCGTCAGGATTACGGCAACGACAATCGCCCGCTGGAAAGTGGTCGCATCGAAGTGGATAACGTGTCGTTTTCATACCGTGGCGATCGCCTGGTATTGCAGGACATTAATCTGGATGTTCCAGCGCGTAGTTTTGTGGCGCTCGTCGGGCACACCGGAAGCGGGAAAAGTACTCTCGCCAACTTATTGATGGGCTATTACCCGCTGACAAAAGGCGAAGTTCGTCTTGATGGTCGCCCGCTCGATACCTTAAGCCACAGCGTGTTGCGCCAGGGTGTGGCAATGGTGCAACAAGATCCGGTGGTGCTGGCGGACTCATTCTTTGCAAACGTCACGCTTGGGCGCGACATCAGCGAAGCGGCAGTCTGGCAGGCACTTGAAACCGTGCAGCTTGCGGAACTGGCGCGCACCATGAGCGAAGGCATTCACACGCGTCTGGGTGAGCAGGGCAATAATTTGTCCGTTGGCCAAAAGCAGTTACTGGCGCTGGCGCGAGTGCTGGTGGATGCACCGCAGATCCTGATCCTCGATGAAGCCACGGCTAATATTGACTCCGGCACCGAGCAGGCTATTCAACAGGCGCTGGCGGTTGTCCGCGAGCACACCACACTTGTGGTGATTGCGCACCGTTTATCGACGATAACCGATGCCGATACCATTATGGTGCTGCATCGTGGGCAGGCTGTTGAGCGCGGCACACACCGTGAATTACTGGCTGCGCAAGGGCGATACTGGCAAATGTACCAGCTGCAACTGGCTGGCGAAGAATTAGCCGCCGCTACGCGCGAAGAACCCGCCACTGCGTGATGCACCAAAATCACGCATAAAACCAATGGTTATCGCCGTTGGTGCAGAACTGAAACGCACCATGCACTTAAATGGTGCGTTTTTATTTTCTAAGAACTTTCTTAATCCCAGTCATCGTTATTTCTCTCCTTAAAATCCCCATTTGGCGCAGCTCAACGCGCTGGAAAAACTGTTTTTCAATTTTGGCATGACCTTTGCTTTATCTAAATCGTGTCGTTTGCCAATTCTCACTGGAGAGGATCTATGAAGCTAGTTACCGTGGTGATTAAACCGTTCAAACTCGAAGATGTGCGTGAAGCGCTGTCTTCAATCGGTATTCAAGGGCTGACTGTCACCGAAGTGAAAGGCTTTGGTCGCCAGAAAGGTCACGCTGAGTTGTACCGCGGTGCTGAATACAGCGTCAATTTCCTGCCAAAAGTGAAAATTGATGTAGCAATTGCCGACGATCAACTCGACGAAGTAATTGATGTTATTAGCAAAGCTGCCTACACCGGCAAAATTGGCGATGGGAAAATTTTCGTTGCCGAACTGCAACGCGTCATCCGCATTCGTACCGGCGAAGCCGACGAAGCCGCACTGTAATCGTCTTAGCCACTCGTGAAAGGGATGGAAAAATGAAGAAATTAGCCTCTATCTTAGGCGTTGTAGCCCTGGCACTTGCGCCATCAATCGCTCTGGCGGCACCCGCTGTGGCCGATAAAGCAGACAACGCCTTTATGATGATTAGCACCGCATTGGTGCTGTTTATGACAATTCCTGGGTTGGCGCTGTTTTACGGCGGCCTGATTCGTTCCAAAAACGTGCTGTCGATGCTGACGCAAATTACGGTCACATTTGCACTGGTTTGTGTGCTGTGGGTGGTTTACGGCTACTCATTAACCTTCGGCACGGGCGGAAGTTTCTTCGGTAACTTCGACTGGGTGATGCTCAAAAACATCCAGCTCACCGCGCTGACCGGTTCTTTCTACCAGTATATTCACGTTGCGTTCCAGGGGTCTTTCGCCTGTATCACCGTTGGACTGATTGTCGGTGCGCTGGCTGAACGTATTCGTTTCTCTGCGGTGCTTATCTTTGTGGTGATTTGGCTGACGCTGTCTTACCTGCCAATTGCACACATGGTTTGGGGCGGCGGTTTACTGGCAACGCACGGCGCGATGGACTTCGCAGGCGGTACAGTGGTTCACATCAACGCCGCGGTTGCAGGCCTGGTGGGCGCTTACCTGATTGGCAAACGTGTGGGTTACGGTAAAGAAGCCTTCAAACCGCACAACTTGCCGATGGTGTTTACCGGTACGGCAATCCTGTACTTCGGTTGGTTCGGTTTCAACGCCGGTTCAGCCAGTGCTGCAAACGAAATCGCAGCCCTGGCGTTCGTGAACACGGTTGTTGCAACAGCGGCTGCGGTGCTGGGCTGGGTCTTCGGCGAGTGGGCATTGCGTGGCAAACCTTCTCTGTTGGGCGCGTGTTCCGGTGCCATTGCAGGCCTGGTCGGTATCACTCCAGCATGTGGTTATGTTGGTGTCGGCGGCGCACTGATTATCGGTATCGTGGCGGGTCTGGCGGGCTTGTGGGGCGTGACGCTGCTGAAGAAATGGCTGCGTGTTGATGACCCTTGCGATGTGTTCGGTGTCCACGGCGTGTGCGGTATTGTTGGCTGCATCATGACCGGTATCTTCGCCTCTCCATCCCTTGGCGGTGTGGGCTACGCAGAAGGCGTGACCATGGGCCATCAAGTTCTGGTGCAGTTGGAAAGTATCGGTGTGACGATTCTGTGGTCTGCGGTAGTCGCCTTCATCGGCTTCAAGGTTGCTGACCTGACTGTCGGCCTGCGCGTGCCAGAAGAGCATGAGCGCGAAGGTCTGGACGTTAATAGCCACGGCGAGAATGCTTACAACGCATAAGTAACGCGTCAATAAAAAAGCGGAGCACAGGCTCCGCTTTTTTTATGCTTTCAGGATTAACCCCGCTTGCGCATCACTCCTTCCTGCACCGTCGATGCCACTAACACCCCGTCACGAGAATAAAACTCCCCGCGCACAAAGCCACGAGCACTCGAGGCGGAGGTACTTTCCACGCTATACAGCAGCCAATCGTTCATATCGAACGGGCGATGGAACCACATTGAGTGATCGATGGTGGCGACCTGCATTCCCGGTTCGAGGAAACCGACGCCATGCGGCTGAAGGGCGACAGGCAGGAAGTTAAAGTCCGACGCATATCCGAGCAAATACTGATGTACATGCAAATCGGCAGGCATTTTACCGTTAGCTTTCATCCACACCTGGCGTACCGGCTCATCAACATGGCCCTGCATTGGGTTATGGAAAACCACCGGGCGAATCTCCAGCGGTTTCTCGCACAGAAACTTTTCTTTCAGCGTTTGAGGCAGAAGTTTCTCAAATGCCATCGCAATTTCAGTTTCTGATTTCAGATTTTCAGGTGCCGGGGCAGCAGGCATGGTTTTTTGATGTTCAAAGCCCGGCTCTGGCGCCTGGAAAGACGCGGTCATGTAGAAAATCGGTTTGCCATTTTGAATCGCAGCCACGCGGCGGGCGCTGAAACTATTCCCGTCGCGCAGGGTTTCAACGTCATAAACGATAGGTTTCTGGCTATCGCCGGGACGCAAAAAATAGCTGTGAAATGAGTGCACCAGACGGTCAACCGGCACGGTTTCTTTGGCGGCATACAACGCCTGGCCAACTACCTGCCCACCGAACACCTGACGTAAACCTAAGTCTTCGCTCTGGCCACGAAAAATACCTTCTTCAATCTTTTCCAGATTGAGTAATGCCAATAAATTGCTGAGCGCCTGACTCATAAAAGGTCCTCAATAAAATAAATAAAATCGTGCAATTGGCCTGATTATAACAGGTTTCCTGCAATCGCCACGTAGTGGCCCGACCTGACGATCGGTTTCGCTTTTGGGCAAAAACCAGTTATATGTGCCACACTTAGCGTGATAAGTAAGTTTAACCACTCATTACTCGTGGGCCTACGGCCTGCTGGTGCATTGATAATAAGGAGAACAAATCAATGAAACTTGTGCACACGTTAAGTGGTTTAGCCATTGCCGTAGCGATGGCGGGATGCGCGCAGAAAAGCGCTGATATCCCAACGCCTGCACCTGCCGCTACAACAACTTCGGCAGCAGCAACTGCGCAGTCTGATATTGCACAGCCTAATGTTTCCGGTACGGTATGGATTCGTCAGAAAGTCGCTTTACCACCGGATGCGGTACTCACTGTCACGCTGTCTGATGCCTCTATGGCTGATGCGCCGTCACGGGTATTGTCACAGAAAGCCGTTCGCACGGAAGGGAAGCAGTCACCGTTCAGCTTTGTGCTGCCGTTTAACCCAGCCGATATTCAGCCGAATGCGCGAATTATCCTGAGTGCGGCGATTACCGTGAACGATAAACTGATGTTTATCACCGATACTATTCAGCCGGTGATTAACCAGGGCGGGAAAAAAGTCGATCTGACGCTGGTGCCGGTCCAGCAAACGGCGGTTCCTGTTCAGGCCAGTGGCGGTGCGATGACAACGGTTCCATCAACTTCACCGACTCAGGTGAATCCTTCTGCAGCGGTTCCTGCGCCAACGCAGTTCTGATCTTCACCGTAATGCGAAGCGCCTCGCCCGAGGCGCTTTTCAGTAATTCCAGCGATAACGTTCCATATCAATTTTCCCATCGCCAGAAACCATAATGCCTTCTGAAAGCAGGGCTTGCCGTTGGCGTTGTAAATCCTGGCCGGTCAGGGAAATATGCCCGTGGCGATTCACCACTCGGTGCCACGGCAGTTTGCTGCCTTCGGGTAAACGCTTGAGAACGCCGCCGACTTGTCTTGCCGCACGCGGAGATCCCGCCAGACGTGCGACATCGCCATAAGTTGTGACGCAACCTTCTGGAATAGCAGCAATAATCTGGAAAACCCGCATCGGGAATGAATCATTGTTATCCATAGCAAACCTCGTAAACGCCTGCTGTACAGGATAATCGCCGGCCATCAAACAAGGAAGCAAAACGCAGGCTGCGCAAGAAACCAACACCTGACCGCTCGTTGCTTGCAATTGCATAGGGCAACATGGATAATGCGCCAGCGCGTTAGGTAACTAGCGCTCTCAATGGGGGCCCTGTTGGTTCTCCCGCAATGCTAATTTGTGAATTCGGTCAGGTCCGGAAGGAAGCAGCCGCAGCAGATGACGCGTGTGCCGGGATGTAGCTGGCAGGGCCCCCACCCAATTCTGGTGCATGTAAAACTCCAACATACTTAAGCCTGTCTCTGCATTATTCTGTTTTAACTTCATCCCCTTAAAGCGCAAACCGATAAAGCAATAAAAATGCCCCGCAACTGACGTCACAGGGCATTCAAGTTATAGACTACTTATTTTGGTGGAACGGTTAAGGCGTTACAATATTGAACCAGAAATCAAACTTGTCCATATAACCCAGTACTTCATCCAGTTTTCCTGCATCCCCAGTGATTTTTACATCACCTTTCTCTTTCGCCTGTTGCAATGTTTCTTCTTTCAACACAATGCGATTGAGCGTATCGCGGGAAACATTAATTGTGGCGTCAGCATTAGTGGCTGCTGAATTTGGCGTGTGGTTAAGCACACCGTTTTCCAGTTCCAGTTTGTACTTCCCGCCCTGGTCGCCGAAGTTAAAGTTCAGCACCGCGTGGGCATTAGCCGCTTTCTCACCGTTGATATGCACAGCCATATAATCGAAGAACATTTCTGGCGTCATGGCGCGAACGGTATCCGGGCTTGCGGTATTTGGTGTTGCAGCTTTGACCACACCATTACGCAGTTCCTGTGCCCCCGACAAATAGAAGTTACGCCATGGGCCGGATTCTGCCTGATACCCCATTTGCTCCAGCGCATCCGCTTCCAGTTCACGCGCAGCCTTGTTATCGGGATCGGCAAATACGACTTTGCTCACGACCTGAGCCACCCAGCGGTAATTACCCTGGCGGTAATCAGACTTCGCTTTTTGCAGAATGCTGTCTGCTCCGCCCATATATTCCACGAATTTCTTCGCTGATTGCTCTGGCGGCAGTTCATCAAGTGTTGCCGGGTTGCCATCGAACCAGCCGAGGTAGAACACATAGGTGGCTTTAACGTCGTGGCTGACGGAGCCGTAATAGCCACGGCTAGCCCAGGTTTTCTCGAGGCTCGGTGGGAGTTTGAAGTTGGCTGCGATTTCATCGCGGGTCAGGCCTTCGTTCGCCATACGCAACGTCTGGTCATTGATGTAGCGATACATATCGCGCTGGCCTTTCATCAGGTTGACAACATTTTCCTGACCCCAGGTTGGCCAGTGGTGCTGAGCGATAATGATTTCAGCATCGCTGCCCCAGCGATCTATGGCTGCATTAATATATTTAGACCATGCCAGCGGATCGCGGATTTTCGCGCCGCGCAGAGAATACGTGTTGTGCAGCGTATGGGTGACATCTTCCGCTGCTTCTATCATCTTCTTCTCTTTGACATACCACAGCATTTCTGACGGCGCTTCCGAACCAGGCGCCATCATAAAGTCGTAAGTCAAACCATCGATCACTTCTTCCTGGCCGGTGTGAGTGATGTAGTTTGTTGGCGCCAGTAATGTCACTGTACCGGCAGAAGTGGTGGTACCCAAGCCCGCACCGACCTGGCCTTTTGCATCGGCAGGTAAAAGATTGCCATACATATAGCTCGCACGGCGGCTCATGGCATTACCCGCCATAATGTTCTCGTCAACTGCGGCACCCATAAAGCCTTGCGGAGCATAAAGTTTCACTTTACCCGCTTTGACATCAGCTTCATCTACCACACCCCGCACACCACCGTAGTGGTCAACGTGGCTGTGGGTGAAAATAACCGCGACAACGGGTTTTTTGCCGCGATTTTTGTAATACAGATCCATTGCCGTTTTAGCTGTTTCGGCAGAAACCAGCGGGTCGACAACGGTAATCCCGGTTTTACCTTCAATAATGGTCATATTGGAAAGGTCGAGGTTACGGATCTGGTAAACACCGTCTGTCACTTGAAATAGACCGCTAATATTAACTAGCTGGGACTGACGCCACAGGCTCGGGTTAACCGTCGCTGGTGCTTTGTCGCCCTCTTTAATAAAAGCGTACTGCTGCGGGTTCCAGATAACATTGCCTTTCTCGCCCTTTATAGCCTCTTGCGGGAGGGCGGCGATAAAGCCTTTATGCGCATTGGCAAAATCAGTTTTATCAGCAAAAGGCAGCTGATTGTAAAGTGCTTCATTCGCTTGCTGAGTTGCAGCAGTTGCATCTTTTGTTGGCGCTGGCGTTGCAGCGCTGACTGACAGCGATGTCAGTAAACCTGCAGCAATCAGGCTTGTGGCTATTAGATTCAGTCTCATTAATTCAACCTCTAAACTTAATAAAGTCTAAAAGATAAGAAATATTTTTTAGACTTCACTTTATTTTGAATAAACTGGTTTGAAAAACCTGTATGTTTACCACTTCGTCAACTTTAATCGATTACATAATGATGAAGTAGTACCATATGGGACTACAGTTTATTTTGCTATTTAGATGGAATTACGCCTTTCATTTTGTACAGACATTTTGATTTGATGGCGCTATACTATAATTACTGATGATATATATTGGATATGTTATGGCAGCTAGCTTCGAAAATATTCATCGTTATTATAAGTCGCTGAACATGGAGGGTCAGGTTAATGATATCTGCAAAAGTGGAGAACCATTGATTTTTGACGTAACTAAAAAATTAGATCTGACGCCAGGTTTTATTTATGTTCCGGTTGAAGGTTCTGTTGCTATTCTACATGCAGAAAGTGAACTCACTATTGGCAATGCGATTGACTTTATGCCCATTGGTTTGATGGAGCGCTATTGTCCGCTACTGAGTTTTGAATATAAATGCATGACACCAGTGAAAGTCGTTAAAATTTCTTACGAGAACTTTGATAATATTTTCTTTCAAAGCACTGAAAATATGCAGGTATTATCAAATATTTTGATTTTCATGACCATTTTCTCACTTGAATTACACGCTGAGAGAAAGCAACTCACCAGCTATCAAACAATCAAACCCATGTTGTACCGTTATCTCTACAGAGCTAAAACCTACCCCAAAGAAAGTGAAGGTCTGGCGAATTTTATTATACGTCGCACCAAATTATCTCGTACTCATGTATTCAGAGTGCTGGCTGATTTAAAAGAGGGTGGATATATTACGATGAAGAATGGAAAGCTGCTGTCAATAAACAAAGTCTTGCCGGATGGATACTAATGATTGTAATAAATCACATGGCTATCTGTATTATCTGGACGCTCAAACCACCACTCTTCTTATATATTCATTCCCAGTTTGCGCCAGGTTATCCCAAAGCGGTTTTAATCGTTCCAGGGCTGCACGCATTTGCGTCGGTTCAAGCGTAAACGGTAACCGTAAATATCGCTCAAATGCGCCGTCAGTCCCAAAGCGAGGCCCTGCGCCAATGCGTATCCCGATTGACTCTGCACTTGCCGCGAATACTGTTGCCAGCGGTTTGGGTAATTCAATCCACCAGGACAGACCGCCTTGCGGCACGACGGTGATTTTCCACTCCGGGAACAGCTCTTTAATAGTTTGCGCACAGGCATCCCTGCGTTCTCGCAATAATGCGCGGCGTTGAGGCAGGAAGGTTTCGGCTTCACTGAACAAGTGAATGGCGGCAAGTTGCTCAAGAACCGGTGAGCCTAAATCCAATGAATCGCGGATTTGAATCAGAGACGCAATGGTTCGCGTGCTGGCGCGTATCCAGCCCAGGCGCAAACCGCCCCAGAAACTTTTCCCGGCAGAACCCAACGTAATCACCCGATCTGCATCGTCGAAAGTGGCGAGCGGTGATGGCGGTGGAGCGTCGTACCACAGGTCGACCATGGTTTCATCGGCCACAATGGTGGTGCGCGTTCGGGCGGCAATCTCAGCGATAGCGGCACGTGTGTCAGCATCCATACAACGCCCGCTCGGGTTATGGAAATCGGCCAGCAAATAGGCCAGGCGCGGCGATGTTTGTGCGATGGTTGCCGCCAGCCCATCCGTATCCCAACCGTCTTCGGTCAGGCTGACGGGAACGGCCCGGCACGATGCGCCCTTAATGGCTGAAAGCGCCATCGGGTACGTGGGATTGTCGATAACTACACGGTCGCCAGGCCCGGTCAGCAAGCGCAGAATCAGGCCAAAACCACTTAGCGCACCGTTGACGATCATAATCTGATCGGCAGTTGTCGGTAGCCCGCGTGCAGCGTAGCGTTGCGCGATAACTTCGCGCAGTTCAGGCAAGCCTTGCTGATTGTAACCGGTGCTGCCGAGATGTTCTGGCAGCGCAATCAGGGCATTAGCATAGGCCTGATGAATCTCCGGCCCGGCGCTGAGTGCGGCGGTCGATAAATCCAGCGTGGCGGCACGTCCTGGCAGCGGTGAAACAGTTTGCCCGCTTTCTGGCAGCATCGTGATCGAACCCGAACCCTGGCGGCTAGCCAGATAACCTTCATCACGCAGTTGCGCCAGAGCCGTTGCTACCGTCGTGCGGCTAATCCCCAGCGCTGTAGCCAGCTCGCGCTCCCCTGGCAGGCGGCTATCCAACGGCAGGCGACCATCCAGAATCAACAGCCGTAGCCCGTCCGCCAGTTGCCGATAAACGGGCGTACGCGGTAAATCCTGATGCCAGTTCCCCAGCAATTTTACCAGTGATGACGATCCCGTTCTGCGCTGTGCCATAGCAATCCACTTTTTTATAACTGGACCTTAATTTCATATCCATTTTGTATAAAAGTAAAGCCATAACAGATTTCTGAGGTAAAGATCATGATCGCTCGTCGCTTGCTGCAACTGTATACCGGACTGGTGTTGTACGGAGTTTCCACGGCTATGTTCGTGCGGGCAAATTTGGGGGCCGATCCCTGGAACGTATTCCACCTTGGCGTGGCGCGGATCTTTTCTTTAAATATTGGCATGGTGATGATCGTGGTTGGGGCGCTGGTGTTGCTGCTGTGGATCCCGCTGCGCCAGAAACCGGGCCTGGGGACAGTCAGCAACGTGATCGTTCTCGGTCTTGCTGCGGATGCCGCGTTAGCACTGATGCCACCGGTTGAATCGTTAGTGGCACGCAGTGTTTTACTGCTGGCGGCCATTCTGGTCAATGCGATAGCGACCGGTATGTACATTGGCGCCGGGTTTGGTTCCGGCCCACGCGATGGTCTGATGACCGGGATTAACGCCCGTACCGGCTGGTCAGTGCGCAGTGTGCGAACGGCGATTGAGTTAACGGTTTTACTGGCGGGATGGCTGATGGGTGGCACATTTGGCGTCGGCACCGTGTTATATGCGCTGGCCATTGGCCCGCTTATTCAGCTCTGTTTGCCGTGGTTTCGCATTCATATTCAGCGGGAAAAAAGCCTGGTCGAACCGACTGTTGTGCCCTAATGTGGATGAAAAACACACCATCCGATGAGGTAGCAATGCACAACAAGGTCATGAGTAACGCGGCGGCGAACTGGAATAGCTATCAATTGGCTGAAATTCTTTCTCATTGTTTTGAAGGATATTTAGTCCCTTTTACCATCGATGGTGAAACTTTCGCGTCGCGTTTTAGTGCCGAAGATATCAGTTTTAACGACAGCAGAGTCTGGACACAAGACGGTGAACCGAAAGCGCTGGCAATCATCACTCGCCGTGGGCAAACCAGCCGCCTGGCGGCATTTGCACTTCGCCCTGAATTACGCGGTCAGGGTTTTGGCAAACAGTTCATGCAGCAATTAATCAATGAAGCGCGTGCGCGTGGCGATAAAAAGATGTGGCTGGAGGTGATTGTCGGTAACGACGGGGGGCTGGCGCTGTATGAACGCATGGGGTTCGTGCGCCAGCAGACGCTGGTGGGGTTCAATGCGGTGAATTCGACGCTGTTTACCGAAACGGGCGAGCTGCAAGAAATCGACCCGATGGTCATGGCGAAAAAAATGATGACGGATTCCGGTCAGCGTTTGCCGTGGCTGACCGCCCCCGAGACGCTCTATAAATTACCCGGCAAAGCCTATGTGCTGAACGACGTGGCTTACGCGATGGTCGCGACTTCTCCCCAGCCGCCACGAGTGCGTATGCTTTATGTTGAACCAACAGCACGTGGCCAGGGGCAGGCCAAAAAATTGCTGACGCTTTTACGCGAGCGTTTTCCGGGGATTTTTACCGCCACGGCCATCCCGGAATCTTTCGCCCCACTTTTCGAAAGCAGCGGTTTCCGTCAGGATCCCTGTACGCAATATGAAATGCTGCTCAATCTTTAAGCAGGAAGCATTCATTCTTAACGACTAAACTTATCAATCGTAATCATCACGGGTAGAAATTATCTACCCGTATGGTCTGCCGTACTTCCCACACCGTGGAGGTTCACAATGAGTTATGTTGATGGTTTCGTAGTTGCTGTACCCGCAGCAAAGAAGGATGAATACAAGCAGTTAGCCGCAAAAGCCGCACCGTTATTTAAAGAATTTGGTGCATTACGCGTTGTTGAATGCTGGGCTGACGATGTGCCCGATGGCAAGATCACTGATTTTCGTATGGCAGTGAAAGCCGAAGAGAGCGAAGAAGTGGTGTTTAGCTGGATTGAGTACCCATCCAAAGAAGTACGTGATGCCGCGAATGCGAAAATGATGTCTGACCCACGGATGAAAGAGTTTGGTGAGTCGATGCCGTTTGATGGCAAGCGTATGATTTATGGTGGCTTTGCGCCAATTCTTGACGAGTAGACTTTTCAATAAGTCAGGAAAGGGGTGACGCAGATATTATCCGCCTCACGCAGGAAGCCTGCGTCACCCGTATGATTACCCGCTAAATCTGTAATTCCCGCAATAATCCAAACGCCAGTTTCATATGCGCTTCGCTGACAATAAACGCCCGTAACTGTTGCGCCTCATCATACCCTTTGGCGATAAGACCCTGTGGCTCGGCGGTGATTTGCCAGGTCAAATCACTGCGTTGCGTTTCCCCTGCCAGATGTAAAGGTAGCTCCGGCGTTTTCACCTTCACCAGCATTGCAGGAAGGGCCAGACCGTCTGTTGCTCCCAGTAGATTTTTGGCAAGGGTCATCGCACTAAACTGAATCGGTTGCAGGAATGGCAGCACTTTTCCGTCGATTTCCGCACAATCACCGAGGGCGTAAATATTCTCATTTGACGTCTGCAACTGGCGGTTTACCTCAATCCCCCGGTTCACCGCCAGCCCGGCATGCTGCGCCAGACCAACGTTTGGACGCAGGCCGATCGCGGCCACTACGGCATCCACGCAGATAGTCCGCCCGTTGCTCAATGCCGCATTGATTCCCTGTGATGTTTGCTTCAGCGACTCAAGGCGCTGATTAAACAGCAGTTCGACGCCCATCTGGTTCAGTCGCTGCTGCAAACGGCTACTGACTTCCGCAGGTATCAGCGAGGCGAGCAAGCTGGAGGCGTTATCCAGCAAAATAACCTGCTTCCCGGCGCGGCAAAAATCCATCGCCAGCTCTGTGCCAATCAAACCGCCGCCCAGAATCATCACGCGCTTCGCCTCGCGTAATGACGATTCGCAGGCCAGATATTCTTGTTGGCTATTGAGCGTGAGCATCAGCTCTTTGCCTTCAATCGGCGGGAGCAGGGCGCTCGAGCCGGTTGCCAGCACCAGTTTGTCGTACGGCCATTGCTGGTCGCCACATTTTACCAGGCGCTCGCGAGTATTAATTTCGGACACCCAACTGTTGGCATTGAGCGTTAAATTAAACTGCTCGGCAAACTCCCCGGCACGCTGCCGGGTGAGGTCGTCAGCACGTTGATTCAGACTGATGACATGGCTGAGATCGGGTTTGTTGTACTCGTCCATGCTATCGGCGGCAATCATGCGCACAGGAATCTGCGCGTCATGCTTACGGATATTTTTGACCAGTTGACGGGCTGCAAAGCCCGAACCGACGATCACAATGCCATGTTTCATTTTGCCTCCGTTGCCAGCACATCAAAGACGTCTTTCCCCAATGAACATTCCGGACACAGGAAGCTATCTGGTACATCGGCCCACGGCGTTCCCGGTGCTACATCCTGCATCGGTTCCCCGGTTTGCGGACAGTAAATCCACTGGCAGACACTGCACTGCATTCGTGGGCCTGAATCAGCGCAGGTAGTCGCTTCAACCACGCTTTCCTGCGGTACGGAAGCGGGGGCAGAAACAAGCGGAGTTAATGCCCACTGACGGGCGATTTCGCGGCCATGCTCACGGCAGATTTCCAGCGCATCAATATCCGGACGCCATTTCGCTTTCAAACTGAGCGACATTTCAAAACCGGCATCCTGCAAACGGGTGGAAAGACGGTCTACCGCGCCGCCGCTCCAGCCGTGGGAGCCGAAGGCGCTGCCACGTTTATTACGAAAACGCAGCCCGGTCATCTCCTCTACCAGACCGGCAATTTTTGGCATCATTACGTTATTCATCGTGGATGTTCCGGCCAGCACGCCTTTGGAGCGGAACACGTTTGTCAGAACTTCATTTTTATCATGTCGGGCGACATTGAAAATTTTCACCGCCACGCGTGGGTCTACTTCCGTAATGCCTTGCGCAATCGCATCCGCCATCATGCGAGTGTTGTTGGACATAGTGTCGTAGAAAATCGTGATGCGATCTTCCTGATAATCCGCCGCCCACTTCAAATACAGCTCCACAATTTGCGTTGGGTTGTCGCGCCACACCACGCCATGGGATGTCGCAATCATATCCACCGGCAAATTGAAGCCGAGGATTTCAGTGATTTTCGGCGTCACCAGGCGGCTGAACGGGGTAAGAATGTTGGCGTAATAACGTTGGCATTGTTCGAACAATTCACCCTGATCAACTTCATCGTTAAACAGATGCTCATCACAGTAATGCTGACCAAAGGCATCGTTACTGAACAGCACTGCATCGCCCGTCATGTAGGTCATCATGCTGTCTGGCCAGTGCAACATGGGGGTTTCAACGAAGATGAGTTGTTTGCCGTTGCCGATATGCAGACTGTCACCGGTTTTTACCACATTGAAATTCCATTCAGGATGATGGTGATGCCCGTTGATAGAGTCCACGCCGTTGGCAGTACAGTAAATTGGCGTGTTCGGTATCCGCGACATCAGCTCAGTCAGTGCGCCTGCGTGGTCTTCTTCCGCATGGTTAATGATGATGTAATCAAGCGTATTCAGGTCAATTTCAGCCGCCAGATTTTGCACAAACTCGCGGCTGAACTTGTGGTCAACGGTATCAATCAGTACGGTTTTTTCTTCACGAATCAGGTAGCTGTTATAGCTGCTGCCTTTCAGTGTTTTATATTCGGTGCCATGAAAATCACGCACTTCCCAGTCACGTTGACCTACCCATTGGATGTTGTTTTTAACCTGAATCGCCATTGAAAATACCCTCAAAAATAATTAAAAAATGATGCTCGTATTTGATGTATTACAATCGGCGTGCCAACTTTTTAATTGTTTGATTTTTATTATTATTTATAAACACCCTTAAAGTTTTAGTGTCATAAAGACAGTCATTAAAATTGTCTTTATGACAATGACTTTGTCATTTTGACTATTACGCGGTAACGTTAATCTTTTCCAATCTGGAGCCGCTCATGAGCCTGTCTATTACTTCGCTTGCCAATATCGCCATCGACCTGCAAAGCGGCATTTCTCACCAGGATCGTTTTGCCCGTTTGATTCGCACTTTGCGCCAGCTTTTAGGCGGGGATGCCACGGCATTATTGCGTTACGAAGCGCGGCAGTTTCGCCCGCTGGCGATTGATGGACTGGCGCAGGATGTGCTCGGCCGGCGTTTTGATTTGGACGCACATCCGCGCCTTGAGGCGATTGCTCGCGCGGGTGATGTGGTGCGTTTTCCGGCGGATAGCGAATTACCTGACCCTTACGATGGGCTGATTCCCGACCATACAGATTTAAAAGTGCATGCTTGCCTTGGGCTGCCGCTGTTTGCCGATCAAAATTTGATTGGTGCGTTAACGGTTGACGGTATGGACCCGCTGCAATTCGACCATTTCAGTGATGAAGAGTTACGGTTAATTAGCGTGCTCGCTGCGGGAGCACTGAATAACGCATTGCTGATGGAACAACTTGAAAATCAAACACCTGCTGCGACGAGCGCCCCCATCAGCACGAAAAGCAACAGCGCTGAAATGGTTGGTTTATCTGCGGGAATGTTGCAACTCAAGAAAGAGATCGAGATCGTTGCTGGTTCTGATTTGAATGTGCTGATCACCGGGGAAACTGGCGTTGGGAAAGAGCTGGTGGCGCGTGCTATTCACAGTGGCTCGGCGCGTGCGGCGAATCCACTGGTGTATCTCAACTGTGCGGCACTGCCGGAAAGCGTGGCGGAAAGTGAATTATTCGGCCATGTAAAAGGGGCGTTTACCGGAGCCATTCATCATCGAACCGGCAAGTTTGAAATGGCAGACAACGGCACGCTGTTCCTGGATGAAATCGGCGAGTTGCCATTAACGCTTCAGGCGAAATTGCTGCGGGTTTTACAATATGGCGATATTCAGCGCGTGGGCGATGACAGCAGCCAAAGAGTGAACGTGCGAGTGTTGGCGGCGACCAATCGTGACCTTAAGCAACATGTGCTGGCAGGGGCGTTTCGGGCCGATTTATTCCACCGTTTAAGCGTGTTTCCGCTGCATGTGCCGCCACTGCGCGAGCGTGGCGATGATATCACTTTGCTGGCAGGGTTTTTCTGCGAGCAAAGCCGCGTGAAAATGGGACTCAAGCAGGTGGCTTTGAGCGATGCTGCCCGTAATCTGCTCCGCCGATATGACTGGCCGGGGAATATTCGCGAACTGGAACATGCGCTTTATCGAGCCACGGTACTGGCGCGTTCAGGTAAGCCGGACGGTGAAATTTGGTTGCAACCGCAGCATTTCCAGTTAGCCGATAGTGAACCCAAATCCGTGAGTCAGCCTGCTGTTTCAGCGCCGCTGGTGGATAATTTGCGCACCGCAACGGATGATTTCCAGCGTCAGATTATTATCAGCACTCTGGCGTCCTGCGCGGGGAATTGGGCTGCATGCGCCCGCCAGTTACAGTTGGACGTGGCGAATTTACACCGCCTGGCTAAACGCCTGGGGGTTAAATAACCGGCTTATTTCGCCACTTTGGCGCGATAACTCTCAACCCATTGGATAAATTCATCTTTTGCCAGGGCTTTACTGAACAGCCAGCCCTGGCCGTACTGCACGCCTTGTTCGCGTAACCAGGTGGCCTGGCGCGGGGTTTCAATCCCTTCGGCTACCATCAAAATACCCAATGCATTGGCCATTTCAATAATATGCGGTGTGACGTTTTTATATTCGAGGGCATCAACAAATGACTTGTCGATTTTAAGAATATCGACGTCAAGATCTTGCAAGTAACTCAGGCTTGAGTATCCCGTCCCGAAATCATCAATGTAGATGGCGTGTCCGGCTTGACGATATTGCGCAACGATCGGCGCAGTTATTTTTGGATCAGCAAAACCACGCTCGGTAATTTCAAATGCGATTTGTCCCGGCTTGACAGAATACCGAACCAAATAAGGCTGAATAACCTCCAGAATATGCAGGCTACGAATATCGCGTACACCTAAATTAACCGAAATATGGTGGTCAGGATGCTGGCAAAGCCACTCCCCCAGCTCGATAAATATTAACTCAATGACTTGTTCGGTTAATTGCGTCACTAACCCAGTCTGCTCTGCCAGGGGAATAAACGCATCCGGATTAAGCATCGAACCATCTTGTTGCTGCCAGCGAATCAGGGCTTCAGCGCCAACACTTTCACCACTTTGCAGATGGACAATAGGCTGATACACCACACTGATTTCATGATTTTTAATGGCATCCATCAGTCGATTGCGCGGCGATAATAAACGTCGCAGGATGCTAATCAGGAATATCCCCGCAGCAAGACTAATGACCAGACCAATAGGGAGCCAGATGAAAAGCTGTTCATACCAGACGCCGTTCATCGGCTCTCGCGATGCCCAGGTAATCATTGCCAGCCCAAGATCGTTATCGCGGCGGATAATGTAAAAATCGTCGTCAGTCTGAAACTCATCGAGGCCCAGGGCAAGCGGAATGCGCCATTCATCAGGCACATAGTGGCTATTGCTGGCAATAAGCAGGTTTTGACCCAAACCCACCATGGCGATATTTAAGGTATATTTTCCGAACGGCAGGATATCAATAAACGACATCGGATCGATAAGCGCCAGATGTGGCAGTTTCCCGATATACACCATTTTCCGTTTAAATCCCGGTGCGGGTGGGGTGGTGTACCAGGCATTAAAACCATTGGGGCCAATACGATCCGGTCTGCCAATTAAAGTGCTATCACCGTAAGGCACCAGCGACGTGCAGAGAATATGGTTATTATCCTGAAACATGACTTCTTGCACGTAGCGATATTTAAGCGCGATGCGATGCATGGCATCTGTATGGGCTTTTGAACACGAATTATCATTGACCAGGTTGATTTCATCTACGGCCGCCACTGCCTGATCGATGACTTTGCCGGTGCGATACATGGCGTGATCGGCAAATTCGGCTAATTCCTCGTGGAAAACCTCTTCAGCATTACGATGTGCGAAATAGACACTGAGAAGAATAGGGGACAGAACTGCCAGAATCAGTACACCGCTTACCAGGCTTATGAGCTTGCGAGATGTCATTCTTTAAGCTCCGTTAAGAGGTTAGTTTTTATAATGGTTTCCATAGACGAGGTTAGTCTATCTCAGCTCAATACGGGATGTTATGTTTTACTTCAAACTGGGCTATTTAAACATCATGCAAATCAGCGGCTGGTGAATCGGACATGAAGAAAAAAGAGTTTGTTATCCAGGATCTGTTAAGCAAAATTTACCAGCACAACGACAATCAGCGGCGCAAATTACCGCCCGAGCGCCAGCTTGCCGCGGAATATGATGTTTCGCGTTTCACTATTCGCAAAGCGCTGGAAAAATTGGTCAGCATTGGCGTCGTCGAAATTATTCAGGGTTCCGGTATCTGGATTAATCCACAGGCACGTAATAATCCGCTGGTATATAACTCCATCACTGAAAAACGTTTTGACCAGATGGCTTTTCGGATGGTGAATCTGCATAAAAAATTACCCGGTCTTGAGGAGCAGCAGGTATTTGGTCTGGGTGCCGATGAGTATATCTGGCAGTTTTGCCGCCTGCGCTATGTCGATAACCAGAAAGTACAAATTGAAATATCGCGCATGCCGGTCAAGGATTTTCCTGATTTGAATCAGAAGGTTATTGAACGGTCGATTCAACAATATGTGCTGAGTAAAGGTTTTCGGATCTCTCATTTATTAACCAGTTATCAGGCTGTGGCAATTAACAAAGAACAGTCAGCATTGCTGGAGTGTAAAAAGGGCAGCCCGGCGATGCGTATCATCAACCGGGGAATTCTTGAAGGGGGACGCGTGTTCGAAATTAGCGATATCGTTGATATCAATTATTCCTGCACCTACGTCACCCCCTATAACCACGATAATTTAGCTTATCGCCAGGGAACTCAAGGCGTGTGAATCGCGCCATTGGGTAAGCGGCTTTGCGTCCACTCGTGCGGGCGATATTCCACCGGAAAGGCTTCTGCTTTTTGCTGGTCGAACCCGACACCAATACCCGGTTTTTCCAACGGATAAATATATCCTTGCTCCGCTACGGGGGCGCCCGGGAACACGGATTCAGTATTTGGCTTGTTCGGAATGAATTCCTGAATAGCGGCATTATGCAGATGAATATTTAAATGGGTATTCACGGCAACACCAATCGGCGTCATGTCTGACGGGCCATGCCAGGCGAGGCGCACGCCAAATGCCTGGCAAAGAACCGCGAGCTTCAGCGCAGGCGTAATCCCACCAATTTGCGAAACGTGGCAGCGAATAAAATCGATGCGTCGATTCACAATCAAATCATGCCATTCAGCCGGGTTATTGAATAGCTCGCCCATTGCCAGCGGAACGGAGGAATGCGCACGAACCTGTTCTAACCAGGCACTTTGCTGAGGCGGCAGAATATCTTCGATAAACCACGGCTGATAGGGTTCCAGCGCTTTTGCCAGTTGCACCGCTTGTTGTGGGAACAGGCGTTCATGCACATCATGAAGAATATGGAATTGGTTGCCGTATTTCTCACGCAGCGCTTTAAACATCGCCACCGTGTTGGCCATGTATTCATCCTGGTCATAATAGGCGCCTGGCGTCGGGGATTTCGTGGCATGTAAACCCTGCGGTGTGCCGCCATAAAACCCAAGCTGGCAGCGGATGTAGCGATAACCTTGCGCCAGCAGTTTGTCCACTTCGAGATATAAACCTTCCAGCGTTTCACTCGCGGCGTGGCTATAAGCTGCAATAGCGTCCTTCGATTTGCCACCAAATAGCTGATACAGCGGCATATTGGCAAGCTGGCCCTTGATATCCCACAGGGCCATATCAACACCTGCCATTGCGTTGTTGATGACCGGGCCATTGCGCCAGTAGGCGTTGACCGTCATCATTTGCCACAGCTCTTCGATGTTATTGGCATCGCGGCCGATGAGCAGCGGTTTGAGGTACTCATCAACCATGGTTTTTACCGCAAGTGGGCGCTGCTGGAAAGTGGCACAGCCCAGGCCGGTGACGCCTTTATTGGTCGTCACGCGCACAGTCACCAGGTTATGACGATCGGGGCGGGTAATAAAGCATTCGATATTTTCAATAATGGTTGGTAGCACGAGATTACTCCAAACGCGTTTTAATAACGGTCAATTGCTCATCAGATTTAAGGCTTCTGTTTATTACTATCACCTTATTTTTGAGTGCCGGTAAATCATTTTTTTTGCTTATTTTTATTGGTCAGGAAAAGGGGCGTGATGTGTAATAAAACCATACCAATTTGTTCTGTAACGCTGTTTTATGCCTTTCATGGCGGCTAAGTGTGACAGTGGTCAAAGTTTATTGGTTTGTTTTCATGGTTGTGATTCCCTAACATCAATGGCATTCAACACATAACAATAAGCAATTCTTTGGGAGTGACAGATGGGGACTCGTGATGCCATTAATAATATTATTCACCTGATTGGCGGTGCGGATAATATTAGTAAGGCCTGGCACTGTATGACGCGCTTGCGCTTCTCTCTGGTCGATGAAAATAAAATTGATCAGTCAGCAATTAAAAAAATACCGGGTGTTTTGGGGGCGCAAATCCAGAGCGACCAATTTCAGATAATCATTGGCCCGCAGGTCAATACCTGGTACGAACAACTGACCACGGCGCTCGGTTCATCGCCTGAACAAACCGCTCAAGCTGGCGAGAAGAGAACGCGCAAAAGTCTGGTGTCGATGTTTATGGATACCGTGTCGGGCGTGTTTGGCCCGATTGTCCCCGCTATCGCTGGCGCCGGGATGATCAAAGGCCTGCTGGCAGGATTGATTGCGCTTAAAATGGTTTCGGCAAAAAGCGATACGGTTATCGTCATCGATTTGATTGCCAGCGGGGTGTTCTATTTTTTACCGTTCTTCCTCGCCATTTCCGCCGCGCGTATCTTCAAAACCAACGAGTACCTGGCCGCTGCGGTAGCCGCCTGTTTGATGTATCCGTCGCTGATTGAAGCGGCAAAATCGCTGGCGAGCCATGCACCGAATGCCGTTGATGCGTTCTACTTTTTGAACGTAGTGCCTATTTCGGTCTTTAACTACGCATCGAGTGTGATTCCGGTAATTTTCTCAGTGCTGGCATTGAGTTACATCCACCGTTGGGTGGATAGATTTATGCCGGACGTGCTAAAAACCGTCTTTACGCCAACGCTCACGTTGTTCCTGGCCGCCCTGGTTGCGCTGGTGGTGATCGGGCCGATGGGGATTTATCTGGGTAAAGCACTCGCGTGGTTTATTGAAGGGCTGTTTGGGGTTTCGGCAAGTTTTGCCGGACTGGTGGTGGGGGCTATTCGCCCGGTGGCGATTTTAACCGGTATGCATCACGCGATGACGCCTATTGCGCTGCAAAACTTCACCGACCGTGGTTATGACATGCTGATGCCGATGATGTTTATGGCAAATATGGCGATTGCCGGGGCGACGTTTGCTATCTGGATGCAAAGTAAATCACGTGAAGAGCGGGCCGTAGTGTTACCTGCGGCGATTTCTGCCCTGCTGGGGATTACCGAACCTGCGTTATTTGGCGTGCTGACACGCTATAAGAAAGCGTTTATTGCCGCCACTGTGGCAAGCTCCATCGCCTCGGCATTCATTGCTTTCTTCGGTGTTCGTTTGTATGGCTATATTTTATCGAGCATTTTTAGCCTGCCCGCGTATATCGGCCCGTATTTTATCTTTGCTTTAATGGGCGTGGCGCTGGCATTGGGATTATCGTTTACGTTGACCACCTTGCTGGTGCGCGAGAAAGTCTGAAAAACTGGCGGATGACGCTTACGCTTATCCGCCCTACGAAAGATTGCTAATCCATCCTACTGGACGTTTTAACGCCGGTGCGCGAGGCGGCGCACCAGGCGGTCACCCATACTTTGCACAAGCTGAACCATCACCACCAGAATCACCACGGTGCCAATCATCACCTGGTCATTAAAGCGCTGATAACCATAACGAATCGCAAGATCACCCAAGCCGCCCCCGCCAATAACGCCCGCCATAGAAGAAAAACCAATCAGCATCACAACGGTGAGTGTGATACCGGCCAACAATGCGGGTAACGCTTCGGGCAACAGCACTTTGCCGATGATATGCCACACATTGCCGCCCATCGATAGAATGGCTTCGATGCGGCCTTTATCGACTTCATCTAAGGCGTTTTCAACCACACGCGCAAAGAAAGGGAATGCGCCAATGGTAATCGGCACCACCGCTGCGGTGCTGCCCAGAGTGGTGCCGACGATTAATCGCGTGAAGGGGATCAGAGCAATCAGCAGCACAATAAAGGGCAGCGAACGCCCGACATTCACCACGCTACCGATAACCTGATTCAGTTTTGGTGCGGGTAATACGCCATCGCGACGAGTGAGAAATAACAGCACACCCAACGGCAAACCGATAATCACCGTAAACAGGGCCGCAAGTCCGACCATGTAGAGCGTGTCGAGTGTGCCGTCGAGCAGCAATGGCCATAAATCTTCCCAGGCTAAGCGACTTCGCATAACACTCTCCCTGAAACGCCGAGTCGGCGTAAAAATGCTTTTTCTGCCGCGTCGCCAGGGAGCAATGCCTGGCGCAGGCGGGAGTAGGGGCTGACCAGTAAATCAGACAGCGAGCCGCTTTCGACTAACTTGCCGTTCTCAAGTAATGCCGCGTGATCGCAAATCGCCTTCACCACCTCCAGTTGATGGGTAATCAGCACGATAGTGACGCCCAATTTGCGATTAATGTCCATCAGCAACGCCAGCACAGACGCGGTGGTTTCGCTATCTAACGCGCTGGTTGCCTCATCGCAAAGCAGCACATCGGGGTGAGCGGCAAGGGCACGTGCAATTCCCACGCGCTGTTTTTGCCCGCCAGACAGTTGCGACGGGAAAGCGTGGGCTTTATCACTCAGACCCACTAATTCGAGCAACTCATGAACCCGTTGCTGGCGTATTTCATGCGGCTGCCCGGCGATTTCCAGCGGGACGGAAATATTGTCCGCCACGTTTCGGGCATGAATTAAATTAAAATGCTGGAACACCATTCCTGTGCGCTGGCGATGAGCGCGCAGCTCGCGATTATTCAGCGTAGTGATATCCACATCGTGCATCAGAATGCGGCCCGACGTGGGCCGCTCCAGCAAGTTCAAACAGCGAATCAAGGTGCTTTTCCCTGCGCCACTACGCCCGAGAATGCCGTAGATTGCACCATCTGGCACAGTCAGTGAGACATCATCCAGTGCCGGTTGGCCTCCTCCGGCATACACTTTGCTCAGCCGTTCAAGCGTAATCATGACTGTGGCGTGGCAACCGGGATAACAGACCCGTTGAACTGCGTACGAATAAATTCAGCAACCTGCGGTGATTGCAGATCTTTCGCCAGTTCTTTGATGCGCGGATCGTTGGCTAAATTCGGGTTAGTCACCAGAATATTGGCATACGGATTATGGGTCGCACTTTCCAGTCCCAGCGCGTCTTTTGACGGCGTTAAACCGGCTTCCAGCGCGTAGTTACCGTTGATCACCGCCAGATCCACATCATCAAGTGAACGCGGTAATTGCGGGGCTTCGATTTCAACAATCTTCAGATGTTTTGGGTTACTGGCGATGTCACGCGGCGTGGCCTGGTTTTGCGCAGCATCTTTAAATTCCGGCTTCAGGGTAATTAACCCTTTGTCTTGCAACAAATAAAGAGCGCGGCTCAGGTTAGTGACGTTATTAGGCAGCGCGAGGGTGGCATTATCCGGCACGGATTTCAGGTCTTTGTATTTGTGCGAGTAAATCCCCAGTGGTTCAATATGAACGGTAGCGGCAACGGCGAATTTTTTACCCAGCGCTTTTTCCTGGTCGCGTAAGTACGGCACATGCTGGAAGTAGTTAGCATCGACATCGCCATTCGCCAGCAATTCGTTGGCATTCACGCCATTACTCAGCTCCACCACTTTGAGTTTTAAATTAGGATCGAGTTTTTGCACGAAGGCCAGAATTTCTGCATGTGGCACAGCATCTGCGGCAATGCGTAAGGTTTCTGCGGCGTGAGCGCTGAAAGCCAGAGTCAAAGACAGCGCGACCCCTGCCAGTTTAAAAGCGGCATTTTTCATGGTGTTTTCCTTTATTGTTTAAGCGATGAGTTCAGTGCTGTTACGCAAGACATCCGGGTAATAACGTTCTGCCACGTCAGGGTGCGAACGCAGGCGGCCTTTTAAATAGTTCCAGCCGACGTCACGGAGCAATGGATTATGTGGATCGCTCTCCGGCCCTAAAGCCTGTTGCGCCAGTTCAGGCGGCAGGGCGTAAACCGGCACAACGGCGTCGAGTTGAGCGCCGAGGAAAAAGGCAATGGACTGGCGTTCTTGCCCCGGTGGCGGCGATATCACACGGTGAACCGTGGCTCGTAAATAGCCGTTGGTCGCAAGTTCCAACAACTCACCAATATTCACCACAAAACTACCGGGCAGTGGCGCGGCATCTATCCAGTTATCAGGCGTGACTTCTACCTGTAAACCTTGCTGCTGGTCTTGCAGTAAAAAGCTCAGGAAGCCGGAATCTTTATGCGCCCCCACACCCTGATTGCTATCGGTTGCGGACTTGCCAGGATAGCGAATCAGCTTGATGTGTTCGTTGGGCTTGTTGCCATAGAGATTGTCGAAGCTGTCAGCCGGTAATTTCAGCGCTTGTGCAAAGGTGCGCAACAGTTTGAGCGCGACGGCAGTCATCTCGCGTTGAAACTGCAAAAGGGTTGGTTTCAGGGTTGGTTGCGATTCCGGCCACAGGTTTGGCCCTTGCAGCCGCAGCCAGCCGGGTTGGGATTCATTGATGGAAAGTGCCAGGCGCTCAGCGCCGATATCAAACTGTTCGCGCCAGTCAGGTTTGCCACGTGTTAATTCACTGGCGGCGCGGTTATAACCGCGAAAGTGAGGAGAGTGGATCATCGCCACTTTCTGCTTTTCAGCTTCTGGCAAAGTGAAAAACTGTTGTGCTTCATCCTGAACGGCCTGTTGCAGTATGGGGCTAATGCCGTGGTTAATTAAATAGAAGAAACCGATATCACGAGCCGCCAGGCGCAGTTGTTCAAGAAAAGCAGCGCGGTCAGTGGCTGTGCCCTCAAGGGCTAAGAGATCGAGTATTGGCAATGTCTGGATCGTTGTTTTGCTCATCATGGACTCCGCTTATTTCAGATGTTTTCTTGATACGTTCTGATTTTCTCGCCCGACAACAACAATACTGATTCATGATTTATCCCTTCTGAAACGATGTGGTGTTCATGGAAGTTACATTGCCGCAAGCATGTCACGCCGCCCAATATTGTTATCTTCTAAGATATTGTCGCGCGGGGTTCTAAGCTTTTGCGGGATTTAGCTATGGCGGGTTTTGCAGACAAACTGGCTTGCGTTTTGGTCGCTCATCTTTTATCTTGTTGTTATGTTATAAAGTAACAATAAAGGGTGTGGACATGAAGGTTTTAAATTCGTTACGCAGTGCTAAGCAGCGCCATCCGGATTGCCAGATAGTGAAGCGCAAAGGGCGGTTGTATGTGATTTGCAAAAGTAATCCGCGTTTTAAAGCGGTGCAGGGCAGGAAGAAGCGGCGTTAAGAGAAGGGGCTTTGGCCCCTTGTTTTCAGGAACGGGCGAGCGAAAAGATATCGTAAAAAGAGAGTTCGCCTTTGGTGGAAACCATTTTATGCAGCAGCGATTTTTTCTGTTCGTCAACACCAGGGGATTGCAGGATTTTATCAATCAACGTTGGCGGCACATTGCGCGTGTTATACCACTCGCCGTTGTAGCAAACGCGAAGATCCAGCACATCAATATCGTCGTACCGATAGCGCGGATTCACATCAAAAAAGAAAAAGCCGTTTAGCAGCGCAAACAACACCACCAATAACCAGACCGATCCTGACAGAGTGTCCGATTCCAGCATCACCCACAGTGTGGCAAACCAACCTATCCACATGCCGATAAACAAACCTGGATGTTTGCGAATAAAGCTGATGCTAAAACGTGGGCGATTATCGCGTTTTTCATCGGTGTTGAGTTGCTCAATGGTGTCGGTGAGCAGACGCTGAATTTCAGTCATGATGGGCCTTTTGAACAGAAACGCTACAGGCAGAGAACTGTTATTCTAAGAACCCCACCAGGGGTAAAAAAGTAACAGTTCTGCCAAAAAAAAGCATAACAGTTAGTCGAGCATTTTAATTACCCGCGCTGGGTTCCCGGCGACGACTGCGTTTTCTGGAATATCTTTCGTTACCACGGAGCCTGAGCCAACCACCACGTTATCGCCAATGGTCACGCCAGGGTTGATCACTGCGCGTCCGCCAATCCAGACATTATGCCCAATGGTGACGGGTTTACCGAACTCAACACCGCTGTTGCGGGTTTCGGCATCCAGTGGATGCGTGGCGGTGTATATATGGACGCCAGGGGCCAGCATGCAATTGTCGCCAATGTGAACCGGACAAACGTCGAGGATTACGCAGTCGAAATTAGCGTAGAAGTTTTTGCCGAGGAAAATATTGTAACCATAATCACATCGAAACGACGGTTCAATATATGCATCGAGGCTTTGACCAAGCAATTGACCCAGTAATTCGGCGCGAACAGCTTGCTCATCAGGGGCAGTGTGATTAAAGCGGTGAATCAAGTGACGAGCATTAACACGATCGGCACGAAGTTGCGTGTCAGCAGGGCGATAAAGCTCGCCTGCTATCATTTTCTGTTTTTCTTCACTCACGGAGATGCCTTTAATAAATAGTTGGGACATCGGTTAACGTAAGCGATTAGTTTGTTATTTATGAGAGCGCTCTTTCATTTTGTGACTGTAATCACACAGTTAAATGTGAATCTTAACAATCAAAGATAAAGGAAAGCTGCAGACGCATTGCTCCAGCAGGCCTTACAGGTAAAGCGAGGAATATCGAGCCTTGAGCATAACGATACTGTCCAGAATAATATTGCTACTTAGCCACGCCAGGCGTTGCTAACCAGGATATAACTTCTGCTGGCCGATGGTGTAACAGCATGTCAATCTAAATGCCTAAACGTAATAACGATTCAGAAGTATTAACGAATAAATGACCATACAGAAGGCGGTATTTTATCGTAAAGCTTATTCATGGTCAGTTCTGCCAGACGGTGGTCTGCGGCTGAATAAAATACTGCCAATTCATTATCTGATAATTCGTATTTATTCTTTTCAATCACTCGTTCTAATGTATCAATTGTTTGGCAGCGTCGCAGGCGCATCAAATAATCGGTCTTTGTTAATGGTTTTGTAGTCATGAAGTCACCTTGTACATCTTGTAATAGTTTAAAAGGAGAGGCTTACTGGGTTTGCGCGGCTCTCAGTAACGAAGCATCGGAATAATCGGTTTCCAGACTTTCTCCATTTCTGAAGATCCTGGGCATTGATACCGTAGTTACTGAACAGCATAAATGTATCGTCCAAATATTCATCAATTTGTTCAATCAATTTACTCTCATCATCGTACTTAATTTTGTAATTAAGTGCGAATGCCGCAATGTGCTCAATCAATTCATTCAACTGCAAGTTAATGGCCGAAGTAGGATCATTAACCCAACCATGATTACTCTCGCCAAGGTTGGTAAGGCAGTCATGATACATGTTTTCGCAGAGAAACTTAAGCTGCGCGATATCATGCCGTTTTGGTGAGTATTCGTCCATAATGCAGCCCCTTTTATCGAACAAAAATTTGATAAACATAACGCGTTGGGGTGGACACACCTGGATGAGGTGGGGATCAATTACAACGATTATTCCATATACTTTTACTATAAATCAATCTGTACCAGATTTCCTTTCGGTATTACGAAAAATTACATTTGCTGAAAAGCCGTTTACCCTAACGCAATGTTTATTAAGACTTTCACGTTTTTTAAAAGCTTTTTCCTATAAATGAACCAAAAAGACCACTTCAAGAAATAGTTTATTTTCAAGAGGTTAATTTTATGTTGCTCGATGTGAATCTTAAGCGATGTATATTAGTTATCGCTTAAGATTTATCCTAATAAATAAGTATGATTCGATTTTGCGGGTTTTGCAGAAAAATTAAGTAATATCTTGCCACAGACTCAGGATTTGCAGGGTTTATATTGCAACATTTTGAAACTTATCGTCGGAAAAACCGACGACGCTAATTATTAATTAATATGACAAATAAGACTCAACATAAATAAAAAAGGCCGCTTGCGCGGCCTTTTAGATGCAGAACTTAGTCTTACTTGTGATGCTCAACTGCGTGAGTGTGTTCAACATCTTCAGACTTGCTGCTGAAGCGGCGGCGTACCACCACGAAGAACACCGGCACGAAGAAGATAGCCAGGACAGTTGCTGTCACCATCCCGCCCATTACACCCGTACCTACCGCGTTCTGTGCGCCGGAGCCAGCACCGGAGCTGATTACCAGCGGCATTACACCGAGGATAAACGCCAGTGAGGTCATCAGAATCGGACGCAGACGCATACGTACAGCTTCGAGTGTCGCTTCAATCAGGCCTTTACCTTCTTTTTCCATCAAGTCTTTGGCGAATTCCACGATAAGTATCGCGTTCTTCGCCGACAAGCCAATGGTTGTCAGCAGGCCTACCTGGAAGTACACGTCGTTAGTCAGACCACGTAAGGTTGCGGCAAGTAATGCCCCCACAACACCCAGCGGAACAACCAGCATAACCGAGAATGGAATCGACCAACTCTCGTACAATGCAGCCAGACACAGGAATACCACAATCAGGGAAATCGCATACAGGGCAGGGGCCTGGTTACCAGACAAACGCTCCTGATAAGACATACCCGTCCAGTCGTAGCCGATACCGGTTGGCAACTTGCTCGCCAGTTCCTGCATCAGATCCATCGCTTCACCGGTACTTTTACCCGGTGCTGCCTGACCCAGGATTTCCATGGATGGCAAACCGTTGTAACGTTCCAGACGCGGTGAACCGTATTCCCAGTGCGCGGTTGAGAACGCAGAGAATGGCACCATCTGGCCGGTAGAACCGCGAACATACCAGCTGTTGATATCGCTTGGCAGCATACGGAATGGCGCATCAGCCATCAGGTAAACTTTCTTCACACGACCACGGTCGATGAAGTCGTTCACGTAGCTACCACCCCATGCTGCACCCAGCGTGGTGTTGATATCACTGATAGAAACGCCCAATGCCTGTGCTTTTTCCTGGTCGATATCGACTTTGAACTGCGGCGTATCTTCCAGACCGTTTGGACGTACGCCCACTAACAGGTCAGGATGTTTTGCCACTTCGCCAAACAACTGGTTACGTGCCTGAGTCAGTTTTTCGTGTCCAAGGTTTGCCTGGTCAATCAACTGGAAGTCGAAGCCCGTTGCAGTACCCAGTTCTACGATAGCTGGCAGGTTAAATGCGAACACGATGGCATCTTTGATTTTCGAGAATTCGGCGCTTGCGCGACCAGCAATCGCTGGAACCTTATTCTCTTCACCCGGACGCTCGTCCCAGTCTTTCAAGGATACGAATGCCAGACCGGTGTTCTGCCCTTGTCCTGAGAAGCCAAAGCCGTTAACGGTAAATACAGAGTTAACGTTGTCTTTCTCTTTTTCAAGGTAGTACTTGGTCACATCATCAAGAACAGCTTGTGTACGTTCTTGCGTTGCACCCGCAGGCAACTGCGCCATGGTCAGGAACACGCCTTGGTCTTCGTCTGGCAAGAAGGAACTTGGCAGGCGAATAAACAGGAAGGCCATGCCAACCACTATCAGCAGATACAACACCAGGTAACGACCGGTGCTACGCAAAATGTTACCGACGCTGTCGGTATAGTGATGCGTGCTCTTGTCGAACATGTTGTTAAACCAGCCGAAGAAGCCTTTCTTCTCGTGGTGTTCGCCTTTCGCAATCGGCTTGAGCAGAGTGGCGCAAAGTGCTGGTGTCAGGATCATTGCTACCAGTACAGAAAGCACCATTGCCGATACGATGGTAATAGAGAACTGACGATAGATTGCCCCTGTGGAACCGCCGAAGAACGCCATCGGTATAAATACCGCTGACAGAACCATCGCGATGCCGACCAGAGCGCCCTGAATCTGTTCCATTGATTTGCGCGTGGCTTCTTTTGGTGGCAATCCTTCTTCCACCATCACACGCTCAACGTTTTCTACTACGACGATGGCGTCATCTACCAACAGGCCTATCGCAAGCACCATCCCGAACATCGTTAGGGTGTTTATCGAATAGCCAAAGATGGCAAGGATGGCAAACGTCCCCAGCAGTACCACTGGTACCGCAATCGTTGGAATCAATGTGGCGCGGAAGTTCTGCAAGAACAGATACATTACCAGGAACACCAGCACGATGGCTTCAACGAGGGTTTTGACTACCTCTTTGATAGAAATTTTAACGAACGGCGTGGTGTCGTATGGGTAGACGACTTTCAAGCCTGCCGGGAAGAACGGTTGCAGTTTTTCTACGGTGGCACGTACCGCATTGGCAGTATCCAGGGCGTTAGCACCGGTTGCCAGTTTGATACCTAAACCAGACGCAGGCTGTCCGTTGAAACGCGCGACAACGTTATAGTTCTCGCCGCCCAACTCAACTTTTGCCACATCTCTGAGCAGAACCCGTGAGCCATCTTGATTCACTTTCAGCAAAATTTTGCTGAACTCATCGGCAGATTTCAAACGGGTCTGAGCAATGATTGAGGCGTTAAGTTGCTGGCCTTTAACCGGCGGAGTACCGCCTAACTGACCTGCTGCTACCTGGGCGTTCTGCGCTTTGATAGCGTTAATAATATCTACCGGCGTGAGCTGGTAATTGTTCAGTTTGTTCGGGTCCATCCAGATACGCATCGCGTACTGTGCACCAAACAGCTGAACGTCACCCACACCACGAGTACGGCTGATTGGGTCTTTAATGGTTGCGCCAACGTAGTCCGAAATATCTTCCTGTGTCATGGAACCGTCGGTATTGATCATACCCAGAACCATCAGGAAGCTACTTGAGGACTTCTCAACGCTTACACCTTGCTGCTGGACTTCTTGTGGAAGCAGCGGCATTGCCAGTTGCAATTTGTTCTGCACCTGAACCTGCGCGATATCGGCATCAGTGCCGGAATCGAAGGTAATGGTGATGGTGACAGAACCCGAGGAATCACTGGAAGAGGACATGTACAACAGGTTATCGATACCGTTCATGTTCTGTTCGATAACCTGAGTCACAGTATCCTGCACCGTTTTCGCATCAGCACCTGGATAGTTTGCAGAGATAGAAATTGCCGGTGGCGCAATGGTTGGATATTGCGCGATAGGCAATTTCATGATCGCAAGCCCACCCGCCAACATAATAATGATGGCGATTACCCAGGCGAAAATAGGGCGATCGATAAAAAACTTAGCCATGTCTTAACGGCTCCTGTTTAAGTTAAGACTTCGTTTGTTCAGACTGTGCGCCAGCGGCTGCTTGATCCTGGCCTTTATTCTCTGCCGCCACTTCCTGCGCCTTCACCTGAACACCGGGTTTCACTTTTTGCAAACCGGTTACAATAACGCGATCGCCATCCTTCAACCCTTCAGTAACCAGCCATTTGTCGCCGATAGCCTGAGATGCAGTGATATTGCGCACTTCCACTTTGTCATCTTTACCAATAACCATTGCTGAAGCATCGCCACGCGGTGTACGAGTCACACCTTGTTGCGGAACTAACAGTGCATTTGGATTAGTACCTTCTTCCAGTTGTGCGCGAACAAACATGCCCGGCAGTAACGTTTTATCTGGATTCGGGAAGATGGCACGCAAAGTGATAGAACCGGTGGTTTGGTCAACCGTCACGTCAGAAAACTCTAAAGAGCCTTCCTGCGGGAAAGTGATACCGTCATTGGTGACTAATTTGACTTTAGCTTTACCGTTTTCTTGTTTCAGTTTGCCGTCAGCTAACTCTTGCTTAAGGCGCAAGAAATCGTTGCTGGATTGGGTCACATCAACATAGATAGGGTCGAGCTGTTGTACGGTTGCTAACGCAGCAGATTGTCCGCTGGTAACCAGTGCGCCTTCTGTTACAGAAGATTTGCCAATGCGACCACTAATAGGTGAAGTCACTTTGGTGTAAGCAAGGTTGATACGAGCAGATTCAACGGCGGCTTTAGCCGCAACGACGGATGCATTTGCCTGTTGAGAATCGGCAAGCGCGGTGTCGTAATCTTGTTGACTGATGTACTTAGTACCCAAAAGTTTCTGATAACGTTTAAGCGTCAGCTGAGCAATGTTTGCACTTGCCTGTGCTTTCGCGAGGTCGCCTTTTGCACTGTCATACGCAGCTTGATATGTTGCAGGGTCAATCTGATACAGCGAAACGCCAGCCTTGATTTCACTTCCTTCTTCGAAGTTACGTTTCAGGATGATGCCACTGACCTGTGGACGGACTTCTGCAATACGGTAAGCGCTGGTACGGCCCGGTAGCTCTGTTGTTATCTGCAAAGGAGCACTTTTCAAAGTCACCACACCCACTTCTGGGGTATGCGGGGCACTCTGTTGTGTCTCTTTGTCATTACATCCTGTAAGCACTAAGCTGCCTGAGAGCATCAGAACGGCCGCCAGAGGCGTAAACCCTCTGTTTTTGTTCATATGTAAACCTCGAGTGTCCGATTTCAAAGTTGTTCAATGGATCAAGTGTCCACAAACCCATTGCTGCGTTTATATTATCGTCGTGCTATGGTACATACATTCACAAATGTATGTAAATCTAACTACCTTAATTTCACCCACTTATGGCACGAAAAACCAAACAACAAGCACTAGAGACCCGCCAACATCTTCTGGATGTTGCAATCCGCTTGTTTTCCCAACACGGTGTTTCCGCAACTTCGCTGGCGGATATCGCAAAGGCAGCTGGTGTCACTCGTGGTGCAATCTACTGGCATTTCAAAAATAAGTCGGATTTGTTTAATGAAATCTGGGAGCTAACGGAATCCAGTATTGGTGACTTAGAAACTGAGTATCAGGCAAAATTTCCTGACGATCCACTTTCTGTTGTCAGAGAGTTACTTATTTACATATTACAAGCAACTGTCGCCGATGAACGCCGCCGCCTGATGACTGAAATCATCTTCCATAAATGTGAATTTGTCGGGGAACTGGCTGTTTTACAACAGGCCAGGCGCGAACTTTATATGGAAGGTAATGAAAGAATCGAGAGCAGTTTACAGCGTTGCATTGATGCAGAGATGTTACCAAAAAACCTACGCCTATCCCACGCTGTTATCCTTCTTCGTAGTTACATTACCGGGCTGATTGAAAACTGGTTAGTTGCGCCCGACAGCTTCGATCTTCACGGTCAGGCGGAAGACTACGTGGCTATATTATTGGAAATGTTCCAAAACTGCCCAACCCTGCGATCAAGTCCACACTAAAAATAGGATTAATAGGGTAATTCTGAACATAGTTGCCCAAGGTTTTTCCGAAAAGACGTGCTAATCTTGCGGCTCGTATTTCGTCTCTAACTCGCCAACCTTTTCGGCCAGTTTTTAAACACTGTCAAACTATGCCGCAACTCATGAGTTCACTGTATTCACGTCGTGTTTCCGCGCGGTTTTTACTCATCGCTTTGGTTAGCCTGTTTTGTATATTGGCGCAGCCAGTCTGGGCGAAAAGTAATTCCAGCGATCTCCCAAGCCGCGAAGAAATTCAAAACCAGCTCAACGCGCTGAATAAGCAAAAAACGCTGTCGCCAAATGACAAACTCACCCAGCAAGATCTTAATGAAACGCTTGAAGCGTTGGACAAAATTGATCGGGTCAAGGATGAAACAGCAAAACTTCATCAGCAGGTAACCGAAGCGCCAAAAGCGCTGCGCAAAGCCACCGAGGCGTTGAACGAACTCAAAAACCAGCGTGAAAATCAGGCTGCGGAAGAGGCCGAAATTGAATCGTTAAATTTGCGTCAGCTTGAATCGCGTCTGAATGATTTGATGACGGATTTACAGAATTCGCAAAGCGATTTAGCCACCTGGAACAGCCAGCTTATATCCCTGCAAACGCAGCCCGAGCGTGTGCAAAATGCGATGATGACGGTCTCGGCCCAGCTTGAAACCATCCGTAACCGTCTGAACGGCGTCACGCCCGGTGCGGTAGAGCTGCGCCCAAGCCAGCAAACCTTGTTACTGACTCAACAGGCGTTGCTTAATGCGCAACTCGATCAACAGCGCGACAGCCTGAAAGGCAACACCATCTTGCAGGATGCGCTGCAAAAACAACGCGACTACACCAACGCCCATATCAATCAGCTGGAGCACACGCTGCAACTGCTGCAAAAAGCGGTCAGCAGCAAGCGTTTAACGCTGACACAGCAGACAGCGCAGGAAGCGATAGACTCTGAAGATACGGTTAAAATTCAGCAAAACCCGTTGGTGAAACAAGAGCTGGATATCAACCACCAGTTAAGCCAGCGTTTGATTGATGCCACTCAGCACGCCAATGAAATGGTGCCGCCGAGCATCCGCATCAAAAATACCCTCGACCGGGCGCTGCAATCTGAACGTAACCTCAAAGAGCAAATTGCCGTCCTGAAAGGCAGCCTGCTGTTGTCACGTATCCTTTACCAACAACAGCAGCAAAACTTGCCGTCAGCGGAAGACACCGAAGACCTGACCAACCGTATTGCGGATATTCGTCTCGAACAGTTTGATGTCAACCAGCAGCGTGATGCCCTTTTTCAACCAGACGAACTGGTGCAGAAAATTGAAGACGGGCACATCGATGAAGTGACGCCTGACGTTCATGAAGCGTTATTACAAGTTCTGGATACGCGTCGCGAATTGCTCGACCAACTGAACAAACAGCTCGGCATGCAACTCATGCTGGCTATCAATCTGCAAAACAATAAGCAGCAACTGCAAAACGTCACGAAATCGCTCGATCAAATTCTGACCGAGCAGATTTTCTGGGTGACCAGTAATAAGCCAATGGATTGGGACTGGCTGAAATCATTGCCTTCATCAATACGCGATCAGTTTAAAAGCGCCCGCATTAACCTGAAGGGGCCAGAAAGCTCGTTAAAAATCATCGCCATCTTGTTGCTGATGATTCCGGCATTATTACTGGCCGGTATCATTCGCTGGAAATTTAAAGCGATTGATCGCTACCTGGAAAAACAGGCGAGTCGGGTAGGACAACTGCGCAACGACAGCCAGATGCTGACGCCAAAAGCTATTGCACTCACCCTGGTGAAAGTCCTGCCCGGTGCGCTGGTTATTTACTCCATCGGGCTGGTATTTGCTGGTATGGAGATGAATATCAGTGAATCCATGCTGGCGTTCTGCAAACAGCTTTCTCTGTCCTGGTTAGTGTTCGGCTTAACGTATCAAGTGCTTTCTACCAACGGTGTGGCCGTGAGCCACTTTAATATGGCGCCGCAATTGTGCAGCCACTATCGTCGCCAGCTAGTGCGTATTGGTTGTGCGTTACTACCGTTATTATTCTGGTCGGTATTGGGTGAGCGTTCTCCGCTGCACCTGGTGGAAGATGCGCTTGGGCAGTTAATTATCTTCTTCAACCTGCTGCTCATTGCCGCCCTGGTGTTCCCAATGTGCCGTGAAAACTGGCGCAACAAAAACAACCACACCATTCAATTGTTTACCGTCACGATGATGGGCGTGGTACCCGTGGTGTTAATGGTGCTGACGGCGATGGGGTATTTCTATACCACCTTACGCCTGGCGGGCCGCTGGATTGAAACCATCTACCTGATCCTTATCTGGAATCTGGTTTACCAGACCGTACTGCGCGGGCTGAGCGTTGCGGCACGCCGCATGGCCTATCGCCGCGCGGTATTACGCCGTGAAAACCTGGTGAAAGAGGGCGCAGAAGGCGGTGAGCCGGTAGAAGAGCCTCCGCTGGCACTCGACCAAATCAACCAGCAAACCATGCGTCTGGCCATCATTGCGCTGTTCGCACTGTTTGCCATCGTGTTCTACACCATTTGGTCAGATTTGTTCGGGGTATTCGGTTATCTCGATAGCATCCAGCTCTGGAGCTACAACGGGACTGAAGCCGGTGCCGCCATCGTGAAGCACGTCACCATGGGCAGTCTGTTATTTGCGGTGATTGCCTTTGCCATTGCGTGGGTGCTGATTCGCAACTTACCCGGCCTGTTGGAAGTGCTGGTGCTCTCGCGTCTGCAAATGCGCCAGGGCGCGTCGTACGCCATTACCACGATTCTGAACTATGTGATTATTGCCGTCGGGGCGATGACCATCTTTGGTTCTCTCGGTGTGTCGTGGGATAAATTGCAATGGCTGGCGGCGGCATTGTCGGTCGGCCTCGGTTTTGGCTTGCAGGAGATATTCGGTAACTTCGTTTCCGGTCTGATTATTCTCTTCGAGCGCCCGGTGCGTATTGGCGATACCGTCACCATCGGCACTTTCTCCGGTAGCGTCAGCAAAATCCGTATTCGCGCCACAACGATTACCGATTTCGACCGTAAAGAAGTGATCATTCCGAACAAAGCGTTTGTCACGGAGCGCCTGATCAACTGGTCGCTGACCGATACCATCACGCGAGTGGTGATTCGGCTGGGCGTTGCGTATGGATCCGATCTGGATAAAGTGCGCGAGATCTTACTCAAAGCGGCTCATGATCATCCAAAGGTCATGCACGATCCTGAGCCAACCGTGTTCTTCACCACCTTTGGTGCCAGCACACTCGATCATGAGTTACGTCTGTATGTGCGTGAACTGCGCGACCGCAGTTATACCGTCGATGAGCTGAACCGGAGCATTGATCGTCTGTGCCGTGAGAACGGAATTAACATCGCCTTCAACCAGTTGGAAGTGCATCTGCGTAATGATAAAGGCGATGAACTGACCGAGGTGAAGCGCGATAACAACGGGAAATGAGATGCTGTGCCGGATGACGCTGCGCTTATCCGGCCTACGGTAAAGCTTTTGTAGGGTGGATAACGCTTACGCTTATCCACCGTTTTCTTTTTGTTCTTCCCGCTTACGCAAAAAATCCTGACGGACAATCTCAAGTGCTGCGAGCGCGGTTTCCGTCGGGATTTCATGTTGTTCCAGCAGCATAATCAAATCGACCGCAAGTTTGACTTCTTCTGGTGCGTTATCCAGCGACATATCGTTAGTCTCGTTAATGTGTATTTTGGGTATTAGCTTAGCCCACGCTCTCGCCTTTCGATGGCACGCTCTATACGAGTCAGTGCCTGACGGCAGCGCTGCAAACGCCCCTCGAGCGCGGCCAATTCCTTCTGGAGTTTTTGCTGTCCGGCAAGCGTTGCCTGCAACGAAAGCTGGCTTTCGCGATCGCTAATCATAATCTGGATACGACGTTCGTAATCCTGATGCGTCGAGAGCTTTTCATATAAATTCTCGGCAACCACGGGTTGCGGATCGTTTTTTCGCATTTTGACGGTCGCCAGTTCACGCTGTAACGCAGCGATTTGCGCCACCAGTTTTTCAGCAAGATAGGCAACTTGCTCCGTTCGGCCCACTTTCACGCTAAGCTGTAACTGTTCAAGATTTGCCTGAACTTCGCTGAGATAATCTTTAAGTTGCGTGCTGTGGGTCGAAAACAGCTTACTATCGAAACGGGCTTGCGAGGCGCGTTGTAATGAGACGGGCGCTATGGCTTGCGCGAGTTCCGCGACGCGAGTATTCAAAGCTTGTAACAGCGAAGCGGTTTTCACAAAATGACTCTCCAGTGGTGTACGTGTTTAAGCGCCAGGTTATCGATGGAATACTGAATGAAACGGACAATATTAATCATCATTGGTTGGCTGGCGGTAGTCCTTGCGACGTTGGGTGTTGTCTTGCCTTTACTTCCCACAACCCCATTTCTACTGCTGGCGGCCTGGTGCTTCGCTCGTTCATCGCCGCGTTTCCACCACTGGCTATTGTATCGCTCATGGTTTGGCAGTTATATCCGCCATTGGCAAAATCATCGTGCACTGCCGCCGGGAGCAAAACCCAGGGCATTGATTTTCATCGTGTTAACTTTTGCGGTATCCCTTTACCTGGTCAACATTCTTTGGGTCAGGCTACTATTATTGTTGATGATGTGTGCGCTGCTGTTCTTTATGTGGCGCATGCCGGTAATTGACGAAAAGCAACAAAAGCCATAAACCGCATTTGCGGTGGTTGCAATTGTTGGTGCCAGCCAGTAAATTCGACCGTTTTCGAGCACGGTATGACTGATTAATAAGCAGTCTCGTGCTTTGTTAGAATCATGTTTTTAGCAGGCATTAATTATGACCGCGACTGCGCAGCAGCTTGAATATCTGAAAAACAGCATCAAAAGCATTCCAGACTATCCAAAACCTGGGATCTTATTCCGTGACGTTACCAGCTTGCTTGAAGATCCGAAAGCCTACGCCACCAGCATTGAATTATTAGTTTCACGCTTTAAAGACGCCGGTATCACCAAAGTGGTGGGTACTGAAGCGCGTGGCTTCTTGTTTGGTGCACCGGTTGCGCTGGAATTAGGTGTCGGCTTCGTGCCGGTTCGTAAGCCTGGTAAACTGCCACGCGAAACTATCGCTGAAAACTACGAGCTGGAATACGGCACCGATCAACTGGAAATCCACGTTGATGCAATCCAGCCTGGCGACAAAGTTCTGGTGGTCGATGACTTACTGGCAACCGGCGGCACCATTGAAGCAACCGTCAAACTTATCCGCCGTTTGGGTGGGGAAGTGACTGACGCGGCGTTTATCATCAATCTGTTTGATATTGGTGGTGAGCAGCGCCTGGAAAAAATGGGCGTGAAAAGCTACAGCCTCGTACTGTTCCCTGGCCACTAAGTTCAGCCTCCATATTCCCCAAACTATACCCGTTAGCATTCGAGTTGCAGGTAGGCGGCAAGGACGAGAATCCCATGGAGCTTACTTGAGTAAGTGACTGGGATGAGCGTATGCAGCCAACACACCTGCAGCTTGAAGGATGATGGGTATAGAAGCCTCGCCCGATGGGTGAGGCTTATGTTAGCATTACCCCCTGAATTCACACCCGCGATGTAGAGCCTATCTCGTATGAGCTACCAGGTCTTAGCCCGCAAATGGCGGCCACAAACTTTTGCTGATGTTGTCGGCCAGCAACACGTTCTGACTGCGCTGGCTAATGGCTTATCCATGGGCCGAATCCACCACGCTTATCTCTTTTCCGGGACGCGCGGCGTGGGGAAAACCTCCATCGCTCGCTTGCTGGCGAAAGGGTTAAATTGCGAAACCGGCATTACTGCCACTCCTTGCGGCGTGTGCGATAACTGCCGTGAAATAGAACAAGGTCGCTTTGTTGACCTGATTGAAATTGACGCCGCTTCGCGCACCAAAGTAGAAGACACCCGTGATTTGCTGGACAACGTTCAGTACGCCCCGGCGCGTGGCCGCTTTAAAGTCTATCTCATCGATGAAGTGCACATGCTCTCCCGCCACAGTTTCAACGCCTTGTTGAAGACGCTGGAAGAGCCGCCATCACACGTTAAATTCTTGCTGGCGACTACCGATCCGCAAAAGCTGCCGGTCACTATTCTTTCTCGCTGCCTGCAATTCCACCTGAAAGCGCTGGATGTCGAACAAATCCGCCATCAGTTGGAACATATTCTTGGCGAAGAGAAAATCCCATGTGAAACGCGTGCGCTACAATTGCTCTCCCGTGCCGCAGATGGCAGCCTGCGTGATGCGTTAAGCCTCACCGACCAGGCCATTGCCAGCGGTGACGGGCATGTGACCACCGCCGCGGTGAGCGCGATGCTCGGCACGCTCGACGATGACCAGGCGCTGTCGTTAATTGAAGCGATGATTCATGCCGATGGCGAGCGCGTCATGAGCTTGCTGAATGATGCCGCCGGGCGGGGTGTTGAGTGGGAAGCACTGCTGGTGGAAATGCTGAGTCTGCTGCATCGCGTGGCGATGGTTCAGCTTTCACCTGCCGCGTTAGGCACAGACATGGCTGCCATTGAACAACGTATGCGTGAGCTGGCTCGCGTTGTGCCGCCTGCCGAAGTGCAGCTTTATTACCAGACTTTGCTGATTGGGCGCAAAGAGTTGTCCTGGGCACCTGATCGCCGCATGGGCATTGAAATGACGTTGCTGCGTGCGCTGGCGTTCCATCCGCGCAAACCTTTACCCGAACCTGAACAACCGCGACAGGCACCGAGTATTCCGGTGATAAACCCTGTTCCGGTACGCCAACAAACATCGGCCCCGCCGCCACGGCAAAGTGAAACGACGCTGCCAGACACCACAAGTCAGGTGCTGCAAGCGCGAACACAGCTAATGCGCCAGCAGGGAGCCAACAAAGCAAAAAAGAATGAGCCGGCAGCGCAAAATGTAGCGCGGCCGGCGAAGAATACCGCACTGGAACGTTTAGCCTCGGTCACCGAGCGCATTCAGTCCCGGCCCGCAACAGTTGAAGAAAAACCCGCGCCGAAGCCAGAGGCTTATCGCTGGGTATCGCAGAACGTTTCTGATGTCGTCGAAGAACCGGTCGCGACACCAAAAGCATTGAAGCGGGCGCTCGAGCATGAGAAAACCCCGGAACTTGCGCAGAAACTGGCACTCGAAGCCATAGAACGCGACGGTTGGGCAGCTGAAATTAGCCAACTTGTGTTGCCGAAGTTAGTGCAACAACTGGCGCTAAATGCCTGGAAAGAACAGGACGGCAACCGCGTTTGTCTGCATCTGCGCCCGGCGTTACGTCACCTCAATTCGCCATCGGCTATGAAAACGCTGGCCGATGCGATGAGTGATTTTAGTGGCGAAACAGTTGAGCTGACTATTATTGAAGATGATAATCTCGCACAACGCACCCCGCTGGAGTGGCGTCAGGCCATCTACGAAGAGAAGCTGGCGCAGGCACGGGAATCAATGAGTGCTGACAACAACATCCAGACGCTGCGTCGTTTCTTTGATGCGGAACTGGATGAAGACAGTATTCGACCAATTTGACAAACCGGCTCACCCGGTTTGTTGTAAACCCTGATAGCCGATAATCGTACTCTGCGGTTAGTCGGCCCGAGCAAAAGAGAGAAGACTATGTTTGGAAAAGGCGGTCTGGGCAACATCATGAAGCAAGCCCAGCAGATGCAGGAAAAAATGGCCCAGGTTCAGGAAGAAATCGCCCAAATGGAAGTCACAGGCGAATCTGGCGCGGGTCTGGTTAAAGTCACCATCAACGGTGCTCACAACTGCCGTCGTGTCGAAATCGATCCAAGCCTGATGGAAGACGACAAAGAAATGGTTGAAGACCTGGTTGCTGCAGCCTTCAACGATGCCGCTCGTCGTATTGGCGAAGCGCAGAAAGAGAAAATGGCTGGCGTTTCCAGCGGGATGCAGTTGCCACCAGGCTTCAAAATGCCATTCTGATTTTGTTTTTCTCCCTCTCCTGCGGGAGAGGGCTGGGGTGAGGGCGTTTCGCGTTCTCACTCCTCCTCGAACGCCGCATAACTCTCCACCAGAAAATCAATCAGCGCCCTGACCGCCGGTAACTGACCGCGCCGGGAAGGAAACACCAGATGAATCACCTCTCGCCTTGCTCGCCACTCCGGTAACAGTCGCACCAGACTCCCGTCGGCAATCTGTTTGTTAAGCATCAACATCGGTAACTGAACAATCCCCACACCCGCCAGAGCCGCCGCTCTCAGCGCAATCATATCGGTGGTCACAAAGCGCGGTTTATGGTGCAGCGTCACTTCCTGATTATCAGGGCCAAACAGGCACCAGCGGTAAACTTGCTGCGGTTTTGACAGCGCAAGGCTCGGCCAGTGCTGAAGATCGGCAGGGGACTGAGGTTTTGAAAAACGCGCCACCAGTTCAGGGCTGGCAACCAGGCACATCCCGCGATCCGCCAGTTTACGCATCACCAGATCGCTATCGTCGAGTGGCAATGGGCGCACCCGCACCGCTAAATCGACGTTTTCATTTAGCACATCAACCTGGCGGTTAGTTTCTTCGAGTTGCACGGTGACCTGCGGATACAGCGTCATAAATCGCGCCAGCATGTCGCCGATATGCACATGCAGCAGCGTAATCGGGCAGGTCAGGCGAATCAGCCCGCGAGGTTCGGCACGCAGCGTGTTAATCGCTTCCTGTGCGGCCTCGGCTTCAATAATCATCGCCTTGCAATGACGATAAAAAATCTGCCCGGCCTCCGTCACGGTAAAGCTGCGCGTTGAACGCTGAATCAGACGGGTCTCCAGACTTTCTTCCAGTAGCGCGATACGGCGACTCAAGCGTGATTTCGGAATACCAATAACGCGGCTTGCCGGAGAAAACCCTCCGTTATCTACCACTTGCACGAAATACCACAGGTCGTTGAGATCTTGCATTGCCATTGTCCTATATATGGAACGCTGAGTTCATTTTCAGAGTCTACCGGGGAATTCGTCTTATGAGTAAGCTTTATCTCAACAGAAATCGACACTCAATGGAGATAACGATGAAATCAATTCTTGGCGTTTATTCAGCACCAGCGTCCCACTGGGTGGGCGATGGATTCCCGGTTCGCTCACTGTTTTCTTATTCAAAATTTGAAAAACAGCTCAGTCCGTTCTTGCTGCTGGACTACGCAGGCCCGGCTGATTTTAAACCGAGCAACAAAGGCCAGCGCGGTGTTGATGTCCACCCGCATCGCGGTTTTGAAACCGTCACCATCGTCTACAAAGGCGAAGTGGCTCACCGCGATTCCACCGGTAGCGGTGGGGTGATTGGCCCCGGCGACGTGCAGTGGATGACGGCAGGTAGTGGCATTTTGCATGAAGAGTTCCACTCACCGGCTTTCAGCGAGAAGGGCGGTCGGCTTGAAATGGTTCAGCTGTGGGTCAATTTGCCAGCCAAAGACAAGTCAACACCGCCGAACTATCAGTCGATTACCGACGCGGATATTCCGGTCGTGACGCTGCCAGACAACGCAGGCCAGGTGCGAGTTATCGCCGGTGAAATGGATGGCGCAAAAGGCCCGGCACGCACGTTTTCTCCATTGCGTGTGCTGGATATGCGCCTGAATGCACAAAGTACCACGCATTTAACGCTGCCAGACGGCTGGAACACTGCACTGGTGGTGCTCAAAGGCACCGTGCTGGTCAACGGACTGGAGGTGGCTCGTGAGGCGCAATTGGTGGTGCTGGATGCCAAAGGCGAAACCGTCACGCTTGAAGCCAATACCGATGCGGTTGTGCTGGTGTTGAGCGGTGAGCCGCTGAACGAGCCAGTGGTGGGATACGGGCCGTTTGTCATGAACACCCGTGAAGAAATCAAAGAGGCCATTGATGACTTTAACCAGGGCAAATTTGGCCAGAAAGTTTAACTAACCTAAGCGGCTACCGTTTTGGTAGCCGTTTTTTCAACACGATGATTGAACCCTAAGAGGATCTGAACATGACACCTGCAAACTTTAACGGACAAATCCCTACAATTGATGCAAACGACGCGGTAATGCTGCTTATCGACCACCAGAGCGGTCTTTTCCAACTGGTGCACGACATGCCGATGCCAACTTTACGCACCCATGCAACCGTGTTGGCTAAAATCGCCACGCTGGCCAATATTCCGGTTATCACCACCGCTTTTGTGCCGCAAGGCCCGAACGGCCCGCTGATTCCTGAGATTCACCAGTACGCTCCACACGCTCAGTACGTCCCACGTAAAGGCGAAATTAACGCCTGGGACAACCCTGATTTCGTGGCAGCAGTCAAAGCCACAGGGCGCAAAACCTTGATTATTGCCGGTACAGTGACCAGCGTATGCATGGCTTTCCCGGCGATAAGTGCGGTGGCAGAAGGCTTCAAAGTCTTCGCGGTGATTGATGCCTCTGGCACCTACTCCAAAATGGCGCAGGAAGTGACGTTGGCGCGTGTCGTTCAGGCCGGTGTCGTGCCAATGGATACCGCAGCCGTCGTGGCTGAAATCCAGCACACCTGGAATCGGGATGATGCAATGGAATGGGCAAACCTGTGGGGCGGCGTATTTATTGAGTACGGTTTGCTGATGGAAAGCTACCAGAAAGCACAAGATGTGGTGACGAATCAAGAGCAACTGGACTCGCAGCGCGGTTAAATAATTTCCCCCTTTGCGAGACATCGCGCAGGGGGAATATCTTTTCCTATGCCCTCGCGCGGGGCTAATGTTAGGCTATGGTCCACTCTTTTTTCAGAAGTCTGAGCGATGCAAACCAGTCCTTTACTTACCACCCTTATGGAATCCCTGCGCTGCCTGCCAGGCGTCGGCCCAAAGTCTGCCCAACGTATGGCGTTCGCGCTTTTGCAACGTGACCGCAGTGGTGGCATGCGTCTTGCTCAAGCATTAACTCGTGCGATGTCAGAAATTGGCCATTGTTCTGATTGCCGTACTTTTACCGAACAAGAAGTTTGCGCCATTTGCGCCAACCCTCGCCGCCAGGAAAACGGCCAAATTTGCGTGGTAGAAACGCCCGCGGATATTCACGCCATTGAAGCGACAGGCCAGTTTTCCGGCCGCTATTTTGTGCTGATGGGCCATCTTTCTCCGCTTGACGGAATTGGCCCGCAGGACATTGGTCTCGACAGGCTTGAGCAACGCCTGGAAACCGAAACCATCAAAGAGCTGATCCTCGCCACCAACCCGACAGTAGAAGGCGAAGCCACTGCAAACTATATCGCCGAACTTTGCGGGCAATATGGTGTTGATGCCAGCCGTATCGCGCACGGTGTGCCGGTCGGCGGCGAGCTGGAAATGGTCGATGGCACGACTTTGTCGCATTCTCTGGCAGGGCGTCACAAGATTAATTTCTAACCACTTGCGGGGAGTTTCTTATACTTCCCGCTTGAAAACCCTCTTTTCTGTCCTCATATCACCCTCAACGTTTTAAACCCCTGCGTATTTTGATTTTGTTGAGGTATCAATGACCATGAAAGGACAAGAGACTCGTGGCTTCCAGTCTGAAGTGAAACAACTTCTGCACCTGATGATCCACTCCCTCTACTCAAATAAAGAAATTTTCCTGCGTGAGCTGATCTCCAACGCCTCTGATGCGGCAGACAAATTGCGCTTCCGCGCATTGTCTCAGGCAGACCTGTATGAAGGTGACGGCGAGCTGCGCGTGCGTGTCTCTTTTGATAAAGAAAAACGCACTTTGACCATTGCCGACAACGGCATCGGTATGACGCGCGACGAAGCGATCGATCACCTCGGGACGATTGCAAAATCGGGTACCAAAGCGTTCCTCGAATCCATGGGTTCTGACCAGGCGAAAGATAGCCAGCTTATCGGCCAGTTCGGTGTGGGTTTCTACTCGGCATTCATCGTGGCGGATAAAGTCACCGTGCGCACCCGTGCGGCAGGCGTTCCTGCTGATCAAGCGGTGTTCTGGGAATCTGAAGGCGCGGGCGAATATACCGTTGCAGACATCACCAAAGCCGATCGCGGGACTGAAATTACCCTGCATCTGCGCGAAGGTGAAGATGAGTTCTTAGATGACTGGCGCGTGCGTTCGACCATCAGCAAATACTCTGACCACATCGCCTTGCCGGTTGAGATCGAAACCCGCGAAGAAAAAGACGGCGAAACCATCATCGGTTGGGAAAAAATCAACAAAGCCCAGGCGCTGTGGACCCGTAGCAAGTCTGAAATTAAAGACGAAGAATACAACGAGTTCTACAAACATGTGGCGCATGACTTCACCGACCCGCTGACTTATAGCCATAACCGCGTGGAAGGGAAGCAAGAGTACACCAGCCTGTTGTACATCCCGTCTCAGGCACCGTGGGACATGTGGAACCGTGACCATAAACACGGCCTGAAGCTGTACGTGCAGCGCGTGTTCATCATGGATGACGCTGAACAGTTTATGCCGAACTACCTGCGTTTCGTGCGCGGTCTGATAGATTCCAACGACCTGCCGCTGAACGTGTCGCGTGAAATTCTGCAAGACAGCCGTGTGACGCAAAACCTGCGTAGTGCGCTGACTAAACGCGTATTGCAGATGCTGGAAAAACTGGCGAAAGACGACAGCGAAAAATACCAGACCTTCTGGAAAAACTTCGGCCTGGTGCTGAAAGAAGGCCCTGCTGAAGACAACGCAAACCAGGAAGCTATTGCTAAACTGCTGCGCTTTGCTTCAACTCACACGGACACTTCGGCGCAAACCGTTTCGCTGGAAGAGTACGTGTCGCGCATGAAAGAAGGGCAGGAGAAGATTTACTACATCACTGCCGACAGCTACGCCGCCGCGAAGAGCAGCCCGCATCTGGAATTGCTGCGTAAGAAAGGCATCGAAGTGTTGCTGCTTTCTGACCGCATCGACGAGTGGATGATGAGCTATCTGACCGAATTCGACGGCAAAATGTTCCAGTCAGTCAGCAAAACTGACGAGTCGCTGGAAAAAATGGCCGACGAAGAAACACCAGAAGCGAAAGAAGCTGAAAAAGCCCTTGAGCCGTTTGTTGACCGCGTGAAAACCTTGCTCGGTGAGCGCGTGAAAGAAGTGCGTCTGACGCACCGTCTGACCGACACACCAGCCATCGTCACCACCGACAGCAACGACATGAGCACGCAAATGGCGAAATTGTTTGCCGCTGCGGGCCAGGAAGTGCCGGAAGTGAAGTACATTTTTGAGCTGAACCCGGATCACGGGCTGGTGAAACGCGTCGCGGATACCCAGGACGAAGCGCAGTTCGGCGAGTGGGTCGAATTACTGCTCGACCAGGCACTGTTGGCTGAACGCGGTACGCTGGAAGATCCAAACCAGTTTATCCGTCGTATGAATCAGCTGTTAGTTTCGTAATATTTACCCCTCACTCTGGTTTTCCCCTCTCCTGAGGGAGAGGGCCGGGGTGAGGGCATTTCCAATCAACTAACAGCGCTCACAAGCCCCGCTATTCTTGAGGTGAATACGCCTTTAATGGTAAGGTCATCGCCTCTGCTTTAAATAATCAAAAATCCAAACGAATGGGGAATTACGCAATGCGTATTATTCTGCTTGGCGCTCCGGGCGCAGGTAAAGGAACTCAGGCTCAGTTCATCATGGAGAAATATGGCATTCCGCAAATCTCCACTGGCGACATGCTGCGTGCTGCAGTGAAATCTGGCTCAGAGCTGGGCAAACAAGCAAAAGACATCATGGATGCCGGTAAACTGGTTACAGATGAACTGGTTATCGCTCTGGTTAAAGAACGTATTACCCAGGAAGATTGCCGCAACGGTTTCCTGCTTGATGGTTTCCCACGCACTATTCCACAAGCTGATGCCATGAAAGAAGCGGGCATCAATGTAGATGTGGTTCTGGAATTCGCAGTACCTGACGAACTGATTGTTGAGCGTATCGTTGGTCGTCGCGTACATGCGCCATCTGGCCGCGTTTATCACGTCACCTTCAATCCACCAAAAGTGGAAGGTAAAGACGACGCAACAGGCGAAGAGCTGACTACCCGTAAAGACGATCAGGAAGAGACTGTGCGTAAGCGCCTGGTGGAATACCATCAGATGACCGCTCCGCTGATCTCCTACTACAGCAAAGAAGCTGAAGCCGGTAACACCAAATACGTGAAAATCGACGGCACCCGTAAAGTGACCGAAGTGAGCGCAGAGCTGGCTAAAATCCTCGGCTAATTCGTTGCTGAGATAAAAATACCAGGGCTTGTTCCTGGTATTTTTTTACCCAAATTTTGCCCTTTCGCTGTAATCGGTTCTCCTGCGCCGCTTTTACGTTACAATTATCAGTAATTTGTTGATAAGGAGCGGAAATGAATCAGGAAAAAGTGGGTATTTTACTGGCAAACCTGGGTACGCCTGATGCACCGACTCCCGCTGCGGTGAAGCGCTATTTACGCCAGTTTCTCAGCGATAAGCGCGTTGTCGATACTCCACGTTTACTCTGGTGGCCGCTGCTGCGCGGCGTGATTTTACCGCTGCGTTCTTCACGTGTTGCCAAACTTTATCAGTCAGTATGGATGGATGAAGGCTCGCCGCTGCTGGTTTATAGCCGTCGTCAGCAGGTTGCACTTGCCGCGCAATTGCCAGATGTCCCCGTCGCACTCGGTATGAGTTATGGCACGCCGTCGCTGAAAAGTGCGGTGGAAGAGTTGATGTCGCATCACGTCGATCACATCGTGGTGCTGCCGCTGTATCCGCAATTTTCTTGCTCGACGGTCGCCGCGGTTTGGGATGAATTAGGGCGCATTTTTGCCGACTATCGCTCGCTACCGTCGATTTCCCTGATTCGCGATTATGCTGATGATGAGTCTTATATCAACGCGCTGGTGGCATCGGTCAGAGAATCTTTTGCAAAGCACGGCGAGCCAGATTTGTTGCTCCTTTCCTACCACGGCATTCCCCAGCGTTATGCCAACGAAGGGGACGATTACCCGCAGCGTTGCCGCGACACCACCCGCGAATTACTTTCAGCCCTCGAACTGCCGCCAGAAAAAGTGATGATGACTTACCAGTCGCGTTTTGGTCGTGAGCCATGGCTGATGCCTTATACCGACGAAACCCTGAAAATGTTGCCTGAGAAAGGGATAAAACATATTCAGGTTATGTGTCCTGGTTTTTCTGCTGACTGCCTGGAAACGCTCGAAGAAATGGCGGTACAAAACCGCGAAGTGTTCCTCGAAGCAGGCGGCACCAAATATGAATATATTCCTGCTCTGAATGACGACCCGGCCCACATTGCAATGATGATGAACCTGGTGCAGAAATATCGCTGATCTCGCTTAGGGCCGTTAATGTGCTACCATTTCCGGCCTGATTAGCGACTTTGAACAACATCATGAAATTTCCCGGCAAACGTAAATCCAAACACTACTTCCCTGTCAGCGCACGCGATCCTTTATTGCAACAGGCTCAACCTGAACATGAAACTGGCACTTCCTGGATTGTTGGGATTGACCAAACACTGGTGGATATCGAAGCCAAAGTGGACGACGAATTTGTTCATCGTTACGGTTTGAGTTTCGGGCACTCTCTGGTTATTGAAGATGATGTTGCAGAAGCGCTGTATCAGGAACTGGTGCAAAAAGATCTGATTACTCATCAGTTTGCCGGTGGCACCATCGGTAACACCATGCACAACTATTCGGTATTAGCCGACGACCGCTCCGTTTTACTGGGCGTGATGTGCAGCAATATCGAAATTGGTAGCTATGCCTACCGCTACCTGTGCAACACCTCCAGCCGAACCGATCTCAACTATCTGCAAGGCGTGAATGGCGCGATTGGTCGTTGCTTCACGTTGATTGGCGAGCAGGGCGAACGGACATTTGCGATAAGCCCTGGCCACATGAACCAGCTTCGCGCTGAGAGCATTCCGGAAGAGGTGATTGCGGGCGCGTCTGCACTGGTTCTGACTTCCTACCTGGTGCGCTGCAAAGATGGCGAGCCGATGCCGGAAGCCACCATGCAGGCCATCGCCTATGCGAAAAAGTACAACGTTCCGGTGGTACTGACGCTCGGCACAAAATACGTTATCGCGGAAAATCCGGAGTGGTGGCAGGCGTTCCTCAAAGAACACGTCTCCATTCTGGCGATGAACGAAGAAGAAGGGCTGGCGCTTACGGGCGAAAACGACCCGCTGCTGGCGGCGGATAAAGCGCTGGATTGGGTTGATTTAGTGCTCTGTACCGCCGGGCCAGTAGGTTTGTATATGGCGGCCTTTACTGAAGAATCAGCAAAACGCACCACCCAGCATCCATTGCTGCCGGGCGCGATTGCTGAGTTTAACCAGTACGAATTTAGCCGTGCGATGCGCCATAAAGATTGCCAGAACCCGATGCGTATTTTCTCGCACATCGCGCCATACATGGGCGGGCCTGAGAAAATCATGAACACCAATGGCGCGGGCGACGGCGCACTGGCGGCACTGCTGCATGATATTACGGCGAACAACTATCATCGCTCCAACGTGCCGAATTCCAGCAAACACCAGTTTACGTGGCTGACGTATTCGTCTTTGGCTCAGGTGTGTAAATACGCGAATCGCGTGAGTTATCAGGTGTTGAATCAGCACTCTCCGCGCCTGACGCGTGGCTTGCCAGAGCGCGAAGATAGCTTAGAAGAGTCTTACTGGGAGCGTTAAGTCCTTAGTCTGGAAGGTGGATGACGCGTGCGCTTATCCACCCTACAACACTCTTTCGTAGGTCGGATAAGCGAAGCGCCATCCGACACGGCTTCATCAAAAATTATCCCGACACGGTTTCCTGCACGACAGGTTTCTCCAACAACCCCATCATCGTATTCGCGATTTCACGCTCACCCATAACCACCCGATTGGCGCCGCGTTCGGTAATGTAATCCACTTCGTCGTCATAATGCGCGCGGGCAATAATCTCGATGTCCGGGCATTTGGTGCGTGCGGTCGCGACGATTTCACCGGCTTCGTAACCGTTGGGGATCGTCAGCAATAACCAGCGAGCGCAATCAAGATGCGCAAGATTCATGATCTCTTCGTTGGCCGCATTTCCCAGCACCGCCCGAATCCCACGCTCGCGCAGTTCATCAACGCGGCTGCGGGAGGTTTCAATCACCACCAGTGGAATGCCCTGCGCCATTAATTTCTCACCCAGCAAACTCCCCACGCGCCCAAACCCAACCAACAGGGCATGATTGCAAATATCGACCGGAATTTGCTTCTCGTCTTCGATAGCTTCTTCCAGCGTCTGCTCTTCCAGCGTTTCGGTTTTAGCCAGGTAGCGCTCAAGAATCGCAAACAAAATCGGGTTGAGCATAATCGACAGAATCGCCCCGGCCAGCACCAGATTTTGCCCGGTTTGCGGCAGCAGATTCAGCGCCATGCCCAGCCCTGCAAGAATAAAGGCGAATTCACCAATCTGCGCAAGGCTAGTAGCGATGGTTAATGCAGTCCGTTGCGAGTGGCCGAACAGGCGCACCAGGAAGAATGCCGCGAGGGATTTACCAAATACGATAATCGCCACGGTGCCCAGCACGGCGAGCGGTTCCTGAATCAAAATCATCGGGTCGAATAACATCCCGACCGAAACAAAGAACAGCACCGCAAACGCGTCGCGCAGGGGTAAAGTGTCGTGGGCCGCACGGTGGCTGAGTTCAGATTCGTTGAGCACCATACCGGCGAAGAATGCGCCGAGTGCAAACGACACATCAAACAGTTCAACAGCGCCAAACGCGATACCCAGCGCCAGCGCCAGAACCGCAAGTGTGAACAACTCGCGCGAACCGGTTGCCGCACTTCGCGCCAGAATCCACGGCACCAGGCGGCGGCCAACAATCAACATAATCGCAATAAACGCCACCACTTTGCCGATGGTAAACGCCATATCCAGCGACAAAGAGGCGAGGCCCACGTCGCCTTTTTCCATCATCCCGGCAACGGCTGGCAGCAGAACCAGAGTCAGCACCATCACCAGATCTTCAACAATCAGCCAGCCAATAGCGATTTGACCGCGCTGGCTGTCGATTAATTGCCGTTCTTCAAGGGCGCGTAGCAGCACCACAGTACTGGCGGTGGAAAGACACAGGCCAAACACGATGCCGGTCATCAGCGACCAGCCCATCAGCGATGAAAGCGCCATACCCAGTAGCGTCGCCACAGCAATTTGGGCGATAGCGCCGGGAATGGCGATGGCCTTTACCGCCATCAAATCCTTCAGAGAGAAATGCAAACCGACGCCAAACATCAGCAAGATAACGCCCAGTTCAGCTAATTCGGGCGCCAGTTTAGTATCTGCGACAAAGCCTGGCGTAAAAGGGCCGGCCAGTACCCCAGCTAATAAATAGCCCACCAAGGGTGATATACGTAGTTTGTTGGCGAGCATACCGAGCAAAAAGGCCAGTACAAGGCCGCCGACAATGGTGGTGATAAGCGGGGTGGCGTGATGCATTCCGTCTCCTTTCGTGGTTAATCAGATCCAATATGTCCAAAATATAACATTTAGTTTATGACAATTTTTTAAACGATGTGTGTGCTAAATAGATAGTTTCTTTAGAAAAGGCGCATTTAGACAAAAATAAGTGCCTGATGGGTATTTTGTACGTTTAATTTAGGAAAGGTCTGGCGGAATGTGGAAGTGGTGAAGGGCCAGAGAGTTTCTCCGGCCCTTATAACTATGACTTATGGCGATAGTCAGGCAGGAATATGGTCAATATGCCGAGAAGTGGCAGGAAAGCACATATTTTATAGACTAATTCGATACTTGTATGGTCGGCAACCAGACCCAGTACCGCGGCCCCGAGGCCACCCATACCAAACGCAAAGCCGAAGAACAGCCCGGAAACCATACCGATACGTCCTGGCATCAACTCTTGCGCATAAACCAGAATGGCCGAAAATGCAGAGGCAAGAATAAAGCCGATGATCACCGTCAGAATCCCCGTCCATTCCAGGGAGACATACGGCAAGAACAGGGTGAATGGCGCGACGCCAAGAATCGAACCCCAAATCACGTATTTACGGCCAATCTTATCCCCAACCGGCCCGCCAATGACCGTCCCCGCCGCTACCGCAAACAGGAAAGCAAACAGATGGAACTGGGCATTTTGCACCGACAAACCAAATTTGTGCATCAGGTAGAAGGTGTAATAGCTGCTGATACTCGCCATATAAAAATACTTAGAGAAAATCAGCACTAGCAAAACAGACACCGCCTGAATCACTTTCTTGCGCGGTAGCGGGTTCGCCACCGGAGCGGCAGTTTTGCCCTTCGTCATACGATGCTGTGCGGCGTACCAACGGCTGATTTGCAACAACACGATAATCGCCAGCAGGGCCGCGAGAACGAACCAGCCGACGTTGCCTTTACCGTATGGCGCGATAATCAGCGCAGCCAGCAGTGGCCCTAACGAGCTACCAAAGTTGCCGCCTACCTGGAAGAGTGACTGCGCAAGACCATGACGGCCACCGGATGCCATACGAGCCACGCGTGAAGATTCCGGGTGGAATACCGATGAGCCTGTGCCAACAAGGCCCGCAGCCAGCAGCACCATCGGGAAACTGCCCGCCATGGCGAGGATAACCAGGCCGCAAAGTGTGAAGCACATACCAATCGGCAACGACCACGGCATCGGGTATTTGTCGGTGTAGTATCCTACTACCGGCTGGAGTAGCGATGATGTCACCTGGAAAGTGAGCGTGATCATCCCAATTTGCACAAAGCTTAGCGAAAACTCGCTTTGTAGCAGCGGGTAGAGCGCCAGAATCAGCGACTGAATCATATCGTTGAGCAAATGGGAGAGGCTAATTGCCCCCAGAATGCCAAACGCGGTGCGAGCCTTTTGCGGCTCCGTTGACGCGAGAGTTTGTTCCGAGATTGCCATAAATACCTGTAATTATTGAATTGATTGTTTTTTAACCCAGTTCACTGATGGAACCGTAGGAAATCATTACCCAGCTAACATACCTGCAGGAAAGGGACGAAGAAAGTCACAAGAGTGAAAAGTTATTTGTCTATGCTATTAGGGTTCTGCTATTGGTGCGAAAGCATTTATTAAATATGGAGATTTGCGATGAAGTTCGTAGTGAAAGGGGTGACCACCGCGCTGCTAATGGCAGTCAGCTTAACCAGCGCATCTGCACTGGCCTGGGAAAAAGATAAAACTTATAACATCACCATTTTGCACACCAACGATCACCACGGTCATTTCTGGCGTAATGAACACGCTGAATATGGCCTGGCAGCACAAAAAACTCTGGTGGATAGCATTCGTAAAGAGGTGGCGGAACAGGGCGGCAGCGTGCTGTTGCTGTCCGGCGGTGATATTAATACCGGCGTTCCTGAGTCCGATTTGCAAGATGCGGAACCTGATTTTCGTGGTATGAACCTGATTGGTTACGATGCAATGGCTATCGGCAACCACGAATTCGACAAGCCGCTGACGGTTTTACGCCAGCAGGAAAAATGGGCAAAATTCCCGCTGCTTTCGGCCAACATTTACCAGAAAAGCACCGGCGAGCGTCTGTTTAAACCGTGGGCTATTTTCAAGCCGCAGGGCATTAAAATCGCGGTTATCGGTTTAACCACCGACGACACGGCAAAAATTGGTAACCCGGAAAACTTCACCGATATCGAATTCCGTAAACCGGCTGACGAAGCAAAACTGGTGATTCAGGAACTGCAAACCACTGAAAAGCCAGATGTGCTGATCGCCGCAACTCATATGGGTCACTACGATAATGGCGATCATGGTTCAAACGCGCCAGGCGATGTCGAGATGGCTCGTAGCCTGCCTGCGGGTGCGCTGACGATGATTGTCGGCGGGCATTCGCAAAACCCGGTCTGTATGGCAGCGGAAAACAAAAAGCAGGTTGATTACGTGCCGGGTACGCCATGTGCACCAGACCAGCAAAATGGCATCTGGATTGTTCAGGCGCATGAGTGGGGCAAATACGTGGGCCGCGCGGATTTCGAATTCCGTAACGGCGAGATGAAACTGGTGCATTACCAGCTGATCCCTATCAACCTGAAAAAGAAAATCACCTACGATAACGGGGAAAGTGAGCGCGTGCTCTACACGCCACAAATCCCGGAAAACCAGCAAATGCTCTCCTTGCTGACACCATTCCAGAACAAAGGTCAGGCGCAACTGAACGTAAAAGTGGGTAGCGTAAACGGCCACCTGGAAGGGGATCGCAGCAAAGTGCGTTTCGTGCAAACTAACCTGGCGCGTCTGCTGCTGGCGGCACAAATGGACCGTACCGGTGCTGATTTCGCGGTAATGAGCGGCGGTGGTATTCGCGATTCGATTGAAGCGGGCGACATCACTTATAAAGACGTCCTCAAGGTTCAGCCGTTTGGTAACACTGTGGTTTATACCGATATGACCGGTAAAGAAGCGACGGATTATTTGAGTGCGGTGTCGCAGAAAAAACCTGATTCGGGCGCTTATCCTCAGTTCGCAAATGTCAGCTTTGTGGCAACTGCTACGGGTCTGCAAGATTTGAAAATCAAAGGTGAACCGATCGACCCGGCAAAAACCTACCGTATGGCGACGCTAAACTTTAACGCCTCCGGCGGGGATGGTTATCCGGCTATTGATAAAAAACCAGGTTACGTAAATACCGGTTTTGTGGATGCAGAAGTGCTGAAACAGTACATCGAGAAGAATTCTCCGCTCGATGTTAATGCTTTCGAGCCGAAAGGCGAGGTGAGCTGGAAGTAACTTTTCCCCTCACCCTAACCCTCTCCCCCAGGAGAGGGGATCACTTCTTTACTCCCTCTCCTTGGGGAGAGGGCCAGGGTGAGGGCGCTATTTCAACGGCAACAAAATATCGGTCTGCTGCGCATGTTCCGGGTGGTTTTTATCCAGCTCCAGGTAGCGGAAATAGACCGGAAAATCACGTAACTCCTCACCGCTATTGGGCAACCATTGGCGATAAAGATAGTAAACGCTATCGCTGATTCGCTCATAAGCGCCAACATGCCGAACCACCGCGCAACGCCCGCCGGGCAGCTTTTTGCTGATAACGCCCTGTGGATTTTCAGGCACCAGACCGTTCGCCTCCGGGATTAGCTCGCCACACACATCAAAACGAAACTCCTCACCTGGCGTGGTGGCGGGATCGCTGTAAGGCACACCGTACGTTCCTTGCGTGATGTAGTCCGAAAGTCCTGATTCTTTGCGCCATTCGATAAAACTTGCGACCGTATTATTGACGCGCATCGGGTCGCCAAGATGTTCCAGCACCGCGACATCCATCGGTTCGACAGTAATAATTTTCACGTCCATATTTTCTAACCTCTGCTGATTTTCCCGTCCGGGAAATTGAAAATGTACTTGCCAGTCAACCCACACGGGATCTTTGCGAAACTCGACGGGGGTCAGGCCGAAAGTGTTTTTGAAGGCACGGGAAAATGATTCAGGATTTTCAAATCCGGCATCCAGGGCAATATTAATCACTCTTTCCTGCGGATGGCTCACCAACCGGAAAGAGGCCCGTTTCAGCCGCATTAACGTGATGTAACGGCTAATACTGATGCCACAGAATTGACTGAATTGCCGATGGAAATGAAAACGCGAAAAGCAGGCCACTTCGCTCAGTTGCTCGACGGTTAACGGGCTATCAAGATGCTGTTCAATATAGGCAAATACTTGCTCAAAACGTCGGGCGTAAAGCTGGTGTCTGGATTTTTTCATTATTCCTCCCTCAAGGCGTTCACTTTGCCAGTCACTCGTTGCGCCGTCCTGACTGAAATTGCTCTTTTAGGAGGAATATACCCGTCATACTTCAAGTTGCATGTGCGTTGGCTTTCCTCGCTCACCCCAGTCACTTACTTAAGTAAGCTCCCGGGGATTCACTGCGTCGCCGCCTTCCTGCAACTCGAATTATTTTGGGTATAAACCGCTAATCGCGGCGGGCTATTTCGGCAAAAGTAGCCTTCAGCAGTTTTGCCAGATCGGCCGCGGCCAGTTCGATATCCAGCCCACGCTTGCCGCCTGAAACATAGATAGACGAAAATTCCTGAGCAGCGGCATCAATAACTGTAGGCAGCAGTTTCTTCTGCCCCAGCGGGCTGATGCCGCCAACCAGATAACCGGTAATCCGCTGTGCCACCATGGGGTCAGCCATATCCACTTTTTTTGCGCCCAACGCTTTAGCAACTTTTTTTAAGTCGAGCTGCCCGGAAACCGGGGTCACAGCGACCGCCAGATGCTTCATATCACCGTTAATAGCCACGAGCAGCGTTTTGTACACTTGCTCTGCATTGAGGCTGAGTTTACGCACCACCTCATCGCCAAAATTGGTTTCGCTCGGGTCATGATCGTAAGCATGTAACTGAAATGGAACACGGTTTTTTTCGAGAAGTTTTACTGCGGGCGTCATGTCACCTTCTTAGTGCTTTTGTCTGAAAAGCGCACGAATTATTAAGCTGCGTGATATATGTTTTAATTACTATAATCTCACTCAATAGTGATAGCGTTAATGGTCACATTGAGCGACAATTATTCATCTGGTCGTTTATTCGACCAGCATAATTACAACAATATAGAAATTCCTCTTTGACGGGCCGATAGCGATATTGGCCGTTTTTTTATCTGGTTTTCAAGAGCTCAGGCAGATTTCCCTTCCCATAAAGATGCAACGCACCGACGGCGACGACGTAGCGTCCGGCAGGTAACTGCTGCAAAAAATGTTGCCACTCAAGATTACGCCTATGCATAAGAACATCGTATAGCTCATCGCCAAACGTATTGGGCAGCGCCACATTCCCACGCTGCGGCGGAGTTTCCAGCCACCAGCTAATCATCATTTGCAGCAGCCGGGCATTGGTGTGCCAGTGGGTCAACGTATCGGTTAGCAGCGGCATTCCGCCATTGGGTAAACGGGTGAGAATATCAATCTGATGTTCAGCGCCCTCAAGCTCGATAACTGGGATCGCCATGGTTTTTGCCGCTTCCAGCATCTGAAAATCTATCCCGTAATTCGCCCGTAACCCCAGTCGCTGCGCCTGATGAGCTTGCAGCACCAGCGCAATTTGCCAGGCGGGCTGGGTTTCAATCTGGCTCAGGGGGATATCCAGTTCCTGAATTAACGACACGACTTGCGCCCAGTTTTCGGCAGACAAGCGCTGTTCGAGAGGAAGCTCGTTGGATTGTTGCGGGAAAGGAGAACCACTTTGGGTGATATCTGCTTCGACAATCAGCGCATCCGCGTCTCTGAGCTTGTCGATGAGCTTTTCGGACAGCGGCGACATATCGCGCGTGCCCATGTGAATACTGCCAACCAGATGCAGATGGCGATCGCCGGGCAGAACAATATCCAGAGCAGGCCAGGGATAGTGGGGAGTTGAAAGGCTTGAAAACAATGCGGTAATTCGCGATAGCAGACCCATTTGCAGATTCCCTGGCTAAAAAGTCATGCTACCGCTGCGATGAGTCGGGTGCAAATTTCCCCACGGTTTTTACACCGTGGGGAAGGTCGTTGTGTTTTCGTCGTCCGGATAGGCGTAGCGCCATCCGACATTCAGTCCTTCGGCTTAAAGCGCAGCAGGCGGTTAGCGTTACTGACTACCGTAATCGACGACAGTGCCATCGCCGCGCCTGCCACTACCGGGTTGAGCAACGTTCCGGTCAGCGGATACAAAATCCCGGCGGCAATTGGGATCCCCAGCGTGTTGTAGATAAACGCGCCTACCAGATTCTGCTTCATGTTGCGCAGCGTGGCTTTGGAAATCGCCAGCGCATCGGCGACACCCACCAGGCTGTGGCGCATCAGCGTGATTGCAGCGGTTTCGATAGCCACATCGCTGCCGCCGCCCATGGCAATCCCCACTTCGGCTTGCGCAAGCGCAGGCGCATCGTTTATCCCGTCACCGACCATAGCGACCTGGCGGCCCTGTTGTTGCAGCTTTTTAATCGCTTCGGCTTTGCCATCCGGCAATACACCTGCAATCACTTCGTCGATGCCTGCTTCTTTAGCGATGGCGTTAGCGGTCGTTGGGTTATCGCCAGTCAACATCACCAGGCGATAACCGTTACGATGTAAGCGTTGCAGCGCGCTGACGCTATCGGCACGAAGCGGGTCACGAATCGCAAACAGTGCCGCGAGTTTGCCGTCGACTGCCAACAGAACCGGTGTGGCGCCACGGCTTGCCTGGGCTTCAATCTCTGCGTCCAAAGCTGTGGTATCGACGTTTTGTTCAACCAGCAGCGCTTTGTTCCCGAGTAATAACTGACGCCCTTCGATTTCACCGCTAACACCCAGCCCGCGCAAAGTGCGGAACGCATTCACCTGCGGCAATTCCACGCCTGCGGTTTTATCGAGAATCGCACGTGCCAGCGGGTGGCTTGAGCCTTGTTCCAGTGCGCCTGCCAGCCTTAATGCCTCACTCTCTGACCAGCCGTTGTCATTGCTCATCGCGACAACCTGCGGCTTGCCTTCGGTCAGCGTACCGGTTTTGTCAAACACGATGGTATCGAGCGTGCTGGCGCGTTGCAGGGCATCGGCATCACGTACCAACACGCCAAACTCCGCGGCACGACCCACACCAGAAATAATCGACATCGGCGTTGCCAGGCCGAGCGCACAAGGACAGGCAATAATCAGCACCGTCGTGGCAATCACCAGCGTATAAACAATTTGCGGAGCCGGGCCGAAGAAGTACCAGATGGCGGCGCTAAACAGCGCAATCAGTACCACAACCGGAACAAATACCGCCGAGATTTTATCCGCCAGTTGGCCGATTTCCGGCTTGCTGCTTTGCGCCTGGCGCACCATACGAATGATGCGTGAAAGCGTTGTATGGTTGCCGGTGGCGGTGGCGCGGAACAATACGCTGCCGTCTTGCACCACCGTGCCCGCATGAATCGGTTCGTCGTTCGATTTTTGCTGCGGCACCGGCTCGCCGGTCAGCATCGCTTCATCAAACCACGCCTCGCCCTGGGTGATTTCCCCATCAACCGGCACGCGATCACCCGTGGTTAAACGCAGAATCATGCCTGCGGTCACTTCTGCCAGCGGCAGCGTCTTTTCGCCTTCTTCGGTGACGACGCGCGCCGTCGGCGGGGTTAAATCCAGCAGGCGTTCCAGCGCTTTAGATGAGCGTTGGCGTGCGCGTTGCTCCAGCATATGCCCGAGGTTTATCAGGCCGATAATCATGGCGCTGGCTTCGTAATAAAGGTGGCGAGCTTCCATCGGGAAGTGCTGCGGCCAGATATTCACGGTAATGGAATAAATCCATGCCGCGCCGGTTCCCAGGGCTACCAGCGTGTCCATGGTGGCGGTTTTATTGAGCAAACTGCGCCATGCGCTGCGGTAGAAGTGCCCACCAGCGAAGACCATCACGCCTAAAGTGACCAGGCCGATTGCCAACCATATTGAACGATTGTCATCGGTGACCATCATGTTGTCGCCAAACATTCCCCAAATCATGACCGGGATGCCGACGGCCAGCGCCAGAATCGCCTGCCAGCGGAAGCGTTTAACGGCAGCGTTGGCGGTTTCTTGCTGGCGTTCGCGGCGTTTCGCATCGTCTTCGATGGCTTCAGCGCCATAGCCAACACTTTCTACCGCTTTAACTAAAGATTCGGCGGAGGCAGTGCCCATAATCAGGGCGCTGCGCTCGGCAAGGTTTACCCGCGCAAGGCTGACACCAGGGACGTTTTGCAACGCACTTTGTACCCGGGTCACGCAACTTGCACAGCTCATCCCGTTGATCAACAACTGTTGGCTATCGTCGTTATCTTCGGTGGCTGCCGGAAGCGAGGGATTAGCCGCTGTCAGTGCTTCCGACGGGATTGATGACTCTGTCAGCGGATCAGACTTTGGGTGGCTGGCCGCTGTCGCTTCGTACCCGGCTTGTTTCACGGTGTTGATAAGCTCATCAACGGATGCCGTTCCGGTCACGCTGGCGTGAGTTTGTGTGACATCAGCCTGCTCAACGTCAGGGCGCTGCTCCAGGCTTTCTTTAACGCGTTTGACGCAGTGGCCACAGGTCAAACCATCAAGGTTTAGATCGATAACATGAGACATTTTCAGACTCCTTTTTTGAAAGTAAGGTAAGCGTAAACCTTCCCCTCAGGGGAAGGTCAAGCGATGCAGTTTAATATTTCTGGTTATTTCCCGTGTCATGCCTTGATAAATAACCGTTACCCGCTTTCGGACATCTATTTGCATCATATTTTCAAAGCATTATGTGAGGCAGTATGAGTTAAGTAATACTTTTTCTCCTGCCAGCTTTTCATTGCACCGCCATGTACTACTGTTACTTAAAGTATTTCGACACGTGTTTGTCGTTGTCTTTATGTTTCAGCGCGTTATTACTTTTGTGGCCATGCAGAGATTGCTTATGAATAATATATATCGATTAGTCTGGAGCCATGTTGCCAACAGCTATATTGCCGTTGCAGAAATATCCCGGGGTGGGAAAAAAGGGAGCAAAACGGGGCGGGGTGGGAAAAAGTTATTAGCAGCGGCGCTCGTGCTAACCGGGAGTTATACAAGCTACGCCATTGCGGACGATGTGACATGGATAACCGCGTATCCCACTTATTTATTCCCGGAAAATCAGGGGATTAATTACGATACCGTTCGTGATACCGGATTTGCCTTCACGATTGATAATCAAGTTCAGCCAAACCACTATATTCCAGGTACCGTCCTGAATATCAATGGCCCAATACCGTTTATTGCCGCCGGTTCTAACGGTGCGAGCACTGGCGTCACCGTGCTCAATGCGCTGCCGGGCGGCTCAGGGACTGACCCTGACCGCATCACCGTTATTGAGGCAACAGATTCGACAGGTGCCGCCACCACGATAACTGAAGCCAATATTAGCCAGTACACCTATTCCCCATCTCCGGCTGTTCCACAAGAAAGTCAGGAACTGAATGTTGAAGTTCCGGGCCTGGACGGCAGCTACCAGGTGGTCAGTGTTTATGATTCATCGACTTTTATTTCCGCCGATGACACCGCCGTAAGCGCAATGGTTTTACCCGTTTATGATCATAATTCTATTCGTATCTTTAATAATTTTGGTATTGCCTCAGTGGCGTCAACGGGTGGACAGGCCAATATCAATGTCGGTTCGAGCGATACCACCACGCCTATTTCAGCCGCTGCCAATACCATTAATTTACTGACCAAAAACTCTGTGCTGGCGAAAGCTGATGGCAGCGCGGGTGTTGCCAGCAGCACGCAGTGGCTTTCGGATAACTATATTGTTTTCCGTCCGGCGATTGTGCTTCAAAGCGATACACAACAGCTTGGTGCGCAAAGTGCAAAATACGATTTCACTATCACGCTGCCCAACTACGAGCAAATTGGGCCGCGAGTAGTTTTGCTGGGAAATAAAACATTCACCATTAACTCATCGTCTGATATCGCAGAGGTTAATGATTTCCTGGTAGGCCAGGGGGATTATGCCGGCAAGCCGCAAATCCAGTACTGGCTGACGGCGGGGGCCTCGGTCAACGGCGAAGTCATTGACTCAACGGTTGAAGCGCAAAATACCTACGACGCGATTATTACCGGAATGCTGGCGCAAGAGGAAAACACCAGCATCAATCTGACCTATCACGTTTGGGATGACAAAAGCGGGCACACCAATAACGCAACGCTTGGCTCCGGGGATTTAAACGTAATTTATGCCACCGGAGGCAATGCTTCAGGGCTGGTCATGGCTGATGGCAGCCTCGCCGTGGATGGTGCCTCAGCGGTCATGCGCGCCGATACGAACGCGATTATCACTAACGACGGTGCGATCAACGCATGGCGTAGCAGCGGCAGCAGCCCAACGTCAGTCGGCATGTTGACCACTAACGCCCGCGCAATCAACAACGGCACATTGAACGCCGGGTTGTTTATTGAAAAGGACGGCAACAATCAAAATGTCTCTAACGCGGGCAGCGTGGGGATGCAGGGTAGCGGCACCAGTACATTAACCAACAATGGTCATATTAATGTCGCGATAACAGATACCACCACCAACAATGCGCGCGGGATCAGCGCATCGGGTACGACGGCTGTCACCAACGCTGCCGACGCCACCATTGCGCTGGTGGGCAATAGCAAGAATGCAGGCGGGAGAGCGGGCGGGTACGGTATCTTCCTGCAAGATGGCGCGACATTGACGAACGCGGGGAATATCTACCTCGGCGTGACGCCTGTTTTCGATGCCACCGCGCCAACGCCAGTTCCGATGACGGGCGGCGATCTTTCTGCGGGTATTCACACGCAAAGTTCCGGGGCGGTAAATAACACCGGCACTATCACGCTGGAAGAAAATATCCGTAACGCTGCCGGGATTTCCGTGCAGGGTGCGACCGGGGCGATAACCAACAACGGCACAATTAATGTTTTAGGGAAGCTGACTAACGGTTCGGCGGCGGCAAACTATGGCCTGAATGTTGCCGACAACACCGGCACCGTGACGCACAACGGCGATATTAACGTTGATGGTGATAACAACATCGCCATTAACGTGCTGGCGCAAAAAGCAGGGGCGACAGTCAGTTCGACGGATGGCAGCACTATTACTGTAGGGACCGCCGGGGATACCGGGGGTAGCGACGGGCAACCGTATACTTATCGCAATTATGCGGTTTACGCCGAAGGGCTGAATACACAACATGCCCAGGTTAACCTGAACTCCACCATTCGTTTGTTATCGGCCGGGGCAATTGGTGTTCACGCGCGCGGAGATGCGCAAATTGATATTAATGCTGACTCAACGCTCACCTTTGAAAACACCCAACAGATGGGCTACTACGCCTGGGGCAATGAAGCGCAAATTAATATCGGCAGCGCGGCTATCAATGATAACGGCCAGAAAGATTCGATATTATTCGCGGTAGACCATGGCGCGACGTTTGCTGGCAGCGGGTCGGCGGCGGGTTATCAACTGACTGTTTCCGGCGAAAATGCGACCGGGATATTCGCCAACGGTCTGGATGAAAACAGCGGGACTAAAACGACACTCGATACCGGTACGGCGAAAATTAACGTCAATGGTAATGGTGCCATCGGGGTAAAAGTCACCGGTGGCGCGCAAGGGACAATTAGTGATGGCGGCATTGTATTAGGTGGGAATAACACCACAGCCGTTGTGCTTGATGGGCGTAATTACAATATCGACAGTACCATCGACCCCGAAGAATTAATTACGCTCGTTACATCGAATGCGGCGACGACAACGCTTTCTTCGCAAAGCGGTATTACCGGTTACAACGTTTCGCACCTCGGGCAATTAACTCTTAATGGCACGGGGATTGCGTTAAATGGAACGAACAGTACCGGGATCCTTCTGCACGATAATGGCTCGGCGATTGTGAACGCGCCGGTCAGCGTTTTGGGTACCAATAATATTGGCGTCAATATCCAGAACAACGGAGTGCTGACCAATAACAATACGATTAGCGTGAGCGGCGCGACCGGTAGCGGCAATGTTGGGTTGCGCGTCGGTGGGGCGAATGCGGTGGTGAACCGTCTTGGCACCGTTAATGCCACTGGCGGGTTGGCGGCAGTACAGTTAATTGGTACGGGTGCGAATCTGACGGTCAACGGAACGGGCAATCATATCACCGCCTCCGGTGGCGCCGATGGCGTGAGAATGGACTCCGGCGCGACATCATTTACCGCGACCGATACGGTTATTGATATTTCTGGCAGCGGTGCCGGGATTAATAACAACGCTGACACCTCGAACATCAACCTTAATGGCGTAACGATTAACGCCTCCAATGGCCCGGCGATCCGCACGGCGGTCACGTTTAGTGCGGCGGGTGCCGGTAACACGCTAAACGTTTCCGGAAACGGCCAGGGCTTTGCCTTTATGAATGCGAACGGCGACCCAACGACCGGGAATCTCACCATTGATAACGGCTACACCATCAACGGTGATGGCGCGGGCAGCGTCGGGATTCTGGCAAGAACATCAGATAACGTGACGTCTGGCGCGACCATCAATATGGCGGCGGGCGCAGGGTCAGCAATTGTCGCAACCGATGGTGTGGCGGGCGCCAGCCGTACCATCACGAACACCGGTAATATTACCAGTCTGGGCGCGGGCGCCCCTGTCATTGATGCGTCAGGCAGCGGCAATACCACCGTGAATAACAGCGGCTCGTTGTTGGCGGCTGATGCCACGGCGCAGGCGATTTTGACCGGGGATGGCAACGACGTAGTGGCATTGAGCGGTGCGGGTGCGAATACCCGTGGCGAAATTGTGTTAGGCAGCGGTAACGACCAGTTTAGCTGGACGGCGGGCGCGTATACCGGCGGCGTCACCTTTACCGGTGGGGATGGTAACGACAGCGCCACGCTTGGCGATGTGTCCCTGGCAAACGTCACGCACATTCTCAGCGAAGGCGGCACCAATAATACGTTGACGCTCAACGGGACGCATCAGGGAACCGCCCCTGCGTTATTGGGAAGTTTTACCGCGGACGACCTGGTAAAAGGCACCAATATTGGCACCGGCTGGAGCACCTTGACCCTGGATGGCGATGCCACCGATGCGCGTATTGTTGATGACCTGACGCTCTCGGGCGCTCAGGCAATCAACATCAACAACGGCGCAACGCTGCGCTCGGGCGACAGCGCGTCGACACCCGGTGATGCTACCCTGCATAACTACAATGTTTCTACTTCCGGCGCGACGAGCCTGCTCTCTTTTGATGGCGCTGGCGACCAGATTTACAGCGGTATTATCAGCGGCAGCGGCGGAATGGAACGCATCGGCGCGGGTAAAACCACGCTGCTTGGCGAGAACACTTACACCGGAAATACCTGGATCGGCGCAGGGGCAGAATTGGCGCTCGGTGACGGCGGAACGGTGGGGAGTTTGTCCCAAACAACTAACATCACCGACGACGGTATTCTGACTATTGATCGTTCTGACGATATTCTTCTTAACGGTGTGATTTCGGGTAGTGGTGCGTTCCATCAGGATGGAGCAGGCACGACGCGTCTTGGTGGAGCCAATGCCTGGACGGGCGCTACTGAAGTAAACCAGGGCACGTTGTTGGTTAAGGGCAATCAAAGCCTGGCAACTGGCCTGACAACCGTTCATACCAATGCGGCATTAGGCGGGACGGGAACTATCGGCGGCGATGTCGTCTTTGATGCGCTTACCCGGCTGACTCCGGGGGATGGCGGCGTCGGCACCTTAACCATCAATAAAAATCTCACATTATCAAACACGACGAACAGCCAGTTTGAACTCGGCCAGCCTTACGTGCCCGGCGGTTCGCTCAACGATTTGGTTGAGGTCAAAGGGAATTTGACCCTCGATGGGGTGCTGGATGTTGCACTGACGGATGGTGGCGACTTCCTGCCAGGTGTGTATCGCCTGTTTAATTATGGCGGCACGCTGCTCAACAATGTGATGACGATTGGCTCACTCCCGCCAAATGACGCGAATAATTACGCGATTCAGACCAACATCGCCAAACAGGTCAACCTGGTGCTTAACTTCGTTGATCCTAGCCGCCAGCTACAGTACTGGGATGGCGATAACGATGCAGTCGCCGAAAACCATGGTGACGGAACCTCGGGTAATAATAAGGTCGATGGTGGTTTTGGTTATTGGACAAGACAGATTTCGGGTACCAGCAATAACTGGACGCAAAGTGATGGGGACGGTAATGCGCCGTGGGCGCAGGATGCGTTTGCGGTCTTCCAGGGGCAAGCTAACGAAGTCCGCGTGAGTAACGCCTTCGGTACGGTTCTTACCTCTGGCATGCAATTTACCTCCAATGGCTACATTCTCAACGCCGACCCGGCTCGGCCAGATTCGCAACTGCAATTTACTGCCACCAATCCTCCTGGCGACTTCCCGCCGGATAATAGTTACGAAGCGCAAGGTGCCACACATGCTGACAGCTATTTTGCGATACGAGTAGGGGATGGCGCGACAGGGGCAAATATCACCACCGTCATTAATGTCGACCTGGTTCAGAATGATCTGGCTGATGGCAATATCCGTTTGTTAAAAACAGATCCTGGTCGTCTTATCCTGACGGGGGATAACCTGTTTACCGGCGGGGTTGAAGTGTGGAACGGTACGCTCAACATCACCAATGACAGCGCCCTGGGCGCGACCAGCAATTCAGTGCTATTGAAAAATGGGGCGACTTTCCAGGCGGGGGCCACCCTGAGTACCCCGCGATTGTTCTTCGTCGACGGTACGTATGGCGGTGCGTTGGATGTATTCGCCAACACGTTCACACCCGGCGGCGTGATTGGTGGCGATGGCCCATTGACCATCAAAGACACCTTCGGCGGTGCCAACAATGGCCTACTGGAGCTCGGGGTGGCGAACACCTATCAGGGTAACACCACCATTATTGGCAAAAATGGTAACGGGCAGTTGACGGTTAACGCCAATACCACGGGTGCATTTGGTAAAGCTGACAGCCAGATCTCAATGACCAATCTTGCGCTCGTAAACCTCAACAACTCCGCTTCTGGACAGACGCACACCTTTGCAGTCAACAATTCCACTCTGGCGTTTAATGACATCGCAGGAGCGGGGCAAAGCACTATTAATCTGACCAACAGCGGTAACGCGGAATTTAACGGCAACAGCCAGGGCAACAATACCAACGTCACGGTCGATGCCACTTCACGCCTGGCGCTGAACGAAAACGCAGACGCAGGTTCCGCGACCGTCACCAACAGCGGACAAGTCACGTTTGCTGACAGCGCCCAGGGCGCAGGGGCGGTGATCTCCAACCTTGCTGGCGGGCTGGTGGACATCAGCGCGGCGCTGGCAAGCACCTCGGTCGGTTCGTTATCGGGTGCGGGTAACGTGGTTCTTGGCGCGGCAACACTGGTCGAAGGGGCGTTAAGTCGTAACGACACCATCAGCGGCATTATCAGCGGCAGCGGAAATCTGGTGAAAACCGGCAGCGGCACGCTAAATCTCACCGCCGACAATACTTGGACTGGCACCGCCAACGCACAACAGGGCGTACTGCTGATAAACGGTAATCAAGCCGCAGCAACCGGAAAAACTACCGTCAACAGTGGCGCAACTCTCGGCGGTGCGGGCGTGCTGGGTGGCAGCGTAGAAGTTGATAACGGCGGTCATCTGGCGGCGGGCCAGGATCTTGCAAGCGTTGGCGTACTGGAGATGGGCGCATTAACGCTCAACCAGGATTCGCAGGTCGACTTCCAGTTCGGCAGGCCGTTTACCGTCGGCGGCTCACTTAACGATCTGATTAATATCAATGGCGACCTTAACCTTAACGGCAAACTGAATATTACCCAGACACCGGGCGGATCCTTTGATGTCGGCGTTTATCGCGTCTTCAACTACACCGGCGCGCTGACCGACAACATCCTGGATATTGGCACAGCGCCTGCGGCGGCAGACGATCTCTACGTGCAAACGTCCATTGATGGCCAGGTTAACCTGGTGAACCGTACGGGAGCGGTCATGCGCTTCTGGGACGGGGCGGGTGGCACGGGGGGATCGCTTAAAAACAACGGCGTGATTAACGGCGGCGATGGCATCTGGCAAAACAACACCGGCAACGACAACTGGACCACCGATGTCACCACGCCAGATGGCCGCTTTAATACGCCATACAGCAACGGATCGTTTGCCGTGTTTGGCGGCGAGGCGGGGAATGTCACGGTTGACACCAGCCTTGGTGAAGTGGCCATCAGCGGGGCGCAATTTACCACCAACGGCTATGTGATTGGTGGCGATAACATCACCACGCATACCGCCGACACGGTGATTCGCGTTGGCGACGGTACTCTTCTGGGTGCGCGTTACACCGCGACCATTAACTCCGTTATCGACGGAGAAGGCGGTATCAATAAAGCCGATCTCGGTACGTTAATCCTGGGTGGCAACAACCAATACCAGGGCGGAACACAAGTCAGCGGCGGGGTACTGCAAGTTTCTGCCGACAATAATCTGGGGGCCGCGGGAACGGGAATTGGCCTGAGCGGCGGGACATTACGCTACGGCGCGGCGTTCGATACCGCGCGGGTGGTCACGCTTTCAAACGGTGGCGGGGCGGTTGATACCAACGGTAATTCAGTTTCGCTGCTCAGTGCAGTCACCGGCAGCGGCACCTTAACCAAACAGGGCGACGGTAAACTGACGCTGACGCAAGACAGCACATTTGACGGGCAAACGACTATCCGCAACGGCACATTGCAATTGGGCAACGGCGGAACCGGGGGCAGCGTCGGCGGCGATATTGTCGATGACGCGACTTTGGCGATTAACCGCTCTGATAACGTAACCCTCAACGGCAATATTTCTGGCAGCGGGCAAGTCTTGCAGCAAGGCAGCGGCACCACTTTCCTCAATGGCAGAAATACCTGGAGCGGCATTACACTTGTGGAGAAAGGCACATTAGCGGCAGCGAGCCGCAATAGCTTCAGCCGTCAATCAGCACATATTGTCAGCAGCGGGGCGACGCTTGATACCGGCGGCCACAACCAGACCGTGGCTAATCTGGTGAACCAGGGCACGGTAAATCTGCGTGGCGGTGATGTCGGTTCAACATTGACCGTCAACGGCGATTACGTCGGGCTGAATGGCACGTTGAAAATTGCCGCACAGCAACACAGCCCTGGCGTTGCCGACCATCTGGTGATCAACGGCGGTACGGCTACAGGCAGCACGCTGCTGGATATTGACGTCAGTCAGCTCGGCGAACCGACCACGGGCGACGGTATCCTGGTGGTCGAAGCGGTGAATGGTGCGACGACGACGGCGCAAACCACCAAAGATGCCTTTAATATCGGCGGCGATGTGCTCACCGCCGGAGCCTGGGAATACCAGCTGTTTGCCGGAAACCAACAGGGCGCAGGTGAAGACTGGTTCTTACGCGCAGGTTATCGCCCGGATGTTCCTGGATTCGACACGCTCGGGGCGATTATCCGCCAGGCCGATTTGGCCGTGCTTGGCACACTTCACCAGCGAGTTGGCGACGAGCAACCGTGGCAGGCAGGAGTCCCTGAAGATCAGGACGGCCGATTCTGGGCGCGTTACATCGTGAAATCGGTCGATCAGAAACATGACGATCCGACCCAATCCCAGAGCAGCACTAACTATAACGGTATGCAAATGGGGCTGGATCTCTATCAGGACGATAAATGGCGTGCCGGTTTGTACACCACCTTTATGGATATCGACAGCTCCATCAATGGCATTACCGGGATGAGCGGCGGTGCGGCGTACAACTCGACCTTCTCGTCTTATTTGGGTGGTTACGGTACCTGGACGGACACCAACGGTTTCTATGTCGATAACGTCTTGCAGTATGGTTATCACTCCGTTGACCTGAAAAATATGAACGACCGGGAGACTTACAACCCTGACGGCAACTCGTTTGTGGCGTCGGTCGAGGTCGGCAAACCGTGGCAGCTTTGGAACAGTAACTGGCTGATTGAACCGCAGGCGCAGCTCATCTATCAATACAGCGACTTTGATGACGTGACGCTAAAAGACCCGGCAAGAACTAAAGTGTCGGTTGAGGCTGACGGTGCGGTGATCGGTCGTCTCGGCGTGCGTCTGGCGGCGGATTACGACACCGATTACGGCAAAGTAAAACCGTATATTCGGGTTAACTACTGGCAGGAATTGTCGGACGGACAAGATAGCGTGACGTACCGCAATACGGCAAACAGCGCCGGGGCCACGAAAATTGATGCCAATCAGCGCTTCCAGACCACCGAAGCCGCAGTGGGAGCGACCTGGGCCGTGACCGCAGAAGTGCAGACTTATACTGAAGTGGGCAAAACCTGGGATAACGGCGGCGATACTCAAGTGGACTCTGATATCTCCGCATCGGTTGGTATAAAAATTCGCTTCTGATAAAACCCCCTGCGCCCAACCGAGGGCAGGGGTTATACTTCCGTCGACGGAAATTCAGGAGGAAACATGAACATCAGTGATGTTGCGAAAAAAACCGGCTTAACCAGCAAAGCGATTCGTTTTTACGAAGAGAAAGGTCTGGTTACAGCGCCGCTGCGTTCTGACAACGGCTACCGGAGCTATACGCAAAAGCATCTGGATGAGCTGACGTTACTGCGCCAGGCCCGCCAGGTGGGCTTTAATCTTGAAGAATGCCGTGAACTGGTGAATCTGTTCAACGATCCGGCCCGCCATAGTGCTGACGTGAAAGCGCGCACTTTGCAGAAAGTCGCAGACATCGAAAAGGTGATTTCGGAGCTTCAGGGAATGCGCCAACAGTTGATGGCGCTGGCGGATTCATGCCCTGGAGACGACAGCGCGGATTGCCCGATTATTAATAATCTTGCGGGCTGCTGCCATAAACAATAGATGGTTGTAGGCGGTGTAGCAGTTGTAGGTCGGATAAGCGTAGCGTCATCCGACAAAGCCCGACCTAAAGCGCCTGTATTTTCAACGTAATACCTTCAACTGCGGTCACAATCACTTCTGTGCCTGCCGTTAAATCGCTGTCTGCCATGACTGGCCATGAGCTATCTGCAACGCGGATATGGCCGCGGCCATTCACCAGCGTATTTTCCAGCCGCAAACGGCGGCCAACCAACTGATGGCCGCGCTGATTGAGCACTTCGCCGGGTTCTTGCTGTTTACGCGTCGAGAGCCAGCGCCACCACAGAAAGGCCGCAACCAGTGTGAGAATCGCAAAGCACACGCCTTGCCATTCCCAACCGAGCGGCACAATCCACACCAGTAAACCGGTGAGTACAGCCGCCACTCCGCTCCACAGCAAATAACCGCTGGCGCCGAGCATTTCAGCCGCCAGCAGCAAGCCGCCCAGCGTGAGCCAGAAGATATGCGAGTGGGTAAACAGCAGGGCTATCATTTTTTACGCTCGGTACCGCTTTGTGCGATAAGTTCGCTGATACCGGCAATTGAGCCCATCAGGCTGGTGGCGTCGAGCGGCATCAACACCACTTTGCTGTTATTGGCCGAACCAATCTGTTGCAGCGCGTCGGTATATTTCTGGGCGACGAAGTAGTTAATCGCCTGAATATCACCAGCAGCAATAGCTTCAGAAACCATTTTCGTCGCCGCTGCTTCTGCTTCAGCACTACGCTCACGGGCTTCCGCCTGCAAGAACGCGGACTGGCGTTCACCTTCAGCTTTCAGGATCTTCGACTGCTTATCACCTTCGGCCTTCACGATTTCAGCCTGACGGATCCCTTCGGCTTCCAGAATATAAGCACGCTTGGTTCGTTCGGCTTTCATCTGCGCATTCATCGCATCAATCAATTCAGCCGGTGGGCGAACATCGCGAATCTCGATACGGGTGATTTTGATGCCCCATGGATTGGTCGCTTCATCCACGATATGCAGCAGACGGGTGTTGATGTTGTCGCGCTGCGACAGCATTTCGTCCAGTTCCATCGAACCCAGCACGGTACGAATGTTAGTCATGGTGAGGTTCATGATTGCCAGCTCAAGATTACTGACTTCATACGCCGCGCGCGGGGCATCGACAACCTGAATAAAGCACACCGCGTCAATGGCGACGTTGGCGTTATCTTTGGAAATGATTTCCTGGGAAGGGATATCCAGCACTTGCTCCATCATATTGATTTTGCGGCCAATGCGGTCCATAAACGGCACCACAAGGCTTAAGCCTGGCATCAGAGTTTTGGTATAACGGCCAAAGCGTTCTACGGTCCATTGGTAGCCCTGCGGCACGATTTTTACCCCGGCGCCGACGATAATCAGCGCGACGAGGATCAGTACGGGAATGACGATTAACATCAAAAAAACCTCCATTGTTTATTTGATGTAAGTCTAACCCCTAACGCAGAAACATTCAGCGACTTCCTGGTCTGAATTAACCCAACGGTTTTTTCAGCGTCTTCCGACTAATTAATACAGCAGCGAATACATCTGGCGGCGATATTTTGATGCCAGCGCATCACCGGTGCCTAATGCCGCCAGAATCTCCATCAGCATTTTGCGTACTTGCCCATCGGCCGCACCTAAATCTTTCTTCAGATGGGTATACAACAATTCCAGCGCTTCTTCGTTACGCCCAACCTGATGCAGTTGCAACGCCAGTTGGCTGGCAAGATGTGCGTTTTCAGGATCTTGATCCACTTGCTGCTGCAACAACTGAATTTCCGGCGTGTCAGCCGCTTGTTTCATCAAATCAATCTGCGCGACCAGGCCCTGATAACGCGTGTCTTGATCCTGCAACGGAATAGTTTTCAGCACCGCTTCTGCGTCTTCGCTACGGTTCAGCGCAATCTGCACTTCCGCCAGCATCAAGCCAATTTCACTGTTCTGATTTGAGAGCTGCCACGCATCTTTCAGTAGCGGCAGCGCTTCGGCGTGTTTGCCTTCTTGCATCAACAACATCGCTTCTTGCGCTTTCAGCTCTTCTTCACGCGGCAGAACCTTTTCCAGCAACGCACGAATCGCTTCTTCTGGCTGTGGCCCCTGGAAACCGTCTACCGGCTGGCCATTCTGGAACAGATAAACGGTTGGAATGCTGCGCAAACCAAACTGTGAAGCGACCATTTGCTCGGCATCGCAGTCCACTTTGGCAAGAATAAACTGGCCCTGATACTGTGCGGCAAGTTTATCCAGAACCGGCGTGAGCTGTTCACAATGCTGACTACGAGCAGACCAGAAATAGAAAAGAACAGGCGTAGTAACAGACTGTTCCAGCACCTGGTGCATGTTCGCTTCGGTAATGTCGACGTTGTAAGACATAAATCAATTCCTTATAAAGATTTGCTTTTACATGGGGGTTGGCGGCAAACGCTTCAACTAACCACGTAAAATTTTATCTAACATGCGGGCCGGCAACAGGCGGCGCAACCACGTTAAAGCGTGGGCGACCAGCGTCACCGGATAGCGCAATTTCGGCTTCGGGTTTTCAAAAGCATGGCGCACTTTTTCCACTACCGCTTCCGGGCCGAGCGTAAAGCGTGCGGCAATCCCAGGGTTTTCTACCGGGTGGTCAGATTGCGTTTGATTCACATTTTGCGTGAACTGAGTGCGGATAGGGCCAGGTTCAATCAAACTGACTTTAATGCCGCTGTGATGCAGTTCCATTCGCAGCGCGTCAGACCAGGCTTCCAGCGCGTATTTGCTGGCAGCGTAGGCACCACGCCCAGGCGTTGCAACCAGCCCCATCACCGAACTGGTCATCACAATGCGCCCTTCACGGTGCGGCAACATCGCCGGAAGCAGCAGCATGGTGAGCTGATGGGTGCCAAAAAAGTTGGTCGAAAACTGTTGCTCAAGCTGTTCGCGGGAAAGGGTTTGTAGCGGGCCGTAAACGCCGTAACCGCCATTATTAAACAGCCCGTACAGACGATTCCCGGTGAGTTCAATAACCTTAGCCGCCGCTGCTTGCACACTTTCAGGCGAGTCGAGATCGAGCTGCACGCCGGTAAACCCAGCCTGGTTCATGCGCTCAACATCTTCGGGTTTTCGGCAGGCGGCCAGAATGCGAAACCCCTGCTTGTGCAATTCATGGGCGCAAGCGAGGCCAATTCCGCTGGAACAACCTGTAATTAAAACTGATTTTTGCATAACTTTACCCGATGAACGTCCCGATTGTTTATGAGTCGTGGTTAACTAAAGGTGCCAGACGAGAAGACATCCAGTCGGCGATAAACGGCTGCGCATCGCTATTCGGGTGAATACCGTCATCCTGCATCCATTGCGGTTTCAGATAGACCTCCTCCATAAAAAATGGCAGCAGAGGAATCGAAAACTCTTTGGCAAGTTGCGGATAAATAGCGCTAAACGACTCATTATAACGACGACCGTAGTTTGCCGGCAGACGTATTTGCATCAGCAATGGTTGAGCGTTCGCCGCTTTTACATCGTTGATAATCTGGCGCAGACTTTTTTCGATGGCTTGCGGTTGAAAACCGCGCAAACCATCGTTGCCGCCCAGTTCGATTAATACCCAGCGAGGCTGATGTTGCTTCAGCAGTGCCGGTAATCGTGCCAGCCCTTGTGGCGCGGTGTCGCCACTGATACTGGCATTCACGACTTTAGTATTTTGCTGGTTCCATTTCTTATCCAGCAAGGCAGGCCAGGCCGCCGTCGCCGACATCCGGTAACCCGCGCTCAGGCTATCACCTAATATCAACAACGTGTCCGCATGCGCGGCGCGAAAGGCCATCAAAGCCAGAAACAGGAAGGGCAAATGCCAGCGGAAAACATTGTTGAAGTTCATCATCTTAGTAAGTCCGTAGGTCTGGGGGAGCATCAGCTTTCCATCCTTACCGGAGTTGAGCTGGTTGTCAAACCGGCGCAGACCATTGCCTTAATTGGTGAGTCAGGTTCCGGGAAGTCTACACTACTGGCGATTCTCGCCGGGCTTGATGATGGCAGCGAAGGGGAAGTTCACCTGTGTGGCCAGCCGTTACACAGCATGGATGAAGAAGCACGCGCGGCGCTGCGGGCGAAAAACGTCGGCTTTGTCTTCCAGTCATTCATGTTAGTGCCGACCCTCAACGCGCTGGAAAACGTCGAACTCCCGGGGCTGCTACGCGGTGAAAAAGATTCTTCCAGCCGCGCGCAGGCGAAAGCATTGCTCGAACAACTTGGTCTTGGCAAACGTCTTGATCACCTTCCGGCACAGCTTTCCGGTGGCGAGCAACAGCGCGTGGCTTTGGCTCGCGCCTTTAACGGGCGGCCTGCGGTGTTGTTTGCCGATGAACCGACCGGCAACCTTGACCGCCAGACCGGCGACAGAATTGCTGATCTCCTCTTTTCACTGAATCGAGATTTCGCCACCACGCTGATTCTGGTCACCCACGATGAACAACTTGCAGCCCGTTGCGACCGCCGTTTGCGCCTGCGCGAAGGTAAATTGTGGGAGGAGGCATGATTGCCCGTTGGTTCTGGCGTGAATGGCGTTCGCCATCACTACTGATTGTCTGGCTGGCTTTAAGCCTCGCGGTGGCGTGTGTGCTGGCGCTGGGCAATATCAGCGACCGCATGGAGCAAGGGCTAAACCAGCAAAGCCGTGACTTTATGGCGGGCGACCGCGCATTGCGTAGCGCACGTGAAGTGCCGCAAGAATGGCTGGAAAGGGCGCAAAAAGAGGGGCTGAAAGTTGGCAAGCAGCTGACTTTTGCGACCATGACGTTTGCCAAAGACACACCGCAACTGGCATCTGTTAAAGCCGTCGATGATGTTTATCCGATGTATGGCGAGCTGGATACCAATCCGCCTGGGCTGAAACCCGAGCCGGGAAGCGTGCTGCTGGCGCCGCGTCTGATGGCATTGCTCAATCTCAAAGTTGGTGATTCACTGGAGGTCGGCGACACCACTTTGCTTATTGCGGGCGAAGTGATTCAGGAGCCGGACTCGGGCTTTAATCCGTTCCAGATGGCACCGCGTTTAATGATGAACCTCGCGGATGTGGAAAAAACCGGCGCGGTTCAGCCGGGAAGCCGCATCACCTGGCGCTATAAATTTGGTGGCACGCCGCAGCAACTCGATAAGTTTGAAAAGTTTGTTGTGCCGCTCCTGAAACCGGAACAGCGTTGGTACGGCATGGAGCAAGATGACGGAGCGCTGGGCAAATCCCTTGAGCGCTCACAACAATTCTTGCTGCTCTCCGCACTCCTGACGCTGCTGCTGGCGGTGGCTGCTGTCGCTGTGGCGATGAACCATTACTGCCGCAGCCGTTACGATTTAGTCGCTATCCTGAAAACGCTTGGGGCAGGGCGTGCGGCGCTGCGCAAGTTGATTATCGGCCAGTGGTTAATGGTTCTGGCGTTGGCGGCGATTGCCGGAGGCGCGGCTGGATTAGTGTTTGAAGCGGTGCTGATGCGCCTGCTTAAACCTGTTTTACCGGCGGCATTACCGCCAGCGAGCCTCTGGCCGTGGGTGTGGGCAATCGGTTCGATGGTGGTTATTTCGTTGCTCGTAGGTTTGCGTCCTTATCGCCTGTTGCTGGCAACACAGCCGCTGCGGGTTTTGCGCCGGGATGCCGTGGCAAATGTCTGGCCGCTGAAAATCTACCTGCCGATTATCACTCTCGTGGTGGTGGCGTTACTGGCATTGCTGATGGGCGGCAGCACGCTTTTGTGGGCGGTGCTGGCGGGTACGGTCGTTCTGGCGGCGCTATGCGGTATTGTCGGTTGGGGCGTGCTGCGCCTGCTCAAAAAGCTGACGCTAAAAAATCTCGCGCTGCGCCTGGCTGTGAACCGATTGCTGCGCCAGCCGTGGGCGACACTCAGCCAACTGGCGGCGTTCTCACTGTCGTTTATGTTGCTGGCGTTACTGTTGGTGCTACGAGGCGATCTGCTCGATCGCTGGCAGCAACAACTGCCGCCGGAAAGCCCGAACTATTTCCTGCTCAACATCGCCACCGAGCAGGTGCAGCCGGTGAAAGAATTTTTGGCTGAACACCAGATTATCCCCGAGTCGTTCTACCCGATTGTGCGCGTGCGCATGACGGCAATTAACGGTAAATCCACCGAAGGCAACCCTGACGAAGCGCTTAACCGCGAGCTAAACCTGACGTGGCAAAGCCAGAAGCCGACGCATAACCCAATTCTTGCGGGGAGTTGGCCGCCAAAAGCGGGCGAAGTTTCCATGGATGAAGGCGTGGCTAAACGCCTGAAGATCAAACTTGGCGATACCGTCACCTTTATGGGCGATACCCAGGATTTCTCCGCCAAAGTTTCCAGCCTGCGTAAAGTTGACTGGGAAAGCCTGCGGCCTAACTTCTACTTTATCTTCCCGCCGGGTGCGTTAGATAACCAGCCGCAAAGCTGGCTGACCAGCTTCCGTCTGGAGGGTAAAAATGGCGTGCTAACCCAGCTCAACCGTGAGTTCCCGACGCTCAGTTTGCTGGATATCGGGGCGATTCTGCGCCAGGTTGGGCAAGTGCTGGAACAGGTGAGTCGGGCGCTGGAAGTGATGGTGGTGCTGGTGACGGCTTGTGGCGTGCTGCTGTTGCTCGCGCAAGTGCAGGTGGGAATGCGCCAGCGGCATCAGGAACTGGTGGTTTATCGCACGTTAGGGGCGGGGAAACGCCTGCTGCGCACCACGTTATGGTGTGAATTTGCGGTATTAGGACTGGTTTCCGGGCTGGTGGCCGCCATTGGCGCTGAAACCGCGCTCGGCCTGCTGCAAACCCGCGTGTTTGATTTCCCATGGGAACCGGACTGGCGGTTGTGGGTCATTCTGCCTCTGACCGGTGCGCTGTTACTTTCGGTGTGTGGCGGCTGGCTGGGCGTGCGATTGCTAAAAGGCAAAGCGTTATTCCGCCAGTTTGTTGCCTGAGTTTAATGGCGTTAAAAAGCCCTGAATGGTGCTGGCGTTTTCCTCAAACAAACGGACAATTTCCAGCGCCGCTTTCCCGGCCTGCGCATGATGCCAGGCCAGGCCGAGCGGGGAAGGCTGGCGCATCGCCGGAATGGTGCGCGTCACCAGTTCGCCGCTATCCAGATAGCGCTGGCACAATTTTCTGGGCAAAAATCCAATTCCCACACCCGCCACGTGCGCGGCAATTTTAGTGCTCAAATCTGAAACCTGAATCTCTTTTTGCCCGGTCAGTCGCCATGCCACGCGTTTGGTGATGTGACGGGCACTGTCTTCAATATTAATCGCCGGATACTGGCGCAGTTTAGCCTCGTTTAACGGCCCTGTTTCGTGAGCTAACGGATGGTGTGCCGCCAGCACAAACACCCAGTCGATCTCCCCAAGCGGCAGCAGGCTGATGGTTTCGGACAGCGTTTCAGTTCCCGACACGCCGATCGCCAGCGAAAAATCTCCATGCAATAACGCATCCCAGACACCCATATAAATCTGGCGTGAAAGGGTGAATTGCGTCAGCGGAAAACGCGCTACTAAATGTGCAAGCAGAGTAGCAATCGCCGCAGGTTCATACAGTAAGTTATTGATAACAATATTGACCTGACGTTCTACGCCATCATTGATTTGCTTAAGCTCACCGGGCATGGCATCGAGCCACGCCAGCCACTCTTTCGAACGCTCCAGCAAGTGAATGCCCGCCGTGGTCAGCAGAACGCTGCGCGTCGTTCGCTGAAACAACGGCACACCCGTACTTTCTTCAAGCAACTTAATGCGATAGCTGATCGTCGCCGTGGTTTTGTGTAAACGCTCAGCCGCTTTAGAGAAGCTGGCGGTTTCGGCCACGGTGAGAAAGGTGCGGATGGTTTCCTGGTCAAGCATTATCAGACCTTTATATATCAATGATTTTTAATGATATTTGCATATTGACCTTAAAAATGATGTGGTGTAAATCTCATTGTTGGAAAAATATTCCAATTTAATATTGCATCAAGCGAGGTTAGGTTTTAGATTGCTGTCAGCGGTGCCATTTTGATCAACATAAATGGCAAAAGGATCAACAGGAGCAGGAACACGGAATGAAACTCAAGTTGTTACCTCTGACTCAAGAGGCTTTTTCGCCTTATGGCGACGTTATCGGAACCGAAGGAAAGGAATTTTTCCATATCAATAACGGGCAAACCGAGCGCTATCACGATTTGGCGTTGGTTGAGATCCTCCATCAGGATCGTGCCCTCGTCAGCATCAACCGCGCCCAGCCGCTGGAAATGCCAATAACCGTCACGCAGCTCGAACGCCATCCACTTGGCTCGCAGGCGTTTATTCCCCTTAACGGCGAGCGTTTTATCGTGGTGGTAGCACTGGGAGATGAGCAGCCAGATCCTGAAACTATGCTCGGATTTATCACCGATGGCCGTCAGGGTGTGAACTATCATCGTAACGTCTGGCATCACCCGTTGTTTGCATGGCAAAAAGTGACGGATTTTTTAACGGTGGATCGCGGCGGTAGCGATAATTGCGATTTAGTGAATGTTGCGCCAAAAGAACTGGTATTGAGCTGATTTTATCCCGTTTTATTTAGGATAAATCCCGTGACGCTTCAAAGTATCTTTCATAAGATGGCGCGTTAAATTCATTGACGTAGCACGCTTCCCGTAAAGTTTCTGGGGTGGGAGATAATAGAAGAATGACTGAATTAAGACGTCGCGGACGACCAAGCCAACCGGAGTCCGGCTCGCAGAAAGGCGCGCAGGCACTGGAACGCGGCATCGCCATTTTGCAGTATCTGGCGCAGGCGGGTGGCAGCTCTTCGGTTACTGATATTGCCGAAAACCTCGAATTGCCTCTATCCACCACTTTTCGCTTACTTAAAGTGCTGGAGAATGCCGATTTTATCTATCAGGACAGCCAGTTAGGCTGGTGGCATATCGGTCTTGGCGTGTTTAACGTCGGTTCGGCCTATATCCACAACCGGGATGTGTTATCCGTTGCGGCACCTTTCATGCGCCGCCTGATGGTGCATTCAGGGGAGACGGTCAACGTTGCGATTCGTAACGGTGGCGAAGCGGTGCTGATTGGCCAACTCGAATGCCAGTCAATGGTGCGCATGTGTGCGCCACTGGGTAGCCGCCTGCCGCTTCATGCGTCCGGTGCGGGTAAAGCATTACTCTATCCACTGATGGAAGATGAGCTGATGGACCTGATAGTGAAAACCGGGCTTAAGAGTTTTACGCCGGGAACGCTTGCAGACCTGCATCAGCTGAAGAAGGATTTGCAGCTTTCCAGTGAACGTGGTTATGTCGTTGATAAAGAAGAGCATGTTCTGGGGCTAAATTGCATAGCCTCACCGATATACGACAGTACCGGCAACGTAGTCGCGGCCATTTCCATCTCTGGCCCAAGCTCCAGATTAACGCCGGAAAGATTTTTAAACCTGGGCGAATTAGTTCGCGATACGGCAACTGATATTAGTGCGGCGCTGGGTCTGAATACTCCGGCACGCTAGAAACAAAATTCCCGTCAGTCTGTGTGCGGGATTTTTTTGAACTCACTTCAAGTTGGAAAAAGTTTCCAACAATGAAATCAAAAAAGGAAAAGTACCATGGCCCGAATGAAAGCCGTCGATGCGGCAATGTATGTCCTGGAAAAAGAAGGTGTGAATACCGCATTTGGCGTACCCGGTGCGGCGATTAACCCATTCTATTCGGCAATGCGTCAGCATGGCGGCATTCGCCATGTCCTTGCTCGCCATGTTGAAGGGGCATCCCATATGGCGGAAGGGTATACCCGCGCTAAAGCCGGTAACATTGGCGTGTGCCTTGGTACTTCAGGCCCGGCGGGTACGGATATGATTACCGCACTTTATTCCGCTTCTGCTGACTCTATTCCAATTCTTTGCATCACCGGCCAGGCTCCGCGTGCACGTTTGCACAAAGAGGATTTCCAGGCGGTGGATATCGAATCTATCGCCAAGCCTGTCACCAAAATGGCCGTGACGGTTCTGGAACCTGCGCTGGTGCCACGTGTATTGCAACAGGCGTTCCACTTAATGCGCTCTGGTCGTCCAGGCCCTGTGCTGGTGGACTTACCGTTTGACGTGCAGGTTGCGGAAATCGAATTCGATCCAGATTCCTATGAGCCGCTGCCAGTTTACAAACCTGAAGCTTCGCGCAAGCAAATCGTCAAAGCACTTGAGATGCTGATGCAGGCCGAACGCCCGGTTATCGTTTCTGGTGGTGGCGTTATCAATGCGGATGCGGCGGCATTGTTGCAACGGTTTGCGGAGATTACCCAGGTTCCGGTCATTCCTACGCTGATGGGCTGGGGCACGATTCCGGACGATCACGAACTGATGGCGGGCATGGTTGGGCTGCAAACTGCGCACCGTTATGGCAACGCCACTCTGCTGGCTTCTGACCTGGTGTTTGGTATCGGCAACCGCTTTGCGAACCGTCACACCGGCTCGGTTGAGAAATACACTGCCGGTCGCAAAATCGTGCATATCGACATTGAGCCAACGCAAATTGGCCGCGTGTTATGCCCGGATCTCGGCATTGTTTCTGACGCAAAAGCGGCTCTCACCTTGTTGGTCGACGTCGCAGAAGAGCTGAAAAAAGCAGGGCGCTTACCGGATCGCAAAGCATGGATTGCCGATTGCCAGCAGCGCAAACGTACCCTGCTGCGCAAGACTCACTTCGACAATGTGCCGGTCAAACCGCAGCGCGTTTATGAAGAGATGAACAAAGCATTTGGCCGCGAGGCGTGCTACGTCACCACCATCGGCCTGTCGCAAATTGCCGCGGCGCAGATGCTGCATGTTTTCCACGATCGCCACTGGATTAATGCCGGGCAGGCAGGTCCGCTGGGTTGGACAATTCCGGCCGCGCTCGGTGTTTGTGTCGCCGATCCAAAACGTAGTGTCGTTGCACTTTCCGGCGATTATGACTTCCAGTTCTTAATTGAAGAGTTGGCTGTCGGCGCGCAATTCAATATTCCGTATATCCATGTTGTGGTGAATAACGCCTATTTAGGTCTTATTCGCCAGTCACAGCGCGCCTTCGATATGGATTATTGCGTCCAGTTAGCCTTCGAAAATATTAACTCTGAAGAAGTTAATGGATACGGTGTTGACCACGTCAAAGTCGCTGAAGGTTTAGGTTGTAAAGCGATTCGCGTATTTAAACCGGAAGATATTGCTCCGGCATTTGAGCAGGCAAAAGAGTTAATGGCGAAATACAGCGTGCCAGTTGTGGTGGAAGTTATTCTTGAGCGCGTCACCAATATTTCAATGGGAAGCGAGTTGGATAACGTTAATGAATTTGAAGCCACTGCTGAAAGTGCCGCGGACGCACCGACTGAAACCTGCTTTATGAAATATGAATAACGGAGAATATCATGCTACGTTTTTCGGCTAATTTATCGATGCTGTTTCTGGAATATGATTTTCTTGACCGTTTTGAACGCGCCGCAGCGGCAGGGTTTAAAGCCGTAGAATTTATGTTCCCGTATGGATACAGCGTTGCGGTGTTGCAGGAAAAGTTAAAATCTAACGGACTTGAGCACACGCTACATAACTTACCGGCGGGTGACTGGGATAAAGGAGAGCGTGGTATTGCTTGTATTCCGGGGCGTGAAGCTGAGTTTCGCAGTGGTGTACAAGCTGCAATCTTGTATGCCAAAGCGCTGGGCAACAGCAAAATCAATTGCCTGGTCGGGAAAACGCCAGCAGGGGTAAGTGCTGAAAAAGTCCGCGAGACTCTGGTTGAAAATCTGCGTTACGCCGGAAGTGAACTGGCAAAAGAAGGCATTCTGTTAGTGATTGAACCGCTCAATCATTTCGATATGCCAGGTTTTTACCTCACCGGAACCCAGCAGGCTATCGACCTGATTGATGAAATTGGTTGCGATAACATACGCGTGCAATATGACATTTATCATATGCAACGTATGGAAGGGGAGTTAGCCAATACGCTAACGGGGAAATCAGCAAAAATTGGCCATATACAATTAGCAGATAATCCTGGGCGTGGTGAGCCAGGAACCGGTGAAATTAATTATGATTATCTTTTTTCGCTAATTAATAAATTAGAATATGACGGTTGGGTGGGTTGTGAATATAAACCGAAAACCACCACCGAAGAAGGGATGTCCTGGATTAATCTGTACCGTTAGTCCTAATTAAATAAACAGGCAATAAGAATATGACCACTTTTGTGGCAGGGAAACTTATTGCCTGAAATAACCTGAAAGGAATGAAACAATGAATCTTGGTTTTATTGGTCTGGGTATTATGGGCACGCCGATGGCACAGCGCCTGGCGCAAGTGGGGCATAAGCTTCGCGTTTGCACTATTGGCCCCGTTTCAGACAAACTCTATTCATTAGGGGCTGAAAACTGCGAAACGGCGCGCAACGTAACAGAAAAATCAGACATCATTTTTATCATGGTGCCAGATACACCGCAGGTCGAAGAGGTGCTGTTTGGGCCTGAAGGTTGTGCCCAGGCTTCACTGAAGGGCAAAACCATTGTTGATATGAGTTCAATTTCGCCTATCGAAACCAAACGCTTTGCTCAAAAGGTGATTGAACGCGGTGGCGAATACCTTGATGCACCGGTTTCTGGCGGCGAGGTGGGAGCTAAAGAAGGCACGCTTTCCATCATGGTGGGTGGCAAGCCAGAAGTGTTTGAACGTGTGCAGCCGTTGTTCGAAGTGATGGGCAAAAACATTACGTTGGTGGGTGGGAATGGCGACGGTCAAACCTGCAAAGTGGCAAACCAGATTATCGTGGCGTTAAATATTGAAGCGGTTTCTGAAGCCTTACTGTTTGCCTCTAAAGCCGGAGCTGACCCTGCACGCGTTCGCCAGGCATTAATGGGTGGATTTGCGTCTTCACGTATTCTCGAAGTTCACGGCGAGCGCATGATCAAACGGACGTTTGCGCCTGGTTTTAAAATTGCACTACACCAGAAAGATTTAAATCTGGCGCTACAAAGTGCCAAAGCCCTGGCGATTACATTGCCAAATACAGCCACCTGCCAGGAATTATTTAATACCTGTGCGGCGAATGGCGGTAGCCAGCTAGACCATTCTGCATTAATTGAGTCGTTGGAATTAATGGCGAATCACAAAATTTCCTGATTGTTGAAATATAAGCACTGCGCACAAAGAGGCGCAGTGCCAATAGAGTTAACTTTTTTCTTTTTGTTTTATATGTGTTTCCGAAAAGCTAAGCCCATAGCGTTTTTATTACGTGATTAGTAGAGGGATATATGGAAAGACAGGAACAGCAGCAAAGAGAGCTTTATCGGGCCAGGGGTTATAGTGACGATCTTCTTCCAAAAGAAAAAGAGAAACAAACCTGGAAAGCATTTAACTATTTCACCCTATGGATGGGGTCAGTTCATAACGTTCCAAACTATGTCATGGTCGGCGGCTTCTTTATATTAGGGTTATCCACATTAAGTATTATGTTGGCAATTATTCTGAGCGCGTTTTTTATTGCTTTTGTCATGGTAATGAACGGCGCAGCAGGAACCAAATACGGCGTGCCGTTTGCCATGATTTTACGTGCTTCCTATGGCGTGCGCGGTTCACTGTTCCCCGGCATTTTACGTGGTGGGATTGCAGCGATTATGTGGTTCGGCCTGCAATGCTATGCCGGTTCGCTCGCCTTCTTAATTCTGATTGGCAAAATCTGGCCAGGCTTCCTCTCCCTCGGTGGCGATTTCAATATCCTGGGTCTTAATTTGCCGGGCCTGATTGCCTTCCTGTTCTTCTGGGCAATCAACGTCGCCATTGGTTTTGGTGGTGGTGGAGTGCTCAATAAATTCACTGCGGTTCTCAACCCTTGTATTTACATCGTCTTCGGCGGCATGGCTATTTGGGCTATTTCCCTGGTGGGGATTCAACCTATTCTGGACTACGTCCCCGCAGGTGTTCAGAAAGCAGAAAATAGTGGCTTCCTGTTCCTGGTGGTGATTAACGCCGTAGTGGCGGTTTGGGCGGCACCGGCAGTGAGTGCATCTGACTTTACCCAGAATGCGCAAAGCTTCCGTCAGCAGGCACTAGGGCAAACTTTAGGATTATTGGTGGCCTACATTCTGTTCGCGGTGGCCGGTGTGTGTATTATCGCTGGGGCCAGTATTCACTACGGCGAAGACACATGGAACGTGCTGGATATCGTACAGAAGTGGGACAGCCTGTTTGCCTCATTCTTCGCGGTGTTAGTCATTCTGATGACCACGATTTCAACCAATGCCACGGGTAATATCATCCCTGCGGGATACCAGATTGCGGCCATTGCTCCAACCAAACTGACCTATAAAAATGGTGTGCTCATTGCCAGTATTATCAGCCTGCTGATTTGCCCATGGAAGTTAATGGAAAACCAAAGCAGCATCTATTTATTCCTCGATATTATCGGTGGAATGTTAGGGCCGGTAATCGGCGTGATGATGGCACATTACTTTATTGTCATGCGTTCGCAAATTGATCTGGATACTTTATATACCAAAGCCGGTGATTATAAGTTTTACGATAATGGTTTTAACGTCACGGCGTTCTCCGTCACTTTAATTGCGGTTGTGCTTTCGTTAGGCGGGAAATTTATTCCCCTGTTTGAGCCATTGTCACGCGTGTCATGGTTTGTGGGTGTGATTACCGCTTTCGTTTTATACGTATTGCTGAAAAAACGCGACGCACCAGGAATATCTACCGAACATAAAGCAGCTTGATATAAAAATAACGTCTTACCCCTGTACTTAATAAAAATACGTACCCTTACAAGGAGAAGTATATGTCTTACGATCTGATTATTAAAAACGGCACCGTCATTTTAGACAACGAAGCATTAGTTACCGATATTGCCGTTAAAGACGGCAAAATAGCCGCCATCGGCAATGGTCTGAACGGCGCAGCGAAGGTGATGGATGCTACCGGTCTGATAGTTGCGCCTGGCATGGTCGATGCTCACACCCATATTTCTGAACCAGGCCGCAGCCATTGGGAAGGCTACGCCACTGGCACACGTGCTGCGGCTAAAGGCGGCATCACCACAATGATCGAAATGCCGCTCAACCAGCTCCCTGCTACGGTTGACCGCGCCAGCATTGAAATGAAATTCGATGCCGCCGCAGGCAAATTGACCATTGATGCTGCGCAGCTCGGTGGCCTGGTTTCTTACAACATCGACCGTCTGCATGAACTGGACGAAGTCGGCGTGGTTGGCTTCAAATGCTTCGTGGCAACCTGTGGCGATCGCGGTATCGACAACGACTTCCGCGACGTGAACGACTTCCAGTTCTTCAAAGGCGCTCAGAAGCTCGGAAAATTGGGTCAGCCAGTATTAGTGCACTGCGAAAACGCGCTGATTTGTGATGAATTGGGTGACGAAGCAAAACGCGAAGGCCGTGTTACTGCCCATGACTATGTGGCCTCACGCCCGGTCTTCACCGAAGTCGAAGCGATTCGCCGCATTTTGTACCTGGCAAAAGTTGCCGGTTGCCGCCTGCACGTTTGCCACGTCAGCAGCCCGGAAGGCGTGGCTGAAGTGACTCGCGCACGTCAGGAAGGCCAGGATGTTACCTGCGAATCCTGCCCGCATTACTTTGTGCTCGATACCGATCAGTTTGAAGAAATCGGCACCCTGGCAAAATGCTCGCCGCCAATTCGCGATGCGCAAAACCAGAAAGGGATGTGGGAAAAACTGTTCAACGGTGAAATCGACTGCCTGGTTTCTGACCACTCACCATGCCCGCCGGATATGAAAGCAGGCAACATCATGCAGGCCTGGGGCGGCATTGCTGGCCTACAAAGCTGTATGGATGTGATGTTTGATGAAGCGGTGCAAAAGCGCGGCATGTCGCTGCCAACGTTCGCCAAACTGATGTCCGGCAATGCGGCAGATATCTTTGGTTTGCAACATAAAGGCCATATCGCGCCGGGCAAAGATGCGGATCTGGTGTTCATCCAGCCGAACTCGTCTTACGTGCTGAAAAACGAAGATCTGGAATATCGCCACAAAGTTAGCCCTTACGTCGGTCGCACCATCGGCGCACGTATCCTGAAAACTATTCTGCGTGGTGAGGTGATTTACGACATTGAAAGCGGATTTGGCGCGAAACCAATCGGTAAATTCATTCTGAAACACCAGCAGTAATCGTTTACTTGCAGCTGCGCTCGTTGATCCCGGGCGCGGCTTTTTTGTCATTTTACAGGGTGGAATTATGGAAGCTGTGCGTCTTAGCCGGGACACCTGGCTGTCTGGTTTTCAGTGGTTCTTCTTTATTTTCTGCAATACGGTGGTTATCCCGCCGACGTTGCAATCCGCATTTCATCTCACTTCCGCCACGACATTTGTGCTGACGCAGTATTCTTTTTTGACGACCGCGCTGGCTTGCCTGCTTCAGGCTTTTTTTGGCCATCGTCGTGCATTGATGGAAGGGCCGGGTGGCCTGTGGTGGGGCACGATTTTAACTCTCACGCTGGCTGAGTCCGCGCAAGGAACGCCGCTGGCTTCGATTGGCGGCAGCCTCGCTTTGGGCATTGCGCTGGCGGGTGTTCTGACGATGGTGATTGGGTTTAGCGGATTAGGGCCGTGGCTTGCCAGGCTTTTTCGCCCGGCCGTAATGATTGTGTTTATGTTTTTACTCGGCGCGCAGCTTACCACCATCTTTTTTAAAGGCATGCTTGGGCTGCCGTTTGGTGCGGTGAACGGGCCGGTTGATCTCAACGGAGCGGCATTTTCCCTCGCCGTGGCGGTGGTGATTTTTATCGTCACCTTTATTGTGATTCTCCCGCAGCGCATCGGGAAATTTGCCGTTTTGCTCGGCACCATTCTGGGCTGGGGCATTTACGTTTGCTGGTTTGGGAATACTCACGTCATCACACAAAACCAGAGCTGGCAATGGTTCCCGCTCGGGCATTCGCTGGATATCAAACCCGGCATTGTGATCACCGCTGTGCTGACGGGGCTGGTGAATATCTCCAACACGTTTGGCGCGATCCGTGGCAGCGACACTTTCTATGGCAACACGCCTGCCATGCCTGCGCTATACCGGCGCAGTTTTGTTGTTTCTGGCGCGATGACATTAATGGGTGCACCGCTGGGTGTGATTCCTTTCTCGCCGTTCGTCTCCTCAATTGGCCTGATTACTCAAACCCAGGATGCGACGCGCCGCGCATTTGTTGTTGGCAGCCTGCTGTTTTTGTTGATTGGTCTTTTTCCACCGCTGACGCGTTTTTTCTGCGCTATTCCGCTCACGATTAGCAGTGCCGTGATGTTGGTAGCGTACCTGCCGTTGCTGTGGTCGTCGTTGCTGTTTGTAAATCTCACCACGCTGAACTCACGCAACATTTATCGCATCGCTATTCCGCTGTTCTGCGGCGTGTTTTTGATGGGCGTCCCGGGGGCGTATTTGCAGCAGCTTCCGTTATTGGTGCGTCCGTTACTCAGCAACGGCCTGTTGATGGGGGTGCTGCTTGCTGTGGTGCTGGAAAACCTCTTTCCCTGGGATCGCGTGAAATAACGCCCCACATTGTTAAGGAATAAATAATGAAAATTGTGATTGCACCGGATTCATTTAAAGAAAGCCTGAGCGCGGAACGCACGGCGCAGGCCATTAAAAAAGGGTTTGAGGAAATCTTCCCGGAGGCCCAATACGTCTGCCTACCCATTGCCGACGGCGGGGAGGGGACGGTAGAAGCGATGATTGCGGCCACTCGCGGCAAACTTGTGACGCTGACCGTGAGCGGGCCAATGAGCCAACCGGTAGAGGCATTCTATGGCGTCACCGGGGACGGGCGCACGGCGGTGATTGAAATGGCGGCGGCCAGTGGATTAATGCTGGTGGAACCCGAACTGCGTAACCCGATGTCTGCCACCAGTTTTGGCACCGGGGAGCTTATCAAACACGCGCTCAATGCGGGTATCCGCCACATTATTCTCGGTATCGGCGGCAGCGCGACCGTTGACGGCGGTATCGGCATGGCGCAGGCGTTGGGTGTGCATTTTTACGATGCTGATGGCAACGAACTGGCCGCGGGCGGCGGGGCGTTGAATTCACTTTCCCGCATCGACCAGCAGCAAATAGACCCACGAGTCAAAGAATGTCATTTCGAAATTGCCTGCGATGTGGATAACCCGCTCACCGGGCCGCGAGGGGCGGCTACGGTCTTCGGCCCACAAAAAGGGGCGACGCCGGAAATGGTCATCCAGCTTGATAATGGGCTGGCAAATCTGGCTGAAATTCTGGGAGCGCAGACGGGGCGTGATATTAACGCGATTGTCGGCGGCGGAGCGGCTGGCGGCATGGGCGTTGCGGCAGAGATTTTCCTCGGCGGCAAATTGAAACCGGGCATCGACATCATTATGAATGCGGTCAACCTTGAACAGGTACTCGAAGGCGCTGATTTAGTGATCACCGGCGAAGGGCGCATCGACAGCCAGACCGTCGGCGGCAAAGCGCCAATCGGTGTTGCGCGAGTGGCTCACCGCCTCGGTGTACCCGTTATCGGCATGGCCGGTGTACTTGGGGAAGGTGTAGAAGTGGTGCATCAGCATGGTATCGACGCTGTATTCAGCATCCTCCCGCGCCTTGCTCCGCTAGCCACCGTGTTATTGCAGGGGGAAATTAACCTGCAACATTGCGCGCGGAATATCGCTCAGGCGATGAAGTTGGGGCAGGCGATTCCGGCATAAAAAAAGGCCACGGTATTATCCGTGGCCAGGATTTTATCGCTATCGATGTAATCAATGTTTATTTAATGCGGTAAGCGCCTTGTCGGGGATGGTTGATGCAGTTTTATTGACTCCGATATTTTCGGCAGGAATATCACTTAACTTTAAAATATAATCGGTGTTAAATACTTTCTCATAATCCTGTGAGTCAAAGTGTAACCGAAATATTTTTCCTTTCATATGTGGAAGAAGATAACCGAATCCATCAATTGAAAGCGTACATTCCGGTAATGCCTGATAAGGCTGCGCATTGCGATCTTCTTCGCTAACGAATACTGCTGTTTTAGCCTGCAGAGGATGACCAGGGATATCAATCACCGCGTTTAATTTTTGAAGTCCATTATTATGCAGATAAATCTGTGTGCCATTATTTTCCGTGTTGTAACTGCCCTGCATATCTGGACATGCCAGCAACGGAGAGGATATTACTGGTAATCCTGAGAATAATATTATGTTTACTTTCTTAATAATCCCTAACATCTTTGTATCCTTACTGTTGTTTTTCAAGCCCTAAATCCGGATTGCAGCGCATATGGTCCCAGCCCTTGTAGTTTTTGACTTTGGGGACCTTATTGGGGATGTTCTGGAAATTGGATCTGTAAGCATAAATTGTCCAGGAGTCTGGCCCTAAAATGGAGTTCCACGATAGGTAGTTTTCCCCCCACGCACCACCACCTTCCCCCGGACGAATTAACTCTTTTTGTGTTTTTCCTTTGCCTGTTGTGATTGTGTACTCAATACCACTCCCACCAGGTTCCAGCCGGGGATCATCAAAGGGTTTTGAACTCAGATAGAGTTCACCTTTTTTTGTCAGCATAAAACCTTGATCGTTGACGACGGTGAATGATTCAATTTCTTCGCGTATAGGATAAGAAGCACCATATTTTATAGCTCCGCCACCAGGAGAGTAGCTCGCTCCATCCCAGGATTTTCCATAATCTTTTGAAATAGCGAATCCCCCCCCCTCATAAGAAGTAATTGCAATGTAACGCTCTGAAGGATGAATAAATGTCTTTGTAAAAATACGATATCCATCGGAGACGTCGTAAATCTGGTGCTGAATATTGCGCTCGGTATCGATATAACGTAAGCCACCCTCACAGTGATAACCGGTTAATTCCAGATAACGATGATCATCAAATCGGTATACTACCTGAGTGGGTGGGGGTTTGGGTTTTGCATGACAGGCCGTAAGTAATACTATTCCCACAAATAGCAAGGTGTTTTTAATCGGTTTCATTTTTGTTGTTCCGACACTTCAAGACCTAAATCCGGGTCGCAGCGCATATGGTCCCACCCCTTGTAGTTTTTGACTTCGGGGACCTTATTGGGGATGTTCTGCCAGTTAGGTTTGTAGGCGTCAATGACCCATGGTTCAGGACTATTGACTGAATTCCAGGATAAATATTCACGCCCCCAGCCCAGGCCTGAACGGCCAGGCATTAAGCGATCATGTTTTAATACGCCATGATAGTAACGACTGTATTCAATACCTCCACCACCTTCTCTAAGCCTTGGATCATCAAAGGGTTTTGAACTTAGATAGAGATCACCTTTTTTTGTCAGCATAAAACCTTGATCGTTGACGACGGTGAATGATTCAATTTCTTCTCGTTGGGGGCGGTCATCACCATATTTTATAGCTCCGCCACCAGGAGAGTAGCTCGCTCCATCCCAGGTTTTTCCATAATCTTTTGATATAGCGAATCCCCCCCCCTCATAGGAAGTAATTGCAATGTAACGCTCTGAAGGATGAATAAATGTCTTTGTAAAAATACGATATCCATCGGATACGTCGTAAATCTGGTGCTGAATATTACGCTCGGTATCGATATAACGTAAGCCACCCTCACAGTGATAACCGGTTAATTCCAGATAACGATGATCGTCAAATCGGTACACTACCTGAGTAGGTGGTGATTTGGGTTTCGCATGACAGGCCGTAAGTAATACTATTCCCACAATTAGCAACGTGTTTTTAATCGGTTTCATTTTTGTTGTTCCGACGCTTCAAGACCTAAATCCGGATTGCAGCGCATATGGTCCCAGCCCTTGTAGTTTTTGACTTCGGGGACTTTATTGGGGATGTTCTGGAAATTGGTTTGATATGCGAAGGTTTGCCACGGGTCCTGGAGTTGTATTGATATCCAGGAGACGTAGTTCTTTCCCCAGAGACTACCAACTGATGAATTGATTGGTTCCAGGTGGTGTTTTGAAGTGTCTCCTCTGTAGGTGTATGTGTAATCAATACCACTCCCACCAGGTTCCAGCCTGGGGTCATCAAAGGGTTTTGAACTCAGATAGAGATCACCTTTTTTTGTCAGCATAAAACCTTGATCGTTGACGACGGTGAATGATTCAATTTCTTCTCGTTGGGGGCGGTCATCACCATATTTTATAGCTCCGCCACCAGGAGAGTAGCTCGCTCCATCCCAGGTTTTTCCATAATCTTTTGATATAGCGAATCCCCCCCCCTCATAGGAAGTAATTGCAATGTAACGCTCTGAAGGATGAATAAATGTCTTTGTAAAAATACGATATCCATCGGATACGTCGTAAATCTGGTGCTGAATATTACGCTCGGTATCGATATAACGTAAGCCACCCTCACAGTGATAACCGGTTAATTCCAGATAACGATGATCGTCAAATCGGTACACTACCTGAGTAGGTGGTGATTTTTGTTTTGCATGACATGCCGTAATTAAGGCTACCATCACAAGTATTACTAGCTTTCCCTGTTGCATATATTTCCTTTTCATTCCTGCGCTTCAGGCATATCCCATTGTAATATTTCGTTCGTTGTATTTTCCGTTGAATGTTTGTCTTTGATCTTAGGCACTTCTCTTGGGCCGTAGTCATTATCAACACCTGCATCACCTAGTGGAATTCCCTTAGGAAGCTCAGGTTTATTCATGAATTTTTTCATGTGTTCGAAAGGCAAAATACCATCCTGATAATATTTACGTTCATCTGCTATAGGATTTTCTTCTCTGCGCCAGTCAGCACGGAGCAACAATCTTTTCCAGAATTCCTTCTGTTCAAATGCTTTACATTCTCCTATCGCTAAATCGTAGGTCATTGAATGGGCAGGCACTTTATCATTGGCAACAATAGATGAGTGCTGACTATATATAGAATCCATATTTACCGCTGCCTTCAGTTCTTCCTCTGTCATTCTGCGTTTCACAACAAGCTTCTGTGTAGAACCATTCTGGCCGTTAACGATGCCCTTCACTACATCCCAATCGTGTATTTTGCCGATTTCTTTACATTGAACTTCATTAAGATATTGATGATTATTTAAATAATAGAAGTTACGGGTGTTCGGGGCTTCCACCGTTTGCGAGATAAATCTTTCCGCTTTCATAGCCGCTTTAGCAATGGCCGGATCATTTCCACTGAGCGGAGCTTTATATTCATGCCCTTCACCCATCAATTTAAAGACGAAAGGCTTGGGGAGCAGAGGGGCATTGATGGTGATATCACGAAAGGTAAAACCGGTATATTTTGAATCATCTGACTTCGGAGCTGGCATTTGAAAATGAAACCCGGTCTTATCACCCACAGTCTCTCCCCGACAGAATACTCTTTGCCAAAGGTTATTGCCGAGTTGAGATTTCATTTCATCAGGTATACCGCGCCAGCCAAAACCTTGAATCGGTTTCATGGAAACAATCTGGTCGTTTGGGCAAAAATAGTTGTAGACCATGCCAAAATTATTGCGGCTGTATTGTGGATTATTCCACAGTGACTGGTAAGACGCTTCTGGCAGGCATCCGCTATCTTTTAGTTTTTGCTTATAATCTGGGGTGTGCGGGATATTTCCCATTTTATAGTGGGGGTTTTTCGCCATTAATTTACAAAAATGAGCCAGCGTATTCAGGCGGCCATTACTGGTTTGCTGGTTACCCGGTAGGGCGTTTTCAAGCCAACGGTTTTCCAGTGCATAAGGTGAATGGTTGAGGACGACACAGTCTGCCGGAGCAAGGCCTTCAGTATTGACCCACATATTCGCCAGCATGGTGATAATAGTGCCCTGGCTATGCGCCACAATATTTATAGTATCTTTTTCAGTACCCGGGTTACGTCTAATATCAATAATCAAATCCGCCAGACGGCGTGCTGCATAAGCCTGATAGATTCGATGGGGGTTCTGATAAATCGGGTGGCTCCAGTCGCCATCCCCAAACGGCCCTCCGCGGGAATTGAGCTCGCCCACTATTTCCAAAATTTTACCCGTCGCACCTGGGCCAAACATATCGGGAATGTTGGTAGTGGCGTTGGCAAAAGTGCCGCCATTTTTTGCATTTGTACGGTCTAACCAATTAAACAGGTTATCGGTTTGCTCATTATTATGTTGTTCTTTTATCCTTCCATCATCGTTAAGATAGGTGTCGTATGGGATATCAGCATCATTCCCTTTGTTTTTAAGGTCTTCGCGATAGCGCAGCTGATCTGCTTTCCAGGTATTATGATTGACAGGGCGATATCCCCAGTAAAACGGAATAATAGGTGAGCGGTTGATTTCGCCTGCACATGTTTTCTGCAGCACAGCATCGTTTTTACTTTCCGCGTTGCCATCGGTATCTGAAATTTTAAACTTATCCGGGATCCAGTCATGCGGATGTAAATCATCACGTCCGAGTCGGGCATTTAACCCGGCGCAAATCCCTTCGTCCTGGTTCTGGTAGGCTTCGCCCACATCATTAACACCGTGAATCAGAATAACAATGCAGGGCATAGGCTGAGGTTTGTCTTTATCGTCAGTCGCGTTGTCATTCCCATCTGAGTTGATAAGAACCTCGCTGTCCATATCTACTTCAGGAAGTGAGTCTTGCATCAGACCCGCCATATTCACCGTATTACGATGATTCATAAACATTTTATCTGTCAGGCGGCAGGCTGGTTTGCCTTCAAAAAACACATCAAATGAGTGGCTTATCCAGTCAGCCTCTGCCAGATTAGTGCCGGACTTTACGCCACCCATACTACCAGGTTCATCAAATACACTTTTCGCAAAGCACGAACCAAAATTTGCAATCATATTGCCGCCATCGGCAAAAACGCTGCTGGTGCCTTTAATCAGGTCGCGTGAGTACGCTTCGTTTTCGAAAGGTACAGGAATAGCAAGTGGGGGCGTTTTACAGACATCAGGCAAGGTATTGTGCGTTACCCCGCCGCTACCTTTATGACACAGTGTCAGTCCATTGATATTAATCGTAATCATGCTAATTCCTTCCCTGGTTTACTGGGCTAAGAACGACTGCATGTCGCTGGCTGTCATCCGAACTGCTTAAGACTAAAACCGTCGTGTTTTCTTTTGTATTCATATGCCGCCATGCTGTTTGCGCGAGATGCATCACAAGGCTTGCACAGTCCGGATGCTGATACGACAGGTCGGCACCTTCTTCCTTGTACTGTGCCTGCCAGATGGAGAGCAGCGCGAATTCATCGAGAATGGCTTTAAAGCCAATAGCCGGATCGTTGCAGGCGACGGTGATATCCAGAGTGAATAGCGAAGAGAGAGACTGCTTTAATTTAAAGCCCACCACCGCAAAGGTGTTCGCCGGAGTGCGCCCCACGGTGAAGGTAAAGCGGGTGCCATCAGTTGCCATCAAGTTATTCCTTCAACAAAACATGGATTCATTGAGCTGGCTAGTTAATTTCATATCACTCATAACTTTAATAAATATAATAAAATCAAAATGATATGAATTTAAGAAGTAGGTAAACGTAGAGCTGAAGGTAAACAATAACTGTGACGAGTGTCACGACGATTGATTTTGTTGGGTAGGAAAACATACAGGATAAATAATTGTTTCTATTCGCGGCATAAAAAAAGGCCACGGTATTATCCGTGGCCAAACCGACAAGCTAAGAAAAATCATATAAAATCAGTTTTTCGTAGGTCGGATAAGCGCAGCGTCATCCGACATTCAAATCCGACAAAAACCTTAAATCTCTACATCACGGTTACAGTCTTTTGAATAGATATAACTAAATGCTTCACCGCGTCCCACGCCATAACCCGCCTGCAATGAATAAGCGCCCATAAAAATGTAATCGCCCTGTTTTACCGGTATCCATTCGTTATCGAGGTTGTAAACGCCCTGACCGCTGAGGATATAGGCACCGTGTTCCTGAACGTGGGTTTCGATATAGCCGTGGGATGCGCCCGGAGTAAATGACAGAATGTGCATGTTCATATCGAAGCCGAGATCTTTCGGCAGCAGATCCTGCAAAATCACGTCGCTCATGCCTTCATATTCAATACGCTCAAGCTGATTCACATTCCCGCTGACGATATGAGCTTTGTGCCCGTTAGCTGGAATATAGCGGCGTTTATATAAAAACAGGCGACTGTCTTGCGAGTGATTATTAATAAAAGTCATTGCGGTATCAGGCGGGCAATATAAATAACCCCCTTGTGTGAGTGTGAAGCTCTGTTCGCCAGCGCGGGCTTTGATAGCGCCGTCGATAACATAAACAAAGGTTTCAACGCCGTCGCCGCCAAAGCCGATATTGTTCCCGCCATCCTGATGTAGCGTCACCAGGTAATCGACAAAGGTCGCACCCAGTTTAGGCGTTGATAAAATGGTTACGTCGCAGTTTTCAAAACCGGGAATAATATTTTTCACCAAACCGTCGGGCGTAATTAACGCGTAGTTGCCACGTTTAATAATGGAGCGCGAAGCCAGTAAATCGCTGATGTAACCCGTGTTGTTATTAAGATAACCCATTTCTTTTTCTTCCTTATTCTTTATAAGCCAGTTCGTAAAGCATTAACGCCAGGGTTTTCACCCCTGCGGCCAAATCTTTTATATGTGTTGCTTCTGCGGGGTTATGGCTAATACCGCCAATGCTCGGCATGAAAATTAAACAGGTCGGTACCTGTGGGGCGAAAATTTGTGAATCGTGCCCGGCTCCGCTGTGCATCAGGCGATAATTCAGCTTTTCGGACTGGCAAATGGTTTCCAGTTTATCCACCAAATGCGTATCCATTGGCACCGGGGCTTCGTCCATCCACAAATCAATATCAATACCGATATTCATCTCATCACAAATACGGCGCATATCGGCCTCAAGCTCCCCGGTAAAGGCTTTGAGCAGGGCGGCATCGGTATGGCGGCAATCAATGGTGAAACAGGTTTTTCCTGGCACTACGTTCACGGTATTGGGCTGCGGTTCCACTTTGCCGAAGGTCAGCACCAGCGGGTCGCCCATCGCTTGTGCTTTTGCAATGCTCTCGCAACAGATGCGGCTAAAGGCATGAACCGTGTCGCGGCGATAACTCATCGGCGTACTGCCCGCGTGGTTTGACTCACCGCTCAACATCACGGTGTAGCGACGTTGGCCGACAATCGCGGTAACTACACCAATCTCTTGTTGATGGGTTTCCAGAATACGCCCTTGCTCAATATGCAATTCCACAAAGGTTTTGATATCAGCCCGTGGTTTTAGTGGGGCGGCGGCAAGGGTGAAGCCGCATTCACTCATCGCCTGAGTGAAAGGAATACCTTTGGCGTCTGCAATGTGGCGCACATCTTCAGGATCGGCCTGGCCGAAGATATTTTTACTGCCCCAGAATACATAAGGGAAACGGCTCCCTTCTTCTTCTGCCAGCGCCACCATTTCCAGGGTGCGTAGCGGTGCGCCGTAGGTTTTATAAAGCCTGCGAATCGCAAGCCACGCCGCTAAAGCACCAAACTGCCCATCCAGATTGCCGCCGTTAACCACGGAGTCAATATGCGAACCGCTCAGAATCACCTCTTCGGGGTAACGCGTGCCATTGATGCGGCCATATAAATTGCCGACTTCATCAAAGCGAGTTTGCAGACCATCTTGCTGCATGCGCGATTTAAACTGCTGTTGCGCTTCAAGCCACTGCGGGGAATAAAGCAAACGCGTTATTCCGCCGTCAGGTGCGGCACCAAAAGACGAAAGCCAGGGCAATGTTTCTTCTATGTCAGACTGAAACGAAGTCATGATGATTATCCTTAATTATTGCGCGAAAGGATTTTTGGTTTCATAAGAACGGGTATATAACGCATCGGAAATTAAATACTCGTAAATTTCTTCAACGATCTCGATGCCTTCACGCGCTGTCGTTTTCTCGTAAATATCCAGGTTTTGACCAGGATAATAAACTTGTGAGAATCCCGGAGCGGGTTTAACCGCATTTAATTGCTGCATGGTTTGCGTTATTGCTCTGCGGAAATAATCACTGCCGCCAAAATAGTCAGGGTTAATCACAATATGTAATTGACCAAGATTACGCCCGGCACTTAAATCGTCATACATTGAGCTGACCTGTTTGCCAAACGGCAGGCCAAGCAAAATGCCGGAAAGCACATCAATCATCATCATTAGCCCGTAGCCCTTCGGCCCAGCGGCTGGCAGTAAAGCATGAACGGCAAACGGATCGGTGGTCGGCTGGCCATTTTTATCCACCGCCCAGCTGTCCGGAATTGGCGTATTACGCGCCCGCGAGTCCAGAATTTTGCCCCATGCCTGCACGGTCGTTGCCATATCAAACGTGACAACATCATCGTTTTCACCGGGGGCCGCAAACGCCAGAGGATTCGTCCCGTAATAGATTTCTGCGCCACCAAACGGCACCACCATCGGGTCGGACTGACAAACTGAAACCCCGACCAGACCGGCTTTTGCAGCCTGTTGCACAAAGTACGAAAGCGCCCCGCTGTGGCCCATACTACGAATACCAACCACCGCCACGCCGTTCTCTTTCGCCATGCTGATGGCGTGTTCCATACCCAGTTTTGCTATCACCTGGCCGGCACCGTTGTCACCATGCAAAATGGCGGAGCATGGGCCAGTCTGTTCAAAGCGGATCTGCGGATTACAGTTTGTTCCACCCTGCGAGATGCGCTGTGCGTAGTATTCAACACGTACCGCCCCGTGAGAGTGAATCCCACGAGCATCGGCATAGACCAGCACTTCTGCCACGGTAGCCGCATGGTCTTTCTTGAGTCCGGCCGCGGATAATTTGTTTATGATGAGATGCTGGAGTGTTTCCCGACTGATTTTCATCTGTCTTCCTTTCTGTTACCCATAGAGCTTAATTCCGCCATAACATACCCGCTGGAATGATAAAAATTGTGATCTCAATAGGGTTATTTTTATTGTTAGAATTAATTTGAAGATGGCTGTGTTTTCTGTAATTAATTTTAATTAATAGATATGCAGATAATATTAAACAATTCCCGTATGACTATTTGAATAACTTTGCTAATAAATTTGTTGTGATATTTGTCACCTTAATTAATTCATTGAGGAAATAACCTGCAAGCCATTCAACAGGCTTTTCGGTGATGAGGAATTATCAATGATTCACGCCTTTATTAAGAAAGGATGTTTTCAGGATTCGGTCAGCTTAATGCTTATTTCCCGCAAGCTGAGCGAAACCGAAGGTGTCGATGATGTTTCGGTAATGATGGGCACGCCTGCTAATAAGACGCTGCTCGAAAACACAGGCTTCTGGCATAAAGATTTTACTGGAGCAACGCCTAACGATATTTGTGTGGCCATTCGCAGTGAGAATGAAGATGCTGCGATTGTGCAACTCATTTGCCAGCAGCTTGATTCTGCTCTGGAAAGCGCCGGGCAGGCTGGCGGCAACGGGCAAAAACTGGTGCAGGCAAGGCGTTGGGAAAGTGCCTGCCAGAAGCTGCCTAAAGCCAATCTGGCACTGATTTCTATCGCCGGGGAATATGCGGCACAACTCGCAAACCAGGCGTTGGACAGCGACAAGAACGTGATGATCTTCTCCGATAACGTCTCGCTTGAAGATGAAATCGCGCTGAAAACCAAAGCCCGCGAGAAAGGTTTGATTGTGATGGGGCCAGATTGTGGCACCACCATTGTGGCGGGTACGCCGTTGGCGTTCGCCAACGTGATGCCGCAGGGCAACATCGGCGTGATTGGCGCATCCGGTACCGGTATTCAGGAGCTGATTTCGCAGATTGCACTCGGCGGCGAAGGGATCACCCACGCCCTAGGACTGGGCGGGCGAGATTTATCGGCACAGGTGGGCGGCATTAGCGCGTTAACAGCGTTAGAGATGCTGAGTCACGATGCGCAAAGTCAGGTGCTGGCCTTTGTCTCAAAACCCCCTGCAGAAGCGATTCGTAAAAAGGTCATTGCGGCGATGCAGGCGCAAAGCAAGCCGGTGGTAGCGCTGTTCCTCGGCCATAAATCAGCGCTCAAGCGTGATGGCAATATCTGGTTTGCTGACACCATTGACGAAGCAGCGCGTATTGCATGCTTGCTCGGCAGCGTTGAACGTGCGCGGGCGCTTTCACCCAATGTGGTCGGCGGCAAAATCAGCGGCTTGTTTACCGGCGGCACGCTGGCTGCGGAAACCGCGATGTTGCTGGCCGAACAGCTGGGTGTGGAGGCCGACGACGCGCACCATCACGGCACCATGCTTGATGCTGACGGCCACCGGGTCATCGATCTGGGGGATGATTTCTACACCGTCGGTAAGCCGCACCCGATGATTGACCCGTCAACGCGCAATCAGATGATCAAAGACCTGGCGAACCAGCCGGAAGTCGGCGTGTTATTGCTTGATGTGGTGATCGGTTACGGCGCTCAGGAAAACCCCGCCGCTACGCTTGCCGAAGCGATTTGTGCGCTGAAAGCCAAACGCGCTACGCCACTGGCGATTATCGCTACCGTCACGGGAACGGAACAAGACCCACAGTGCCGCTCGCAACAACGCGCAATTTTGCGTGATGCGGGCGTGATGGTGATGGACACCTTGCCGCAGGCCACGCAGCTTGCGAGTTCGCTTATCGCTTCCGCTCCCGCGCAAGCCGAGCAATCCGCACCTTCACTGCTCGATGGCGTGGCGGTGATCAATGCCGGGCTGCGCAGCTTTGCTCAGGATTTACAGGCGACATCTACCGCCGTGGTGCATTTCCAGTGGGCGCCGATTGCCGGTGGCAATCCTCATCTGGCCCGTTTATTAGCTCGTTTACACTAAGAGGTTGTTATGACGACATCTGTGGCGCAAGCCAACACCGCAGTGATTGAACGTATTCGCAAAGCCCGCCCACACTGGCTGGATGTTAAACCTGCCGCATCGCTGATTAGCGTGCTAAATCGCGGCATGACGCTGCTGCACGCCGGGCCGCCCATGGTATGGGAAAACATGACCGGGCCAATGAAAGGGGCCTGCATCGGCGCATGCCTGTTCGAAGGCTGGGCAAAAGATGAGGTGCAGGCGCTGCAACTACTGGAGGGGGGTGATGTCACTTTTGTGCCTTGCCACCACGTTAATGCCGTTGGCCCGATGGGCGGGATTACTTCGGCACATATGCCGATGCTGGTGGTGGAAAATATCACTGACGGCAATCGCGCCTACTGCAATCTCAACGAAGGTATCGGCAAAGTAATGCGTTTTGGTGCCTATGGAGAAGACGTACAGGCGCGCCATCGCTGGATGCGTGATGTGCTGGCTCCGGTATTGAGCGCCGCACTTTCGCAAATGGAACGTGGGATTGACCTCACCGCCATGATGGCGCAGGGCATCACGATGGGCGATGAGTTTCACCAGCGTAATATCGCGACCTCCGCATTGCTGATGCGCACGCTGGCACCGCACATTATCCGCCTGAATCACGATAAAACCGAGCTTGCGCAAGTGATGGATTTCCTTAGCGTTACCGATCAGTTCTTCCTGAACCTGGCGATGGCGTACTGCAAAGCGGCAATGGACGCCGGAGCGGAAATAAAAGCGGGCAGCATTGTGACTGCGATGACGCGCAACGGGCATGAGTTCGGTATTCGCGTTAGCGGCCTGGGCGACCGCTGGTTCACGGCTCCCGTCAATACGCCGCAGGGGTTGTTCTTCACCGGTTATTCCCAGGAGCAGGCCAACCCGGATATGGGTGATAGTGCCATTACCGAAACCTTCGGCATCGGCGGCGCGGCAATGATTGCAGCACCCGGCGTGACGCGCTTTGTGGGCGCGGGCGGTATGGACGCGGCGCAGACCGTATCCGAAGAAATGGCGGAGATTTTCCTCGAGCGCAATATGCAACTCACGATTCCAGGCTGGGATTTCCAGGGCGCGTGTCTGGGGCTGGATATTCGTCGCATCGTCGAAACGGGGATTACGCCGCTAATCAACACCGGTATCGCCCATAAAGACGCGGGAGTCGGGCAGATTGGCGCGGGTACGGTGCGTGCGCCGCTGGCCTGTTTTGAGCAGGCGCTTGAGGCGTTGGCTGAAGCTTTGGGTGTGGAATAAAAGTGAGCGAGTGCTTATTACCGTTGCTGCGGAGTCGTCAGGCTCCCGCATTCCGCCAGCTTTGGCGGGTCACGGGGGTCTACCCGCGCACCATTAATCTGGCCGCCAACGACGGCGCATTATTAACGCTGCACCGCGCCGGTGAAGGTGTCAGCCCGATGGGATGGGTGCTGCGCCATGACGATCATCAGCGCCTGCGACTGGCACTCAAGCGTGATACCCCAATCAGCGTTACCGAAAAGGGGCTGAATTTAGCCGGATATCATCTGGTTGCGCCGCAACGTGAGTGCTCGCTTCGCCTGCCGGATAACCCGGCTGTACCCTGTTTGCAAACCTCGCTGTTGTATTGCAATGCGGAAACCGGGCTTTATGGCCCGCTTTCTACGATTGCCAGCCAGCCGTTACCCGTGGAGTTACGCCAGTTTCAACGTAGTTTCCGCGCGTCGCTTGCAGGCAAGGTGGTGAACTGGTGTCGGATGCTCGGGAAAGGGCCAGGTTTGACGCCGACCCACGACGATATTCTGGTCGGCATGTTGCTGGCAGGGTGGTATCACCGCCGGTTAAGTGCAGAATGCGGCGCGCATTTTTTTGACGCCTCCGTTGATTTACGCGCGACGACAACGCAAGTGAGCGTTAACTATCTGCGCTTTGCCGCACAGGGCGTGTTCTCCTCGCCATTACTGCATTTTGCACATTCATTAACTTCACCGGCTCGCCTGCCGTTTGCCACCCGGCAATTGTTATCGCTGGGACACACTTCGGGCGCGGATACTTTGCTGGGTTTTTGGTTAGGGCAGCGGGTCGTACTGTAACGTTTACAAGGATATGTGATGAAAACTTTAGTCGTAGCTCTTGGCGGGAACGCGTTGCTACAGCGTGGTGAAGCGCTGAGCGTGGAAAATCAGTACCGCAATATTGATAAAGTGGCGAGTGCGCTGGCGCGGCTGGCGAAAGATTTTCGCGTCGCAGTGGTGCATGGCAACGGCCCGCAGGTAGGGCTGCTGGCACTGCAAAACCAGGCGTATAAAGAGGTCGCGGCTTATCCGCTCGATGTGCTGGTGGCCGAAAGCCAGGGCATGATTGGCTATATGCTGGCGCAGCGTATGGCGCAGCAACCGCATATGCCGCCAGTTACCGCCGTGTTGACGCGTATGCTGGTGGACCGCCATGATCCGGCGTTTACATCACCCGAAAAGTTCATCGGCCCGGTTTATTCCCCGGAGCAACAACCCGTCCTTGAAGCGCAACACGGTTGGCTGATGAAAGCCGATGGCCGTTATATTCGCCGCGTCGTGGCGTCACCAGCGCCGCTTAAAATTATCGACAGCGAAGCCATCGAGCTGCTGTTAAAACATAACCATATGGTGGTGTGCAGCGGTGGCGGCGGGGTGGCGATGGTCGAAGGCAAAAATGGGCTGGAAGGTGTGGAAGCGGTGATTGATAAAGATCTGGCGGCGGCGTTACTGGCGCAACAGATTGACGCGGACGGGCTACTGATTCTGACTGATGCCGATGCGGTGTATGAAAACTGGGGTACGCCACAGCAACGGGCAATTCGCCGGGCAACACCCGACGCGCTGGCACCGTTTGCTAAATCGGATGGTTCAATGGGGCCAAAAGTGGCGGCGGTCAGCAGTTTTGTTCGCCAGCACAACAAACCAGCATGGATTGGGGCGTTGGATCAGATTGAACAGATTCTGGCGGGTGAAGCCGGAACCTGCATCGCAATGTAAGTTTTATGGCGGATGACGCAAGTTGTCCGCGTTACGTCCGGCTGCGCAGCCAGGATTCGACCTGGCTGTAGTCGCCACGAAACACAATATTTCCCGCTTTTTTGCTGAGCTGGTAACGATACATCGGGTCGTAATACTCTTCGAGCAGTGGCGCAAGCCAGGCCAGATGCCCCTCAACGGAACCGGTTTTACGTTGCAATTCCAGCGCGTTATCCAGATGTTTGCTGAACTGAGCAAAACGCTCCAGCCCCAAACGACGGCGTATAGCAAACAGGCCATGATGCAAATATTCGGCATAGTTTTGCCAGGCCGTTTCTTCGTCATGAATCGACAAAAACGCACTGCTCATTTGCTGGAAATATTCGGTTTTCAGGCGCTCTAAACGCTGCTCAAACGGGTCTTCAATCACCACAATCGGTGAGCGTAGCATCTGCTCTCTGAAGCATTCCGGAATATGGCGCGAGCCAATCATGCGGCCTTCATCTTCGATAACCCAGGTGACTTCGCCACCGTCACTTTTCTTCAGCAGGGTAACAGCAAGGTTATTTTCAAAGTTCGTTTGCGAGGGCTGTTCCACAATCGTGCGGCCAAATGAGGAACCACGATGGTGCGCCAACCCTTCAAGGTCAACGCCGGTTGGCAATGAGCGAATCAGAATGGTTTTGCCCCCGCCAGTGTTACCGCTGACCAAAATCATCGGCCAGCGCGAGCGGGTTTCAATCACGTCCATTGCGTAATGGCGCAGTGCTTTATAACCGCCCTCGACCAGCGGATAGTCAACACCCGCTTCGCGTAACCATTGCTGAACCAGATGCGAACGCATCCCGCCGCGTGCGCAACACAGATAACCCTGCGGATTTTCGCGGCATGCGGCAAGCCACTTTTGCAAACGCGCCTCACGGATTTTGCCATGAACCAGACTATGCCCTAATTTCACCGCCGCCTGCTGCCCATGCTGCTTGTAGCAAGTGCCTACGGCTGCTCGCTCTTCATCGGTCATCAGCGGTAAATTCAGCGCGCCAGGCATCGCCCCCTGGCTGAATTCAACCGGCGCGCGCACGTCGATAAGCGCCGTACCGTTGCGCAGCAGATGGTCATAATTTTGAGTATCAGGACGAGCGTTTTGCATATAAAACCTTAGAGCGAGTGAGGCCAGAAACGCCGTGGATTGTGCGCTTTCGCGTATAGAAAAGAAAGGCTGGGGAAATTGAGGGGCAGAGCGGGTGAGCAAAAATGCCACCCGCTACTGTGATTAGAACTTACTTTGCGCCCAGGCAATGCCGCTGGCGTATTCCGCTGGAAGCAAAGGTACCAGTGCCTCGAGAGAAGCGCTCAGTCTGCCGGTATCGCTGTCGTTCAGGTTAAGATGGCCGACTTTGCGGCCCTCGCGCACTTCTTTATCGTACCAGTGTAAATGGACCAGCGGCAGTTTCAGCCAGTCGTAATTCAGGTCGGTGCCGATAAGATTGACCATCACTGAAGGCGAGTTCACCACAGGTTGCGGCAGTGGCAGTTCCACAATCGCCCGCAGATGCAGTTCAAACTGGCTGATGGATGCGCCATTTTGCGTCCAGTGCCCGCTGTTATGTACGCGCGGCGCAAGCTCGTTAATCAGCAACCCGGCGGGAGTGATAAAGCACTCCATCGCCATCACGCCAACATAATTCAGCTCGTGCAAAATCGCCGAAAGCATGGCTTCAGCCTGTTGCTGCTGCTCAATGTTGGCCTGTGGGAACACCACGCTGGTGCGCAGAATGCCGTCCTGATGCAGATTGTGCGTCAGCGGATAGAACACGGTTGTGCCATCGTGACCGCGAGCGCCTACTAACGAAACTTCACCCGAGAAGTTAATCCCTTGCTCAACGATGCACTCGCCATAGCAATCGTCAGGCAACTGATCGGTTTCATGGCTGTGTAAACGCCACTGCCCGCGCCCGTCGTAACCGCCAACGCGGCGTTTCACAATGGCTAATTCACCCAGATTTTGGAAAACACTCGTCCATTCATCACGGCCAGAGAGCAGTTGCCACGGTGCGGTAGCCAGTTCGAGCTTATCGAATAGCTGCTTTTGTGTCAGACGGTCGGCGATAATCGGGAAAACATCGCGATTCACAAACGCGTTATGACGCGCTAATTCGCGGGTGAGGGCGGTTTCAGGCCAGCGCTCAATTTCTGCGGTAATAACACTTTGTGCAAATGGCACAGCTTCAGGTTCGGCATCAAGGCCAACCGGATAAACGGCGATGCCCAGCGGTTCACCCGCCTGGCGCAGCATTCTGCCTAACTGACCATTACCTAATACGCAGACGCGTTTCATGCGTCACCCCGTGGATCCGGGTTTTCCAGCACTTCGTCAGTCTGACTTTGACGCCACGCTTGCAGGCGCTGATGCAAGCCGCTGTCATGCAGGGCAAGAATTTGAGCGGCCAGCAGCGCGGCATTCGCAGCACCTGCTTTGCCAATCGCCAGCGTGCCGACGGGAATACCACGCGGCATTTGCACAATAGAATAGAGACTGTCTACGCCGCTTAATGCCGCACTTTGAACGGGCACGCCCAGCACGGGGACCAGAGTTTTCGCCGCAATCATGCCCGGCAAATGTGCCGCTCCGCCTGCACCCGCAATAATCACCTGCAAACCGTTGTCGCTTGCTTGTTCGGCAAAACTGAACAGTTTATCGGGAGTGCGGTGTGCGGAAACCACTTCTACATGGTGCGGGACTTCAAGGGCGGTGAGGATTTCTGCGGCAAACTGCATGGTAGCCCAGTCACTTTTGGAACCCATGACAATGGCGATACGCGCTGGGGTCTGGTTGGAGGACATGCGTCTCAAAACTCCTGTGGGTATGCAAACATCACCGAACGTGGCTCGGTCGGTCAGAAGGGCTCAGAGAATACCATGAACATAGAGCAAGGAAAACGGTTGCGTGGTTAACAAAACGGCAAAAAGAGGTGATTTTATTTAAAAGGAGAAAGGAATTAACTCTACGTCTTCGGCTGTGACTTTAATCATCGATCCCTGCGTGTGCCATGCGCCAAGCACGCAGCGAAACGCGGGTTTACCATTGGCTGAAATCGGATGAATTTCCGGGCGATGGGTATGACCGTGGATCATCCATTGCACCTGATGGCGTTCGAGGGCGTCGATAACCGCGTGCGGGTTCACATCCATAATCGCCATGGATTTACTGCTATTTGAGGCTTTGCTGTCAGCACGCATTTTGGCGGCGACGCGTTTGCGGATAAACAGCGGTAGGGCGAGGAATAACCATTGCAGCCAGGGCTGGTGGACTTTTTTGCGGAACGCCTGATAACCGTGGTCGTCAGTACATAGCGTGTCGCCGTGCAGCAGCAATATTTTGCGGCCATACAGTTCAACGATTTTTTCTTCTGGCAGCAGCGTCATACCGCTTAAGCGGGCAAAACGTTTGCCAAGTAGGAAATCCCGGTTGCCATGAATAAAGAAGCAAGGCACGCCAGAATCCACCAGGTCTTTGATGGCTAGCGCGATTTGGCGGTGCAGCAGCTCCGGATCGTCGTCGCCAATCCAGGCTTCAAAGAGATCGCCAAGGATATAAAGCGCGTCTGCTTCCCGAGCGCGGCCTGCCAGAAAACGCAGAAAACCGGCGGTGATCGCCGGTTCTTCTGAACACAGATGTAAATCTGCGATAAAAAGCGTCATCGCCATCGGGCGAATTATTCGCTTACGGTTACGCTAGTGATAACCACGTCTTCTTTAGGAACGTCCTGGTGCATACCGCTGCGACCCGTGGACACGCCTTTGATTTTCTCTACTACGTCCATGCCTTCAACGACTTCGGCAAACACGCAATAACCCCAACCTTGCATGCTTTCGCTGCTGAAGTTCAGGAAATCGTTATCCGCTACGTTAATGAAGAACTGGGAGCTTGCAGAATGTGGCGCCTGGGTACGAGCCATTGCCAGCGTGCCCTTGGTATTTTTCAGGCCGTTATTCGCTTCGTTTTGAATGGTGTCTTTGGTTTCTTTCTGCTTCATACCCGGTTCAAAACCGCCGCCCTGGATCATAAAACCGTTGATCACACGGTGGAAAATGGTGTTGGCGTAGAAACCTTCGCGGCAGTACTCGAGGAAGTTTTTAACAGTTTCAGGCGCTTTATCATCAAAAGTTTTGATTACGATATCGCCGTGATTAGTATGAAAAGTAACCATGCTGTGCATCCTATATTTAGTCAGACAGTGTTCCGGCAGACGGTGCCGCCACACAAGGTGGTTGTTATAGCATAACTGTACACTGTGAGTCAGTAAGCTATATCCTCGCAAAGCACACTGCCTCTGGGTAAAATTATGGTTTAATATAGCCAATTGCACCGTTTCGACACACTTACATGGAATCCCCTGATGTTAAAAATCTTCAATACAATGAGTCGCCAAAAAGAGGAATTCAAACCTATTCATGCCGGAGAGGTTGGCATGTACGTGTGTGGTATCACCGTTTACGATTTGTGTCATATCGGACATGGTCGTACTTTTGTTGCCTTCGATGTGGTTGCGCGTTACCTGCGTTTTATCGGCTATAAGCTGAAATACGTGCGCAACATTACTGATATCGACGACAAAATTATCAAACGCGCTAACGAAAACGGCGAAGATTTTGTGGCGCTGGTTGATCGTATGGTGGCTGAAATGCATACCGATTTCGACGCGCTGAACATTTTGCGCCCGGACAGCGAGCCTCGCGCCACTAAACATATCCCAGACATCATCGAAATTGTTGAACAGCTTATCGAGCGTAATCACGCCTATGTTGCCAGCAATGGCGACGTGATGTTCTCCGTGGAAACTGACGCGGATTACGGCAAGCTTTCGCGTCAGGATCTGGATCAACTGCAAGCTGGCGCTCGTGTTGAAGTCGAAGCGAACGTTAAGCGCAGCCCAATGGATTTCGTGCTGTGGAAGATGTCTAAACCGGGCGAGCCAAGCTGGCAGTCGCCGTGGGGCGAGGGCCGTCCAGGCTGGCACATCGAATGTTCGGCGATGAACTGCAAACAGCTCGGCAACCATTTTGATATCCACGGTGGTGGTTCAGATTTGATGTTCCCGCACCACGAAAACGAAATCGCGCAGTCCACCTGTGCGCACGGCGGCGAATACGTTAATACCTGGATGCACTCAGGCATGGTGATGGTCGATCGCGAGAAAATGTCCAAATCACTGGGCAACTTCTTTACCGTGCGCGACGTGCTGAAATATTACGACGCGGAAACCATTCGCTACTTCCTGATGTCCGGCCACTATCGTAGCCAGTTGAACTACAGCGAAGAAAACCTGAAACAGGCGCGTACTTCTCTGGAGCGTTTGTACACTGCACTGCGCGGCACAGATTCAAATGTTCAGCCTGCCGGTGGCGAAGCGTTTGAAGCACGTTTCCGTGAAGCGATGGATGATGACTTTAATACGCCGGAAGCCTATTCCGTACTGTTTGATATGGCGCGTGAAGTGAACCGCTTGAAAACAGAAGATTTGGCTGCGGCAAATGGCCTGGCGGCGGCGTTACGCCAGCTTTCGGGCGTGCTGGGCTTGCTTGAGCAAGATCCAGAAACGTTCCTGCAAGGCGGGGCGCAGTCCGATGACAGCGAAGTGGCTGAAATCGAAGCGCTTATCAAACAGCGTAACGATGCGCGTCAATCTAAAGACTGGGCGCTGGCAGACCAGGCTCGTGACCGCCTCAATGAAATGGGTATCGTGCTGGAAGACGGTGCGCAGGGTACCACCTGGCGTCGCAAGTAATTTTTATTCCCTCAATAATACAGAAAGCGGCTTAGGCCGCTTTTTTTATCAGCTATTATATTGGAGATAAGAATTAAAAAAGGTCTATTCATGGATACGGTAAATAATCAAAACAGCGGCCACAGCTATCCATCGTTTTATCCCCCTCGTCCAGTCACTGAAATAGCGTTGTTGCGTCAGGCGCTTAGCGCGGTGGGAACCGATCAAATTTTTCATTCTCGGGATGAGATTTACGCTATTCGGGAAAATGAAAAATCCCTCTATTTATTTGCCGACGGGCATTTCAGCGCTATTCGTAGCGTTGACGGTTTGGTGCTTTCTTCGGTTCGCGGAGAGCTGATTTTTGGCATTGCAGAATGTATGAGGCCACGGGGTGGCTGGTTTTTAAAGGTTGAAGAAACGTGTACGGCGCGCGTTGTGCCAGCCGATCAGGCATTTGCCATTTTTACGCAACAACAGTTATGGGAACCGGTCGCGAGCATTCTTTCATGGTTTTTGCAGATTTACTCCCTGCGTGAAGAGCATTTGGTAGGTGTGTCGGCGTATGTCATGGTGCGCAATAAATTAATTGAACTTCAAACCCTGGCGCCTGAGATGCGCTGCAATATTAATGTGGCGGACTTTATTCAGGAACGTACGCAACTTGCCCGAAGCACCATCATGGCGATTCTGGGTGAGTTACGCCGTGGGGATTATGTTGAGATAAAGCGCGGAAAGCTGGTGACGGTAAAATATTTGCCAAAAGAATATTAAAAAAGCGGCCCATCGAATGATGAGCCGCTTTTTATTATGAATGGCGAATCAGATAATCAAACGCGCTTAGAGAGGCTTTGGCACCTTCGCCGGTGGCGATAATAATCTGTTTGTATGGGACGGTGGTGCAGTCACCCGCCGCAAATACGCCTTTCACCGTGGTTTCGCACTTAGCATCAGTGATGATTTCACCCATGCGGTTACGTTCAACGCTGCCTTCCAGCCAGTTGGTGTTTGGCAACAGACCGATTTGCACGAAAATACCTGCCAGCTCAATATCATGCACTTCTTGTGTCACACGATCCTGATACTTCAGTCCAGTCACTTTGCTGCCGTCGCCTTTCACTTCCAGCGTTTGGGCATTCAAAATAATATCGACGTTTTTCAGGCTACGAAGTTTCTTCTGCAAGACCTGGTCGGCCTTCATTTCCGGGGCAAATTCCAACAGCGTAACGTGTTCAACAAGACCCGCCAGGTCAATCGCCGCTTCCACGCCGGAGTTGCCGCCGCCAATCACCGCCACGCGTTTGCCTTTAAACAGCGGGCCGTCGCAGTGCGGACAGTACGTCACGCCTTTGGTGCGGTACTGTTCTTCGCCCGGCACATTCATGTTGCGCCATTTTGCACCCGTCGCAATGATGATGCTGCGTGCGCTCAGTGTGGCGCCCGAGGCCGTTTGAATCTGGTGTAATCCGCCTTCGGTTTGCGCCGGGATCAGTTTGCTGGCGCTTTGCGTGTCGATAACGTCAACGTCGTAATCATCAACGTGCGCTTTCAGTGCGCCAGCCAGTTTCTGGCCTTCAGTTTTTGGCACTGAAATGTAGTTTTCAATATCAACGGTATCTAAAACCTGGCCGCCGAAACGCTCGCCCATCAGACCGGTGCGAATGCCTTTACGCGCGGAGTACACTGCCGCCGCCGCACCTGCCGGGCCACTGCCGACGATCAGCACATCGTAGGCCTCGCGTTTATTCAACGCTTCGGCAGCACGTTTTTCAGCCCCGGTATCAATTTTGCTGACGATTTCAGCCAGCGTCATGCGCCCCTGTCCGAACTCTTTACCGTTCAGGAATACCGCGGGTACGCCCATGACATTGCGATCCGTAATCTCATTCTGGTAAACGCCGCCATCAATCGCCGTGTGGCTGATACGCGGGTTCAACACGCTCATCAGGTTAAGCGCTTGCACCACGTCCGGGCAGTTGTGGCAGGAGAGCGAGTAATAGGTTTCAAAATGGAAATCGCCGTCGATTTCACGAATTTGCTCCAGCAAATCCTGCGACTCTTTCGACGGGTGTCCCCCGGTTTGCAGCAAAGCTAAAACCAGAGAAGTAAATTCGTGGCCGAGTGGGGAACCGGCAAAACGCGGGCCTTTATCGGAGCCTGGATTGGTAATCAAAAATGACGGTTTGCGCACCGGCAAATCGTTATTAATGGTGAACGTAATCTTGTCGGATAATCCCGCAATATCCGCCAACAGAGCGCCTAATTCAGAAGACTTGACGCTGTTATCAAGTGTTGCAATCAACTCAACAGGTTTGGTGAGCTTCTCAAGATAAGTTTTGAGTTGAGTTTTCATATTAATATCGAGCATGTGTGTCTCCCTGTTGTATTGGCGAGAAAAAGCAGGGTGGACAGGCTTGCGCGCTGCCCACCACTAAGTTGCTTATTGCAGGTGTTTATTGTCTTATTATTTTTTAGATCTTACCGACCAGATCTAAGGACGGAGACAGAGTCGCTTCGCCTTCTTTCCATTTGGCCGGGCAAACTTCACCTGGGTGAGAAGCCACATACTGAGCGGCTTTCACTTTGCGCAGTAGGTCAGATGCGTCACGGCCAATGCCTTCCGCAGTCACTTCGATAGCCTGAATGATGCCCTGTGGGTCCACAATAAAGGTGCCGCGGTCAGCCAGACCCTGGTCTTCACGCATGATTTCGAAGTTACGAGTCAGTGCGCCAGTTGGGTCGCCGATCATCGCGTATTTGATTTTCGCGATAGTGTCAGAGCTGCTGTGCCATGCTTTGTGAGTGAAATGGGTGTCGGTGGAAACAGAGTAGATATCCACGCCCAGTTTCTGGAATTCTTCATAGTGGTCAGCAACATCACCCAATTCAGTTGGGCAAACAAAAGTAAAGTCAGCTGGATAGAAGAAGAAAACGCTCCAGCGACCTTCTACATCCTGCTCGGTAACTTCAACGAATTCACCGTTTTTAAAAGCGCTGTTTTTGAATGGTTTGATTTTTGTATTAATTAAAGACATCTGTACTTCCTCCGTTTTGCGATGGGAGAAAGGTACCGAATATAAGCATTTGGTTCTAATGGGTAGGCTGTATCGAATCAAAAGGTATAACCTAACAACCTGAGCGACAGGCAAAAAAAAACCACCCGTTGCCGGGTGGCCTATATTTGTTGCGCGTTACAATTCCACTTTAAAAAATCATAACAGCGGCGGGATTAAATCATTGATGCCGCGTATCGGTCAATCGACCTAATCGTTGTATTAACGATGATTGTAATAGCTGCCAGCTATTGATCATTGACTCATCTTGCCAACAGAACCCGAACAATTCCGAAATGCAGCACACTTTCATGTCATGGAAATTGCAGGAACGTGACAACAACGTTAGATTTAGCCTTCAGAAATGACTGAATACAGCTTTGCGCCAGTGAGCGCGTTTATTTCGAGGGTCAGGCGTTGTCGGAAATGCTTTCAATTGTGTTGTTTGTTGCAGCCATCGCCGTGTATGCCGCTAAAGCTGGACGCAATATCTGGTGGTTTAGCGTCATCCTTTTTATTTTGGGTCTGTATATTGTCCTGAACGTCACTTTTGTTGCCAGTAATTACTTTACCGGTGAAGGGATTAACGACGCAGTACTGTACACGCTGACCAGCAGCATGACCGGAGCCGGAATTGGTAAATACATCCTGCCGGGCGTGGGGGTATTTGTTGCGCTGGTGGCGGTTTTTGGCGCGTTGACCTGGGTTTTACGCCGCCGAAAAGGTTATCCGCATCATTTTGGCTACAGCTTGCTGGCGCTGGTTTTGGCGCTGGCCTCGGTGGATGCGTCGCCGGCTTTTCGTCAGGTGGCTGAGCTGGTGAAATCACAAACGCGTTCGGGTGATTCCGACTTCGCTGTGTATTATCAGGTTCCGCAGGGGGGGATTAAAAATCCAAAACTCAACCTGGTTTATATTTATGGCGAAAGTCTTGAACGCACCTATTTCGAACCTGAATTATTCCCTGATTTAGCACCGGAATTAACCGGGCTTAAAAATGAAGGAATAGATTTCAGCCATACCATGCAATTACCGGGCACCGATTACACAATTGCCGGAATGGTCGCTTCGCAATGCGGCATTCCATTATTTGCGCCATTCGAAGGGAATTCATCCGCTTCGTTATCGAGTTTCTTCCCGAAGAATATTTGCCTGGGCGATATCCTGAAAGCGTCTGGTTATGAAAACTATTTTATGCAGGGCGCAGATTTACGCTTTGCAGGCAAAGACGTCTTTTTACAATCTCACGGCTTTGACCACATGTACGGCGCGCAAGAGCTGAAAACCATGGTTGCTGACCCGCAGTACCGCAACAACTGGGGTTTTTATGACGATACAGTACTGGATGAAGTCTTTGAGAAATATGTGGAATTGTCGAAAGCGAATAAGCGTTTCTCGCTGTTTACGCTCACGGTTGATACTCATCACCCGGACGGTTTTATCTCAAAAACCTGTAAACGCCGCAGCTATAATTTTGACGGCAAAGAAAACCAGTCATTTAGCGCAGTGGCCTGTAGCCAGGAACATATTGCCGCTCTTATCGAAAAAATAAAGGCCTCACCATATTTTAAAAATACCGTGATTGTGGTGAGTTCTGACCATCTGGCAATGAACAATACTGCATATAAATACCTCAATCAGCACGAGCGTAATAACCTGTTCTTTATTCTCCGTGGTGATAAACCGCAGGCTGATTTGGTGCCCGTTAAACGCAGCACTCTGGATAACGGAGCGACGGTGCTGGATGTTCTGGGCGGTGATAATTACCTTGGGTTAGGGCGCAGCAGTTTATCCGGGCAGTCGATTGCATCTGTCTTCCTTAACGTCAAAGAAAAAGTGATGGAGTGGAAACCAGACGTTATCGATCTGTGGAATTTCCCGAAAACCATTACTCAGTATGAAATTGACCAGAAGAAAAATACCTTCAGCTACTCTGGCGCACATTTCAAAATGCCTTTGTTGCTGCGTATTCTGGATAAAAAAATCGAGCCGTTGCCTGAAAGCGAATATTCCGCGCCGCTGCGTTATCAACTGGCTGACTTTAAAGAAAACGATAAATTCATTTGGGTCGATCGCTGTTTTAAAATGGCGCGTCTGTGGGATTCAAAACTGGCACTTTCCACCGGGCTGTGCGTGGCTCAGGGGCAAATGGGCGGTCAACCCACGGTGCGTTTAATCGAACAGCAGCAGGAACAACATGCGGTTGAATTCGCCAGACAGGATATCGACAAAACGCGCTTTAAAAAGAATGTCGCGTTACTCAAAGTGGATGAAAATGCCATTCGCTATCAGGCCGATAGCTTTATTTTCAACGTGCCGGGCGCGCCAGATAACGTCAAAGAGTTTAGCGGGATCTCACGCCCGGAAGAGTGGGGGCGCTGGTCAAATGCTAATCTGGCACCGGAAGTGAAAATTGAATATGCCGAACCGCTGCCAGAGAAATTTGACCTGGTGATTACGGCTAAAGCGTTCGGCCCGAATATTGGCCAGCCAGTGCCGGTGAAAGTCGGAAACCAGCAGCAGACACTCACGCTTGGCGAAGAATTAAGTACCACTACCTTGCATTTTGATAACCCGGAGCGCAGTCATCTGCTGGAAATTATCCCGCCGCAGCCGAAGTTATCCAATGAAGGCAATATTCTTGGCCATGAGCCGCGTAAGCTGGGGATTGGTATGGAAGATATTAAAGTCGTGCCCGCCACGTAGTTGTCGGATGACGCTTGCGCTTATCCGACCTACGCAAAGAAACGTAGGGTGGATAAGCGCAGCGTCATCCACCATTTACATCAAATACTTACAGAACGCCCTGGCCTAACATCGCGTCGGCCACTTTTACAAAGCCCGCAATATTCGCGCCGCGAACATAATGCGTTTGTTTTTCTTCGCCGCCGTAGTTCACGCAGGCTTCGTGAATATCAAGCATGATGTGGTGCAGGCGAATATCCACTTTCTCCGCTTTCCAGCCCAGGCGTGCCGCATTCTGCGCCATTTCCAGGCCAGATGTCGCCACACCACCGGCGTTGGCTGCTTTACCCGGTGCAAACAATACGCCCGCATCAAGGAACAGATTCGTCGCCTCAATAGTGGTGGGCATATTTGCCCCTTCAGCCACCGCTTTCACGCCGTTGGCGATAAGCGTGCGTGCCGCTTCGGTATCCAGCTCATTTTGCGTGGCACATGGCAGCGCGATATCAACCGGAACGCTCCACGGTTGCTGGCCTTCGAGATATTTCAGACCAAATTCGCGGGCGTAATCGGCCACGCGTCCGTCGCGGCTGGATTTAATCTCTGTCAAACGCGCCAGTTTTTCGGTGGTAAAGCCCGCTTCATCGACGACGGTACCGTTGGAGTCAGACGCCGTTACGACCCGAGCGCCCAATGACAGCGCTTTTTCGATGGCGTATTGCGCAACGTTGCCGGAGCCGGAAACCGCCACGCGCATGCCTTCAAAGCCCAGCCCGTGGCGTTGCAGCATTGCATCAGTGAAATAAATCAGCCCGTAACCGGTGGCTTCCGGGCGAATCAGGCTGCCGCCGAATGACAAACCCTTGCCGGTAAACACGCAGGCAGTATTGTTGGAGAGCTTTTTCATCATTCCCGCCATAAAGCCCACTTCACGCCCGCCAACGCCGATATCGCCTGCCGGTACGTCAGTGTCTGGCCCCAGATGGCGATACAACTCCATCATCAGTGCCTGGCAAAAACGCATCACTTCGCCTTCGCTTTTGCCTTTCGGGTTAAAGTCGCTGCCGCCTTTACCGCCGCCCATTGGCAGCGTGGTCAGGGCATTTTTGAAGGTTTGCTCAAAGCCTAAGAATTTCAGAATCGAAAGGTTAACGGAGGGATGGAAACGCATTCCTCCTTTAAATGGGCCAATGGCGGAGCTGAACTGCACGCGCCAGGCGCGGTTTACCTGCACTTGATTCTTATCATCAACCCAGGTCACGCGGAACTGAATCACGCGTTCAGGTTCCACAAGGCGCTCTAAAAGTGCCGAATGGCGGTATTGCGGATTTTGCTCCAGGAACGGCCAGAGCGTGGTCATGACTTCACGTACTGCCTGGGCAAATTCGGGTTGGTTTGGATCGCGTTGTTGAACAGAGGTCAGGAATGATTCGAGGGAAAGCGTGTTTTCCATAGTCCAAAAAGTCCTTGTAATAATAGATGTTATATATGCGTTGTGTTCTTCGAATATAACATTCACTTATTACTGAACCGCAAGCGATTTCTTTTTATTGCCGCCCGAGCTGTATTAGTGTTATTAATTTCCCTGCGTCATTATTCCATATAATCATGAATTTATTTCCTTTTTTGTATGGCCCAAGTGAATGGTTGAGGGTCAGAATCAATTGCGTGTCATCTATTTTACTTATTGATGCATAAGAGAAATCAAAGTAACGACCCACATGGCGGAACATAGCTTTGAATAAACTTTCTTTTGCGCAAAAGGCCATGGTTAATGCGTAATGGAAAGGGTAAGGGGATTGGCGCAACAGTTCTTTTTCTGCGCAATCTATAATCCCGCCATGAATTTCTTCGGCGATGTTTGGGGCAATAATTTCTTCATAATCGATACCGATGCCTTCGCGCATATCCGCAGAATCAGCCACCACCGTCGCGAATGCCACATTGCCGCTGTGCGTAATGCTGCCGGTGAATCCGGGCGGCCAGCAGGGTTCACGGTGCAAGCCAATTCCCGGCACATAGTCATTTACGCCATGAAAACGTAGTGCTTCAGATGCCGCAATCCTTCCGGCCAGATGCTCGGCTTTGCGCTTAATAACGGCGTTGGATAAGCGAGGGTGGTGCGGCAGCCATAACAGGTCGTCGGGCTGAAAGGTTGTGGCGTCAAAATCCACGCGGACGATTCGTTGCCCAGTATTGGGGAAGCTGAAATTTGTGAGCTGGGTTTTCATGAGATGTTTCTCCCTCACCCTCACCCTCACCCTAACCCTCTCCCTGAGGGAGAGGGTTAGGGTGAGGTAATTAGAAGTGCGTGTTCAAACTGACGTAGTAAGTACGGCCAGACTCGTTATAGGTCGCGGCACCTGCGCCGTACATATAACCATTGTCACCACCCGTTGTCTGGGCATTGCCCGCACGCCAGTGGCGCTCGTCGAACAGGTTGTCGATACCCGCCGTCAGGCTCACATTCTTCGTCGCATCCCAGGTTCCGCTCAGGCCAACGATGCTGTAAGGGCTAACTTCGTTAGTTTCTGGGCCCGTTGCTGGCTGGCCTTTGTAGTTGTATTTCTTCGGCTGTTGTTTGCCGTACCACGTAAAGGTGGATTGCACAGAAACGTCCTGGCGAATCTGCCAGCTCAGCGTTGAGTTGAGCGTGTATTCCGGGATAACAGAAAGACGCTCGCCGGTTTCTTTGTTCTTACTTTCCAGCATATAGGTGACGTTGTTCGTCCAGCTTACCGTGGTGGAAACTGGAACGTTTAACGTTCCTTCAAGCCCTTCTACCAGTGCTTTAGGAATGTTTTCCCACTGGTAAATATCGGTCTTGGTTTTGCCGGAAGAGGTCTGGCCGATAGGAGCATAGCCCGCTTCGATTTTGTCTTTGTAATCGTTACGGAACCAGGTCACACCTGCGAGCCAGCCGTCTTTTTTGAACTCAAGGCCAATCTCTTTGTTAACGCTGGTTTCAGCCTTAAGGTCTTCGTTACCCATCATGTAACAGCCCACGCCAGTGCTGCTTGCGTAGCAACCCTGTCCCTTACTGTACAAAATGTAGTTCGGGTTAGTTTGATACAGACTCGGCGCTTTATACGCCTGGGCGATACCCATTTTCAGCGTGAAATAATCCCCTAAACCTTGCGACAGGTTGAGTGACGGACTCCAGTTGCTGCCAACAATGCTGTGGTGATCAAAACGCACGCCCGGCGTCAGCATGGTGCTGTCCGTCAGCTCCATATTGTCTTCGGCAAACAGCGAGAAGATTTCAGCCTGGGAATACGGGCTACGACCAGTGCTGGATGAACCTGGAACCGGCCCGCCCATGAAGGTCTGGTTGTTTGAAGACAAATCTTTCATCTTCTGCTGGTTCCATTCGGTGCCCAGCGTCAGGTTCTGATTCACGATAAAATCAATCGGGATATTCACATCGCTGTGCAGCAGCACGTCGCTCAAATCGATATCGCTGAATTGATCGCTGGAGAAAATCCCTTCGGTGCCACCGGCCAGGCCTTCTTGCATACGCGAGTTGCGCGTATGTTCGTACTGCACCCAGTTGCTGGTGGTCAGGCCGTTATCCCAACCGCCATTCCAGGTCAAAGAGTAGCTCTGGCGGTACAGACGGTTTGTCTCTTCGCCATAGTTATCTTTAACGATTTTGTTGGTGTTGGTGTTTTGGGTATCGCCGGAATACAGGTTGCCCTGGCGGCTGTAGCCCGCTTCCAGTTCCAAAGATTGCATTGGCGCAAAGTCCCAACGCACCACGCCGTTGATGTCTTTGTTAATCACACCCTCGCGCCCGGCGGGCAGCGTATCGGCGTAAATACCAGTACGTTCAGACTGGTGACCCTGGTTGATATCCCATGCATCGGCCTGGGTTTTATCGAGGTTGCCGTACAGGCGGAAGCTGAAATCCCCGCCCAGCGGGCCATTCAGACTAAAGTTGGTGCGCTTGGTGGAACCTTCGTCTTTGTGTTCCGGCGCATTCAGATAGGTGTTCCAGGAACCGTGCCATTCGTTGGTGCCTTTTTTGGTGATGATATTCACCACGCCGCCAGCCGCGCCGTTGCCGTAACGTGCGGCGGCTGGGCCACGAATAACTTCAATACGTTCAACCATTTCTGGCGGAACCCAGCTTGCATCGCCGCGTGTATCACGCTCGCCACGCCAGCCCAGACGCACAGAGTTACGGCTGGTCACGGGTTTACCATCAATAAGAATCAGCGTGTTTTCCGGGCCCATACCGCGAATATCAATCTGGCGACCGTTGCCGCGCTGGCCGCTGGTGGAGTTACCCGTCAGGTTAACGCCCGGCATAGTACGAACGATTTCGGAAATATCACGCGCCGGTGGGCGCTTTTTGAGTTCTTCTGCTGTGATGGTCGAAACGCCTGGCGCCTGCAAATTTTGCTCGGCAGCGGTAACAACCAAAGTGTCTTCATGAGTGAGCGAGTCGTCGTTGCTGGATGCAGCGGCTTGCGCCGTTGCCGGTGCCGCTTGATCTGCCGCAAAGGCAGGTTGGGCGACCCCGTAAATCCCCAGATTGATCAGCATCGCGAGGGAATAGTTAATTTTATTATTCATTATGGCGGCCTGCTTTTCCGCTTCGCCCGGTGTCATTCCATTCCCATAGGGATCGGGCGCAGCATGGTTTTCACTTAGTCATACCGGGATCTATCCAGCATTCGCCCTGAAATGAGGGAATCGTGCGTTCAAGTTCGGCAATTTATTGTTTTTGCACCCGGAAGCTGGTAGCTCAAAGCGCGGAAATACGCTATTGCAAATGAAAATAATTATCAATAGTATTATCAATATATTTCAGGATTGTTGACCGTTATCAATAATTTCATAAGGTTATGCTCGAGTGACAAATTTGCTGACAGGAAGTGAGTGCTGGTGGCAGGAAAAACAGGCGCAAGGGATCCCCGCCGTTACCTGTAAAAGTGACAATCAGTGTGAGGTGCGTTTTTTGTGGCGTGATCCGCAAGGCTGCGAGAAAACCTCACCGATAAAGCGAGTCTGGATTTACATCACCGGCGTGACCGACCATCACCAAAAATCTCGCCCGCAAACTCTGGAACGCGTGCCGGGGACGGATGTCTGGCAGTGGCAAACTCGCCTCGGCAGCACATGGCGCGGAAGTTATTGTTTTATCCCGTCGGTCTGCGAAGAGGATTTCCCCGCGCAAGCGTTCGAGGGTATCGAACCGGCGCGTATGGCGCTGCGTGAAGGCTGGCGCAAACTGCTGCCGCGAGCCATTGCCGATCCGCTGAACCCGGAAAGTTGGCTGGGCGGGCGCGGGCATCCGATGTCCGCACTCCATCTTCCTGACGCGCCGCCGCAGCCTGGTTGGGATAAGCCCAACACGCCGCATTGCGCAGTGCAATGCATCACCTGGGACAGCCCGCGTCTGAAAAATCAGCGCAAAGTGTGGATTTTTGCGACCGGTGACGCACAACCCGAAGAGCGCCCACTGGCGATTTTGCTCGACGGCCAATTCTGGGCCGAAAGCATGCCGGTGTGGCCTGCGCTTCAGGCACAAACTGACGCCGGAGTGCTGCCGCCTGCGGTTTACGTGCTGATTGATGTTATCGACAACAACACCCGCAGCAACGAACTGCCGTGCAATGCGCAGTTTTGGCAGGCGTTGCAGGAAGAGTTATTACCGCATCTGCGCACCCTCACTCGCTGGAATGAAAACCCCGAAACCACCGTGGTGGCTGGGCAAAGTTTTGGCGGGCTTTCCTCGCTTTATGCGGCACTTCACTGGCCAGAACAATTTGGCTGCGTGTTGAGCCAATCCGGGTCGTACTGGTGGCCTAACCGAGGAAGCAACCCGCAGGGCGGGCAGTTAATTCAGCGACTCGAAGGTGGGCTGGTCTGTGACAAACCGCTGCGAATTTACCTTGAGGCAGGGGTCAGAGAACCTCTTATCCATCAGGTTAATCAACGAATTTATCCCTTACTACAACAAACACAGCGAGCAGTTTTCTACCGTCAGGTTGACGGTGGACACGATGCGCTTTGCTGGCGGGGCGGGCTGATCAACGGCTTAGCCTGGCTCTGGAAAGCGTCTCTTTGACAGGAGTGGAATGAAGTATGGAATTCAGTAACCCCTTCGACTCGCCACAGAGTCGTTTTTTCATCCTTGAAAATGCCGTGAGCCAGTTCAGCTTATGGCCCGAACATTGTGCCTTGCCCGATGGCTGGCAGGTGGTTTGTGAACCGGCATCAAATGAAGAGTGCAATCAGTGGCTGCTCGCTAACTGGACCCAATTACAACCGGCAAACTTTGCGAAAGCAGAGGTGAAAGGTGAGTGAATTAATCATGGCGCCGATACTCGCACCCACCGAAACCCTGCCGCTGGTGGCGGCGCAACCCGGCATCTGGATGGCCGATCAGCTTTCGCCCCAGGCCAACGCGTGGAGCGTTGCGCACTATATTGAATTAAACTGCGGGGACGAACTTAACGGTGAGCTTAATGAAGCGCTGCTGTGCAAGGCGATAGTGGCGGGCATGAGCGAGGCGGATACGCTGAAAATGCGTTTTAGTGAAGTGGACGGCGAGGCGCGTCAGTGGGTCGATCCTGATGCAACATTTACAGCCCCGTTTTGCCGTGATTTACGCGGCGTCGCTGAACCTGAAACGGCTGCTCTGGCACTGATGCGTGAGGATCTTGAGCAGGATTTGCGTATCAGCAGCGGTAAACCGCTTTATCATCATCAGCTCATGCGTATCAGCGAAACGCGCTGGTTCTGGTATCAACGTTTTCACCATTTGGTGGTTGATGGCTTCAGTTTCACCGCAATTACCCGCCGTATTGCCAATATTTACAGTGCGTATTGTAAAAATCAAAATCCTGAACCCAGCCCATTTACCCCGTTTAGTGATGTTGTTGCAGAATACGAGCATTACCGCAAAACCGACGCCAGAATGCGTGATGCGGCATTTTGGGCTGATAAAACTCGCCAGCTACCGCCGCCTGCCACGCTTTCGGCAAAACCACTCACAGATTTGGGCTCCTCCACCCAACTGATTCGCCAGTCGCTGAGTTTTGAGAGCGCAGATTTCCACCTGCTGATGGATAACGCCCGCCAGAAAAACCTGACGGCCGCCGATATGGCATTAGGGCTGGTGGCGCTGTGGCTCGGGCGTTTAAGCGGGCGGGCTGATTACTCCGCGGGCTTTATCTTTATGCGCCGTATGGGGTCTGCTGCTTTGTGTGCAACCGGGCCAGTGCTGAATGTGTTGCCGTTTGGTGTACGCATCGAACCCGATTTTACCCTGCCGGAATTCGCCGCAAACCTTGCTAAAGAACTCAAAAGCCTGCGTCGTTATCAGCGCTACGATGCTGAACAAATCCTGCGTGATTCAGGGAAAGTGACCAACGGTGAGCCGTTGTATGGCCCGGTGCTGAACCTGAAAATGTTCGATTACCGCCTTGATTTCAACGGCATCGAAGGCATTACGCATCAATTAGCTTCCGGCCCGGTGCGTGATTTAGAAATTGCGCTGTATATCAGCGAACAGGGTGAGTTCTCCCTCGAACTGCTGGCAAATGCGCAGCGCTACGATGCTGCCACGTTGCAACAGCACATCGCCCGCTTACCGCTTCTTTTACGCCAGTTTGCGGCCAGTCCCGCATTACGTTGTGTGGATGTGCAATTGCTGCACCCTTGCGAAATCGAACGGCTGGAAAGCGTTAACGCGACGCAAACGGCAGTTCCGGTCACGACGTTAAGCCAGTTAATTGCTGAGCAGGCCGCAAGAACTCCCCATGCGCCCGCGCTGGCTGACGAAAACACTCAGTTCGACTATCGCCAGATGCGCGAACAAGTGCAGGCGCTGGCCGCAGAACTCATTTCACGCGGCGTGAAACCGGGGGATGTCGTGGCTGTCGCGCTGTCGCGCTCGGTGTTTTTATCGCTCGCATTGCAGGCGATTGTTGAAGTCGGGGCGGCCTGGCTGCCGCTTGATACCGGTTATCCCGACGATCGTTTGCAGATGATGCTTGAAGATGCCGCTCCGCGTCTACTGCTGACTTCTGACTCTCAATTACCGCGGTTTAGTGCCATAAATGGTCTGAAAACCTTCTGCTATCAAAGCATTATGGATACGGCTAATGTGCCGGAAATCCTTCATCTCTCACGCCCGGAACACACCGCGTATGTAATCTTCACCTCCGGTTCGACAGGGCGACCAAAAGGGGTCATGGTCGGGCAGCAGGCTATCGTTAACCGTCTTTTGTGGATGCAAAATCACTATCCGCTCAATGGCGAGGACGTGGTTTTACAGAAAACGCCGTGCAGTTTTGACGTCTCCGTGTGGGAATTTTTCTGGCCGTATATCGTTGGCGCGCAGCTGGTGATGGCTCCGCCAGAAGCGCATCGTGACCCGGAAGCGTTACAGCAGCTTTTTGCCTGCTACCGCGTGACCACCACGCACTTTGTACCGTCGATGTTAGCGGCGTTTGTCGCGGCACTAACCAATGATGACGCGAGAGCAAAATGTGCCACTCTGCGCCGGGTGTTTTGTAGCGGGGAAGCGCTACCGGCCGAACTTTGCCGCCAGTGGGAACAACTCACTCACGCACCATTGCATAATCTCTATGGCCCAACCGAAGCCGCCGTTGATGTCAGCTGGTATCCGGCGTTTGGCGAAGAGCTGGCGCGGGTTTCAGGCAGCAGCGTGCCGATTGGCTGGCCGGTATGGAATACCGGATTACGCATTCTGGACTCAGCGATGCGCCCCGTACCTCCGGGGATCGCAGGCGATCTGTATCTCACCGGAATCCAGTTGGCGCAGGGTTATTTATCGCGCCCGGATCTCACCGCCAGCCGCTTTGTGGCCGATCCTTTTGATGCAGGTGAACGTATGTATCGCACAGGTGATGTCGCGCGTTGGCTGGATGACGGGGCTGTGGAATATCTCGGGCGCAGTGACGATCAGCTGAAAATTCGCGGCCAGCGTATCGAACTGGGTGATATCGACCGGGCGATGCTGGCGCTGCCGGGCGTTGCTCAGGCGGTGACGCACGCTTGCGTGTTGAATAAAGATGCCGTCAGTGGCGGCGATGCCCGTCAACTGGTGGGGTATCTGGTGTCAGCCTCCGGCGAGGCTTTGGCTCTCGACACCCTGCGCGAACGCCTGGCTGCCCTGCTGCCTGCACACATGGTTCCGGTGGCGTTAATTCAGCTGGATGATTTCCCCCTCAGCGCGAATGGCAAGCTGGACAGAAAAGCGCTGCCTTTGCCGGAACTGGCGCTACGCGGCAGCGGGCGTGCTCCTGAATCGAGTCTGGAAATCGCCATCGCCGACGCATTTTCACAGCTTTTAAACTGCGATATTCACTCGGTTAATGATGACTTCTTTGCCCTCGGCGGGCACTCGCTGCTGGCGATGCGCCTGGCGGCACAGTTACGCGAAAAACTCGCAAGGCCAGTCACGGTCGGGCAGGTGATGGTGGCGTCAACCGTCGGCCAACTTGCGGAAATTCTGGGGCAGCTTCAGAGCGAAGAAGAAGCCAGCCGCGCGGGTTTTGATACGGTGCTGCCGTTGCGTAAAGGCAGTGGGCCGACGCTCTATTGCTTCCATCCAGCGTCGGGCTTTGCCTGGCAATTTAGCGTATTACAGCGTTATCTCGACCCGCGTTGGTCGATTACGGGCATTCAATCTCCGCGCCCGAATGGCCCGATGCAGCAAGCTGAAAACCTGGCGCAGGTTTGCGAAACGCACTTGCAAACCCTGCGCGAGCTTCAACCCCATGGCCCGTATTATCTGATGGGCTATTCGCTCGGCGGCACGCTGGCGCAAGGCATTGCGGCACGTCTCGAAGCGGCAGGGGAAGAAGTCGCGTTCCTCGGCCTGCTGGATACCTGGCCACCAGAAACCCAGAACTGGACGGAAAAGGCGGCAAACGAACTCGATCCGGCGGTGCTGGATGAAATCAACCGCGAACGTGAGGCTTTTGTCGCCGCACAACGTGGACAAACTTCAGATGCTTTATTCCAGGCTATCGAAGGGAATTACGCTGATGCGGTGCGCCTGCTGACGACCGCAAACAGTGTGCCGTTTGGCGGGAAAGCGACGTTGTTTGTGGCCCAGAGAACGTTACCCGAAGGAATGGACCCGCAAAAAACCTGGGCACCGTGGATTGCCGAGCTTGATGTCTTCCGTCTCGACTGCGCCCACGTCGATATTATTTCCCCAAAATCTTTTGAGGAAATAGGGCCGGTATTGCAGCGAGTGTTGGCGTAAGCGCCGGATGACGCTGCGCTTATCCTGATTTTGTTGGGGGAATAAGCGACAGCGTCATCCACCGTTCATTTCATGCTGCACGAGTTTTACGTTTGAGCATTTCGCTGAGCGTCACGATGCGGCTGATTTCTTCCTGAGTACGGGGATCATTCTGGATCTCCCAGATATCCACATTCGTTTGCAGATTGAGCCAAAACTCCACTGAGGTTTCAAATACCTTTGCGAGTCTGAAAGCCATGTCAGTGGTGAGTTTACTGTTGTTATTTAAAAGTTTACTGACCGTGTTGCGATGGACCTGAAGCATATCAGCCAGATCGTTAATTCGCAGGCCTGTTGGTTCGAGATACTCATAAAGAAGCACGTCGCCGACAGAGGTTGGTTTACGTTGTGCCTGGACCATACTTAATCCTTATTGTGCGGTTATCGACCGATTCAACTGTGCCATCTGTAACTGTGATCATCGAGGTAAATATCGTGCGCTTTACTCTCTTGCCAGATGAAGATCAGTCTGTACTTGTTGTTGACTCGTATGGAAGAGTAGCCATTGAGCGGTGGCCTGAGATCTTCATAACGGTTGGCAGGAGGCGATCGTAAATCCTGCCTGGTCGCGGCGGCATTAATCAAATCTAGTTTTCGCGCCAGAACGCTGACGAGATCAGGAGGAATCTTTCTGTGTTGCCTGGTGAAAAGAAAGAAATCCTCAAGCCACGAGTCCCTGAAACTAACTATGGTGCGCATCTTTTCCATGATGCTAATTCCATCTGAGAAATCAGTGGGGCATTGAAACACGGATTGCATGCTTGCACAGTGCTAGTGTGCATCTTTGCGAGATGCTACGCAAACATTTTAACTAGATTGATTTTCACCCACGCCCGAGCGGCACGACCAGCGGTGTATGCGCTACCGGATCTTCGATAATCATGCAGCGCAGGCCATAAATCGCTTCGATAAGCTCGGGCGTGACAATCTCTGTCGGCGCGCCCTCAGCGATAATTTTGCCATCTCGCAGCGCGATTAAGTGAGTCGCGTAGCGGCAGGCCTGGTTCAAATCATGCAGCACTGCGGCAAGGGTAAAACCTTGCTTTTGGTTCAGTTCGCGCAGCAGTTCAAGCAAATCAATTTGATGGCTGATATCAAGCCAGGTGGTAGGTTCATCCAGCAACAGAATGGACGTTTCCTGCGCCAGCACCATCGCAATCCAGGCGCGCTGGCGCTGGCCGCCGGAAAGCGTATCAACGGGTTGGTCAGCCAAATCCTCAATATTCGTCGCTTTTAACGCCCGTTCTACCGCCTGTTTGTCTTCTTCGCGCCAGCGAGAAAACATCGGCTGATGTGGATATCGCCCACGCGCCACCAGTTCCGCTACGCTGATATCGCCCGGTGCGCTGGAGTTTTGCGCCAGCAAACCCACGCGGCGCGCCACTTCTTTGGTCGCAAACCGGTGGATTTCATTGCCATCGAGCCACACCTGGCCGTGCATTGGTTTCATCAGGCGGCTAAGGGTGCGCAGCAGCGTGGATTTCCCGCAGCCGTTGGGGCCAATAATGGCGGTGAATTTCCCGTCAGGAATGGCAACGGTCAGACCGTCGGCGACCACATGATTGCCATATCCCAATGTGAGCTGTTCGCCATGCAGGCGCGGTGGAGCGGAAATCTGGCTCATTTTTTACGGGACTCCTGAATCAACAAGGCAATTAAATAGATACCGCCGAGGCTTACCGTAACCACGCCAACCGGCAGCTGATACGGCATGAAAAGATGTTGAGCGCACAAATCTGCCGCCAGTAATAACGCCGAACCACAGAGCGCTGATTGCAGTAAACCCCAACGCGAAGTGCCACTCAGGCGACGCGCAATGTGAGGCGCGACGAGGGCGACAAACGAAATCGGCCCGGCAAGTGCGGTGGCGGTGGCAGTCAGAATCACGCCGGTTAACATCAGCATCAGGCGCGAACGCTCAACTGAAACGCCAAGCGCGCAGGCGCTGTCATCGCCCATTTCCAACAAGCGCATCCGCCGTACCAGCAATCCACCAACGACCAACGCCAACAGCATTAATGGTGCGGCCGGGAAGATTTTCCCCCAGGTTAACCCATTGAGCGAACCGGCATTCCACAGCCCGGCGGAAATCGCCGTTTCAAGCGAGGCGTGCAGCAGTAACCAGGTATTAAACGCGACCAGCATCGCCCGCACGCCGATACCAATAATGATCAGGCGGAAAGTTTCGATGCCGTTTCGCCACGCGAGCAGCCAGACCACCAGTGCGGTAACAACGCCGCCGACCATCGCAGAGGTAGCAATGGCGGTTTGATGCTGGCCGAATAACACCATGGCCACCAGCACGCCACTCCAGGCACCGGTGTTAAAGCCCATCACATCCGGGCTGCCGAGCGGGTTGCGCATCAGCGACTGGAAAATGGCACCGCTCACGCCTAATGCCGCGCCAATGAGTAGCGCCATCACCACGCGGGGCAAGCGCCATTCGACAACGACGAGTGAAACATTACGCGGTGCAGAACCGGCCAGAGCGTCAATCACCTGGCCTACCGAAAGCGGTAAAACGCCGCTGCCCAGGCTCCACACGCCTAACGCGCAACTGAACAGCAATAGCGCCAGGCTGACGAACAGTAAGCGAGGAGAGAGACGGGTCATGCATTCGCTCCTTTGCGTTGGCGGCGCACCAGATAAATCAGCATTGGCGCGCCAATAAACGCGCTAACCACCGACACGCGCAGTTCACCTGGCACCAGCAGGCGGCCAACAATATCGGCGAACAGCAATAGCGCAGGCGTGGCAATCAGGGTGACAGGGAGCGACCAGCGGTGATCGGCTCCGACCAGCCAGCGCGAAAGATGCGGCATCATCAGGCCGATAAACGCAATCGGGCCAACGGCTGCCGTCGCGCTGCCGCACAATAACGTGATGGCGATTAAACCGAGCAATTGAGTGCGTGCAACTTTGCTACCCAGCGCGGTGGCGGTGTCGGTTCCCATGCTCAGGCTGTTGAGTGAACGGCTTATAAACAGGGCAATAGCGCAGCCTGCCAGTACCGGCAACACGATGATTTTCAGCGTTTCGAGGGTGCGAATATCCAGCGTTCCGGCCTGCCAGAAACGTAACTGGTCGTAAACCACCGGGTTAAGCAGTGCGATGCCGTTGCTGAGGCCTTCCAGCACGGCGGCAAGCGCAACGCCCGCCAGTGTTAAACGCACCGGGCTGAGTTGCCCGCCGCCCTGGCTTCCGGTAAATGCCACCACCAGGGCTGCGCACAGCGCACCAGCAAAGGCCATGCCGAGCAGGGCAATCGGTGAAGAAAAACTCCAGACCGCCGCGCCTAATACAATGGCAAAACTGGCCCCGGCATTGACGCCAAGCAGGCCGGGGTCGGCAAGGGGATTACGTGTCAGAGTTTGCATCAGCGCCCCGGCAAGGCCGAGTGCGCCACCTGCGAGAATGCCTGCCAGCGTGCGCGGAAGGCGAGCGTCGAGCACGATAGTGCAATCAGCACTTCGGCATTGACCGCTGAACGCATTGATAACAACCTCAACAGGCAGAGATTTTGCCCCAATAAGCAGACTCATCACCGCCATTAAGAGCAACAGCAAAAACAGAATCAGCAGCGTCACAACGCGTGTTGATGGCCGTGGAAATAACATAAATCCCTTTCATGAAAATTAATGATAGTTATTATCATTATCACTCTTATTTGTTTATGTTAGCATGAGCCGCCTCGCACCCGGAAAGAAAAATTCGCTTTAAGGCCCTGTAATGAACCGCAATTCTTTGCTGCTAAATCTCAGTTTGCTCAAGACTCATCCCGCTTTTCGTGCCGTCTTCCTTGCTCGCTTTATTTCCATTGTTTCGCTGGGGTTACTCGGTGTTGCCGTTCCGGTACAAATCCAGACGCTGACCGGCTCCTCGCTGCAAGTCGGCCTCGCGGTGACGCTCACCGGCAGTGCGATGTTTATCGGCCTGATGATGGGCGGGGTGCTGGCTGACCGTCATGAACGCCGCCGTCTGATTTTGCTCGCCCGCTCCACGTGTGGCGTCGGTTTTATTGGCCTGACGATTAACGCCGCGTTGCCGGAACCTTCGCTGGCGGCGATTTACTTGCTTGGCGTGTGGGATGGATTCTTTGGCGCACTGGGCGTGACGGCACTTCTGGCGGCGACTCCTGCGCTGGTTGGGCGTGAAAATTTAATGCAGGCGAGCGCGATAACCATGCTCACCGTGCGCCTGGGTTCAGTGATTTCACCCATGATTGGCGGACTGCTTCTGGCGTCAGGCGGTGTGGTATGGAACTACGCGCTGGCCTCCGTCGGCACGTTTATCACGTTATTGCCGCTGCTGAGTTTGCCGAAGCTGGCACCGCCGCCGCAGGCGCGTGAAAACCCGCTGCTCTCGTTGTGGAACGGGCTGCGTTTCCTGGTCGGCCATCCGGTTATCGGCGGCATTGCGTTAGTCGGCGCGCTGCTGACGATGGCGAGTGCGGTGCGCGTGTTGTATCCGGCACTCGCCGGGCACTGGAATATGAGTGCGGCGCAAATCGGCCTGATGTACGCCGCCGTTCCGCTGGGGGCGGCAATCGGCGCGTTGACCAGCGGGCGTATCGCGCATCACGTTCGCCCGGGCATGATTATGCTGGGAACGGGAATCGTGTCGTTTATCTCCATTGGGGTCTTTAGCCTGATGCCGGTTTGGGGGCTTGGGCTGGCGTGCCTCGCGCTGTTTGGCTATCTCAGCGCTATCAGCTCATTACTGCAATACACCTTAATTCAGACGCTGACGCCGGACGGGATGTTAGGGCGCATCAACGGTTTATGGACGGCGCAGAATGTGACGGGCGATGCGATAGGGGCGGCGATTTTAGGCGGGATGACGGTGGCGTTAACGCCAGTCGCAGCAGCGAGTTACGGCGGATTAGCATTGACGTTGTGCGGCGTGGTATTGGCGATTGTGTTGGTGCAATTGCGCGGTTATTTGCAAGCCGCCCCGGAGCAAACCGAAGCGGCAACCGTCAAATAGCTACTTACTGGCGAACAACTGGCTCATCCGCTCCAGAATTTGCGTGGCGCTGTAATAATCCAGGCGGAAGGTTTCGGTGCCCAGCGCATACACACGCTTGTTCTGCACGGCAGGAATGTGTGAAAGCAGCGGGTTAGTTTCAAGCGCGGTGGCGTCTTTCTCATCGCTGGCGAACAGGAACAGGCTTTCACCGTTCAAACCGGCAGCCAGATTTTCGCCACCCAATTGCACGATATCGTGACGTTTCCCCATGCTTTGGCTGGCATGAACCGCCACCGGCAAAGTGGATAACGTGAAGCCAAGCTGTTGGAGCAATTTCCCTTGCGCAGATTCTTGCGTCCAGAGGTTTGCCGAGCGTGAAGCTGGGGTGTAAACGAGTGCTGTGACGGGCTGCGGTGGCAGCGCCATATGCATTTTGGACTCGCTCAATTGCTTGTCAAAACTGGCAATTCTTGCGGCGGCTTGCTTTTCATGCCCGGTGATTTCGCCCAACTGCGTGAGCAACTCCTGCCAGCTTTTATCGTCGTAATTGATGACCAGCGTTGGGGCAATGGCAGAGAGTTGATCGTAAAGGGCGAGGGCAGAATCACCGCCGGTGGCGCTAATTAAAATCAGATCCGGCATTTGCGCGGCCACCGCTTCGGCGCTTGCTTCACCAATGTACAAACGCTGAACATTGCGTGCTTTCGCGACATCGCCCCACTGGCGCAGGAAACCTTGTGAATCCGCCATGCGATTTCCTGGCGTGGTTGCACCGCTTGCGACCACAGGCGCGTCAATCGCCAGCAGCGAGCCGGTTAACGTCACGCTGGTAGACACAATGCGCACTGGTGCTTGTTCAAACGTGTGCGAGCCGTGGCTGTCGGCAATGGTTCTTGGCCAGTCGGCGGAATGGGCGAGGTGACTCAAACTCAATAGTACGAGTGCGGGAATTGTTAAAAAAAATTTAGCCTTTGTTGACAGCATGTCCTTTTCTCTTTAGGTTACGACACCGAAAAGCAAATGATAATCATTATTACTATCTTTTGTCATGTTTTTACGGAGGATGCATGGAAACGTCAATGGCGAAGCCGCCACAAGAAAAGCAGCTTACATCCACGCCAGGGCAAGCGGTGAAGCATTGCGCAGACAGCTTTTTCTTTATGTCGCCTTACCGCAGTTTTTCCACAAGCGGCTGCTTTACCCGTCTGGATACCCCGGCGCTAGACGGCGCACATTCCCATGGTCATCTGCAAACTCAGTTGCGCGAAGCATTCGACAACGCCCGCAAGCACGGCATCGAAAAGCCTGTTGTCGTAGGGGCTATCCCATTTGACCCGCGCCAGCCTTCCGCATTATTCATCCCCGAAAGCTGGCAGCCGTTTTCACGCGCACAGCATCAGGATGCGGCTTGCCAAAAACGCGGCGGCCAGGCGCTGAATATTGCCTCGCGCCAGGCGATTCCTGAACAAGAAAAATTTATGGAAATGGTGGCCCATGCCGCCACCGCTACCGCCCAGCCGGATATTGATAAAGTGGTGCTCTCGCGCCTGATTGATATTGAAACCGATGCGGTTGTTGATCTCGACGCGCTGCTTAATCGCCTGATAAGCCAGAATCCGACCAGCTATAACTTCCACGTACCGTTGCCGGATGGTAGCTCGCTGGTGGGCGCCAGCCCGGAATTGCTGTTACGCAAATCAGGCAAGAATTTCAGCTCCTTGCCGCTCGCCGGTTCGGCGCGTCGTGATAAAGACAATATCCAGCGCGACAGCGAAATTGGTGCGCAGTTACTGCGTTCCACCAAAGACCGCCACGAACACGGCCTGGTAACGCAAGCGATGCATGATGTTTTGCTGCCGCGTAGCCAGTATTTAACGCTTTCCGACACGCCTGAATTAATCACCACGCCGACCTTATGGCACCTCGCCACGCCGATTTACGGCCAAATTAAAGACAGCCAGGACAACGCACTTTCTCTGGCTTGTCTGTTGCACCCGACGCCCGCGTTAAGTGGCTTCCCGCATGAAGCGGCACAAAAACTCATTGCCGAGCTTGAGCCGTTTGACCGTGAACTGTTTGGCGGGATTGTCGGCTGGTGCGACGCCGAGGGGAATGGTGAGTGGGTGGTGACGATTCGCTGCGCGCGCGTCGGCGGTAAGCAAGTGCGACTGTTCGCAGGCGCAGGTATCGTTCCGGCGTCATCGCCCGAATCAGAATGGCGCGAAACCGGCGTCAAACTTTCCACCATGCTCAACGTTTTTGGAATTAAATAAATGGCTATCGAATTTACCCGCTGGCCGGATGACCTGGCTGCCCGCTACCGCGAAAAAGGCTACTGGGCGGATTTACCGCTGACCGATATTCTCACCCGCCAGGCCAAAATGACGCGATTGCGTTAATTGAAGGTGAGCGCCATTACAGCTACCGCGAGCTGGAACTGGCCGCCACTCGCCTTGCGTGTGCGCTAAAACGACGCGGCCTGAGCAATGGCGAAACCGCGCTGGTGCAGTTGGGCAACGTGGCGGAGTTATATATCACGCTGTTTGCGCTGCTGAAAATTGGCGTGGCTCCGGTGAACGCGCTGTTCAGCCATCAGCGCACTGAAATGGAAGCATATGCCCGCCAAATTGAACCGGCGGTGGTGATTGCCGATCGCAAACACAATTTGTTCGCCCACGATGATTTCCTTGATGCGCTGTGCCAACAAAATCCCTCGCTGCGCATGGCGGTATTGCTTAATGAAAACGATCGCGAACGTTCGCTGAGCGCATTGATCGGCGAGCCGGAAGAGAACTTTGTCGCCACCCCATCGGCGGCTGACGAAGTGGCTTTCTTCCAGCTTTCCGGCGGCAGCACCGGCACGCCAAAACTGATTCCACGCACGCACAACGATTACTACTACAGCATTCGCCGCAGCGTAGAAATCTGCCGTTTTGATGCCAATACCCGCTTCCTGTGCGCGATTCCCGCGGCGCATAACTACGCGCTGAGTTCACCGGGTTCGCTGGGCGTATTTTACGGCGGTGGGCGCGTGGTGCTGGCAAACGACCCAAGCGCGACGCTCTGCTTCCCGCTGATTGAACGCCACCAGATAAACGTCACCGCGCTGGTGCCGCCTGCTGTCAGCCTCTGGCTGCAAGCGATTGGCGAGTGGGGCAGCAATAAATCCCTCGAATCATTAGAACTGTTGCAAGTGGGCGGCGCACGTTTAAGCGAAGCGCTGGCTGCACGCATTCCGGCAGAAATTGGCTGCCAGCTACAGCAAGTTTTCGGCATGGCTGAAGGGCTGGTGAACTACACGCGCCTGGATGACGACAATGAGCACATCTTCAAAACCCAGGGTGTACCGATGTGCCCGGACGACGAAGTTTGGGTGGCAGATGAAAATGGTAATGCATTGCCGCACGGCGAAGTGGGCCGCCTGATGACGCGCGGGCCGTACACCTTCCGTGGCTATTACCGCAGCCCGGAACACAACGCCAGCGCCTTTGATGCCAACGGTTTCTACTGCTCGGGCGACCTGATTTCTATTGCCGAAGACGGCTACATCACGGTCCAAGGGCGCGAGAAAGATCAGATCAACCGTGGCGGAGAAAAGATCGCCGCTGAAGAGATCGAAAACCTGTTACTGCGCCACGAAGAGATCGTTCATGCCGCGCTGGTTTCGATGGAAGACAGCCTGCTGGGCGAGAAAAGCTGCGCGTTTATCGTCGGCCTGCGCCCATTCCGTGCCGTAGAGATTCGCCGTTATCTGCGTGAGCTCGGCATTGCGGACTTCAAACTGCCCGATCGCATTGAAATCGTTGAAAACCTGCCGCTGACTGCGGTGGGCAAAGTGGACAAAAAACGTTTGCGCCAGTTGATTGCTGATAAGCAACTGGCTTCCTGATAGACGGAGAATTTATGGCTATTCCAAAACTGAACGCATACACCTTACCGACGGCTGCCGACATCCCGGAAAACAAAGTGAATTGGGCGTTTGAGCCTGAGCGTGCGGCGCTGCTGATTCACGATATGCAGGAATATTTCATTGATTTCTGGGGCGATAATTGCCCGATGATCCAGCAGGTTATCGCTAACATCGCTGTGCTGCGCGATTACTGCAAACGCCACAACATTCCGGTCTATTACACCGCGCAACCTAACGCTCAAAGCGATGAAGATCGTGCGCTGCTGAACGACATGTGGGGACCGGGTTTAAACAAACATCCTGAGCGTCAGAAAGTGGTCGCGGAACTTGCGCCAGACGAGCACGACACGGTGCTGACCAAATGGCGCTACAGCGCGTTTGTCCGCTCGCCGCTGGAGCAAGTGTTAAAAGAAACGGGCCGCAATCAGCTGATTATTTGCGGCGTGTACGCCCATATCGGCTGCATGACGACGGCAACCGACGCGTTTATGCGTGATATCAAACCGTTTATGGTGGCCGATGCGCTGGCAGATTTCAGCCGCGAAGAACACATGATGGCGCTCAAATACACCGCAGGCCGTTCCGGGCGCGTGGTGATGACGCGTGATTTATTGCCGGAAGCGGCACCGCAGAATAAAGAGCAACTGCGTGAACTCGTGCTGCCATTGCTTGATGAATCCGACATTCCGCAAGATGACGAAAACCTGATTGATTACGGTCTGGATTCGGTGCGCATGATGGCGCTGGCGGCTCGTTGGCGCAAAATTCACACGGATATTGATTTCGTGATGCTGGCGAAAAACCCGACGATCGACGCCTGGTGGGCGCTGCTTTCGCGGGGTTCCTAAGCATGAAAATCGACTTTAGCGGCAAAACCGTTTGGGTAACTGGCGCGGGAAAAGGCATCGGCTATCACACCGCAAGGGCGTTTAGCGACGCCGGGGCGACCGTCGTCGGCCTCGATTTGGCCTTCCCGCTGGAAGTCTATCCATTTGAAACTGAAGTGTTAAACGTGGCGGATGCCGAACAGGTTGCCGCCGTTACGCAGCGTTTATTGAGCAACGAGCCACAGCTTGATGTGCTGGTAAATGCGGCGGGTATTTTACGCATGGGCGCAACGGATGCGCTGGCGTTGCAGGACTGGCAGGACACTTTTGCCGTAAACGTAGGCGGGGCGTTCAATCTGTTCCGCGCCGTGATGCCACGTTTTCGCGAACAGCGGAGTGGCGCGATTGTCACCGTCGCATCGGACGCGGCCCATACGCCGCGCACCGGAATGTCGGCGTATGGCGCATCAAAAGCGGCGCTGAAAAGCCTGGCGTTAACGGTCGGCCTGGAGCTGGCACCGTTCGGCGTGCGTTGTAATGTGGTGTCGCCCGGTTCGACCGATACCGATATGCAGCGCACGCTGTGGAAAACGCCGGATGCCGAGCAGCAGCGCATTCAGGGATTCCCGGATCAGTTCAAACTGGGCATTCCGTTGGGCAAAATCGCTCGCCCGCAGGAAATTGCCAGCACCATTCTGTTCCTCGCCTCATCGCACGCCAGCCACATTACATTGCAGGATATTGTGATTGACGGCGGCGCTACGCTGGGAGCCTGAATGAGTCTCTGGAAACGGCAGTTATCGCTCGACGAGCTAAACCAAACCAGCGCCGGAACGATGGTTGAGCATCTCGGTATTGTTTACACACGCATGGACGACGAAAGCCTGGAAGCGGAAATGCCGGTCGATAACCGCACCCAGCAGCCGTTTGGTTTGCTGCACGGCGGCGCGTCGGTGGTGCTGGCAGAAACCCTCGGGTCGATGGCGGGATTTCTGACGACCACTGACGGGCAGTGCGTGGTGGGAACGGAGATAAACGCCAGCCATCATCGCGCTGTTGCATCCGGGTCAGTGCGCGGCGTATGCAAACCGCTGCATCTTGGGAAGACTTCCCAGGTGTGGGAAATTGCCATCTTCGACGCGCGCGGCAAGCGGTGTTGCACGAGTCGGTTGACGACGGCGACGATGGGGTGAATTTGTGGTGGATGACGCCTGGCGGCTTATCCACCCTACAAAACCGCATGTCATTCGTAGGTCGGATAAGCGCAGCGTCATCCGGCAGCTTTTCTCCCCCGCCGTACCCCGCATCGTGATCTCCTTAACAAGCTGATGTAAAGACCTGGTCAAACCACTCCATTCTCTCGTTTCAATATTGTTAAATCCACGTGCTTGATCTAGAACAAATCGGTAACACCTCTGCTTCTGGTCTACACATGGAAAACAAAGATGAATAATCCAGGGAAACACCTCATATGGGCTGTGCTTGCACTGATCGGTGCATTCGCGCTCGGCTATATCGCACTCAATCGTGGCGAACAGATAAACGCATTATGGATTGTGGTTGCTGCAATCTGCGTCTACCTCATCGCTTATCGTTACTACGGCTTGTTTATCGCTAAACGAGTCTTAACCGTTGATGCCACTCGTATGACGCCAGCCGTGCGCCATAACGACGGGCTGGACTATGTTCCGACCGACAAGAAAGTGCTGTTCGGTCACCATTTTGCTGCGATTGCGGGGGCGGGGCCGCTCGTCGGGCCGGTGCTTGCCGCGCAAATGGGGTATTTGCCAGGCATGCTCTGGCTGCTGGCGGGTGTGGTGTTGGCCGGCGCAGTACAAGATTTTATGGTGCTGTTTGTCTCGACGCGCCGCGATGGGCGTTCGCTGGGCGAACTGGTCAAAGAAGAGATGGGCAACACTGCGGGTGTCATCGCGCTGGTGGCCTGTTTCATGATTATGGTCATCATCCTCGCGGTGCTGGCGATGATCGTGGTGAAAGCGCTGACTCACAGCCCGTGGGGCACCTACACCGTGGCGTTTACCATCCCGCTGGCGCTGTTTATGGGGGTCTACATCCGTTACCTGCGCCCTGGCCGCATTGGCGAAGTGTCGGTAATTGGCCTGGTGATGCTGGTCTTCGCGATTATCTCCGGCGGTTGGGTAGCCGAAAGTCCAACCTGGGCGCCGTACTTCGACTATACCGGCGTGCAACTGACCTGGATGCTGGTGGGTTACGGTTTTGTGGCGGCGGTATTGCCGGTCTGGCTGCTGCTTGCGCCGCGTGATTACCTCTCTACCTTCCTGAAAATCGGCACCATTATCGGCCTGGCCATTGGCATTTTGATTATGCGTCCGACGCTGCAAATGCCTTCGTTGACCAAGTTCATTGATGGCACCGGCCCGGTCTGGACCGGCGACCTGTTCCCGTTCCTGTTTATCACGATTGCGTGCGGCGCGGTTTCGGGCTTCCACGCGCTGATTGCTTCTGGCACCACGCCGAAGATGCTGGCTAATGAAAACCAGGCTTGCTTCATCGGTTACGGCGGCATGTTGATGGAATCGTTTGTGGCGATTATGGCGCTGGTGGCGGCTTGTGTTATCGACCCAGGCGTGTACTTCGCGATGAACAGCCCGCTGGCGGTTCTGGCTCCGGCGGGTACCGTGGATGTTGTGGCTTCTGCGGCTGGCGTGGTCAGCAGTTGGGGCTTCCATATTACCCCTGAAACCTTAACCAACATTGCCAACGACGTGGGCGAGCAGAGCATTATTTCACGTGCGGGTGGCGCACCAACGCTTGCGGTCGGGATGGCGTACATTCTGCACGGTGCGCTGGGCGGCCTGATGGATGTGTCGTTCTGGTATCACTTCGCCATTCTGTTTGAAGCGCTGTTTATTCTGACGGCGGTCGATGCGGGTACACGTGCGGCGCGCTTTATGCTGCAAGACTTGCTGGGCGTGATCTCGCCGGGACTTAAACGGACTGACTCGCTGCCGGCAAACTTGCTGGCGACGGCACTTTGCGTAATGGCGTGGGGTTACTTCCTGCACCAGGGCGTGGTTGATCCGCTCGGCGGGATTAACACCCTGTGGCCGCTGTTTGGTATCGCCAACCAGATGCTGGCGGGTATGGCGTTGATGCTGTGCGCGGTAGTGCTGTTCAAGATGAAGAAGCAGAAATACGCCTGGGTGGCGCTGGTGCCAACCGCGTGGTTGCTGATCTGTACCTTGACGGCGGGCTGGCAAAAAGCGTTCAGCCCGGATGCAAAAGTAGGCTTCCTGGCTATCGCTAACAAATTCCAGGCAATGATCGACAGCGGCAATATTCCGGCGCAATACACCAAATCGCAGCTATCGCAGTTGGTGTTTAACAACCGTCTGGATGCCGGGTTGACCATCTTCTTTATGGTGGTTGTGGTGGTGATTGGTCTGTTTGCGATTAAAACCGCCATGCAGGCGCTGAAGTCAGACCTGCCAACCGCGAAAGAAACGCCTTACGAGAAGATGCCGGAAGACGTTGAGCAGATTGTTGCGCAGGCGAAGAGCGCGCATTAAGTCAGTATTTCNC
>NZ_JMPI01000021.1 GCF_000735355.1 Buttiauxella agrestis ATCC 33320
CACCCAACAACACTGGAGCCAAACATGTTCGACACACTCGCCAAAGCAGGCAAATATCTCGGCCAGGCCGCGAAGCTAATGGTTGGCGTGCCTGATTACGACAACTATGTACAACACGTGCGCCTGACGCATCCTGAACAGACGCCGATGACCTACGAAGAGTTTTTCCGCGAGCGTCAGGATGCACGCTACGGCGGCAAAGGCGGCGCTCGCTGCTGTTAATCTAAGGAATATGACATGAATCAAGCGGTATCTGTCACTCTGTTAACGGGCTTTCTTGGCTCAGGGAAAACCACACTTCTTAACTACTTTCTCGCCCACAACGACAACCAACCTGTTGCGATTCTGGAAAATGAATTCGGTGCGGTAAACATCGACGGCGCGCTGCTCAAAGGCGGGGATAACGTCAACGTTGTGGAGTTAAGTAACGGCTGCGTGTGTTGTAGCGTTCGCGGGGAATTCACTGCCGCATTACGAGAAATGTTGGCAAAACGCGCGGCGGGACAACTCAATTTTGAACGCCTGATTGTGGAAACCACCGGCCTCGCCGACCCCGCGCCCATCGTCCAGACCTTCTTTGTTGATGAATATCTGCGTGAAGCGTTGCGCCTTGATGCCGTGATCGCGTTGGCCGATGCGGAACATATTTCGCGCCAGTTAGATGAACATGCGGTGGCGGCCTCGCAGCTCGGTTTTGCCGATCGCATTTTACTGACCAAAGCGGATCGTGTTGACGAAGACACCAAACTCCAGGCGCTGGAAAGGATTCATAGGATCAACAACAAAGCGGATCTTTTTGAGATAGTGAACGGCGAATGCCCGGCCGATTTATGGCTCGATCTCGACGCGTTTGAGCTTACGGATAGCATCGAAACGACCGCCGGATTTCGGGTTATCCGTGCCGACGCCGACCATCCCGTTAGCTTCCAGCCATTTCGTAAAGCGTCTGCAAAACGCTCCTGGGACGACGCCATTCAGGCACACGTTTTTGATGCGGGATTGTTGGATGTGAAGAAAATAGGCGCGTTTATGGAAAGCTGCATTGCGCGTTTTGGCAACGACATGTTGCGCTACAAAGGCGTGCTGGCAATTGACGGCAACCCGCAACGGCTGATTGTGCAAGGAGTCCACAAAGTCGTGGGTTTTGATTATGGTTCGGTCTGGCACCCCACTGAACAACGGGTTTCAAGGCTGGTCATCATCGGACGTTATCTGCCGATTGACGAATTAAAACGTGAATTCGCTGCAACGGCTATTTAATTGATGTGATCTCGTGCACGTTTTTTTGCTGAGACAAATAAAGCTGTTGTGTGAAATGAAGCAGTATGTTTGTATAAATTTCGACGTTAAAAACGCACAACACATATTCAGGACCCTAATGACTACATTCACTCGCAACACTGGCCTACTACTAACCGCGCTACCAGCCGCGGTGGTCGTCGTGCGTGTGGTGGTGGTCGCAGGCTTAGCGCCGTAGGGTCTGAATCAACGTATCGATTCCAAAACCCCGCCGGCGCAAACCGGGCGGGGTTTCTTGTTTTAGTCCCCCGGCCAAAAGCGAAACGGCATAAGAAGAAGGACTGGAGCAATGGCAATATCGGAAAACCCACCGCAAGCAAACCGCATTACGGGCGCACAGTTGATTGTGCAACTGCTTGAACATCATGGCATTACCACCATCAGCGGTATTCCCGGTGGCACAGTCCTGCCGCTTTATAACGCACTGAGCCAAAGCCAAAAAATTCGTCATATTCTGGCGCGCCACGAACAGGGCGCAGGCTTTATGGCACAAGGCATGGCACGAACCCAGGGCAAAGCCGCGGTGTGTATCGCGTGTAGTGGCCCGGGTGCTACGAACCTGGTTACCGCCATCGCCGATGCGCGCCTCGATTCCATCCCGCTGGTCTGCATCACTGGGCAGGTGCCAAAATCCATGATTGGCACCGATGCATTCCAGGAAGTCGACACCTACGGCATCTCCATTCCCATTACCAAACACAACTATTTAGTGCGCGATATCGCCGAACTGCCGCAGGTGATTTGCGAGGCGTTCCGCATTGCTGAGTCAGGCCGCCCAGGGCCGGTATGGATTGATATTCCAAAAGACGTACAGACCGCTGAAATCGACATCAGCGAGTTGCCAGCGGTGTGTGCGCCGACCCCTGCGCCACAATTTGATGCTCAACAAATTTCTGATGCTGCCGCGATGATTAACCAGGCGCAGCGCCCGGTGCTATATCTCGGTGGCGGGGTGATTAATGCTCATGCGGATGCGCGTGCGCTTGCTGAGAAAGCGAATTTGCCCACCACGATGACGCTCATGGCGCTCGGCACGATCCCGGCTAAACACCCATTATCTCTGGGCATGTTGGGGATGCATGGCGCACGCAGCACCAATTTTATTTTGCAGGAAGCGGACTTGCTGATTGTTCTGGGCGCGCGTTTTGACGACCGGGCAATTGGTAAAACTGAAGAATTCTGCCCGAATGCGAAAATCATTCACGTCGATATCGACCGCGCCGAGTTGGGCAAAATCAAACAAGCGCATATCGCTATTCGCGCCGATGTGGGCGAAGTGCTGGAACAATTACTGCCAAAAGTTAACGCGCAACTGCGCCAGCAGTGGCTGCAACAGGTCGCTGGTTTGCAGCAGGAATTTCCATTCAACATGCCGGGCGCTGACAACCCGTTGACGCCATACGGCCTGATCAACGCGGCGGCGGCGTGTGTGGATGATGACGCGATTATCACAACCGACGTTGGGCAGCACCAAATGTGGGTGGCACAGGCTTATCCGCTGAACCGTCCACGCCAGTGGCTGACTTCCGGTGGTTTAGGGACTATGGGCTTTGGCCTGCCAGCGGCAGTTGGCGCGGCGCTGGCGGAACCCAATCGCAAAGTGCTGTGTTTTACCGGCGATGGCAGCATCATGATGAATATTCAGGAAATGGCGACCGCTGCCGAACATAACCTGGATGTGAAAATTATCCTGCTGAACAACCAGGCGCTGGGACTGGTACATCAACAACAAACGCTGTTCTATCAACAAAATGTCTTTGCCGCGACCTATTCCGGGCAAACTAACTTCCTGAAAATTGCCGAAGGTTTTGGGCTGCAAACCTGCGATTTGAACGCCGCCGAAAACCCACAAGCTGCGTTACAAGAAGCTATTTCGCGCCCAGGCCCATGCCTGATTCACGTGCGCATTGATGCCAGCGAAAAAGTATTCCCGATGGTGCCGCCAGGCGCTGCCAATATTGAGATGATTGGAGAGTAAGCCATGCAACAACTAACTGTTATTCTTGAACTTACTGTGCGCAACCATCCGGGCGTGATGTCTCACATTTGCGGCTTGTTTGCCCGCCGCGCTTTTAACGTTGAAGGGATCCTCTGTCTTCCGCTCCCACAGGGCGACCAGAGCCGTATCTGGCTACAGGTGGCAGACGACCAGCGTCTTGAGCAAATGATCAGCCAAATCGACAAACTTGAAGATGTGGTGCAAATCAAACGTGACGCAGACGGTGCACAAGTTTTTGGCAAACTGACGGCTTTAGTGCAATAACCTGGCGGCTGGCGGAGAGATTTTTCCCTCCGCCAACATGCTAAATTGCGAGATCCCTTCAATTAATTTTGGTCTAAATGTACGTGTTTCATTTCCTGCGGAAACCTCCTGGCACAATCAAAATCTACTCTGAAAAAAAACAGGCAAGTGTCGCTGAAACGCGTTAGTTTTTGCCTGTCGTTTATTCTTTCTTCTTACGAATCCCTGTTGGCTAAAATCAGCAGAAGGCATATGCTTTGGCATAGGCTATATTTTGTAGGGAGAAGGGAATGGAACGTATCGCGAAGATTTTTAAAAATGGCAGGAACCAGGCGGTGAGGTTACCGGTGGAATTCGAATTCGATACCGACAGGGTTTATATCCGACAAGACAAGGAAGGCAATGTGATTCTTTCAAAAAGACCAGCAAAACCAGATAACTGGGATAACGTTATCTCTCTGATTGCAAAAGCGCGTGTGCCAGATAACTTCCTGGATGCAGAAGAACGCAATCAGCCTCCTGCGGACAGAGATCCTTTTGCAGGAATTAAGTAATGGTCTGGATGCTGGATACCCATACGGTCACTTATTTTTTACGCCAACATCCTCAGGTTATCGCCAGGATTTCTAACGTTCCGCCTTCCAGTATTGTGATTTCAAGTATTACGGAGGCGGAGCTGCTTTTTGGCGTGGCAAAACGGCAAAATAAAACCCTGAAGGCAGCAGTTATGGGCTTTCTTGATACTGTATCGGTGTACCCATGGGACAGCGCAGCGGCTGAAACGTACGGTAAACTCAGGGCGAGTCTGGAGAAAAAAGGCCAGGTGATGGGCACGTTAGACATGTTGATTGCGGCTCACGCATTAAGTGAAAAAACCACTATTGTGACCAGCGACCGCGCATTCCATAGTGTGGCAGGGCTACGCGCGGAAGACTGGGCTGTCTAACGTTGATTTCCCGGACGTAAAAGCACGCGAATCAGGTGCCGATACCGTGCTGCAACCGTTCGGCAATTTCGCTCATTTTTGCAGGTGTTTCGTGGCCAATCACCATAAACTGGTGTGACTGACTCGCCCAGTAAACAATATTCATGTCCAGACGTTGTTCGCTTTGAGCATCTATCGCGTTTCCGGTTTGCCGGGTGATACACAGTGCCAGCGGGCCAGTACTTTCAAGCCAGGTAATTTGCGCGATGCGCCGATCTTCGTAGGCCAGAACACGAGCGTTTTTCAGCGTGGCATTGGGCAGAGCAAGGCTTGCGGCCGCGAGCGTAACGCCGAGCTGCGTTTCGGTAACTTTCAACTGCGCATCGAGAGCCTGCGGAGTTGGCGTTTCAGCCAGTGTTTCTGGGGTATAAAGCGCCATATATTGCGCCACTAATTCGCGCCAGTTTTCCTCCGGTTGCGAAAAGTGCAGAAACACCCGATCGCCAATTACGCCTAACGCCAGGAAGCTTACGGCGGCGGCAATTAAATTGCGTCTTGAGACGTTGTGATTTTTGCGAAATTCTGCAGAAAACTGCTGTTGTAAGTGTTCATCAGGAGCCAGCTCCAGCAAAGGCTCAAAAGCGGATTTGAAAGGAAGATTGCTGCGTTCGAGCAGCGCCAACCGCTGCGCCAGCGCATTGTCTTTAGCTAACCGGGATTCAAGCACCTTACGCTGGGTTTCACTTAGCTCATTATCCAGATACGCCACCAGCATTTCGTCAGAACCGAGGTGAAGCCTCATGTTTTCTCTCCTTTGAATTGCGGCGAACTGGCCTGGAGCGCGGTGTCCTGTGCGAGGGTGAGGCGAGCGGTGGCAAGACGGCTCATCACCGTCCCGACAGGGACATTCAGTACGACTGCAGCCTCCCGGTAAGACAACTCTTCCACGTAGACCAAAAACACGGTATTGCGCTGGGCTTCGGGTAGGCGATTCACCCGCTTCATCACATCATTTGACCAGATGGGGTCGTCGCTGTGTTCTTCACCGACCAGTTCATCCACATCGACAAAACCTTGCCCACGGCGAATTTGCTGCGCCCTAACTTCATTAATCCAGATCGAATGCAATATCGAAAACAGCCAGCGGTCCATACGACTGCCAGCAATAAATTGCGGGGCGCGTTCCAGCGCCCGCACACAGGTAGCCTGCACCAAATCATCCGCCACATCCCGCCGGTGGGAAAGCACCAGGCCATAGCGCCACAAGCGGGAAAGGTATTGGGCAATTTCTTTGCGTATCGTTTCGCTGCTGATTTTTGCCTCCACAGGCGAATATCAGGACTCCGGATGACCGTCGATGGCGGCTGCCAGGTCACGATATTCTTCGCAGCCTGTACCGCATAAGGTTTTGATGGTCGCCAGTTGTTCACGCGCCAGGTCAGGACGGTTTTTTATCATGTAGGCTTCACCCAGATACTCACGAACTTTTGGATATTTGGGATCAAGCGCGACAGATTTTAAATAATAGCTGATGCCTTCATCGGTGCGGCCCAGCTTGCGGGTGGCATATCCCCGATAATTCAGCGCTTCGGCTGTATTCGGGTCTTGCAGGGTGTTGAGCATCTCCAGAGCCTCTTGATAACGACCCGCTTTTGCCAGCGCGTAAGCGTAATCAGTACGGGCTTCGTCACCTATCATCCCGCCCTTATCGACCATGCAAGTTTTGGTTTTTTGATCGTAAATTTGCCCTTTGGGGCAGGTTGGTGGCGTGGGTTCATCGCTGCTGCCACCCATGGCCTGGGCGTAGCCTGAAAGTAAAAATACGCTGCTTACAACAGCGGGTAACAAAAAACGAGAAAAATGGTTCATGGCAAAATCCTCATCGTGTTCGGTATGCAGTGAACATTCGAGAGCGATGATTTATTCGATTTATTTTTACGTTACGAAAGGATTGCTCTTAGTTACCAGGCGAAGACGTATCCAACTCCTATACTTGTGGTTTGTGTCAATAAAACAGGAGCGCAGATATGACGATTCATAAGAAAGGGCAAGCACACTGGGAAGGCGACATTAAACGCGGTAAGGGCACCGTGTCCACCGAAAGCGGGGCGCTAAAGCAGCAACCCTATGGTTTTAATACCCGTTTTGAGGGTGTACCCGGAACCAATCCAGAAGAGCTAATCGGTGCAGCGCACGCGGCATGTTTCTCCATGGCGCTGTCGTTGATGTTGGGCGAAGAGGGTTACACCGCAGAAAGCATTGATACCACCGCTGATGTTTCACTGGATAAAACCGAAGGCGGTTTTGCTATCACCAAAATTGCGCTAACCAGCACAGTAAAAGTGCCAGGTGCCGATAGCGCCAAATTCGACCAAATCATTCAAAAAGCCAAAGCCGGTTGCCCGGTATCACAACTGATGAAAGCTGAAATCACGTTGGACTACAAACTTAACTGATAATCAATATGTGATGCCTCCGGTAAATCTGGAGGCAAAACTCTGTCATTTTTTTCCATGCTGGAAGGCATGCCGCAAAGCTGAAACTCCCTCTCGAACATCCCTGCCAATTTTCCTTTCTATGCCATAGCCTGCATCTCCAGGAGATTATTTTGCTCAAAATAAAATCATTGACTGATGTGGTATAAAAGCTACACTCGAGAGGTTTCAAGGATGAATATCATTAAGTACTTCAAACTGCAAAACGGTAAGACGCCCTTTAATGAGTGGTTAAGAGCATTAAAGGATGCGCGGGCGAAATTTAAAATTGTGCGGCGTATCGACCAGTTGGCGCTCAATAACCCTGGCGACCATAGGCCTTGCAGGCAAGGTGTATGGGAAATGCGAATTGATGAAGGTCCTGGTTATCGGATTTATTACGCACATGAGGGCAAGGACACTTACCTGTTATTGCTCGGTGGCGATAAACGCAGGCAGCAAGCGGATATCGATCAGGCAGTGGTATGGTGGCAAGAACATCTGGAGTCAGAAAATGAAATTTAACGAGTTCGACCAAACAGTGATTGAAATGCTTCAAGAAGACCCCGCCTTTGCCGTTGAATATATCAAAGGGGCATTTGCGGGTCTGGATGAACAGAACGGTGAAGTGTTATTCCTGCTGGCTTTACGTCGTCTCGTTGAAGCTCGAGGTGGGGTGAGCAAAATTGCAGCCGAAACCAAACTGAACCGCGAAACTCTCTACAGAACGCTTTCCGCACGCGGCAACCCGACTATTAGCACCACCAAAAAAATCATTAATGCGGCTGGGATCCACTTTGCTGAATTAACGGGGTAAACAAAATGCTCGCCACATTGTGCAATGGTGCGAGCACTTTTCTTTCTCTAAAAACCAACCGCCATGCTTTGCGGCGAAAGGATATCTTTCAGACCTTCGCGCACCAGCATCTCCTGGCTGATTTCGGCGATGGATTTTGCACCCGTTAGCGTCATGGCCACGCGCATCTCTTTCTCGATCAAGTTCAGTAAATTGGTAACGCCAGCCTGGCCGTGAGTCGCCAGCGCGTAGAGATAGGCGCGGCCTAACAGACAAGTATCGGCACCCAGAGCAATCATGCGCACCACGTCCAGACCGCTGCGGATCCCGCTGTCAGCGAGGATCGCGATATCGCCTTTTACCGCGTCGGCAATAGCAGGCAGGGCGCGGCAAGACGAGAGCACGCCGTCGAGCTGGCGGCCTCCGTGGTTGGAAACCACAATGCCATCGGCACCAAATCGCACGGCATCTTTGGCGTCTTCAGGGTCGAGAATACCTTTAATGATCATCGGGCCGTCCCAGAACTCACGGATCCACTCCAGGTCACTCCAGGAAATTGACGGATCGAAGTTATTCGCCAGCCAGCCAATGTAATCTTCCAGCCCGGTCGGTTTGCCCAGGTAAGTCGAGATGTTGCCTAAATCATGCGGGCGACCATTCAGACCCACATCCCACGTCCACTGCGGGTGCGTCACCGCTTGCCAGTAGCGGCGCAGGGCGGCGTGTTGCCCGCTCATGCCGGAGTGGGCGTCGCGGTAACGAGCGCCTGGCGTTGGCATATCGACGGTAAACACCAGTGTCGAACAGCCCGCCGCTTTGGCTCTTTCCAGCGCATTACGCATAAAGCCACGGTCTTTCAAAACATAAAGCTGGAACCACATTGGGCGGTCAATGGCCGGAGCGACTTCTTCAATCGGGCAGACGGAAACGGTGGAAAGCGTAAAAGGAATGCCTTTTGCCGCCGCCGCTTTTGCCGCCTGGACTTCACCACGACGGGCGTACATGCCACATAGCCCAACGGGAGCCAGTGCGACCGGCATCGACAACGTTTCGTTAAACAGTTTGGTTTCAAGGCTCAGTGCCGACATATTTTTTAAAACGCGCTGCTTTAACGCCACTTCTGCCAGGTCATCAACGTTACGTCGCAGCGTGTGTTCGGCATAAGCCCCACCGTCGATATAATGGAACAGGAAGGGGGGCAGGATGCGCTTTGCAGCGGCACGGTAGTCACTTGCAGCAGAAATAATCATGGATTTTCGTCCCTTATTACGTCGGTGTCTTCATCGGGCAGGCGGCTGATTCGCGCCTGTCGGGCTTCGTCTTCATGCAGGGTTTTTATCGTGGTATGGACAAACCCGAGGTGCGTTTTTGCAGCCACGCGTGCGCGTTCCGGGTCGCCTGCCAGAATGGCCTGCAACAGTTCGTTATGTTGTTCGGTGAGTCCGGCAAAAATAGTCGGCACGGTGTACATGCGTTGGCGGCTGTGCATTACGGAGGATTGCAGCAGGTCAAAAAATCCACGCATCGTCTGGAGCAGCACGATGTTGTGCGAGGCCTCGGCAATCGCCAGGTGAAAACGCACATCCGCCTGCGCGGCCAGATCCGGGTCGTCGCTTTCTTTGAATTTCACGGTGGCATCAAAGCAGGCGATGAGTTTCTCTTTGTCGGCGGGCGTGGCACGCTGAGCGGCGTACCAGGCGGTGCTGGCTTCTATCGCATGTCGGGCTTCCAAAATGTCGTAGCGATAGTTCGGATCGTTCTCAACCAACGTTTTGAGCGGCTGAACAATGCGTTGCTCGGACCAGGCCTGAACTTCGTAACGTACAAAAGTCCCGCCGCCGCGACGGCTAATCAGAATGCCTTCGCTGATCAGTTTTTGAATCGCCTCGCGAAGAGAAGAGCGTGAAACGCCCATCTCGGTGGCAAGCTGGCGTTCGGCGGGCAACCGCATGCCCGCCTCCAGTTTACGTTCGCTAATTAAGGATTTTACGCGCTCAACTAAATGGTCAGCCAGGCGCGGTTGAGTCGTCATTAAGGGATCATCCAGGTTAAGACATAGGCCTGAAGCGTGGTGATGACGCCGACCATGCAGGTGAAAATTAAGCTGTGTTTGACGGTGAAGCGGAACAAGTCCGATTCCCGGCCCACTAAACCTACCGCGGCGCAGGCAATCGCAATCGACTGCGGTGAAATCATCTTCCCGGTCACGCCCCCGGTGGTGTTAGCGGCAACCAGCAACAAATCTGACACGCCAATTTGTTGTGCCGTTGTGGCCTGTAAGGCGGCGAACAAAGCGTTTGATGATGTATCGGACCCGGTCAGGAATACGCCCAGCCAACCCAGGAATGGCGAGAAGAAAGTAAATGCGTGGCCGGTGTGCGCCAGAGCCAGCGCAAGCGTTGCCGAAAGGCCGGAATAGTTCGAGATAAAGGCGAAGGCCAGCACCATGCCGATGGAGTAAATCGGCAGCGCTAATTCTTTAAGCGTTTCACCGAAGGTTTCGATGGCGGCTTTCGGTTTCATGCGCAGATAAACGATGGAGATAAGCGCGGCAACCAGAATCGCGGTGCCGGTTGCGGAGAACCAGTCAAATTTATACACCGCCGCGTAGGCCATGCTTTCGGCGACAACCGGTGGCATTTTGGCGACCATTTTGTCCAGATATGGCACCGAGACGTTAAATACCCAATCGGCCATTGCACCACCTGGTGCGAACAGTGCTTTAAAAGGTGGAATGCTCCACAACGTTACGGTCGCCGTCAGGAAGATAAACGGCATCCAGGCGCGAACCACCTGGCCTGCGGTGTAATTTTTGCGAGCCAGCGTCTGGTCTGTGACTGATGCGCCGACATCGCCAAAGCGGAAGATGCGAACCGGCTTCCAGACACGCAAGAAAGCCGTCAAGCAAACCAAAGAAACCAGTGAAGAGATGATATCCGGCAGTTCCGGGCCTAAGAAGTTGGAGCTGAGAAACTGCGCGATGGCAAACGAGCCGCCCGCCACGATAACCGCAGGCCAGGTTTCTTTCACGCCGCGCCAGCCATCCATGATAGCCATAATCCAGAACAGCACGATCATCGTCAGGAACGGTAGCTGGCGGCCAACCATCTGCCCGATTTCAAAACTGTCCAGCCCGGTCACCTGGCCTGCAACAATAATCGGGATCCCCATCGCGCCAAATGCGACGGGCGCGGTGTTGACGATCAGGCATAACCCGGCTGCGTACAGTGGGTTAAAACCCAGCCCAACCAGCAAGGCGGCGGTGATGGCGACCGGAGCGCCAAATCCCGCAGCGCCTTCCAGAAACGCGCCAAACGAGAAACCGACAATCAGCATTTGCAGGCGCTGGTCTGGCGTAATGGAGAGAATCGACGAGCGGATAATATCGAATTGCCCGGTCTTCACCGAAATTTTGTAGACGAATACCGCAGCGATAATAATCCACGCAATCGGCCATAAGCCGTAGAAGAAGCCGTAAACCACTGACGACAATGCGCGGTCAACCGGCATGCGATAGAAAAAGAGTGCCACGAGTAACGCCAGACCCACGGTAATTGTGGCGGCGGTGTAGCCCTTCATGCGCAGTTTTATCAATGCGAAGAAGAAGAAAATAATCGGAATTGCAGCGATGAGACTTGATAGCCAAATGTTACCTGCGGGGTCGTAGACTTGTTGCCAGGCTTGCATGCAGGACTCTCCAGAACGTGATGTGCTTATTATTTTTTGCCTGATTGGTAGGACCAATGAGGCGATGTAGGGTAGTTAATGCGTAAAGGTTAATCTTTTGTTAATCATTGGCAATGGTTGTGTTGTGCATTTTGTCAGTAAGCGTGAGGTGGTCACGTTTTGGAAGGGATTGGTAGGACCAATATTTTTGGCGGGCCCTC